>JAFUFS010000017.1 GCA_017469745.1 Bacteroidales bacterium | reverse complement strand
TCCAGCCGTTATTCCGAAGGCCAGAGGTGGGGCTACTTCCCTTCAGGAGCTTTCGCATGGCGTGTTTCCGATGAGCCTTGGATGAAGGGTATCCGCCAGATCAGCGACCTCAAGTTCCGCCTCGGCTACGGTGTGACCGGTTCAACGGCCATCTCTCCTTATGCCACCCAGAACCTCCTTTCTTCCGGAAAGGCGGCTACCGGCGGCGGCAACCTGACGTCCTATTATCCCAGCACTTCCTTCCCCAGCAGCCTTAAGTGGGAGACCACTGCCCAGTACAATGCCGGTGTCGATCTCGGTCTCTTCGACCAGAAACTGAAGATCACCGCCGACTACTACTACAAGTACACCTACAACCTGCTGAACACCGTTTCCCTGCCTTGGTCCTCCGGTTATGTGAGCTCGACTGAGAACATCGGTAGCATGAGCAACAGCGGTATCGAATTGAACATCGACGCTGACATCATCCGTACCCATGACTGGGGACTGACTGCCCAGTTCAACATCGCCCACAACACCAACAAGATAGTCAAGCTTGCAGGTGGAACCGACATCAAGGGTTCCAGCTACGCCAACTATGGTTCCGGTCCTATCAACATCCTCCGCGAGGGTTATCCGATCGGTAACTTCTGGCTGTATGAGTACACCGGAATCAATCCTGAGACCGGCCGTATGGAATATGCCGACCATGATGGTGACGGAAAGTATTCCGATGATGCCGACCGTATCATGGCAGGTTCTCCGTTCCCTCTTTTCACCTACGGTTTGAACATCGGTCTGCGCTACAAGAGGTGGGACTTCAACTTCTTCCTCCAAGGCAGCCAGGGCAACAAGGTCTACAACCTCTCCAACATGAGGAACATGTCCTACGGCCAGGGTATGAACATCGAGAAGAGGGCTTGGGAATACAGCTGGAAGGAAGGTGCTGACAACAGCAAGGCATCCTTCCCTGTCATCACGAACACCAATGCAGGAAGGTATTCCACAAGGTTCCTCGAGGACGGTTCCTACCTCCGTCTGAAGAACATCACCCTTGCTTACAACGTTCCTGTAAGGCATTTCTTCTCAGGTCTGAGGGTCTTCGTGACCGCCCAGAACTTCCTGACCTTGACCAAGTACTCAGGAGTCGATCCTGAAGTCAACTCCAAGGGCGGTGACATCAACGTGGGTATCGACCACCTTTCCTACCCGAATGTCAAGACCGCTTCCATCGGTGCTACTGTCAATTTCTAAAGCATGACGAACATGAAAAAGATATACATTGCCATTGCCGTCGTTTTCGCTTCTCTCTGCCTTACTGCATGCCAGGAATGGCTTGATGAAACGAAGTACACCTATAACATCTCGACGGCGACATTCTACAATACCGAGAACGAAGCCAACTCGGCAGTCGTTTCTGTACTTGACATGATGCGTTCGGTCCATAACGCCAACTGGTTCGCCAGCCTGGAGATCAACACCGAGCACATCTATCCGAAGGGTGTCTACCAGGCTTCCGGAAACTATGCCGGCATCACCAACACCACCCATCTGCAGCGTTGCGGTACCAACTACCAGTACCTCTACAGGGCGATCATGAGGGCCAACACTCCACTGAGCCGCCTTCCTGAAGCTACCGGCATGTCCCAGGATAAGATCAGCGCCTACATGGGCGAGCTCTATTTCCTCCGTGCATTCAATTATTGGAACCTCGTCCGTACCTTCGGCGCCAACCCGCTCAGGACAGAGGAGAACATGTACGAGTGGGATATCCCCAAGTCTTCAGTGTCCGACATCTACAATCTCATCGAGTCCGACCTTCTGAAGGCAATCGCCAATTGCCCTGACAAGCCCAGGTACTATGACACTCCCTGCAAGAACTCTGCGAAGGCTCTCTATGCCTGGGTCTGCCTGGATCTAAAGAAGTACGACGAGGCCAAGAGGTACGCCGGTGAGGTTATCAACAGCGGAGCATATTCACTGGTCCAGGTTTCCTCCGGTGACGAGTTCGCAGAGAAGGTCTTCGGTGAGGGCCTAACCACTTCCTCAGAGGAGGTCTTCTACATCAAGACCAACATGACCGACTCCAAGACTTGGGATTACCTTTCCTACACGGCACATCCGAAGTATCTGTATGATGGTGTCCACACCGTCTGCAAGACCGGTTACTACACCCACTACACCGACCTTGACAACCCTGTGATCAAGAACTGGAGCGAGAAGGACCTCAGGCGTTCCCTGAATATTGCTCACTATGCCTTCTCAGCTACGACCTACGGAGAGAACACCTGCCTTCTCCTGAAGTACCGTGCACCTAATGCTTCCGGTTCCAAGTCCCAGATCGACATCCCTCTGCTGAGGTACACCGACGTCCTCCTTACCTATGCCGAGGCCTGCGCCCGTACCGGTGACATGAACAATGCAGTCGAGGCCCTGAACCAGATCAAGCGCCGTGCCTACGGCCAGGATCCTGCTGTCGCAGATCCCGAACTCGACTACAAGGCTGCCGACTACTCGAATTACGATGAGTTCTTCTACGGAGCCCTTCTTACCGAGGAACGCTACGAGACCTTCAACGAGGCCAAGCACTGGTTCTTCGAGGAGCGCCACGGCAAATGGGAAGAGCTGGTACAGGCTAACTACCGTGTCGCTTGCCCTTGGCCGAGGACCGACCCCTCTTCCATCGGAAAGGAAATCACCATTGCACCTATGTGCCACCTCTGGAAGATTCCTGTGGAGGAATTCAACTACAACAAGGCTCTGGACGAGGCCAGGGACCAGAATCCCGGATATGCTAACTAATATGTCTAGGTCATTATGAGAAAAAGGTTTATGACTGTCATGGCGGTGGTTCTCGCCGCCATGGCATTGATTTCCTGCTCAAAGGAGAAGACCGCCCCGATGCGTCTGCTTTACTGGAACATCCAGAACGGAATGTGGGACGGCCAGAACGACAACTACGACAGGTTCGTGGACTGGGTGAAGGCCCAGGATCCGGACATCTGCGTGTGGTGCGAGGCCCAGTCTATCTGGCTCACGGACTCCGACCAGGCCATGCCGAAGGAGGACCGTTACCTCGTGGAGAACTGGGGCGAACTTGCAGCCCGCTACGGCCACAAGTACTGGGGCATCGGCGGACACAGGGACAACTATCCCCAGGTGATCACTTCGAAGTATCCTATTGAATATGTATCCAAGATACTGGGCGAGGAGCCTGACCTTGTCGTTTCCCACGGAGCCGGCTGGGCGACCGTGAACGTGAACGGTAAGAAGGTGAACATTGTGACCCTTCACACCTGGCCTCAGGCCTATGCCTACCGTGCCGAGGACCGCGAGGCCTCGAAGGCGGAGCAGGGCGGCGACAAGTACCGTGCTATGGAGATGAAGTACATCTGCGAGCACACGATCGGCACCATTCCTGAAGCGAAGGACCAGCTCTGGATGATGATGGGAGACTTCAACTCCCGCTCAAGGGTGGACAATGACAAGTACGGCTATGCCGACGACGATCCGAAGCTCCTGGTGCATGACTACATCCGTGCGAACACTCCTTACATCGACGTGATCAAGGAGAAGTATCCCGGGGAGTTCAAGCCGAGCACGGGCAGCAAGACGAGCCGCATCGACTTCGTGTACTGCACGAAACCGTTGTACGACCGTATCACCTATGCCGACATCATCTGGGATGACTACACGACTCCAATCAGGGATCCCCAGAACCTTTCAAACTTCTGGCGTCCCTCGGACCATCTGCCGATCATAGTCGACTTCGACATGAAGTAGGCTACGGTCTGCGCCTGTCTGCGCCCTGGGAGTTCCGTTGGCCTGGAACGCGGCCTGAATAAGGCTCTTTTGGATGGCGCTCCACGACTGCGGGGCCGCCTGGGATGAAGACAAGACCTTTTACATATTCTGCCTGGAAGTCAGCATCTTTCAGGCAGGATATTTTTTTACCCCCTGCGTAGCAGTCTTCGAAAGTGATGTCTTCGACAAAGCGTGTGGGATGTCCCACCAGGGTGAAAGGCTTGCCGGCATTCGCCCAATGGACATTCTTCAGGAGGACACCCTTGATGGAGCCCATCTTTCCGTTGCCGTAGCGTTCGCCTTCCGTAAGGATGATCTCCAGGTTCTTGTATTCAATGTCAGATTCGACGCGGATGTTCTCGAAAGTGATGTTCCTGACTTCTGAGGGACCGTCACACACGATGCTGAAAGCTGCATGCCCTCCGGTCCGGCCGGAACCGCGGGCACGGAGGATGTCGCAGTCTGTCATCCTTATGTTCTCGACCGTACCTCCGTTCAGTTCGAATCCCAGGGTCATTCCGTCAGCATGGTCCCAGCCAACGAGCAGGCAGCCGCGGACAGTTACATCCCGGCAGCTCAGGTCGAAATTGTCCGGGTTGCCGTTGGCCTTGACCGCGATGCAGTCGTCACGGGTGCGGATGAAACAGTCATCAATCAGGAAACCTTTGCAGGAGACGGGGTTGATACCGTCCAGACCCCAGGTGCCGGTGTGCGAAAAGACCTTGACATTGCAGTAGACAGTGTTGCGGCTGTTGGTGACGGTGTTCGTCCAGCCTCGCGTGCTGCGCATGAATATCCCGTCCACTGTGAGATTCTCGCAACCTGACACGCTCAGATTTCCGCCGAAGGATCCACGCCCGAGGATTCGGACATTCTTGCCTGAGCCTCGGATCTGTCCGTTGACCAGGGCACCGCCAGCGATGTAGATGGTCATGTCGTCTTCGAGGGCAATCTGGCCTGCATCATGGACGCCGGGGCCGAAATAACGGACACCGGGAGTGCCGGCAGATAGAATCTCCGTTTCGAGAGGATTGGCGAACAAGGCCAGGTAAGGCTTGTCGTTGATCCGGATGTAGAGTTTCTTCGGTCCGTCGATCCTGAAGGTCAGCTTGTTTTTCCTGACAGCAGCCTTGATTCGGGCACTGGCAGGCTGGATGGTGTACTCCTTGATCTTGTCCTGTGTCTCAATCGTTATGGCCAGCGGACCCTCGCATGAGAAGTTGGCGACATGAAGGCCCTCCATGCCGTCGGGACCGACCTGTTCGACCCAGACAGGTGTGTTGCCGACCGTCAATGAATATTCAGGACTGGCAGTCATACCTGGAATTGCCGGATAGGTGACGACGTTCTGGGCTATGGCCGGAAGGAATAAGGCAATGCCAAGCAGGAAGGCAACCAATCTTTTCATGGTGAAATGAATTATTCGACGATAATATATTCAAAGGGGCTGAGAAGTTCGGTCTCGCTGAAGGATACGTTCTTCCCGGAGATCAGGTCCTTGGCATTCCGGCCTTGCCAGCTCGCCGGGACAGGGGCGCTGACCTGGCGGTCGCGGAGGTTGACCATGACCAGGATGGTCTCGTCCTTATCCGTGCGTTCGAAGGTCAGGACGTCATTGTGGGGGTAGGGGACCAGAGTGCCGCTGCGAAGGGCAGTGTGGTCGTTATAGAGGGAAATCAGTTCCTTATAAGCCTTGACCATGTCCGGATTGGCATCCCAGTCGATTTCAGCGTAATTGAAGAAATTGATCCTTCCGGGGTAGCCTACTTCCTGGCAGCCGTACACGAGTATTCCTCCGTGGATGAAAGCCGTCGCAACGAAAGCCGCCATCGATCCGTCGTTGCCGAAGAACTCCCGGACGGGAGACTGCTTGGCATATTCGTCGTGGTTGGTGGTGAAACGCAGCTTTACCTTGCCGGCAGGAAGACCGGCATATTCACTTGAGTCGGCGGCGAAGAGGGTGCTGACGGGGACTGGACGGTTGACAGGCCGTATGCGGTTCGGAACAGTCACGGTCTCACCGTTGAATACACGTCTGAGGGCGGCGAGCCAGCCCCAGGCGTAGTTCATATCGAAACCGGCATCGAAATGGTCCTTGCGTCCGCCTTCCGCCAACATCAGCAGGTCGTGGCCGGTGGCACGGAGCTGGGCGACACAGTCTTTCCAGAATTCGAAGGGGACATAGTCGGCGGCATCGCAGCGGAAGCCGTCGACTCCGACCTGTTCGACCCAGAATTTCATGGCATCTATCATGGCCTGGCAAAGGCCAGGATTGTCGAAGTTAAGGTCCGCTACGTCATTCCAGCCTGTTCCGTCAGGATGGATGATTACGCCTTCTTCGTCATGGGTGTACCAGTCGGGATGGTCCTTGATCCACTGGTTGTCCCACGAAGTATGATTCGCGACCCAGTCGATGATGACGGCCATGCCTTTGTCGTGGGCATGGGCTACCAGCGTCTTGAAATCATCCAAGGTGCCGAACTCCGGGTTGACTGCAGTGTAGTTCCGGACGCAGTAAGGACTGTTTACGGATTTATCGACGCCGATTTCGCAGATCGGCATGAACCATATCGTGTTGGTTCCAAGAGCACGGATTTCATCCAGCCGGGCGTCGACGGCCTGGAAGGAATTCTCAGGGGCGAAATTGCGGGGATTGACCTGGTACATCACGACATCCTGCGGATCTTCAGTCTTGTACCCTGTGCTTTGGCTGCATCCGACAGATGCAACACTGGAGATGGCAATGAGGATCGCCATGCCGGCTTTGAAAGCAATACTATTTCTCATAGAACCAAAGGTATTTATTTTCAATGGTATATCCAAATATGAGCAACGGCCGTTACTGTAACACACGTTGCAATTCTTCGAAATGATAAGGATTTGATGCTGTTACGTAATCGTTTGTCAATCTGAGCATTAAGCAATTAGACGGTCCTGAAAACTCCACCGTTAAAGCCGTTAAGATTCTGATTGACAACGTATTAAATAACAGCCAATTTCAGGGAAAAGTCGCCATCAGGCGACCGGCCGGGCCGGGACTTTTCGGCAGAAAAGTCGTGGAGGCGGAAAGACCGCAAGGGGTTCGGGGGCGGCCTAGCCCCCGTAATTAAGGTGGAGATGGGCGGAGTCGAACCGCCGTCCAAACAACGTCCCCAGCAGCTTTCTACACGCTTATCCTTCCTTTGGTTGTCGGCCCCGGCCTGCCGGAAGGCGGGCCAGCCGAAGCTTATCCCCTGAATCTTGGCCGGCTTTAAGGGAGTCCGCCGGTGCGTCCTTCTTGAATGATACCCTGTACTCGGAACATAGAAGGCGTAAAGTCCGCAGGATACTCGTCGGATCCGCAGCCTAGGCGGATCGGATTAAGCCATTTGACTTGGTCAAATTAAGCAGCGAGTGCGTAGTTGTTGTTGGCAACTAAATTGTCGAGAGAACGGTTTGGCGGGCAGATCTCTCAGAAGCCCGGCGTGCTTACCACCCGAAATCATTGCTGTCAAAACCAGAACATCCCCATTGTGGTGCTACAAATATACGGTTATTGTTTTGAATTTGTTTCAATGAGAAATTGATTAAATTTGTGAGATTCTTCGCTTTGCTCAGAATGACAGGTAATCAGGGAATGACAGGTAATCAGGGAATGACAGGGAACCAGGAAATATTCAACAGAACCCAGCTGCTGCTTGGGCAGGATGTGATGGAAGAGCTTTCGGGCAAGAAAGTCATCCTGTTCGGCGTCGGCGGCGTTGGCAGCTGGTGCGCTGAGGGGCTGGTCAGGAGCGGAATCCGCCACCTTACCATCGTCGATCCTGACTGCGTCAGCATCACGAATGTCAACCGTCAGCTGATGGCCACCATGAAGACTGTCGGCCTGCCGAAGGTGGAAGCGATGAAGGAACGCTTGCTGGAGATCAACCCCGAGGCTGAGATAACCACTTCAAGGGTAGTCTACTGTGAGGACACGGCCGCATCCTTCGACCTGGATTCCTATGACTATGTGATAGATGCGGTGGACTCCCTGAAAGACAAGGTGCTGCTTATCCTCAATGCAAGTGCTTCCAAGGCCAGGTTCTTCTGCTCTCTTGGAGCAGCCTTGAAGGTGGATCCAAGGAGGATAAAGGTGGCGGAGTTCTGGGAGGTGAGAGGCTGCCCGCTTGGGGCCGCCATACGGAAGAAAATGAAGAGGGCAGGTACCCTTCCGGCTAAGAAGTTCCTCTGCGTCTTTGATGACGAGGTGCTTCCTAACCGGGGCACAGAAGGAATCGTCGAGACCGACACCTTCAACAAGGCCCAGATCAACGGTACCATGGCTCCTGTTACCGCCATTTTCGGCATGACACTTGCCGGCCTGGTGACTGACGACATCTATAAAACTGCTTTGAAATGAACCAGGTCTGGGATCCGTTGAGGAAGAAGAACGTAGCATTGACGCCCGAGGAAAGGGTCCGCCAGTGGTTCATCGGCGTGCTGAGGGATGAATTGAAAGTTCCTGAGCACATGATGATGAGCGAGGTCTCGATGAAGTTCGGACAGAAACCTTTCCGTGCCGACATCCTTGTGTACGGGAGGGACACCGCTCCCTTGATGGTAGTGGAATGCAAGAGGGAGGATGTCCTGATGAGCCGGGAGGTCCTGGAGCAGGCTTTGAAGTACAATCTAGTCCTCGGAGTGAAGTACATCGTCATAACCAACGGGTCGAAGACTTTCGGCTTCAGGAGCACAGGTGCCGAGTCCGTCCCTTTCGAGCAGATGAAAGCCTTCCCGGATTGGGAAACCATGCAGAAATGAGAATATGAACCAGACAATAACAGAAGGATTCCTTGAATCTCCGGTTTTCGGAATAGTTTCCTCTGCCGCCAGGAGGCTCGGAGTGCGGGCTTTCGTTATCGGAGGCTACGTGCGCGACTGTTTCCTCGGGAGGCAGAATGACGACATCGACATAGTGGTCGAGGGAAGCGGAATCGAGCTTGCGAAGGCCGTGGCCGAAGAGATTGAGTCCAAGGAACACCATCACTGCAACGTGTCCATATTCAAAACCTTCGGGACCGCCATGCTGAAGTGGCACGGGGCTGAAATAGAGTTCGTCGGTGCCAGGAAGGAATCTTACCGCCATGATTCCCGCAAACCAATCGTCGAGGACGGAACCCTCGAGGAGGATCAGATGAGGCGGGACTTCACTATCAATGCCATGGCTTTCAGCCTGCAGGAGGAAGACTTCGGCGCCCTGGTAGATCCCTTCGGGGGGATCAGGGATCTGGCTGCAGGAATAATCAGGACCCCGCTCGAGCCGGAGCAGACCTACAGCGACGACCCCCTGAGGATGCTCCGTGCAATCCGTTTTGCAGTAAAACTGAGTACCCCTGAACACGCCTTCACAATAGTCCCGGAATCGATCAGAGCCATGAAGGCCATGAAGGACCGGATGGCAATCCTGTCGCAGGAAAGGATAGTCGAGGAACTCAACAAGATACTTGTCTGTCCCAAGCCTTCGATGGGTTTCCGTCTGATGGACGAAACCGGACTCCTTGAATATATTCTCCCGGAACTTCTCAAACTCAAGGGAATAGAAACCGTCGACGGAAAGGGCCATAAGGAAATATTCTCCCACACCCTCCAGGTGCTTGACAACGTGGCTGCCGCAGATTCGCAGGACCCGAATGTCTGGCTGCGCTGGGCAGCCCTTCTCCACGACATCGGCAAGCCGGTCAGCAAGCGTTTTGATCCGGCTGTCGGCTGGACCTTCCATGGCCATGAGGTCGTGGGCGGAAAGATGGTACCTAAGATATTCACAAGACTCAAGATGCCTCTGAACGAGAAGATGAAGTACGTCCAGAAGCTTGTCTCCCTCCATCACCGTCCCATCGCCCTCGTCGACGACGAGGTCACAGATTCCGCCGTGCGCCGCCTCCTTTTCGATGCTGGCGACGAGATCGACGACCTCATGACTCTCTGCAATGCCGATATCACCTCCAAGAACCCAGTGAAGGTCGCCCGGATAAAGGACAACTTCGAGCTCGTGAAGAAGAAACTCGTCGAGGTGGAAGAAAAGGATGCCATCCGCAACTGGAAGAATCCGATCACCGGGGAGTACATCATGCAGGTCTACGGCCTTTCTCCTTGCAAGGAGATCGGCGTCCTGAAGGAATATGTCAAGAATGCCGTCCTGGACGGAGAGATCGGCAACAATTTTGAAGAAGCTGACAGGTTGATGAGGCTCAAGGCCTCGGAAATGGGACTCAAGGAATGTCAGCAATAGATGACTACATAACCTACGTCACTTCGGTCAGGAGGTATTCTCCAAGGACTGCCCGGATCTATTCCGAGGTCCTCGGAGATTTCGAATCCTTCGTCTCGGGCGACATAGTCGAGTCCCTGACTCCCCAGATGATCAGGAGCTATGAAGTCAATCTGCTCGACTCCAGGAAGCTGGATCCACGGACAGTGAACATGCATCTGAGCGTACTCTCCGGCTTCTGCCGCTTCCTAATGAAGGACGGTCGCCTGAAATCCAATCCTGCGCGGCTGGTCTCGAGGCCCAAGATGGAAAAGAGGCTTCCCGTCTTCTACCGGGAAGATTCGATGGAGGAATATTATGACAGCACCGACTGCAATGCTTCGGAAGAGAATCTCGAACTGATCCGTGGCGAGGATGCACTTTCGAAGGATATCTATTCAAGGAGGCTGGACAGGATGATAGTCTCACTGCTCTACTCGACCGGCATCCGTCGTTCTGAACTTATCTCCCTCACTGTGGGCAGCGTGGATTTCTCCAGAAGGACCATGAAAGTCAGGGGAAAAGGGGACAAGATGAGAGAAATTCCTCTGGTACCTTCATTATGTGAGGAAATTTCGTTATATTTACAATCAGTTGAATCGATGGAAGGCTGCAAAAGGTCTGCGTCAGATCCGCTGCTGGTTACCCCGAAGGGTGGAAAACTCTACCCGGTGCTGGTCGACAGGGCGGTGAAAAGGGAGCTGGGGCAGGTCGGCAGTATCACAGGGAGGAAGTCTCCCCATGTGTTGAGGCATTCTTTGGCGACAGAACTTCTCAATGAAGGAGCCGACCTCAACTCGATAAAGGAACTGCTCGGACACTCCTCGCTCGCTGCGACCCAGGTCTACACGCACAATTCCATCGAGAAACTGAAAAAAGTTTATGTTAACGCCCATCCAAGGGCAAAAAGCGGAGGTAAAAATGGAGATTAGAGTAAAATCCCTGAAGTTCGACGCAGACCAGAAACTGCTCGACTATGTAGAGAAGAAAGTCTCGAAGCTTTCCAGGTTCAGTGACCATCTCGAAGAGGTGGAAGTCACTTTATCTTTGCTCAACGAGCCTGACAACAAGGAGGTCAAGATCCAGACGCATCTCTACGGCCAGGAACTGCTCATTGAAAGGAGCGCATCGACTTTCGAGGATGCCGTCAGTGTTGCAGTCGACCTCATGAAGGAAAAAATCGTAAGGACCAAGGAGAAGAAATTCGAAGCATAAGGTTCCTGAACAGTCTTTCAAAGGCGGGTCCGTCATTCGGCGGATCTGCCTTTTTCGCTGTCCTGACGGGAAATACCAATAATAATTGGTATCTTTGTTTGTTATGGCCAAAGGTTCGGTAAATGTGGCTGCCCAGTGCAGCTCCCTGATCGCAAAGATAGAGGCGGGAGAGTTTTCCCCCATCTACCTTCTAATGGGCGATGAGCCCTACTATCTCGACCTTATCTGCAACTCAGTGATAGAGCATTCCCTGGACGAGTTTTCCCGCGATTTCAACGAGACGGTCTGTTACGGGGCAGATGTCGATGCCGAGACGGTGATTACCGCCGCCAGGCGTTTTCCCATGATGGCCGAGAGGCAGCTCGTGGTCGTGAAGGACGCCCAGGCGATGAAGGACCTGGAGCATCTGGCCGTATATTGCGAGAATCCCCTTGATTCCACCATACTCGTACTCCTGTTGAGGGGGGCCTCGGCGGACAAGCGCAAGTCCCTCTACAAGCAATGCTCAAAGAACGGGGTGGTAGTCGAGTCCAATGCGTTGAGGGATTATGAGATGGCGCCATGGATCACCCAGTACTGCTCATCCCGCGGGCTTGTGATCGACCCTGACGCAGCTGCCCTGCTTGCTGAATATGCCGGCACGGACATGAGCAAGATTGTCGTCGAAACCGACAAATTGCTCAAGAACCTTCCGGAAGGCACCGGCAGAATCACTGCAGCCGACATTGAAAAGAACGTGGGAATAAGCAGGGAGTACAGCATCTTCGAACTGACGAAGGAGCTTTCTTACCGCAATGCCCCCAAAGCCCTGAAGGTCGCGACCAGGATAGGGGAGTCTCCCAGGTTTGCCATGCCGATGGCAGTCAGCGCCCTTTACACCCATTTCCTGAGAATCCTCAAGTACGGGGCCCTGAAGGAAAAGGACCGTTATCCCGACCGGACTGAGATAGCTGCTGCCCTGCAGGGCGTGAATCCTTTTTTCTGGAAGGAATATGATGCCGCGGTGTCCAACTACCCTGTGCGGAAGGCGATGGACGCGATCTCCCTTCTGTGCGACTATGATTTCAAGGGTAAGGGTGGAGATGTCGGCGAAGCCTCCCCGGGAGACCTTCTTGTGGAGCTGGTAGTGAAGTTGCTGAATTTATAAAATTCTATAAATAATTATTGTAATTCGATAATTTATTCTTATATTTGCGAAAACTATAAAAAAGATATGGGACTCATAGAATGTAAGGGCATAAGCAAGCGCTTCGGAGAGAAGGTGGCCTTGGACAATGTCTCCGTGGACATTCCCAAGGGACAGATCTTCGGGCTGCTCGGCCCCAACGGAGCAGGCAAGACCACTCTGATCAGGATCATCAACAGGATCACCATCCCAAATTCCGGAGAAGTGATCTTTGACGGTCATCCTATCACCCAGAGCGATGTGGAGAAGATCGGCTACCTACCGGAGGAAAGGGGACTCTACCGCAAGATGGAAGTAGGCGACCAGGCCATGTACCTGGCCCAGCTCAAGGGCTTGAGCGCTGCCGAGGCCAGAAAGGAACTCAAGCAGTGGTTCGTACGTTTCGGCATCCAGGACTGGTGGAAGAAGAAGGTCGAGGAACTCTCAAAGGGAATGGCCCAGAAACTTCAGTTCATCACCACCGTCGTCCATAAGCCGTCTCTGATGATCCTCGACGAGCCTTTCTCCGGATTCGACCCGGTCAATGCCGAACTTATCCGCAAGGAGATCCTGAGGCTCAAAGATGAAGGGGCGACCATCATCCTCTCCACACACAACATGGAGTCGGTCGAGGAACTCTGTGACAGGATAGCCCTTATCAACAAGTCCAGGCTCGTGATCACCGGAGGAGTCGACGAGATCCGCCGTGAGCACGGCAACAACAACATCGAGCTGATCTACACCGGGGAGCAGAAGCTTTCAGGAGTTGAAGGCCTGTTCTCCGTCCTTTCCGATGAAGACAACGCAGGAAGGCACACAGCCGTCCTCACCCTTGGCCAGGATGTCCAGTCCAACGACGTCCTTGCCTCTCTGCTCGCTTCAGGCATCTCGGTCAATTCGTTCAAGGAGCTCATCCCCAGGATGAACGACATATTCATCAAACTTGTAACCCAGGAGGAGGAAGCATAGCCATGGATTTCAGAATCATCAAGACAGTCATTTCCCGCGAGTACATGACTCGCGTAAAGAAGAAGTCTTTCCTGGTGACCACCTTCGTGGTCCCCATCCTGTTTGCCGCCATGATGGTGGTGATCTTCCTGATCATGGGCAACACCAAGGAGAGAAGGCAGGATGTTGCGGTCGTGGACCAGTCCGGAATCGTCATGTCTCATCTGGTCAGCAACGACCGGGTGACATACACCGACTTTTCGACCGAATCACCGGACAACATAAAGACCCATCTCAAGGACCTTGACAAGGATGTCCTAGTCGTGATCTCGCCCCTTGACAGTGTCAAGAAGACGGTCTCTGTGCAGGCCTATTCAAAGGATCCGCTCGGAGTTGAATTCACTGGCAGCCTCGGGGACAAGGTGGATGACGCAATCGAGGAGTACAGGGTCCAGCAGTACGGAATCGAGAATCTCACCCAGATCATGGAAGACGTCAAGTCCAATGTGAGGGTGACAGAATACACCCTGGACGACTCCGGAAAGGAGAGCGTCTCCGAATCCGGGATCTACATGATCGTTTCTATGCTCCTTGGAATCATCATCTGGATGTTCATCATGATGTTCGGAGGACAGGTCATGTCCAGCGTCATCGAAGAGAAATCCAGCAGGGTGGTGGAGGTCCTTATCTCCTCTGTCAAGGCCGTAGACCTCATGTTCGGAAAGATCATCGGAGTCGCCCTGGTCGCCCTCACGCAGTTCCTGCTCTGGATCGTCCTGACCGTAGTCCTTGTCTCTGGTGCCAGCATGTTCATGGGCAAGGACATGCTCAAGAGCTTCTCCGGAGATCCCCAGATGGTGGCCCAGACAGTCGGAGTCACTCCCGACCAGATGGAGGCCATCGGCGGCATCGTCGCGGCTACGGACAGCTCCTCCGTCCAGGCTGATGCTCCTGACGAGCTCCACACCGTAGTGGCCACGCTTGCGAATATTCCTTGGGTCAAGCTGATCATCTCGTTCCTGATCTACTTCGTCCTTGGCTACCTCCTCTACGCCTCACTCTATGCCGCCGTAGGTTCGGCGGTCGAGAGCGTGGATGACACGCAGCAGCTCCAGATGCCGATAACCATTCCTCTGATGATAGCCTACATGATCATCCTCATGGCATTCCAGAACCCTGACAGCGGAGTCGTGGTCTGGGGATCCCTCATCCCTTTCACCTCTCCGATCGTCATGCTCGCCAGGATTCCTTACGGAGTGCCTATGTGGCAGCTGATCCTCTCGATAGCGCTTCTCTTCTTCACATTCATCGGATGCGCCTGGCTTTCCGCCAAGATCTACAAGGTCGGTATCCTGATGTTTGGAAAGAAGTCTACCTTCAAGGATCTATGGAATTGGCTTAGACAGAAGTAATTGAACAGGATGAAAAGAATAGTTTCCCTTTCGGCCGCCCTTCTTCTGCCCCTGATGCTCCTGGCCCAGGAATCCCGGGTCACTTGGAGCAGGGAGAAGATCGACGGGCATCGTACAGGAGTCGTGGCATCCAATGCCGACAATGTGGCAGAAGCCATGGGAACCGTCAGTGGACGGACTTACACAGCCCCCAACGGGAAGAAATTCCGTCGCGGGACGGTCAGGAATGTAGCCAAGGTCATCATCGATGCCCAGCCGGCAATGAGCAAGGTGAAGCAGGTGATTGGCTATTCAACTGAAGACATGGTCAGGAAGTCTCCGGAATGTCCTCTCTACGACTGGTTCATCGACGAGGTCATGAGGGCCACCGCCGACAGTACCGGGAAGAAGATCGACATCGGTTTCACCAACCGTGGCGGAGTCAGGATCGACATGCCCAAGGGGGAGATCTTCTATGACGACATCATGTCCATGTTCCCCTTCAAGAACAATCTCTGCTATGTTGCCCTGAAGGGCAGGGACGTACGTGCGCTCCTTGACCAGATGGCACGCGAGAAGTTCCTAATCATCGGTGGGATGAAGGTGGTCGCCAGGAACGGAAAGATCGTTTCCGCGACTGTCAACGGCGAACCCCTGGACGATGACAGGGTCTACGGCATCGCGACCATCAACTTCCTTCTGGATGGAGGTGACGGATTCTCTATCGCCAAGAATGCCATCGAAGTGATCCATTGCAACGGATGGATCTACGACACGGTGATCGATTATGTGAAGGGACTGACCGCGGCGGGAAAGCCGGTCGAGTTCGAGAACAAGCATTGGATAACCATAGAAAAGGAGGGCCGGAAATGAGAAGGTTTTCAATAGCGGCTGCAGCGGCAGCTCTGGCGATCCTGGTCACAGCAACCGGAGCCAGCGCCCAGAAGAGGCTCACTATCATTCATTTCAACGACACTCACAGCCACATGGAACCTGAACGTTCCGGAGATGAGACCGGACTGGGCGGAGTGATCGAACGGGCAGCCTGCCGGGACAGCATCGTCAAGGCTGACGGCAGGAGGAACGTTCTTTTCTTGCATGCAGGAGACTTCAGCCAGGGTACTTCCTATTTCTCCATCCTCGGAGGCGATGTCGAAGTGGATGTCATCAATGCCCTTAAGTATGACTGCATCACTCTCGGAAACCACGAGTTCGACAACGGCGTCGATGAGCTTGCGAGGAGGATGTCAAAGGTCAAGTGCCCGGTGGTCTGTGCCAACTACGATTTTTCACAGTTCGAACTCGGGAAGTACGTCAAGCCTTACACGATAGTCCGTAAGGCCGGCATGAAGATCGGTATCATAGGACTGATGCCTGACATCACGACCCTCGTATCGCACGAGATATCCAGCAGGATCCCTGCCTTCGATAATTCCGAGGTCGTCAACAAATGGGCGTCATACCTTAAGAACGAGAAGAAGTGCGACCTTGTCATCGCCCTCACCCACATAGGCTACTCAGGCGGGCCTTACAACGACCACACCCTTGTTCGCGGCAGCCGCGGAGTCGATATCGTGGTCGGTGGCCACTCCCACACCTTCCTGGAGGAGCCCGGGCTGGAGAAGGATCTGGATGGAAAGACCGTTCCGATCGTCCAGGTGGGCTGCTGGGGCCTTGAAATGGGAAATATGAAAGTCTACAAGAAGTAAGAGGAATATATGAGATTCTACAGAAGTCTGCTCCTGGCCGCCGTGCTGTTCATTGCCGTGCTACCTTCAAATGGCCAGATCAGGGGAAACCGCCAGGAACAATTGAGGGTTTGGGAATTCAGCAAGGACGGTGTGTCATGGCAGAGCGTGACTGTCCCTCATTCGTACAACGCAGAAGACGGCCATTCGCCGAAGTATTACAGGGGAGAGGCGACTTACCGCTGCACTTTCAGGGTAAATGACATCAAGCATGACCGTTTCCTCCTTTTCGAGGGAGCCGCTCAGGCTGCAACTGTCAAGGTCAACGGTGAGCAGGTGGCCTCCCATAAAGGCGGTTACACTCCCTTTGTGGTCAAGGTGACCGAATCCCTCAAGAAGGGTGCGAACGTGGTCGAGGTGATCTGTGACAACAAGGAAGACGTCAACCTGATTCCTGTTTCCTCCGACTTCAACAAGAACGGGGGCCTTCACGGCCCGGTGTGGCTCCTGGAGATGGACGACATCTACCTTTCACCGGAAGAATACGGAATGTACAGGCTCCGTTGCGAGACTCCCGAAGTCTCGAAGAGGAAGGTTGAGACGAAGGTCTTCACAAGACTCGTCAATTCCAGCCAGAAGGGTACGGAAGTGAAGGTCAGGGTCCAGCTTGTAGAGGCTGACGGCACACTTGGCTACCAGGCCGACCGCGAAGTCTACGTCCCGGCTTTCTCTGAATATGATTTCATGCATGATTTCCTCGCCACCGGCATCCGTTTCTGGAACGGTGTGAAGGATCCCTACCTCTACACCATGAGGGTGGAGGTCTTCAAGGGCAAGAGGATGCTGGACATTGCCGAGACGAAGCTGGGCTACCGTTCCTACCAGGTTGATCCCGAGCGCGGTTTTATCCTCAACGGGGAACCCTATCCTCTCCATGGCGTTGCCATGCACCAGGACACCGACGGGAAGGCATCCGCTCTCGATGAGTCAGATTTCAGGAGGGATTACCGGATCGTTAAGGAACTCGGTGCCAACTTCCTCCGCCTTGCTCATTATCCCCATAACGACATTGCCTTCCGTCTCTGCGATTCACTGGGAATTATTGTCCAGACAGAAGTCCCCTGGGTCAATGTCTGCGGAGAAAGGGCCAAGCAGGCCTATTTCAACAATATCCGTCATCAGATGAAGGAGATGGTGACCAATCTCTACAACCATCCCAGCATCGCTTTCTGGGGAATGTGGAACGAGCTTGATTCCTGGGGCAACAACGCCGACCTCCAGGGCGCTTTTGACGCTCCTGCCGTGGTGTATGAGACCGGGAAGCTCTACGAGTACACCAAGAAACTCGACCCGTACCGCATGGTGGGATTCACTGATGACTCCAGGCTTGCCCGCGACGGCTATCCCGGCCTGGCCGGTGATTTCTGTTCGCAGAACACCTACTACGGCTGGTACTACAATCCCAACAAGTTCGACAAGTTCACTGAGGACATCCTGAAGGTCAGTTCCCTCAGGAAGAACGGTCCTGTCAACATAGGTGAGTACGGAGTCGGAGTCAATCCCTACTGCCATGTTTGGGATCCCGCCAAGGCCGTCAGGGTTCTCGGTGACGACTCAAAGCACTATGAGGAGTACGGCAACATGTTCCATGAAGCCTATGTACGCCAGATCATGCGTATGCCATGGCTTGGCTTTACTGCCGTGTGGGTCATGTTCGATTTTCCCGTGGCAAGCCGCCAGGAAGGTTACATGGATTCGGACAACGGAGAGCGTTTCGTCACGAATGAAGCCAGGAAGTACATGAACGACAAGGGCCTTGTGACAAGGGACCGTCAGACCCGCAAGGATGCCTTCTACCTCTACAAGTCCTTGTGGAACAAGAAGGAGACCACGGTCTACATCACCTCCCGCCGTCTGAAGTACCGTCCTGCCGGACAGGATTTCTCAATCAAGGTCTACAGCAACGCTAAGAATCTGACCCTCTACCAGAACGGAAGGATAGTAACCAAGAAATACAAGTCCGAGGAAGAAACCGGAGTCATCTGGACTTTCTCCGGCCTCCGTCTGAGGAAGGACACTGACACGTTCAGGGTTGTGGCTAACAACGGAACGAAGGACGAGGTGACTATTTCTCGTCTCTAGCGATGTTGCGCCTTACCGGCAGCCTTGCGATCAGGTAGCCGATCAGGGCAACGCCGATCACGGTAAGAAGGATGTCACTCCATTGGAGAATGACAGGATAGGCGCTGACCAGGAAGTTGCCAGGCATCTTGATGAACCCGAATTTCTGCTGCAGAAGGGCGAATGCCGTCCCGAGCACCAGGCCTGCGGCGAGGCCCAGAAGCGAGATGAGCCAGCCTTCAAGAGTGAAGGTCTTGCGCAGCATCTTGCCGGTAGCTCCCAGGCTCCTGAAGGTCTCGATGTCATCCTCCTTCTCGATTATCAGCATCGTAAGGCTTCCGAAGATGTTGAAAGCTATGATGATGATTATGAATATCAGGATCAGGAAGATGGCAGCCTTCTCGTAGCGCATCATCTTGTACAGGGAAGTGTTCTGGCGGAACCGGTCCAGGACTTTGAAGTCGGCCCCGAGGATCTTCTTCATTTCCTTTATGGTTCTAGCCAGCACCTTCTGTGAAGACCCATCCTGGAGGCGGATCTCTATTCCTGAAATCTCCTCGTCATAACCGAGCAGCTGCCTCATCTCCTCCAGGGGGATGATCATCAGTTCCTCGTCGATCTGCTGGTTGACAGTGAAGATCCCTGAAGGCCTCATCCTTACAGATTCTATCGAAGCTGCCGGATTGGCAAGGGAGAAATTCCTGTCCCTTGCAGGGAAGTAGATGGTAGCCGAGGAGAGGAAAGCCGGATTCATGCCCATCTTGTAGGCCAGGCCTGCTCCTACTACAGCCAGGGGAAGCTCGCCCTTGTGGAGGGAAAACTCTCCGCTGGTTATGTGTGACGCCAGCGGAGAATCGTTCTCGTAGTCTTCTCCAACACCTTTGGCCTTGGCTATTCCCTGATGCTCGTCATAGTCGACGAAGACATTCTCCTCGATTACATGGTAGAAGTCCTTGACGGCAGGTAGGCTGGCTATGGTCTCGAAAGCTTCTCCTTTGGGGATGAAAGCCTTTCCCTTGGCGGGAACCACAAGGATGTCGGGCTCCACGTTGCTGAGCGTGGATTTAACCAGTTCATCGAAGCCGTTGTAGACGGAGAGGATGATTATTAGAGCCGCCGTTCCGATAGCCATGCCGATGGCGCTGATCGCAGAGATTATGTTTATCACATTGTGTGACTTCTTCGCGAACAGGTACCTTCTGGCTATGAAGAACGGCAGGTTCATGGGATCTTATTCCGGCCTGTAGGAGTCCTTGAGGGCCGTTGTCTTGTTGAAGACAGGCTTTTCGGGAGTGCTGTCCGGATCCTTGAAGTAGTAGCCAGTACGTTCGAACTGGACTGCTATTCCTGAATTGTCCTCCAGGAGGGCAGGCTCGGCGAATCCGGTCAGGACCTTGAGGGACTCGGGGTTGAGGAAATCCTTGTAGTCCTTGTCCTCAGGAATGGAGTTCATGTCCTCCTTCGTGAACAGGCGGTCGTAGTCGCGCACTTCGATCTCCTTGGCATAGGCCACCGGGACCCAGTGGATGGTGCCCTTGACTGAACGCCAGACCTCGCCTCCGGGTCTTGTGGCAGGGTCGTAGGTGCACTTGAGTTCCACGACATTGCCTTCGGCATCCTTCACGACCTCCTCGCACTTTATGATGTAGGTGTATTTCAGGCGCACTTCGCCTTCAGGCTTGAGCCTGAAGAACTTCTTCGGCGCGTCCTCCATGAAGTCGTCCTGTTCGATGTAGAGTTCGCCGGTGAAGGGCACCTTCCTTGTGGCTCCTTCAGGTTCGGCAGGATTGAGAGGGCAGTCGAACCATTCGACCTTACCGGGCTCCCAGTTGGTGATGGTGACCTTGAGGGGCTTCTGAACGACCATGTAACGGTTGGACCTGGCGTTGAGATCCTGGCGGACGCACCACTCCAGGAGCTGGATGTCCATCATCTGGTCACGCTTGCTCACTCCGATCTTCTCGCAGAACATCTTGAGGGCCTCGGGGGTGTAGCCCCTGCGCCTGACTCCGCAGAGGGTAGGCATCCTCGGGTCGTCCCATCCGGCCACGAGGCCTTTCTGTACAAGCTCCAGGAGCTTGCGCTTGCTCATCAGGGTGTAGGTGAGGTTCAGCCTTGCAAACTCGTACTGATGGCTCGGATAGATCCTGAGGGCCAGGATGAACCAGTCGTAAAGAGGCCTGTGGACGTCGAACTCCAGGGTGCAGATGGAGTGGGTGATGTGCTCGATCGAGTCGCTCTGGCCATGGGTGAAATCGTACATCGGGTAGATGCACCACTTGTCACCGGTGCGGTGGTGGGATGCATGCTTGATGCGGTAGAGGATGGGATCCCTGAACATCATGTTGGGGGAGGCCATGTCGATCTTGGCCCTGAGGACCTTCTCTCCGTCGGCATACTTACCGTCCCTCATTTCCCTGAAGAGCTTCATGTTCTCCTCGACGCTGCGGTTGCGGTAGGGGCTCTCCTTGCCCGGAGTCTCCACGGTACCGCGTCCCTTGCTGATCTCCTCCTGGGTCTGGTCATCTACGTAGGCAAGTCCTTCGCGGATCATTTGTTCCGCCCACTCGTAGAGCTGGTCGAAATAGTCGGAAGCGTAGAGTTCCTTGTCCCACTTGAAGCCCATCCAGCGGATGTCTTCCTTGATGGCGTCCACATATTCAGTGTCCTCCTTGGTAGGATTGGTGTCATCGTAGCGGAGGTTTGTCTTGCCGCCGTATTTCTCGGCAAGACCGAAATTTATGCAGAGGCTCTTGGCGTGGCCGAGGTGGAGGTAGCCGTTGGGCTCCGGAGGGAACCTGGTCATGACGCTGTCCACCTTGCCCGATTTGAGGTCTTCTTCAATTATTTCTTCAAGGAAATTAAGCTTCTTGGTCTCTTCCATTTTAACGTTGTTTTAACAATCCTGCAAAAATATGAAAAAACTTCTATCCCTCAAGGATCTGAAGGGCTGCGTTCTTCGTGTCGACCTTCTCGATGATGCGCTCCAGGATGCCGTCCTCGCTGAAAATGAAGGTCCGGCGGAGCGTTCCCATGGTGGTCTTGCCGTACATCTTCTTCTCTCCCCATGCCCCGAAGTCCTGGAGCATCTGCGTGGAGGTGTCTGCCAGCAGGCGGAAGGGAAGCTCGTACTTCGCCCTGAAGCCGGTGTGGGACTTAGCGCTGTCCTTGCTTACACCGACTACGTTGTAGCCGGCAGCTGCAAGTTCGGCATAGTTGTCCCTGAAGGAGCAGGCCTCGGCAGTGCATCCTGAAGTGTTGTCCTTGGGGTAGAAATAAATGATCGTCTTGCGTCCGTTCCCGATGAAGTCATCGGACTTGACGGTGTTCCCGTCCTGGTCCAGGACCTCGAAGGACGGCATCTTGTCTCCTATTTTCAGCATTTTGATAATGAATGATTTGCAATGAATATCTTACTTTCCGAGTACCGTACGCCCGGCTACCTTGCGAAGGAAGGCGGCGGTCTCCGGATCGACTCCGCAGCAATCGACCTCTCCGGAGAAAGGCCTGCGGGTGATCACCAGGTAATTGACGCAAGCCTTCAGGTAGGCTCCTTCCAGAGACTGGTGATGGTCGTCCGTCCCCAGCAGCTTGATGTCGGGCCTCTGGGCGGAAGCTTTCACGAAAGCGGCTCCGATCGGAGAAATCTTTGTGTGGGCCTTCCTGGCCATCTTCCTTGTGCCCTTCTTCAGGTACTTGTCCAGATTCTCGCAAGTGCCGAATCCCTGGGCGTTCTCCGATCCGCTGTACCCCCAGGTCCTTTCCAGGAAGACCTTGCAATCCGGGGAATAGGCTTTCACATTCTCCTTAAGGGCCTTGAAATCGTCGTACACCTGGCGGTCCTTGTCCCTAGCGTAACGGGCGGGGTTGGAACTCTGGTCCTGGAGGAAGGCGATGTCGTAGCCTCCGAATTCGACGGCTTTACGCGAGTTCTCATTCTTAAGGTGGCCTCCGAAGGTGTAACCTCCGGCCAGGAACTTGCCGATCTGGATGTTCACTCCCTGGCTTTGGGCTATCTGCCTGAGCATTACGTCGGTGTCATGGACGTAAGTGAAGGAGTTGCCGATGCAGAGGACACGGATTTCGCCGGGAGCCTTGGAGGCGTCTGGAAGTTGGAAACGCTGGGCGGATGCTCCGAGGCCGCAAAGTACGGCTGCGAGGAGCGAAAGGATAATCTTTTTCATGTAATGGATCTTGTTGAGCAAATATAGTCAAAAGTGCCCTAACTTTTAACTATATTTGTAGTATTATGATTAAGTCGATGACAGGTTACGGCAAGGCTGAGGCCGTCCTCCCCGCAGGAAAACTCACCATCGAGATAAAGACCCTGAACGGTAAGAATTCAGATGCCAACATAAAGACTCCTCTCCTGCCCAAGGACAAGGAACTTCAGGTGCGCCAGATGATAGCGGAATCGCTTGTGCGCGGCACCATTGACTTCTTCATTACCTGGGAGCCTTCTTCCGGGGCTGCAAGGAAGGTCAATCCCGACCTGGTCAAGGAATATTTCAACCAGATGAAGGACATTCGGAACAACCTCACGAGTTACCGTGCGGCCAATTTCGGCGACCAGGCAAGGATGGACAACGAGCTTCTCTCAGGCATCATGCGTTTCCAGGATGTCTTCGACAGTTCCCGCCAGGACATCATCACGGAAGAGAACTGGCCGGTGGTCGAGAAGGCCATCCAGGACGCCCTTGCTGCTGTCAACGACTACAGAAGCAAGGAAGGGGAGGCCTTGTACAAGGACGTTACCTCCAGGGTGCGCGGCATAATGGAACTCGAGGATGAAGTCGAAAAGCTGGAAGGGGAAAGGATCGAGGCTGTACGCGAAAGGCTCGTGAAGAATCTCTCGGATCTTCAGCAGAAGGTCGATCCCTCCAGGTTCGAACAGGAAATGATATTCTATCTTGAGAAGCTGGACATCAACGAGGAGAAAGTCCGCCTCCGCCAGCACTGCAAGTACTTCATGGATACCATCGACGGCGAGCCTTATCCGGGCCGCAAGCTGGGATTCATCATCCAGGAGATGGGACGTGAGATCAACACTACAGGTTCCAAGGCCAACCATGCCGGCATCCAGAAGCTTGTCGTACGGATGAAAGACGAGCTCGAAAAGATCAGGGAGCAATCAATGAACATCCTGTGATGAATGAAAACGTCATACTGATAATCCTGGCGGTGCTCTCGGTACTTGCCATCGCCGCCATGGTGGCAGTAATCCTCTGGAGCGGAAAGGAGCGCCGGAGGATTACCAAGGAATACGAAGATGCCGAGGAAAGCTCCAGGAGCGCATAACCTCCCTATCCAGCGAGAAGGCGGCCATGGAAAGCCTGCTTGCCGCCAGGGAGGAATATGAGAACCGTATCAAGGAAGCCCAGGATAATGCCCTGAAGATGCAGAAGGAACAGCATGACAGGGAACTGGAGAACATGAAGGACGCTTTCAAGGCCCTCTCGGCCGAGAACAGCGCCTCTTTCAAGAACCAGAGCGCCGAGACTATCGCTGAGATCCTCAAACCCATAAAGGAAAAGTTCGCAGAGTTCGACAGGAGCGTACGCGAATCCCAGAAGGAGAGCGCCGCCCAGAGCGAGGTTCTGAAGTCCAACATCGAGACCGTCCTGAGGCATTCGCAGGCCGTCGGTGACGAGGCCAGGAACCTTGCCAATGCTCTGACGGGATATTCAAAGGTCCAAGGGGACTTCGGCGAGATGCTGCTGACTGACGTGCTAAAGAATGCAGGCCTCGTGGAAGGGATCCATTTCTTCACCCAGGGCGTGATAACCGACAGCGGCGGGCACGAGATCAAGAGCGAGGAGGGGAGGACCCTGATCCCCGACGTGATGGTCTACTATCCCGACGACACCACCGTGATCATCGACTCCAAGGTGAGCCTGAACGCCTACAAGGAATATATGGTCAGCGAGACCGTGGAATCCAGGCGCAGGTACGCAAAGGCCCATGTCGAGAGCGTCCGCAAGCATGTGGATGAACTCAAGACGAAGGACTATGCTTCCTACATTCCCGAAGGTCGCCGTAAGGTCAACTACAACCTTATGTTCATTCCGGTCGAAGGAGCTTTCAGGCTGATGCTCGAAGAGGATCCGTTGCTCTGGCAGGTGGCCAAGGACAACAATGTGCTGATCGTTAGCCAGATGACCCTTATCATCGTACTGAACATGATCCAGATGGCCTGGAAGCAGGCCAACCAGGAAAAGAACATTGCGGAAGTCTACAAGACTGCCGAAGAACTCATGAGCCAGCTCAGCGGCTGGATGGCCAGTTATGTCAAGATCGGGGAATCGCTCGAAAAGGCACGCGGAGCTTATGGAGATGCCACCAAGAAGCTCTCCGAATCCAACCAAAGCGTGATCAAGAAGATCCAGAAACTCGAGAAACTCGGCCTCTCTCCCAAGAAATCCCAGGGCAGGATCAAGACCACCGGCAGGATCCTGGGCCAGGAGTCCATCATCCCACAGACCCTTTCTCCTTCAGAAGAACCTTTGGAAGATGAAGACTGAGACCGATTTCGCGGCAATGGCCGTCCGCTACAGGAGTGAATTGCTGGACAATGTGCTGCCTTTCTGGCTAAAGCATTCCCAGGACAAGGAATATGGGGGCTATTTCACCTGCCTTGGCCGCGACGGCAGCGTCTACGACACCGACAAGTTCGTGTGGCTCCAGGGGCGTGAGGTCTGGATGTTTGCCATGCTCTACAACAAGTTCCGGAAGGATCAGGAGTGGCTCGACTGTGCCTTGCAAGGCGGGGAGTTCCTGAAGAGACATGGCTTCACGGGCGATTATGATTTCTATTTCTCCCTGACCAGGGAAGGCAGGCCTATAGTTCAGCCTTACAACATATTCTCGAACACCTTCGCCTGCATGGCTTTCGCCAGGCTGGCAGAGGCTACCGGATCCGATGAGTACGCCCATCTGGCCAAGGAAACCTTCTGGAGGATCCTGGAGCGCAGGACTAATCCCAAGGGACAGTGGTCCAAAGCCGTCCCCGGCACAAGGCCCATGAAGGATTTCGCCCTTCCGATGATCATCTGCAACATGGCCCTGGAGGTCGAGGGAATAATAGATGACCCGGAACTGATGGACAGGACCATCGACGAGTGCCTCCACGAAGTCATGGATGTCTTCTACCAGCCTGACCTGGGCGTCATGGTGGAGAACGTCTCTGCTCTGGACGGAAGCCTGGTGGACTGCTTCGAGGGACGCAAGGTCAATCCCGGCCACGACCTAGAGGCCCTTTGGTTCATCGAGAACCTGGGACTGAGGCTCGGCGACGGGGACCTGGTACGCAAGGCAGTGGACATCTCGCTGCGCGTGATCGAGTATGGCTGGGACAAGGAATATGGCGGGATCTTCTATTTCATGGACAGGAAGGGCTGCCCGACTCAGGAACTCGAGTGGGACCAGAAGCTCTGGTGGGTCCATCTCGAGGCCGCAATCGCCATGCTCAAGGGCTACAGGCTCACAGGCGAGAGGAAGTGCCTGGAATGGTTCCTGAAGCTTGATGAATATCTCTGGACGCATTTCAAGGATCCTGATTACCCTGAATGGTTCGGCTACCTGAACCGCCGCGGTGAGGTGTTGCTTCCCCTGAAGGGAGGCAAGTGGAAGGGCTGCTTCCATGTGTCGAGGGGACTGTACCAGATCGGGAACCTGCTTGAAGAACTGTCGTTGGATCAATAATTTCTCGTTATGAAAAGGATTTTTCCCCTGGCTGTGCTGACGGCCTTTGCCGTCTTGACCTCGTCCTGTTCCCGGAATGAAGACACTTTCGGGGAATATCTGATTCCATATTCACAAGTGGCACCCCATGACGGGGCTGTCATGGATTCGCCTATGTGGAAGGTCATTCCGCCTGTGACCGGCTTCCACGCCCCATGGAGCGGATTGGACGACAGTACTTCATTCCGTTGTTTTGCGACGGACAGCCTATTCTTCTTCCGTTTCGACGTGGTTGAGGGAAGCCTGGCCCTGGAAAAGGACTTCAAGGATGAGATGGACGTGGGACCGGAAGACAGGGTGGAGATTTTCTTCGCCCCGGCCGGTGAACTCGGTACGTACATCGGTACGGAAATGGACCCTGCAGGCAGGGCGCTCGACTACGAATGCACTTTCTACCGCCAGTTCGACTATTCATGGAATTTCAGGACCCTGACTTATTCCCACGAGATCGGCGGAGAAGGCTATCGAGTGGCCGGCAGCGTGTCCCGCGAAGAGCTTGAGGAGCACGGAGTGGACATCGGAAATGGATTCCGCATGGGAGTCTTCCGGGCTGATTTCCGCCCCGATGGGAAGGTTACATGGTACTCCATGAAGAGCACTGATGACGAGAAAGCGGATTTCCATCAGCCCAAGGTCTTTTTCGATGCCAGGATCGACAGGAACTCTTTCTTCGGAATGAGAGGAGCCGTCCTCTCGGTGCAGGACCTCGCAACTGTAGACTGGCCTCTTATCGCACACCAGAACGGCATCAACACCATAGGCACCCACATGAAGCCCGGAGAGGTCATCGGTTTCATGCAGTCCGAGCAGGGAAGACGCTTTTCCGAGGAGTGCCGTAGCCTCGGGATAGAAGTCGAGCACCAGTTGCATTCCATGGCCGAACTGCTTCCGAGGGACCTTTTCGAGGAGAATCCTTCAATGTTCAGGATGGATACAGACGGCTGCAGGACTCCGGATTCGAATTGCTGCCCTCATTCCGAGAAGGCTCTTCAGATCATAGCATCCAAGGCGGCTGAGTTTGCCAAAGCCCTTCCAGCAACCAATCACAGGTACTATTTCTGGCTTGATGACGGAGCTCCGGTCTGCTTTTGTCCGGAATGCAGCGAGTACTCCGCAAGCGAACAGGCCCTTATCATAGAGAACCGTATGATCAAGGCCATCCGTGAGGTGGACCCGCAGGCCATGCTGGCCCATCTGGCGTACAATTCGACTATTGAACCTCCGGTGAAAGTCAAGCCCGAGGAAGGAATATTCCTGGAGTTCGCTCCAATCGAGAGGGAGTGGGACAGGCCGCTCACCGATCTGGAGGCTCCCGGCCGGAAGGGGAGGATGTCACATAGGGAAGTGATCGACCTTCTCGAGGCCAACCTCAAGGTTTTCCCGGCTGAAACCGCCGTGGTACTGGAGTACTGGCTGGATGTCTCTCTTGCCAGCGGATGGAAAAAGCCTGCAGTCAATCTCCCATGGCATCCTGAGGTCTTTGCATCGGACCTTGAGACCTATGCCGGCTACGGAATCCGCAATGTCACATCTTTTGCAGTCTACATGGATTCGACCTATTTCCGGTCTTTCCCTGAGCAGCAATGCCTGGCTGACTACGGCGGAATGCTGGGGTTGTACCGATAAGAAGGATTTTTCCTATATTTGTAATTTGAACAACATTGCATAAATGGTCAGGAAACTGTCAGATACAATCAAGGACAAGACGCTGTCAATGAGGGCCAAGCTGACCCTCAGCCTGATGGCTATTGCCGTGACTCTCCTGGTGTCGAGCATAATCTCGATCATGGAGTACTCCAGGATGAGCCACTACGTGTCCGACCTGATGGCAGACAACGTCAGGAGCATCAACGTGGCCCAGAAACTCGCTGACGTGAGCAGCCAGTACAATCTGGACATCCTTTCCGTGATCGGGGACGATTCTGTCAACACCCTTCCGGATTTCCACCAGAAGGAATTCATGGACCACTGTGACTCCCTGAGGATGTCCCTCATGGGAGACAAGATGATGCCCCTGACCGACTCCGTGGTCTACGCCTATTCCGCCTTCATGCTGACCTCCCTGGAGCTGAACGAAGTGTTGCTCTCAGACTTCATCGACACCAGGTCCTGGTACTTTGAGAGGCTCCAGCCTCAGTACCGGAGGCTCAACCAGTACATAGACACCCTCGACGAGGCTATCTATGCCGACTTGAAGAAGAATTCAGAGACCTTCCAGAGAGGATTCTACAGGAGCGTCATCCCAGGTGCAGTCGCCGTCATGGTCGGACTGCTGCTGATCTTCATGCTCCTGTTCTTCCTCCTTGTGTACTACGTCAATCCTATCTACAAGATGCTGGACGGCCTGAACAATTACCGTGCGTTCAACAGCAAGTACTCCTACACCTTTGACGGGAACGACGAACTGGTCGAGCTCAATGAAGGAATAACTGAACTGGCAGGGGAGAACCAGCAGTTGAGGAAGAGGCTGTCTGAACTGAGGTCCAAGGTCATTCGACAAGATAAGGAACAATGAACATAAAGGTCATATCCAGGTATGTGGGCTACGCTCTGCTCGTCAGTGCGTTGTTCATGTTCCTGTCGATCCTGATCTCGGTTGCCAACGGCAATGACAGTGCCCTTGCAGCCTTGATGATCAGTTTCACCCTGACCTTCACCGTAGGCATCTTCCCCTTCTTCTTTGTCAGGAAGACCTCTGCAATCAACCTTAAGGAAGGCTATCTGATCATAGTCCTTTCCTGGGTCCTGTCCTTTATCTTCGGTATGCTGCCATACGCCCTTTGGGGCGGACCTTTTACCGTGGTAAATGCCTGGTTTGAAAGTGTTTCCGGTTTCACTACCACCGGGGCTACCATCCTGGAAGATGTTGAGTCCCTTCCAAACAGCCTGTTGTTCTGGAGGTCTTCCACCCACTTCATCGGAGGCTTGGGAGTAGTGGTTTTCCTGCTCCTTATCATCCCAAGTTCCTCCCAGATGAAGCTGCGCCTTACCAACCTGGAGCTTTCCTCGCTCTCCAAGAGCGGCTATCGCTCCGGTTCAGGAAAGACAGTCTACATATTCACGTACGTGTATTTCGGAATGGCGCTCGCCTCATTCCTCCTGTACATGCTGGCCGGGATGAGTCCGTTCGATGCCGCCAACCACGCTATGAGCGTTACGGCCACGGGAGGATTCAGCACCAGGAACCTCTCGATCGGAGCCTACAATTCGGTTCCGATCGACTTGATCACCATGTTCTTCATGTTGCTCTCCTCCGTCCATTTCGGAATGACTTACGTGGCGATAATCACCCGGTCCCTGAAGCCATTCAGGAATGAGATTTTCAGGTTCTACCTCTGGAACCTGATGATGGTGAGCCTGATAGTCTCCATCTCACTGAAGGTTCAGGGTGTCGTGCAGTCATGGGGCCAGGCCGTCCTCGACGGCTCGTTCCATGTGCTCAGCTATGCATCCACAACCGGATTCGGAATCGGGGACAACAGCACCTGGCCGGTCCTGCCATCGGTGATGCTGGTCTTCGTGGGTATCACCTGCGGTATGGCAGGTTCCACCACCGGAGGAATCAAGTGCGACAGGGTCCTTGTCCTCCTTAAAGAGATAAAGTACCGCCTGAGGTGCTTGCTCCATCCGGCTTCAGTCAACGAAGTCAGGGTCAACGGCCGAGTGGTCAGCCAGGAAGCAATCGCTCCGCCGATTCTCTATCTGGCCCTCTACCTGATGCTGATCGTCTTCTCCCTGGCACTCAACCTGCTTTTCAATCCTCATAACACCAATGCCGTTGCTGCAACTTTCACATCGTTGAGCAATGTCGGTCCTTCCGTAGGAAATCTCGGTGCTGTCTGCAACTTCAATGCTGAGCCCGTGGGATCCAAAATCATGTACACGATCGACATGTTCCTGGGCCGTGTCGAAATCTATCCCGTCCTGGCCGTTGCGATGATGATTTTCAGCAAGAGGAGCAAGTGATGGACCGCAGCAGCTTTTTCTACAAGCGTTTCAGGGAACATTTCCCGTTTGAGATAACCACGGACCAGGACCGGTTGTTCTCCGATGTGTCCGACTTCCTGACCGCGGACGATTCTGACATCCTGGTCGTCAACGGATATGCCGGAACCGGCAAGACCACAGCGATTTCTGCCGTCATCGAGGCCCTGGATGACCTTAGACCCGTGAGGGATGATGAGCCTGAGGAGATCTGCATCCTCATGGCCCCTACCGGCAGGGCAGCTAAAGTCCTTTCCCTTTATTCCCGGAAAGCTGCGAAGACAATCCACAAGTGCATTTACCGCCAGAAATCGGTCGGAGCAGACGGGCTGGGACAGTTCTCCCTTGCCCCCAACAAGGCTTCCCACAAGCTATTCATAGTGGATGAGGTATCCCTAATCGGAATAGAAGATGCAAGTCGTCAGAATGTCGCCATGTTCGGTACCGGAGACCTCCTGAAGGACCTGGTGGACTTCGTGCGGGCAGGAAACGATTGCCGGCTTATCATGATCGGTGATTCAGCCCAGCTGCCTCCGGTCGGGCTGGATGCATCTCCGGCCCTGTCTCCCGACTACATGGATGGATTCGGAGGAGTAAGGTACAGCAGCCTCAAGGAGGTTGTACGCCAGCAGAAGGAATCAGGAATCCTATTCAATGCAACAAAGCTCAGGAATATGATTTCGGAAGCGGAGTTCTCCGGCGAGGTCTTCACTCCGGACGAGATCGGACTCCGGACCGAGGGCTTCGACGACATCCGGCGGATCACGGGAGGGGAGCTCCTGGACAGTCTCAACCAAAGTTATTTTTCTGAATATTCAAAAGACGATGCGGTGGTCCTGTGCCGTTCCAACAAGAGGGCTAACCGCTATAATGCAGGAATACGCGCCCAGGTTTTCTACGATGAGGAAAATCTTGTCCGGGGGGAGAAACTAATGATCGTGAAGAACTGCTACCAGTTCATCGGAGACTCAAAGATTATGGATTACATAGCCAACGGGGACATGGCGAAACTCGTCTCCATCAAGAATTACGAAGAGAGGTACGGCCTCCATTTCGCCGACGCCAGGCTGAGTTTTCCGGACTATGACGACACAGAGATCAAGGCCAAGGTCTGCTTGGACACCCTTGACTCGGAGTCTGCCTCGCTGACTTATGAGCAGCAGAACATGCTCTACAACGGAGTCAATGAGGATTATGCGGACATAAAGTCCAAGAAGAAACGCTACGATGCAGTCAGGGAGGATCCCTATTTCAATGCCCTGCAGCTGAAGTACGCCAATGCGATAACCTGCCACAAGAGCCAGGGCGGACAGTGGAGCTGCGTCTTCATCGACAACCCCTTCTGGCAGGACGAACTCACGGTGGACGATCTCAAATGGCTCTACACCGCTCTAACAAGGGCCGTCGAGAGGGTCTATCTTGTTAATTTCAAGGATGAATATTTTAATAATCAATAGAGTTATGAAAAAACTGATCATCATGCTGTCACTCTGCGCCGCCACTATGCTTTCCGCGCAGGAGACGAACCGTATCCCTCGCACATGGCGTTGGATAGGAGACCATCAGGTTGCTTTCACCCATGACTTCGGCCGTCCTTCGGACGACGATTTTGTCATAGATGCAGCTTCGCACAAGGTCCTTCCGGGCGTTGCTGCCCCGGCGATGCCGGCCATGAGGCCTGCCGGACAGATGCCTTTCAGGGTCGAGGGAGCAGAGAACCTCAATTATTCCCCGGACTCGACCAAAATGGCTTTCACCAGGGACAATGACCTCTGGGTCATAGATGTGGCTACCAAGAAGGAGACCCGTCTTACTTCCGACGGTTCCGACGTGATACTCAACGGCTACGCATCCTGGGTCTACTATGAGGAGATCCTGGGCCGTGCTTCCAGGTACTGCGCTTTCTGGTGGTCCCCAGACTCCAAGAAGATCGGCTTCTACCGTTTCGACAACACTGAAGTTCCCTTCTTCCCGATCTATTCACCTGTGGCTGAGAATGCAGACCGCTCCGGGCTTCAGCTCGGTTATGGCCAGAACGCCGGAGGTGCAGTCGCCCTCGAGGACATGTCTCCGACCGGAGGTTCAGTCAGGATGACCCGCTATCCGAAATGCGGCGATGCCAATCCGAAGGTACGCATCGGAATAGTCGACCTGGAGAAGGGGAGCACGGCTTGGGCAGACTTCGACGAGAATGACGACCAGTATTTCGGCACTCCTTTCTGGGGAGCTGACAGCAAGGCTTTCTTCATCCAGAGGGAGCCCAGGATCCAGAACACCCTGGATCTCTACGCAGTTTCTCCGGCTGACGGTTCCAAAACCCACATCTATCACGAAACCTACCCCACATGGCTTGACTGGATCTCCGGAATGGTCTTCGGACGCGACGGTCTCTACATGGTCCGTTCCTTCGAAACCGGCTGGGAGCAGATCTATTATCTCTCCTATGACGGAAAGACCCTCAGGCGCCTGACCGATGGAGACAACTGGAGGGTGGCGATCCTTTCTGTCAAGGAGGGAAAACCTGCAAAGGCTTTTGACGGCACCACCTCCGAGGTCCTGTATTCAGCCCAGAGGGACTCCCATGTCAGGACTGGAGTTTATCTTGCGACAAAAGGCTCTGTAAGAACTGTTTCCAATCCTGCTCTCAGCGCCTCCCAGGTCAGCATCTCTCCTGACAAGAAGTACGTGGTGGCCTCCCAGGGCAATTCTTCCACTCCTGACCAGGTGTGGCTCTTTGACTTGGTCAAGCCTTCCAAGTCCTACAAGGTGGCCGATTCAGCAGGCCCTGATTTCAACCCTGAGGATCCGGCCCTTCCCAGGATCATCACTATGACCACACATGACGGTCTCGAGCTTCCTGCCATGATCGCCTATCCCAAGGATTTCGATCCTTCCAAGAAGTATCCTGTACATGTTGACCTTTACGGAGGTCCTGATTCACCTCAGGTTTCAGACCGTTTCCGCGGCACTTCAGCTTACAAGTGGTATTCAGACAATGGAATCATCGAGGTTGTCGCGGACTGCCGTGCCTCAGGCTACAACGGACGCAAGGGACTGGACATGATCTACAAGCATCTCGATGAGATCGAAGTCCAGGACTTCGTGGAATGGGCCGAGTACCTCAAGAAGCTTCCTTATGTCAACGGTGACAAGATCGGAGTCGAAGGCTTCTCCTTCGGAGGTACCATGACAGCCCTCCTCGTCATGAAGCATCCCGATGCCTTCCACTATGGAATCGCTGGTGGCGGAGTTTACGAGTGGGCTCTCTACGACACCCATTACACGGAGCGTTTCATGTCCACTCCTCAGGACAATCCCGAAGGCTACGAGAGGACGAAGGTCACCAATGCCGCCAAGGAATATCCTGTAACTGACGACAACTACGACGGTTCGGTGATGCTCAAGCTCACTCACGGAACAGGCGATGACAACGTTCATTTCCAGAACACTCTCAAGCTCGTCGATGCCCTTCATAAGGAAGGAAAGAAGTTCGAGCTGATGATCTACCCTGACGGAATGCACGGTTACCGTGGCTACCAGGGCCGTCATTTCAATGCAGCCAACAGGGCATTCTGGCTCAAGTACTTGAAAGACGAATAAGACTTTTGTCATGCGCCGTTCCCTATCCATGACTGTAGCCGGCCTTCTGGCCTTGCTGACCTGCGGCCTGGCTTCCGCCCAGGAAGTCACCCGCAGCCGGCAGGTGCCGGGTTTCAGGCCCTATGACATTGACCTGAAGGTCATGCCACGGGCGGAGAAGGACTCCATCCGGATGGTCGCGGACATCTGGAAGATGTATGTCGAATCTTTCACGACGGCTTCCGTGTCCGAGGATGTACGCCGTTCGATGTGGATGGACGGCGTGCAGGACTATCTTCTGGAGCTGGATGACGGGTCAATGCTTTATTCCTCCTTCAGGGAGAACAGGATCATCGATGTCCGGAAGCTTGATGACGGCATCTATGAGCTGATCTGCATGACCACCAGCAAGCTTTCCGGTGAGGAATATGAACGCTGGGTAGAGGGGATGTACCGTGTCTGTGCGATGGCTGTTGCCACTGATGTGGAAGGAGAAGGAAGGAACAATCCTTTCAGGCTCGGCAACTGGCTGGATGCCGTGACTGCCGGTATTGAAAAGAAAACGCATGGATGCATCGACTATTATTTCGCTCCCGGCTGTATGATCCCTGCCGGCGCTGCCCCCAGTGCTGCGGAATTCGCATCGATGTTTGCCGATGAATTCGACATCCGCTTGGACGATAATATCCGCTATGTCGTGGCGCCTTCAGCCGACCACTGTGAACAGATGTCAGGTTTCCTGTTCAATGCCTATTCCAATCCTTTGATGGGGACCGTCTCCCTGAAGTCTTCAGGTTACGGTTTCTATGGCCGTATCTTCGGCACAGGGACCATCCTTTCTAACTACATCGACGACCGTTACGACATGGCCCTGCTCATGGCAAGGCAGGGATTCCCGCGTGCCCTCCCGATGCTCCAGGAGGGGATAGCTGCCTATTACGGGGGCTGCATGACCTTCTCCTACAAGGATCTCAAGTCTGCGCTTAAGGAGTTCCTTGCGAAAGAGAAGGAACTGGACCTGTCCGATGAAGACGGGTTCTACGACACCTCCATCCCTGTCGCTGTCCAAGGAGCTCCGGCCCCGGTCGTAATGCCTTTTGAAGGCATTCTGGGTGCGGTCCTTGTCGAAAAAGCTTTCAAGGAAGGCGGTACTGCAAAAGTCAAGGAATTAATGAAGAGCCTTAACTACCAGAGCATCTTCGCTAAGTTCGGAGTGGAAGATGGAGGAATAGACCAGTTTGTCAGAGGACTTTTGTAGGATGGCTGAATTCGAGAGGTTCATAATCGACAATGCCGAGGCGGACATTCCGCGGCTGCTTCTTTCATGCAAGGATTGGCCTGAACGTAAAGATCTAGCGGTCAGTACCATCGAAGCTCGCAAGAAGCTCCGGAAGAAGGTCCCGGAATGGTATTCCTGCACTTCGCTTGTCTATCCTTCTGCCCTCTCTGCAGAGCAATGCAGTTCCAGTGCCACAGCAAGGTACAAGGCCTCTGTCGCAAGGAACATAGCTGGGGAGGGAAGGATCGCGGACCTGACCGGGGGAATCGGAATCGACTCATGGGCCTTTGCCGAGGTTTTCAAGGAGGTCCTATACAATGAGAGGGAATCTTCGATTGCAGAAGCAGCCCGGGAGAATTTCCGTACCCTTGGAGTCGGGAATATAAGAATCTCCGGTGTCGATGTGACGCCCTCGTCGCTGGGAAGCGTCCTTGACAGTTTCAGTCCTGATCTGGTCTACATGGATCCGGCCCGCCGTTCTTCTGACGGCAGGAAGGTCTTCCTCCTTGAGGATTGCTCGCCGGATGTACTAAAACTTCTTCCTGGTCTTCTTCTCCGCTGCAGGCATCTCCTCCTCAAGCTTTCCCCGATGGCAGACATCGGTATGGCGGTAGAAAGGCTGGACAGGGCGTGGGAAGACTATCTCGAGAAGACTTCCGGGACCGGATGGAACGGCAATTGGGTCAGGGAAGTCCATGTGGTCTCATCGGGAGGGGAGTGCAAGGAACTCCTGGTCTGGATGGACAAGGAATGGAAAGGACCATATTCATTGGTCTGCAATGAAGACGGTGCCATCCTGACTTTTTCGCAGGACGAGGTTAAAAGTGCAGTGCCGGTCCTGCCGGATTCCGACTTTGCAGGCTTCCTTTTCGAACCTGGAAAGTCATTGACGAAGGCTGGTGTGTTCAACGCCCTTTGTGGGAGGTTCGGCCTTGTGAAGCTCGCAAAGTCCACCCATCTGTACACGTGTGGCGCCGGCATGCCTTCGGCCAGGACGTTGGACAGCCTCAGGCCGTTCGGCAAACTGTTCGAGGTACAGAAAGTCCTTCCGATGAACAAGGCTTCCTTCAAGGAAGTACGCCAGGGCTGGCCGCATTCGGAGGTCTCGGCCAGGAACATCCCGCTTTCCTCCGATGAACTCCGGTCCAGGCTCGGCGTCTCTTCCGGAGAAGACGCCCACATCTTCGGGGCCAGGCTCGAACTGCCGTTTGCCGCCGGGAATTACCTCTTCGTCTGCAGCAGAATCTGATTTTTTTAAGTAAATTTGTAAGTCACTCACCACAGAATTATAAGAATATGTCACAGGATTTCAACGATGCCGCCAGGAAATGGCTTGAAGGGGATTTCGATCCCGAGACCAAAATGAAAGTGATCGAACTCAGGAACACCGATCCTGCAGGTTTCGAAGACGCTTTCTACAAGAATCTTGAATTCGGAACCGGAGGCCTCCGAGGCATCATGGGCGTCGGCACCAACAGGATGAACAAGTACACCGTCGGCATGGCCACCCAGGGACTTGCCAACTACATCCTCAATCATGTAGAGGGCGATGACATCCGTGTCTGCATCTCTTACGACAGCCGCAACAATTCCAAGGCCTTCGCCAAGATCACAGCCGACATCTTGAGCGCCAACGGCTTGCATGTGTTCATATTCGACAACATCCGTCCTACCCCCGAGCTCAGCTATGCCGTACGTTACATGGGCGCTACCGCCGGAATCATGGTTACGGCTTCCCACAATCCTAAGGAATACAACGGCTACAAGGTTTATTGGAATGACGGCGCCCAGATCGTGCCGCCGGTTGACAAGGACATAATTGCCGAGGTCCAGAAGGTAACTGAGCCTTCCCAGGTGAAGTTCGTGAGGGGAGAGCGATGCGGGGAAGTGGAACTTATGGGCAAGAAGGTCGATGAGGCCTATCTCAATGACATCCTGTCCCTTACCTTGAGCCCTGAGTCCCGCGAGAGACACAATGACATCAAGATAGTCTACACCCCTCTCCACGGATGCGGTGTAAGGATCATCCCTGAGTGTCTGAGGAGGCTCGGCTTCAAGAACATCTACAACGTTCCCGACCAGGATGTGAGCGACGGAGATTTCCCTACAGTCGTATCTCCGAACCCTGAGGAGCCTGCAGCAATGAAGATGGCCCTTGAAAAGGCTGACAAGGTCGGAGCAGACATCGTTATGGCCTCGGATCCCGATGCAGACCGTCTGGGAATAGCAGTGCGTGACAATGAAGGCAGGATGGTCCAGCTCAACGGCAACCAGACCGCTTCGATGCTTACCTACTACATCCTTACCCGCTGGAATGAACTCGGAAAGCTCGACGGAACGAAGTATTGCGTAAAGACGATCGTTACCTCCCAGCTGATCGCTGACATCTGCAAGAGTTTCGGAGTCGAGTGCTACGACGTCCTGACCGGTTTCAAGTGGATCGGCGAAGTCGTCCGCGAGAACGAGGGCAAGAAGGAATTCATCTGCGGCGGTGAGGAAAGCTACGGATTCAATGTGGGTGAATATGTCCGCGACAAGGACGCACCCATCGCTTGCTCGATGGTGGCCGAGTGCGCTGCATGGGCTGCCGACCAGGGCCTAAGCCTCTACCAGCTTCTCCAGAAGATTTATTCTGAATATGGTTACCGCAAGGAGAGCATGGTCTACCTCGTGCGCAAGGGCAAGTCAGGAGCGGAGGAGATCGCCGCTTTGATGGAAGAGATGCGTGCCAATCCTCCCAAGGCTCTTGGAGAAACCCCTGTGACAAAGGTCATCGATTACAACGAGCCTGAGAAGACCGGTCTGCCCAAGTCCAATGTCCTTCAGTATTTTGATGAGGCAGGTGACGTTGTGACCGTACGTCCTTCAGGAACCGAGCCCAAGATCAAGTTCTACTTCGGAGCCACTGCCGCTGACGAAGCAGCAGTCGAGGTCAAACTCGAATCGTTCAAGAATCAGTTCATCAAGTAATCAATAGACTCCGGAGCCGAGCATTTCGTCTTCGGGTGAATACCAGACGGCGAACTGGCCGGAAGAAATACCCCTCTGGGGCATGTCGAAGAGGAAGAACAGACCGTTCTTCCTTTTTGCTACCCATGCGTCCTGCAAGGGCTGGCGGTAGCGTACGCGTACGCGGTAGCGCCTGACCTCTCCATCCTTCATCTCAAGGTCGGTCCTGATCCAGTGGATGTCTTCAGGAGCCACCCTTATGCAACTGCGTGAAAGCCCCTTGTGCGAATGACCTTCGCCGACATAGATAAGGTTCCTGTCGATGTCGGTCGAGATTACAAAGATCGAATCCTTGTGGCCTCCGATGTTGAGGCCCTTGCGCTGGCCGATGGTGTAGAACTGGGCCCCGTCGTGCCTGCCGACGATCTTCCCGTAAGGATTCTCCTTGTAGCGGGTCTTCTTGATGTGCTTCTTGCCGCTGCGGTAGGTTTCGGTCTCGAAGGTGATCCCTGAATAGTCAAACGGCTCCGACAACCGCATCCATTCCTCGTCTCCCAACGCCTCCAGCTTAGCTTTACTGAATATGTTGACGCGATTCGGATCCTTCGCTGCGCTCAGGATGACAGAAGGGGAGTCTTCCGGTGGCAATGCACCGTTGCGACCATTTACCACCGGAGTATCTTCAACCGGAACAATCCGTCTGTTGTTGAAGGATGCACCACCGGAATCCTCGGAAGAATATTCAGTGATCATCAGAGGCTCGCCAGAAGTCTCGAGAAGGGTAGCGAGAGTGTCGTGGACGAAAGAATACAGCTCATTGCTGCCGTAGAAGGCATCATAGACTTCCACTACGTCTCCCTCCTTCGGCACAAGCTTCTGCTTCAGGAAAGTAGGCAGGTCCACTTTGCCGACAAAGCATATTCCCTGGGAATCTTTCTTGTCTGCAGAAGGTAAGTCAGCCTCGGCCGCTAGGCGACGGACTTCCGGCTTTGTAAGATGGCCGATAGGGAAGAGAGCCTTGCCAAGCTGCTCCTGAGTGAGCTGGCAGAGGAAATAGCTTTGGTCCTTGTTGGGATCGACCCCTTCCAGGATCCTCCACTGCGGTTGACCGTCGATTTTGACCTGCTTCCCTTCGGCATCGAGAAGAGGCTCCCGGCGGCAGTAATGGCCGGTCGCTACCATGTCGGCCCCCATCCTTTCCGCCGCCCTGAGGAAGGCGTCGAACTTGATCTCGCGGTTGCAGAGGACGTCCAGGTTAGGGGTATGGCCGGCAGAATATTCATTGAACATGTAGTCTACGACCCGCTGGCGGTACTCCTTGGAAAGGTCCACGAAATAGAACGGGATGCCGATCTTCCTGGCTACCATCTCAGCCACGAAGCGGTCTTCCTCCCACTCGCAGTCCCCGTGGAGGGTGGCATCCGCATCATGCCAGTTCTGCATGAACATGGCGAATACATCGTAGCCCTGCTGCTTCAGAAGCAGGGCGGCGACGCTGGAGTCAACTCCTCCGGATAGACCTACGCAAACCTTCATAACTGCCGCAAATTTACTGAATCGCTCAAACTTGTACAATTTTTTGCTAACTTTGAGATTGCCACCTTAAATAACACCGTCCATGAAGACAGTAAAGCTTGACATCAATTACACTGAATATTCATCCATCGGGGAGATGCCTTCGGAGGATCAGGAACTGGTCAGGGAGGCCTTGGAAGCCCAGAAAGGCTCCTATGCCCCGTATTCCAGGTTCAACGTGGGTGCCGCAGTCCGTCTTGAGGACGGGACGATCGTCCGTGGCTCCAACCAGTAGAACGCAGCATATCCCTCGGGTCTCTGCGCCGAGAGGACGGCCATGTTCGCTGCCAGCGCCAATCATCCAGGGAAGGCTATGGTCGCAATAGCCATTGTCGGAGGCTTCGACCAGAGAGTCGCCCCGACCCCGTGCTCTCCATGCGGAGCCTGCCGCCAGGTTATGGCCGAGTATCAGACTCTGTACGGTAAGCCAATGAGGGTCATTATGTTCGGTACAGAGAAGACCTGGGCCTTTGACAAGGTAGACGACATCCTCCCATTCATTTTTGACAGTTTCAACGAAAAGTAGTATATTTGCGCGGGGAAAGTCGTGCACGACCAGCTCCCTCTGAATCCCCCCAGGGCCGGAAGGCAGCAAGGGTAGGAGGTTGTAGCGGTGCGATGTACGTAGCTTTCCCTTTTTTCGTATAGTGTCCTGCCAATTCAATACTACCTGCACTCCCTCGCAACCATGATTGCCCGGGAGGTTGTCCTGCGGGAAGGATTTCCGTCATAATGTCGCTTCACAGCCACCTGGGGTGGTCGAAAGGGCAGGATCGGAGGCTTTTTCTTGCCGGACGGTGACCTATTAAATGAAACTACTATTTTGATTATCTTTGTGAACAGCCATATTGATATGGACTTTAGGAGAGAATTAAGGATAGTCATATTTGCTGCTTTTTCGCTGATTGCATCATTAACGGCTTGCAACAAGGATAACGACAGAAAAGTCGTTAACCTTGAGTTTGCCGGAGGAGACATCACGCTTGAGGTTGGAAAGAATGCCGAACTTCCGTTGATGATAATCTACAATGATGGCAGCAAGGAGCCTTGTCCATTCAATGAACGGTCCAAAGGAATTTCTGTTTCCTCCCGAAACGAATCCGTTGTCGTTGTCAATTCTGCAGGGGTCCTCGTTCCGGTTTCCAAAGGCTATACTGCCATTGACGCCATAGTGGAAGATATCTCGGCAAGTGTGAATGTCTTTGTCGACGATTCTGATGGCCCCCCTTTCCCGGATCCAAAAATGACCTATAAACCAAGCTCGATCCACCTTAATGTAAACAACAATCGTGGAATGCAGGTCTTTGAGATGCTGGATGACGGATCTGTCATCATCTCCGTATCTCTTGGAACCGCAAAGGAACAATATTTCGAAAGGATTTACAGGGACGGAAGCATTGAACCCGCGATGCATGTGTCCAAAGGCGACCATGGCGATTCCATGAGCATCGAAGAGACCGAAGGGAAGATATTCGTATGGTTCTCTTCTTTCGATAGCGATTGGTATGAAGGTCCCCGTCTTATTGTCAGGTCGGAGTACACTTCCGGCGGGTCTTTCACTCCAGAGGATTTTTCGGATCTTTACTACTACGGAGACAGGGGGCAGGGATTCGTCTCTGTTGATGATAAGC
>JAFUFS010000016.1 GCA_017469745.1 Bacteroidales bacterium | reverse complement strand
GGTTAACTTGATGGCAGGCCTGGCGGCCTACTCCTTCTTCCCGAAGAAGCCCATGATTGACGTAGAACGCGTCTCGCCCTATGAAAATGGTGTCATTCAATTGGAAATCAACTGGTTATAATTCGTCGAACTCACGTTATTTACCATGCACAAGACCACCATCGTTAATTCCATCGTCAAGTTTGCCAACTTCCTTAACACCACCTGCATTATACATATACATCTCCATCAGGAGTAGTAGCTATCAGCTGCAGCTTGCTGGTGCTAAGCACATGGCAGAGTGCTACCCAGAACTGATAGTCTCCAGTAACTTCTGAGCTGGTAACTGTAACATCACCGAAAGTGTGAGCGTCGATACCATCACCTGCGCCATTTACAGAACGCATCACACTATGTGCATCGTGGATAAGCAATGTCTTTGCTTTAAAGGAATTGCCCTCCATATCCTCAAGTTCGAAGCGAACGATAGCCTGACGTCTTTGGAATTCAATACCCTTGTTAACAGTGATTGTCTTAGCCTCCTCGTCAACGGTTTAGTCGCTGAACAACAGGTCAGCATAGGCTGATTCAAGGTACTCGATACCCCCCTCTCCATACAAATCGTTATTCTGGTTAGAATAGTCGGTAGTTACACTATTGAGGAAGAATCTCAAACCACCAGTAGGAGCTTCAGATATCGTTCCTGTGAGTGTCGTTGAGCCATTATCGCTCTTTGCTGGTGTCAGTTCGCCAATAGGTTCCCAGCCTGTGGAGCCTGACGACTTGCAGACGTAAACTTTCTCATCACCATTCCATGTCACCTTGATAGAAGGGTTAGTAGAACTTGCGTTATGATTCAAACCACGTGTAGTGGCATCGTCACTCATATTTGCCTTGACTGTTAGTGTGTAGCCTTCCTGCTCGTTCTGCAGTTCGGTCGCTTCATTGGCTGCGGGCTCTTCTTTGGAGCATGCGGTCATGGCTGCAGCTGCGATGAGCAGGGAAGCCAGGATACGGAAAGAATAATTCATCTTTTTCATTGTCATGTCCTCCTATTATCCTTTCTTTAATCTTCCCAGTTAGAATTAATAGCTTCGCCATAGTCATTGGAGTCAGAGTTAACGCTTAAACTCGCATCCAGAATCTGCTTCTGCAGAGCGATGTTGATAACCTCCATTTCAGGAGTCAAATACTGCTTTTTTTCCATAATTTATTGAAGTATTAAAAAATAGCCTTCCTGCTTTTGATACAAAACACGCGCAGATACAATTTTTTGGCCTACTTGTGACCCCCGGAAGGGCGACTTTTTTTGAAAAAAGGAGACTTTTTCAGGGCGGCAGGGGGACTGTAATTCGTAACTGATTGATGATTAATAACATAATAAAAGAGCATAGTCAAATTAACCATGCTCTTTCTGTTATCGGTTGATAATTAATCAGTTATGCAAAACGCACAGGGTGTCAGTTAGTTCAGAAACCATTCGTGGGCAGGGATGACGTGAATAGTTTTCCCGTTCTTGGTAATGGTTTCGCTATGGAAATCTGTAATGATATACAAATTGTTGCAATGAGTTGCTTTTGCTCTATTGCTCTTTTGTCTACCATGACGTTTCGATTATTGTCAAAGATAGTATCTTTCCTCGCCAAATGCAATACTCCGCCATAAGTACAACTTATAAAATGCAATACTCCGCCAAAAAGGGGTGGGTAAAATGCAATAACTCTATTAGCCTCGAATTTATTCAAAGGCTTCTTCGGGGGCGGCACCGGTCCAGTTGTCGAGCGGGTCGATGCCCAGTACGCGGGCCAGGGTGGGGGCGATGCAGGTCTGGTTCATGGGAGCCTTGATCTCATGGCCCTTGACTATGCCCTTTCCGAAGATGAAGAACGGGGTCTTCATGACGTCATTGACGAACTGCCCGCCGTGTGATTTGTTCCAGCCGCCGTGGTCGGTCGTGAGGATGAAGACGGTGTCGTCTTCGAGTCCGGCCTCTCGGACGGTCGTGACAATCTTTTCAATGAGTTTGTCCAGAGTTACCATTGCAGCCCTGTATTCGTCTGATTTCCAACCATATTCATGACCGATCTCGTCCTGGGCTCCAAGGTAGATGAAGGAAAGCTCCGGCTTGTTCTCCTTGAAGTACTTGTCGAAAAAGGCCACGTCTTCCACTTCGGCTTCACGGGTACATGCATTGCCCCTGACGGTGTTGAAGACGGTTGAGTCCGCGAGGAGGGGGATTGCGTCCCAGTTGTAGGTCAGCAGCATTTTGGCCTCGGGATGCTTTTCGCGGTAGAGACGGAAGATCGTGGGTATGGTGTCCCTGCCTGCTGCGGTCAGCTGGTCGAAGCTGGCAGTGATGGAATCCCAGTTGGTAAAGCCATGGTACTCGGGAGGAGTTCCGGTGCAGATGGTTTCCCAGTTGATGCCGCTGGAGGTCGGGATGACGGTCCTCTTGTTGAAAGTCCAGGAACCGTTCTGCTGCAGGGAGCGGCAGAACGGCATGTTCACGTCGGCATATTCAGCCACGGACCAGCCGTCGACTCCTATGAAGACTACATGTTTCGGAAGTTTCTGGGAGCATGAAGAAAGAAAAAGGCAGACCGCAGCTGCGGCAATGAGGATGGCTTTGGGTTTCATAGGATTGAATTTTTACAAAAATAACAAAAACCGTATATTTGTTAAATCGAACTGAATCATAAAAATTCAACAAATATGAAAACCTCTCGTTTTTTGATTCCGGTCCTGGCGGCCATGGTCATCATTTCCTCCTGCGGACCGAAGGCATCCAAGTTCGTTGTGGCTGACGAGCAGCCGGACGGCGGCGCCTACACCGAGAAGACTTTCCCCGTCGTGACCAAGGTGGCCCCCGACGGTCAGGTAACCCTCAGGTTCTACGATGCCCTCCCCGACGTGGCTTACATCTCCGCTGCTGACTTCCAGTCGATAGTCCTTCCCGGTTCGGTCATGACCGTGACCCACACCGGTGTCGGTGAATATACCCTCGCGAACGGCGACGCCAAAGCGGTGGTGAATGTCAACAATGATGTCTTCGTAACCTCCGACTTCGACGCCTTTACCAACCAGATGGGTCTCCTGCAGCCCGGCATGGCCAATGTCTACTACGACGGCATGCCCTTCGTCCGCTACAAGAGCATTGAATATATTCCCGCGAAGGCCACGGTCAACCTCGACCTCGGCGCCTATGGGATTGATATTCATGCAGATGGAAAGGGAACGGTCTACTTCCCCTTCGCTACTCTGGCAGACATGTATTCAGACCTCTTCTACCACCACGCCGGCTTCAACGGCGAGAAGGTGGTCGCCAACACCTCCGTCAACGAGGTGAGCCTGGCCCAGATCGACCCTGACTACAACAAGCCCCTCCTTGCAAAGACCACCCGCTCCGCTTCCCTCGCAGACTTCACCTACAAGGAGCTCTGCTTCGCCATGGACCATTTCTACGGCTATCCCGGCCGCGTCGCCCTGAACGAGTCCCTCAAGACCAAGGGCATGGACAGGACCCTCGAAGAAGACCTTGCCGCCGGCCCCGCGATCAAGAAGCTTCTCAAGTCCACCAATCTTGCTGAATACATGGTCGGCATGGGTGGCCTGAACGCCCTTTATTACGACGGTCACACTTCGATGGACGTGTCTTCCGCCATGGGCCGTAACCGTGAAAGTTACAAGGAGTTAGTCTCCGAGATCTCCCGTCTCCAGGCTGAGCATCAGGATGTGGTTGAGGCCATGAGGGCCGGCCGCACCTCGATGATGGGCCTGTTCCAGGACATGCAGGCAGTCGCCCGCCTGCGTCCCGACATCTACGGCACCAGGGACACCTACGTCAAGAAGGGCAACACTGCTATCTGCGTGTTCAACTCTTTCAACACCAGGGCAGAAAAGGCATGGAAGGACTATTATTCAGGAAAGGGTCCCAGGCCTTCGATGGACGATTCCAAGGGAGACTCCATGGTGACCTTCCTCGACGCCCTTGAGAAGGCGGCTGCCGATCCCGAGGTCGAGAATTTCGTGGTAGACATCACTGCCAACGGAGGAGGTTCAGCCGACATCGTCATGGCCATGACTTCCCTCGTGATGAACAAGAGCTACCTCTGCTACGACAATCCTCTCACCGGCCAGAGGTCTATCGTCCAGTACGAAGTCGACCGCAATTTCGACGGTGTCTTCGACGACAAGGACAAGGATGTCAAGTACGACCTCAATTTCGCTGTCCTGACTTCCGACGTCTCGTTCTCCTGCGGCAACCTCTTCCCTTCGATGCTGAAGGATGCAGGTGTCCCCGTGATCGGCGAGACTTCCGGTGGCGGAAGCTGCGCTATCCAGGCCATGTGCACGGCTGACGGTTTCTGCTTCCAGATCTCCTCTTTCCGCTCACGTCTCAACATGCTGGACGGAACCAACATCGATCCCGGTGTCACCCCTGACATCGTCATCCCTGTGGACGGAACCGTCGAGATCGAACTCTCCGAGGAGACTTCCATGAAGGTCAAGAACTACAAGTCCTTCTTCGACATAGACAACCTTTCCAAACTCCTCAAGAACTACAAGGCCGGCAAGTGATGAGAAAACTCCTTTCATTGCTGGTCCTGCTGGCTGGGCTGTCTTATTGCGCCGTTGCCCAGGATAAGCAGTCTCTGGTGGACAGGGTGGTCGATCTTATCTCGGCCCCGACTCCGGGTCTCGATCCCGCAGCCATCTACCAGCCGGATCCTACCTGGACACTGGCTTTGACAGGTGGTGTGAGGCGGGCCGCCATCACACAGAAGCAGGCTCTGGACATGGATTTCTTCGGTCAGCCTCTCCACACGACCGTGGATTCCTGGCTTAAAGGAGGAATAGACCCCTACGTCGGCCTTCAGTTCGGTTACGGCAACCTGACTCTCAGTTACAGCCAGAATCTGAGGAAGTCTTCCAATCACGATCACACCACTTTCGATTTCGAATACCTCAACACAGGCTACGGCTTGCAGGTTCAGTATTTCGACTACTCCCAGCCTATGGGAATCGAAGTGCAGCTAGGGGAGAAGGGTACTGACACTTACGCTGAAACGACTGGAGAGACGAATGATCCTGTCAGGATGCGAGCTGTCATTGCCGATGCTTTCTACGCTTTCAACCGTCGTTCTTTCGCTTTCTCTTCCGTCTACAAAGGGAATAAGATTCAACGCCGTTCAGAAGGCTCCTTCATGTTCGGAACAAAGTTCATCTATGGTTTGGTCGAGTCTGATCCCGAGGACATCATTGGTGTCCTGACCGGCGGAGTAGGGAGCCAGTCCTCCACCCAGGCCTCTTTCGGAGCCGGTGCTTCCTACAACCTGGTGGCCTTGCACAGGCAACCGGATTCCGAGAGCATGAATGGGCTCAGGAACTTGACGTTCAACCTGACAGCCATCCCCATGGTCACCCTCTTCAACAAGTTCTCGTCCACTTTCTATGAGCAGGATCCAGTGTCGGGCGAATTCCATAAGGCATTGAAATCGTCCATGAACGGTAACCTGCTGGTCAACTACGTCGTCCGTGCAGGCGCCATATTCCTCTGGAACCGTTATTCGATCGGAGTATCAGGCCGCTATGACAGCTATTCCTATAAGGGGACTACTGAGATTCCGTTGGAGAGGATTATAAGTGATGTCAAGACCACCGGTGGTTTTTCCAGGTGGTCGTCAAGCCTGAGGTTCAGCGTCAGGTTTTAAAAGTCGAATCCAAGAGACAGGGACACGGAGACTCCGGTGAGGTCGCACCACTGGACTCCGAGCAGCATGGGCCCGACAGCACTCCTCTGGCCGATCTCGGCGCCGAAGGCATAGGCCGTAGGTTTCCGCGTCCAGAGGTGGTTCATGGAATGCTCATCATGGAAGGAACCTCCTCGCAGGGTGACGAAATTCTTGTGGTTGATCTGGTAGCGCAGGTCCAACCGTGTGGTCGCCGCATAGCGCCCGCAGGTGTGGAAACCGGAGCTGAATCCGAAGAAAGGAAGCTGGTTGTCGACATACCTTCCGGCTCGGATTCCGCCGACTGCAAGGGCATGGATGAAGTTCATGTGTCCCAGGCTCTCAGTCGCCCAGCCGGCATAGATTGTCGGCTGAATGACGAAGGAACTACCGATGGGTATGGCGCAGGAAGCGGCTCCCATGCCGACGCTGTAAGGCGGGACGTCTCCTGAATAGTCATCCCCCGGAGCTGCTCCTTCATCTTCCAGGTAGATCGAATAGCCGTCGAAGACGTAGCGGGTGTCCAGCAGCACGCCGAAGCCCTTCGTAGGGAAGTAACTCTCGTCGAAGGTGTCGTACTTAAGGGATGCGAAAGTGGAGTACCAGCGGCTTCTCCAGTCCCAGTCCTTCCACTCCATGGTTTTGTCCAGGTAGTCCTCGTAAGGTTCGATTTCTCCGGAGAATCCGAAGCGGACTTTTCCGAAGACCAGGTGGGAGTCTTCGATGTAGGCATCGGCGCGGGTGTTGAACGCCTTGAACCGTACTCCGGAAGCATCATCCCTGAAATTGAAGTCGCTGTAGGTGTTCTTGAGGGCAACTCCCATGATAGGCAGATGTGACAGCGGTTTGTAGGCGAAGTCCAGGTTGAGCTGGGAGATGTTGCCGAGTTTTATCTCGGCTATGAAACGAGGGCCGGTAAGCTTGCGGGTTCCGAGACCGATGTGTGACGCCACGTAGACCTTCTCGTCATTGTCAATATGGGCCCCGATTCCGAATTCATGAGTCTGTCCCTTCTGGCAGTCGAAGATCAGGGTGTATGGTTCCTGGGTTCCGCTCATCCTGTAAGTCACGGATTCGAAGGCACGGGTTCCGTAGATCGAAGAGAGCAGCTGCTCTATGGTCTCCCTGTTGTACATCCCGTCCCTAGGAAGCATCGCAGGGTTCAGGATGTAGTCAGCTTCTTTATCGGTGATGCCGTTGAACTGAATGCTCCCGACCTTGACCTTCTTCTTGTGGATGTCTATTGCCGGATGAGCCTTGCTGACAGCAGGATAGGCATTGACCTTACGGGCGATAGCCTCGAATTCCTCCTTGTGGGCCTGGGCCTCGGCGTAGCCTTGGCTGATGATGTCGGCGACGCTCTCTGCATCGAAGGAAAGCATGGTGTAACCTTCCAGGTAGTGCTGCAGGAGGAGGTCAGTGTTCTCTCGGTTCGTTATCGCGATGTCAGAACCCATCATGGAGATGTTCTGCATGGCGATGCTGGTGAGTGATCCAAGATCAGAAAGGTCCCTGTTCATCGGCATCTCCGATCCGATCACTATGTCGGCGCCCATGGCCTTCGCTACGTCCACGGGGAAATTATTCCTGGTTCCTCCGTCGACAAGGACCATTCCTTCTTTTCGGATCGGCCTGAAATAGAGAGGAATAGCCATGGTGGAACGCATTGCGTCGACAAGGTCTCCAGAAGTCCAGTTCTTCTCTGCCATTGAATACATGTCCGTCGCGACGCAGTAGAAGGGGATGGGAAGCTTCTCGAAGTCCAGGGAATCCTGGTAGCCTACAGAGACCGAGCTCAGGGTGTTCCTCACATTGAAACCGAAGAGGAAACCGTCCGGCATTCCAAGTCCGATCTTCGACATCATCTCGGCGCTCATGTCGCCGGTGTGCATGTTGCTCTGCTCGAAATTCTTGTTGTTGCGGATCTGCTTCCTGATCTTGGCCTCGATGTCCTTGTCCTGGTAGTGGAAGGGAACCGTCATTGCAAAGCGCTCTTTGTTGCGCCTCACCTTGTAGCTCTGGAAACTGTCCGGAATCTTGTCGGACATCATGACCGTCCAGTCGATCGCTCTTACCAGCGAATCGAGGTACTCGGCATTGTAACCCAGTGAATATAGACCTGAGACCAAGCCACCCATGCTGGTTCCACCGACAAGGTCGACAGGAATCCCCATTTCCTCCATGTAACGCAGCACGCCGAGATGGGCCATGCCCCTGGCGCCGCCACCGGCGAGTACCACCGCCACAGTAGGGCGGTACTGCCTGATGGAATCCATCCGGGCGCGCATCTTCTGAATCGCCAGTGAGTCACCCTCGGGGTCGACGCTGGTGACCATAAGGCCATTCTGGGCGAGACAGCATATAGGGAGAAAGAAAGTGAGGAATAAAAGTATTTTTTTCATCTAAAATCCTTTTGACCAGCAAAATTAACCATTATCTTTGAACTAATGAAACCAATATTCTTATGAAAACTCTTCTTATCATAATTGCAGCAGTCCTTTCCGGCTTTTCCTACGGCCACCGCGAGGCTCCGAAGGGCGACGAATGGCAGTCGCCACAGCAGCTGAGCCTCAACAAGGAGGCCCCGCATGCCTGGTTCTTCTCGTTCGGGGACATCGAATCCGCGAGGAAGGTTCTCCCGGAGAAAAGCTCCCTCTGGATGAGCCTTGACGGAGACTGGAAGTTCCACTGGGCTCCCAATCCTGATGAGCGTCCGGCGGATTTCTTCAGGAAGGATTACGACGATTCCTCCTGGGACCTGATTCCGGTCCCTTCCAACTGGAATGTACTTGGAATCGGCAAGGACGGCAGCCAGAAATACGGTACTCCGATTTATGTTAATGTCAACGTCCCCTGGTGGACTGAAGTCAAACCTGGAGACTGGAAGTTCGGTGTCATGCGGACCCCTCCGGAGAACTGGACAGTCTTCAAGGCGCGCAACGAGGTGGGGTCCTACCGCCGCACCTTCGAGGTCCCGAAGGATTGGGACGGGAAGAGGGTTTTCATCAACTTCGACGGGGTGGATTCTTTCTTCTACCTCTGGATCAACGGCAGTTACGTAGGCTTCTCCAAGAACTCCCGCAATCTCGCCCAATTCGACATCACTGAATATCTTACCGCCGGCACCAACACCCTTGCAGTCGAGGTCTACCGCTATTCCGATGCCGGCAACCTTGAGGCCCAGGACATGTTCCGTCTTCCGGGAATATTCCGCACCGTGGCCTTGGAGGCGAAGCCGGTGGTTTCCGTCCGTGACATAAGGGTCACCCCCTACATGACGTCTCTCAAGATAGATGCTTCGATCGAAGGTTCCTCCGCAAAGGATCTTTCTATCTCTTATCACCTATACGAAAATGTCCTCTATTCGGACGATAATTCCCTCGTCGCGGATTATCCTTCCCAGGCTTCTTCCTGTGTCCTTGACTATCCCGAGGCCAAAGCCTGGTCAGCCGAAGCTCCCCACCGTTACACCCTTATCGGCGAATTGAAGGACGCTTCCGGGAAGACTTTGGACATATTCTCAACCATAGTCGGATTTAGGGAGGTTTGTATTAAAGATACCCCCGCCGAGGAGGACGAATTCGGACTCGCGGGACGATATTTCTATCTCAACGGCAAGCCTGTGAAACTGCGCGGTGTCAACCGTCATGAGACCGAACCCTCCATGGGCCATGCCATCACTCGCGAAGTGATGGAAGAGGACATCCGCCTGATGAAGCAGGCCAATGTCAACCACGTCCGCAACTCCCACTATCCGGACGCTCCCTACTGGTACTACCTCTGCGACAAGTACGGCATCTACCTGATGGACGAAGCCAACATCGAGAGCCATCACTACCGTTATGGAGAGGCTTCCCTGTCCCATCCTATCGAGTGGAGGGACGCCCACGTCGCGAGGATGGTCGAGATGGTCGCTTCCGACTACAACCACCCCAGCGTGATCATCTGGAGCATGGGCAACGAGGCCGGTCCCGGGAAGAACTTTGAATATACCTACGCAGCCGCCCGTGCCATCGATCCGATTCGCCCCATCCAGTACGAGCGCAACAACGACATTTCCGACATAGGTTGCAGCCAGTATCCCGGTGTACGTTGGGTGCAGAAGGTCGCGACCGGCCAGGGAGATGTGAAATACCCCTATCACATCAATGAGTTCGCCCATTCGATGGGCAATGCCCTGGGCAATTTTGCCCAGTACTGGCAGAGCATCGACTCCACCAATTTCTTCATGGGTGGAGCTATCTGGGACTGGGTCGACCAGTCTCTCTGGAACTACACCCAGGAAGGAGTCCCCTACCTGGCTTCCGGAGGAAACTTCGGCGACATCCCCAATGACGGCCAGTTTGTAATGAACGGAGTGCTGAACGGAGACCGCAGCCCGAAGCCACAGTACTTCGAGGTGAAGAAGGTCTACCAAAGCCTGAATACTTCCCTGGTCGGAGTCAACGGGAATGTTGCGGAGATCTGCCTCTTCAACCGTAACTACTACGAGCCCAGCTCATTCGATGCAACATGGACCCTGATCGCTGATGGCAAGCCGCTCAGGAGTGGCTCCTTCGAGGCTTCAGGAATAGTCCCCCGTGAAAAGGTCGTCCGTCAGATCGATCTTGGCGACATACCTTCCGGCAAGGAGTGCTACCTCAATGTCAGTTATGCCCTCAAGGATGATATGCCCTGGGCTCCCAAGGGCTTCGAAGCCTGCAAGGACCAGTTCGCCCTCAAGAATGTCATTCTGAGCGAAGCGAAGAATCTCTCCGGCCGCGCCCCCAAACATTTTATCGACAGGAAGACCGGCAACCTGGTTGTCAAGGGATCCCGCTTCAGGGTCGAATTCGACCAGGCCCAGGGTACGATCGCGAGCCTTAAGTACTGCCGCAAGGATGTGATAATTCCCGGCCAGGGACCAAGGCTCAATGCTTTCAGGGCCCTTGTCAACAACGACGCCTGGGTGTTCAAAGGTTGGTTTGCCCAGGGACTCCACAACCTTGAGCATAGAGCTTCCGGGATGAAAGTCGAAGAAAAGGATGGCTCCGTGGTCGTCTCTTTCGATGTGGTGTCGAGGGCTCCGAATGCAGCTCATCTCGTAGGAACCAGCGCTAGCGCAACCTGCGTCATCGAAGATGACCAGGACATTAAGGACGTGATGCAGTTTACTTCCCATGTTGTCTGGGCCGTCGACCGGAAGGGTAATGTGAAGTTCAGTTCGAAGATTACTTCCGACAAGCCTGCACAGGTGCTCGGCCGTCTCGGCTACATAATGCAGGTTCCTTCATCGCTGGCTGATTTCACCTACTATGGTCGCGGACCTGTCGAGAACTATTCCGACCGTTACACCAATGCTTTCGTGGGAATATATTCCTCTACGGTGGCAGAACAGGTCGGCAATTACACCAAGCCGCAGGAAATGGCGAACCATGAGCAGGTCCGTTGGGCATCGCTGACTGGTCGCCATGGCAGGGGAGTCCTCTTTGAGGCCTCTGAAAACAGTCTTCGCAGTTCGGATTTCGGCCGTCCCGTGATGTCGGTCAGTGCCCTGCCATATTCAGCGGTAGATCTAGTCCAGGCTGCCCATCAGTGTGACCTTCCGGCTCCGGGTGACACCTGGCTCTGTCTCGATGCTGCCGATCTCGGCCTGGGAGGCAACAGCTGCGGCCCCAGCCCCCTCGAAGAGGACCGCGTTCACCCCTCCGCCACCTTCGGCTTCATCATCCGCCTGAAGTAACTGGATTACAGCAGGATGGGGAGGATTTCGGGGAAGGATGTGACCTTGAAGAGGTGGGGATGGTCATATTCTTCGGTGTGCTCGAGCTTCCAGAGGACTTCGAAGGGGATGTGGATTCCCCAGCCTCCGAGCTGAAGGACCGGTTCTATGTCTGACTTGAAGGAGTTCCCCACCATAAGGAGCTCTTCCGGTCGGACGCCGAGTTTATTGCAGAGGATAAGATATTCCTTCTGAGACTTGTTGGAGACGATTTCGATGTGGCTGAAATACTTCCCGAGACCTGAACGGTCGATCTTGTGCTCCTGGGTCAGCAGTTCCCCTTTGGTCAGGAGGACAAGCTTGTATCGCCCGGCTTCAGAGAGTTTATCCAAGGTCTCGACGACACCGGGAAAGGGAGTCGCAGGGTTATGGAGGAGTGAGCGGCCACTATTGAGGATGAGTGTGACCAGTTCGCCACTTAATTTCCCGCTAGACAGGTTTACAGCATTCTCTATCATTGAAAGGGTGTAGGCCATGGCTCCGAAGCCGTAATCCTTCATATTCTTGACCTCTACCTTGTAGAGTTCATCGGAGATATATTCGACATCTCCGAATTCGGACATGGCTTCCGCCACCATCCTTTCAGCGTTTCTGAATAACGGCTCGTTCGACCACAGTGTGTCGTCTGCGTCAAATGCTATAACCTTGATACTCTCTTTCCCGAGATTTCCTGTCATGATCTTATGCCTTTTGTTTCTCTCCGAGCATCATTCATAAAAGTCATATCAAAAAAAAGTCCTACCCTTGGTGAGAGCAGGGGTAGGACATGGGTCATAAAAGAGTTTAGCAGCCTTTGGCTTCCTCCCACTGGGCGCGGAGGAGGTTGACGGCAGCGGTGACGAGGGTGGCGCGGTCTCCGCCGCAGCCGCACTCGAAGCTCACGTACTTGTCGTAACCCAGCTGCTGGAGTGCCTTGAAGCCCTCTACGTAGTTGTCGACCTCACCGTTCTCACCGGGCATCTTACGATTGCCGCGGCTGGCGATGTGGACGTGCTGGAGGTACTGCTTTCCGGCTGACATGAGGGCTCCGTAGTCGGAGGTCTCCTCCTGCATGTGCCAGAAATCTCCCATGGCCTTCACTCCTTCGCTGTCAGCATCGCGGGCGATGGCTGCTGCGTCGGCGACGAGGCGCATGTAGAAAGCTTCCTTGCGGTTGAGGGGCTCGAGGATCACGGTCGTACCGCAGGCCTTTGCAAACTCACCAAGCTTGTGGAGTTCCTCGCAGAGATAGTTGCGGGTGTCCATGTTGTGAGGCTTGCAAGGAGTCTGGTTGTTGAAAGCGGGAACCATGATGACTCCGGTGGAACCGAGTTCGCCGGCAGCCTCGACAATCTCACGCATGGTGGTGTCGAAAAGGTTCTTGACCTCAGGATCTTCGGCCAGGATGAAACCCTGGAAACCTGCGCAGATGGCGCTGACCTTGATGTTACGTCCGTTCAGGGCGTCCTTGATCTCGGTGACACGCTCCTTGAGTCCACGTCCGCCGGGCTCGAAACCGACGACTCCGAGGTTCTCCATGAAGTCGAGCTTCTCGGCGAGGGTCTCTCCGGGGGCGATGCCCTCCTGGAAGGAGATGTTGAGGGGAAGGTCACAGCAAGCCTTCTTGCCTCCCTTGGAGGCTGAAGACGAACAACCCGGCAGAAGGGAAGCGGCGGCAAGAGCCGCCGTTCCTGTTGCCGAAGTCATCAAGAATGATCTTCTGTCCATGGTTTACTTGGCTGAACCGGGAACACGGACTGTGTACTTGCTCATGTCCATGGGACCGATTTCGAGCTTCTCAGGGAGATAGTCGAGATCAGCTGCGCTGATGGTGTCCCATTCGATGGTCTGGCCGGTGTAGGCAGCCTCACGTCCCATGACTCCGCAGAGAGAGGACAGACCGCATTCGCCTGCTTCCACATGAGCGGTGCCCTTGCGGATGTGGTTGACCCAGTCGACGTGCTCGAGCACGTAAGGATCCTGCTGCTTGAATTCAGCCTCGGCGGCCTCCTTGTTGAACTGCCAGAGGATGTTGCCCTGGAGGTCACGGATGGTGTGGTCTGCTGAGCTCCAGTAGCCCTTGGTTCCGTGGACAGCCTCGCTGACGTTGTTGGAGCAACCGTCGATCTGGCGGCACATGCTGTGGAGGTGGATTCCGTTCTCATATTCAAAGTCCACGCTGAAGAAGTCGTACTGGTCGCCGGTGATCCTGCGCTGACGGCTTCCGAAAGCAGTGGCCTTGACGGGGTGCTTGTAACCGAACATCCAGTTGAAGACGTCGATGTTGTGGACGTGCTGCTCGACGATGTGGTCGCCGGAGAGCCACTTCCAGTTGACCCAGTCGCGGATCATCCATTCCATGTCGCTCCAGCCCTTCTGACGCTCCTTGTACCAGAGCATACCCTGGTTCCAGTAGACGTTACCTCCGGTGATCTCGCCGATCATGCCTTCCTGGATCTTCTTGAAAGCTTCGACGTAGGGACGCTGGTGGTGACGCTGGGTTCCGCAGACGACGCTCAGGCCCTTGGCCTCAGCCTGCTTTGCGGTGGCCATGATGAGGCGGTAGCCCTTGGCATCGACAGCGATAGGCTTCTCGAGGAAGGAGTGGACACCCTTCTCGGTGGCATACTGGAAGTGAGTGGGGCGGAACACGGGAGGGGTGGCGACGATGACCATGTCGACACCTGAGTCGATGACCTTCTTGTAGGCATCGAAGCCGATGAAGCAATTCTCGTCGGCGACGACCTGGCCACGGTTCTCCTTAAGCTTGTCCTTAAGGCTCTGGAGGCGGTCTGCGAAGGTGTCTCCGAGAGCGGTGACGGTGATGCCGTCAGCAGCATCGAGGAGGTTCATGATGGCACCTGAGCCACGTCCGCCGCAGCCGATGACACCGACCTTGAGGGCCTTTCCGTCAATGGCCTTGTCGGGAAGCTCGGGAACATAGTACTCACCGGGCTGCCTGAGGGCAACTGCCTTGGGTTCTTTCTTTGCGCAGGAAGCCAGCAGGGCGCTGCTTCCGACGACACCGACGACTCCGATCTTGGCGCTTGTGCCAAGGAAGGATCTTCTGTCCATTTTATTCTCGCTCATGATTCGTGTGTGTTTTATGTTATTTGTTGATGTTTACGTTCTCAGGAACATCGCAGACCACCCTGAAGCCCACTCCCTTTATGTCGGAGTACCACCAGATGCTCTTGGGATTCTGGGGGTCGGTGCGGAGCCAGTCGTCGTTGAAGGTGTGTCCCCTGCTTGAGCAGCGCACCAGCGAAGCGTCATCGGCGTAGCTTCCGCCGCGGACCACATGCTCCTCGCCGCTCTCGGGACCCTTCGGATCGATGGCGCCGTCAGGGATCTTTGAATATGCGTCAGCGGCGTACCAGTCGGAACAGTATTCCATGACGTTGCCGAGCATATTTTTAAGTCCGAAAGGATTGGCCATGACGGCCTTGGCCTCCTGGGTCTTGCCGGAGCTGTTGCCGGAGTAGACCACGTAGCGGGCTATCATCGTCGTGTCCGCTCCCCTCAGCTTGCTCATGAAGCCTTCTTGTGAATATTTCTTCGGATTGCCGTCGAAGAAGTAAGGGGTCTGGGTGCCGCCTCTGGCAGCATATTCCCACTCAGCCTCGGTAGGGAGGCGGTAGTGGCGGCCGGTCTTTAGGGACAGCCACTGGCAGAAGGTCGTCGCTGAATAGTGGGTCATCGTGATGGCCGGGCGTTCGCCCATGCCCCAGCCCTGGTCGGGGAAACCGAACGGCGGAGTAGGACCGCTGACGGCGTCCACATCGGGACGGTTGTTGTTGGCATAGATCTTCTCCGGAGGGGTGCGTCCCTCGGACATGGTCTCGTTGTAGAACGCCCAGAACTGGTTCCATGTGATCTCGACCTCGCCCATGAAGAACGGGGAGATCTTGACTGTCTTCTGGGGACCTTCATCTTCCTTGTGGAAAGGCTCCTTGGGTGAACTGCCGATCGTGAATTCACCTCCGGGCACCGCGATCATGTTGATGGCGGCCGTGGTTCCGGGGACTGTTTCGGTGAAGTTCTCGAAGGAATTGACAACTGCGGCGCTGTCGTAGGGATCGCCTTCGATCGTCCGGATCACCGTGCCTTCCAGGCGCTTATGCTCGTAGCCGGGCATGTAGTGACCCACATCGAGGTGGCAGCTGATGCAGTCCAGGCCGAGTTTCTTGGCATTTTCCTCGTAATGAAGGTGGGCGGTGATGCCGTCGTCGGAGATTCCTTCAGGGAACAGGTTGACATGACATTTTTCGCAGGAAGAATTGTAGACGATCTTCCTCGCATGCTCAAGCTGCCTCTTGGACTCCCAGTCGATCTTCTCTGTGTCCTTGGTCATCTTGGCCCACAGGTCCTTGATTCCTATCCTGGACTTAGCGACGTAGTACTTCAGGAGACCGTCCTCCTTGGGAGGGAGGTGGCAGGCTGCACAGTCGGTCACGACTCCGCTGTGACTGAGATAGTGAGGGGACTTCTTCCAGTCCAGGTCGGCCTGCTCATGAGTGTGACAACTCATGCAGTACTCGTTGGTCGACGTCTTGTTCATGGTGGTGTCAAAAGCCGCCATGATTAAAAATCCCACGAGAAGTCCAATTAGCCCTATGATCCAGTATTTCCCTTTACCCTCAGCCATCTGCGTATTTTCCTAAAATCCTATAAATGTACAAAGAATCCAATAAAAATGCAATTATTTGAGGTAGGCGATGATGTGGTACATCATAAGGCCGCTGGCGATCAATTTGATTCCGGTTCCGAAAAGGAAGCCCAGCAGGGCCCCCACGGCCGACTTGGTGGACTGCCAGCCGCTCTTCCTGGAGACCAGGAACTCGGCCAGGAAGGCACCCAGGAGGGTGCCGAGAATAATCCCTACAGGAGGGACGAGCATTCCGACGATAAGACCGATTATAGCGCCCTTTCCGGCAGCCTTGCTCCCTCCGGTGATCCTTGTGAAATAGGCCGGGACGACGTAGTCGATCACACAGACTATCACGGTGACAGCCAGCCAGATAAGCAGGAAGCTTGTGGACATCGTCTCACCGGCTCCGTTGGTGCCGCTGCCCCAGAAGTAAAGGATCATCAGCCCCAGCCAGCTGACCGGAGGACCGGGCAGGCCGGGGAGCACGCTCCCGGCTATTCCGATGATTCCGGCCACCACGGCCAGGATGATGATTATTGTTGACATTCAGGCTCAGAATGACATGGCGGCTTCGACGTCGTCGGGCTGGATCGGGAGGCGGTTGGGACCGGTCCTGCGGGCACCGTCAGCGGTCACGAGCACGTCGTCCTCCAGGCGGATGCCGCCGAAGTCGTAGTAACACTCCAGCTTTGAATAGTTGACGAATCCCTTGTCGCGCTTCTCGCTCTTCCACTTCTCGATCAGGGCCGGAATGAAATATATTCCCGGCTCATCGGTGATAACATTACCGGGGACGAGCTTGCGGGCCATCCTCAGACTGCCGAGGCCGAGCTGGGTGGAACGAGTCTGGTCAGGATCGTAGCCTACGAGATTCTCTCCGAGATCCTCCATGTCATGGACGTCGAGACCCATGTTGTGGCCGAGTCCGTGCGGCTGGAACAGTCCGGCTATTCCTTCGTGGACCATGTTGTCCAGGTTGCCGCGGACGATGTCCAGGGACCTCAGGTCCTCGAGCATCAACTTGGCCACCGCGAGATGGATGTCCCTGTAGGCGACTCCCGGCTTGGTGAGCTTGAATGCCAGCTCGTTGCAGTCGCAGACGATCTGGTAGATGTCCCTCTGCTTCTTGGTGAACTTTCCTGCCGTAGGATAGGTCCTGGTAAAGTCGGAAGCGTAATGCATGTTGTTCTCGGCTCCGGCGTCGATCACCATCAGCTTGCCGGGCTCCACCACCTTGTCATGCAGGTGGTTGTGCAGGGTCTCTCCGTGCTGGGTGAGGATGGTCGGGAAGGAGACGCCCCATCCCTTTGCAAGGACGCAGGCCTCCATCTTTCCGACGATCTCCTGCTCGATGATCCCGGGCTTGATGCTGTTACGGGCGACGGTGTGCATCTCCTGGCCGAGGGCTCCGGCATCGTCCAGCTGCTCAATTTCGCAGTCTTCCTTGACGAGTCTCATGGAGATCACTGCCTTCACAAGTTCCTCGGAGGCATGGCGTCCGCCGTCCTCTTCGATCGGGGCCACCTTGCCGACACTCTCCTCGGGGATGCCGACCAGAGAGGCGAGTTTCATCGTGTTGTAGTACCTTGACGGAGGGAGGAAATGAATATTCCTGCCTGTGGCCAGGGCCTTTGTCACGGCCACGTTGAGAGAGCCGTAGGAGGCGGAATTGCCTATTCCTACCAGGGCCGCCTTGGATGCCACTGAGGGCTGGGGGCCCATCCAGATGATGTCTCCGATCTCGACATCGTCAGCGAAGATGGTTTCCTCGCCGTTGTCCAGGTCGATGATGGCTGCGTAGCGCGGCTCATCGAGTCCGAAATAGTACAGCCAGGACGAATCCTGCCTGAATTTGTAGGGATTGTCCTTGTATTGGGCGGCAGCTTCGACATTGCCCACGAAAAGGGCTATGCCACGTTTTCCTTCAGGGGCGGTGAGACCCATCTTTTCCACAAGGGTCTTGCGCCGAGCGATATATACTTCTTTTGCGAACATGGCTATTATAGTTTAAATGGTTTTCACAAATATAACAATTCGGCCGGACTATTGAAAATGGTCCGGAAAAGTGTTACATTTGTTCATTATGTTGAAATTCATATTGACTTGCGCCCTTGTGGGCGGTCTTATCGGCCTTGTGCTTTCGCACAGCGGCGAGGGTGAAAGAGGGTTCACTGAAGGGGCCAAGAAGGGCATCGGCTGCGGTTGCGGCTGCATCACCGTGTCCGTAGTGCTTCTCGTCCTGCTCTTCTTCCTCATCATGGGGCTTCTGGTTATCTGACGGTAATTGTTACATTCTAATAACACTATGAATATGAAAAAGTTGATTTATTGGACCGGAGCAACTCTCCTTGCGGCCCTTACGATCGCAAGCTGTGCTCCGAAGCAGAACACTCTGACTTCCAAGGAGGAGGCCGAAGGCTGGCAGCTCCTCTTTGACGGAACTACGCTGAATGGTTGGAGAGACTACAACGGGACCTCGCTCACCGGCCCCTGGACTGTAGTCGACGGCACCATCCAGGCCGAGGGCCAGGGAAGTGACGAGAACGGCTACATAGTCACAGACAAGGAATACACCAATTTCGACCTCAAGTGGGAGTGGAAGATAAGCAAGGGTGGCAACAGCGGTATGATGTACCATGTCGTCGAGCGCAAGTGCTTCGACGTTCCTTATGTCACAGGTCCTGAGTACCAGCTTATCGACGACGATAACTTCACCGAGATGAACGATGGTTACGTCCTCGAGCCTTGGCAGAGGTGCGGTGTTGATTATGCTATGTACGTTCCTGATTTCGAGACCCGTAACCTCAAGCCTGCAGGCCAGTGGAACCAGAGCGAGATCATCTTCGACAACGGCCATGTGACCTATCTGCTGAACGGAAAGGTGACTGTCGAGTTCGACGCCTGGAGCGAGGACTGGTTCGCACGCAAGGCTGCCGGCAAGTGGGCCGACTGCACCGAGTACGGCATGTCCCCGACCGGACATATCTGCCTCCAGGACCACGGTTATCCCGCATGGTTCCGCAACGTAAAGATCAAGGAACTTCCTGATCCCGAGCCCGTTGAGAAGGATCTCTTCAACGGCAAGGACCTGACAGGCTGGGTCAACTACGGCACCGAGCTCTGGTACGTTGACGACGAGGGCTATCTCGTCTGCGAGAGCGGTCCCGATAAGGCCTACGGCTATTTCGGCACGACTGAATATTACTACAATTTCGACCTCTCCCTCGAATTCAAACAGGAGTCCGACGGCAACTCTGGTGTCTTCATCCGCTCCATCGTCCCTGAGGGCGTGAAGGTCAACGGTTGGCAGGTCGAGGTGGCCCCGCCGAACCACGACACCGGCGGAGTCTACGAGTCCTACGGCCGCGGCTGGCTCTATCAGATTCCCGACGAGAAGGAGAACATCCTGAAGTACGGCGACTGGAACACCATGCGCATACGTCTCGAGGGCGACCACCTCCAGTCCTGGCTCAACGGCGAGCCCATGACCGACATCACTGACGAGGCTATCGGCAAGGGCCGTGGTAGGATCTGCCTGCAGATCCATGACGGTGGCGGAATCAAGGTCCGCTGGCGCAACATCCACATCAAGACGCTGTAGAATGTAATCTCAGTTGTCATGATAGGAAGAACTGACACTCTGATCAAGGAGGTCAAGGAAGTCCTCGAGTGGGACATCCTTAAATTCTGGTCGGGCATGCAGGATCCCCGCGGCGGCTTCTACGGAAAGATCGCCGAGGGGCTTGCCGCCGACAAGGACGCCGACAGGGAAGAGCAGCTCAATGCTCGCATCATCTGGGCGTTCTCCAATGCCTACAGGATGTTCCGCAAGAAGGAATATCTGATGCCTGCGATGAACGGGAAGGACTATTTCATCCAGCACTTCATCGATCACAAGTACGGCGGAGCCTTTGTCTACGTCGATTCCTGGGGTGAAAAGAAGGACACCGACGCCCTCCTCGCCAACCAGGCTCTGGCAATATATGCCCTGAGCGAATTCTACGGTGCGACCAAGGATGAGGAATCCCTCAAGCAGGCCGTCAATCTCTACAAGATAGTCGAGAAGGAGTTCCACGACCTGACCCTCGGCGGTTACCGTGAAGCCCTCGCCCGCGACTTCACAGTCAAGGATGAATCCAGGCTGGCAGTTTCGCATCTCTACCTGCTTGAGAGCTATTCCAATCTCTACCGGGTCTGGAGGGATGCTTCCCTGCGCGGAGTTATCGCCGATCTGCTGGACGTGATGGTTTCGGAGTTCTTCAACCCTGAGACCGGCCACATCGAACCGCGCTTCTCCAAGGGCTGGAATCTTGTTCCTTCTGGTTGCATGTACGGACTCGACCTTGAAGCCTCCTGGGCTGTCCTTGATGCTGCTTACGCTATTGAGGACATCGACGCGATCAACCATGTGAAGGATGTCTGCCTGGAACTCTACAAGTCCGGCATGGACGGACTCATGGGTGAGGGATATGTTGCCTTCGGAAAGGATTCTGACGGGGCAGTCGAAAGCCAGATGGTGCCCTGGGTGCAGGCTGAGGCCCTTATCGCCAACCTCTGCGCCTGGAAGTACCAGAGCATTCCCGAAGGAGCGGACTATGCCCTCAGGATCTGGGACTACATCAAGGATCACCTCAACGACACGGCCGACACCATCGCCTTCAGGATGTTCCCCATGCACGATGCCCGCGCCTGCGTCCAGGTCATGAATATCTTCAGGTAGACCCCGTCCTGGACAATTTCAGGTAGGCGGCCAAGTTTAGTTTTCGCCCGTTTCCTGCAAGTTTTTAATAATCAATTGTTTACAGAAAACGCATGGACAAATAGTCTATGCGTTTTCTGCATTTACTTAACTGTGAGCTACTTATGAAAAACGCTTTTTGCAACAGATTATTTTGCTTACCTTAGGTGTGCTAAACTATTAAGAAAAACTTCACATGTCCAGGACAATCAAATACGACAACCGTGGGATCGCCCACATCTATCAGAGGGGGATCAACATGTCCGTGATCTTTTATTCAATAAAAGACGTCCTCGTTTTTTACACTGTGCTCTACACCAAAAAGAACAAGTACGGCATCACCGTTCTGGGTGTCGTGTGCATGTACAACCATTACCATTTGACAGTGACGGCCAGATCCCATGAGGATATAGCCAATTTCCAAATGGAGTTCGAATCGACTTATGCCCGTGAATTCAACAGCGAAATCGGGATCAAGGGACGTGTCTTCGAGCCTATCTATGGATTGTCGAACAAGATCGGTGGCAAGAAGCAGAGGGAAGCCACAGCCTATCTGAATAACAATCCTGTCGAGAAACAACTGTCGGCCAGGGCTCTGGACTACCGGTGGAATTTCCTTTCTTATGCTGAATCAGATTGCCCTTACTCTGAGAAACTAGTAGTGAGGAAGGCTTCAAGGCAGATCAAGAAGTGTCTTCGGCAGGTGAACTGTATGTTCAGGAGTGGCTGCTATCTGAATTATAACTTCCTTAGGGAATGCTTTTCCCGGCTGACCCCCGAAGAGGCCAATCAGTTTGTCGATTATGTGATTGTCAAGTATAAAGTCATTGATTACGAAAAGGTTATTCGGCTCTATGGATCATTCGAGACGATGCTTATAGCCTTTGATTCGAACACCGGCAGCGAGCATGACATCAGTGAGGAATATTCAGACAAATCGTATAAGTCTTATCCCACTCTGATCCATTCTCTTATTCATGAATATGGTTTTGCCAATCCGAAGGAAGTGCTTAAACTGAGCTACGAAGACAGGCTGAAACTGTGCAACAGTCTGATCAGGACGCAGGATGTGTCACCTTTCATTGCCGGCACTCTGCTCCACGTCTACCATCCCAAGCCCAAACGAAGGAAAAGGCGCGAGTGACGTTTCGTGCAAGTCCAGTCGAAGGGAATGACGAAGATGACTTTCCGTCCAAGCAGAGGGAATGACAAAGTGGCGTTTTGCAGAAGTCGGTGATTATTAAGTAATTACTGAAAACGCATAGACAATTAGTCTAGGCGTTTTCTGTAATAAACTGGGTGTAAACCACTTGCAAAAAACGGGGCACAGTGGCGGCAGGGAAAGCAGTCTAATATATTACTGCAGCCGGAGGGTGAGGGCGATGAAGTCTTCGACGCTGAGTCGTTCGGGACGGAGGTCGAAGATCGGGTCGGAGGCGAGGGATCCTTCGCTTTGCTCAGGATGACAATCTGGTGGTAGTGGCTGGCAATCTGGTGATTGTGGCTGGCAGTTGGGTGACTGCAGATTGCGATTGGCCAGGAGTGGCTTCAGGGAATTGCGAAGGGTCTTGCGGCGCTGGCCGAAGGCAGTCTTGACGACAGTACGGAACAATTTCTCGTCGCAGCCAAGGGAGGTGCGTGAGTTGCGCGTCAGACGGATGACCGCCGACTGTACCTTGGGCGGAGGGTTGAAAGCCCCTGGGCCGACCGTGAAAAGATATTCAATGTCGTACCAGGCCTGGAGGAAGACAGAGAGGATGCCGTAGGTCTTCGTGCCCGGCTTTTCTGCAATGCGCTGTGCGACTTCCTTCTGGATCATGCAGACTACTTCAGGCACGAGGTCGCGGTTGTCGATGATCTTGAAGAATATCTGTGAGGAGATATTATAGGGGAAGTTGCCGATGATCGAGAACGGACCTGGGAACAGGCCAGAAAGGTCCATTTTCAGGAAGTCCCCTTCAATCAACCCCTCGCCCAGAGCCGGGAAATGCTTCTTCAAATAAACCACGCTCTCCTTGTCGATCTCCACGACTTTAAGATTCTTCGCTTCTTCTTTGTCGATCTCGACGATTTTGAGATTCTTCGCTTCGCTCAGAATGACAGAAGGGTTTTTTAGCAGATACTGCGTCAGGACACCCATGCCGGGACCGACCTCAAGTACATCGGTGCCCTGCAAGGCATCGACAATTCTCATCGCAATGCTCTGGTCGGTCAGGAAATGCTGACCAAGAGCCTTCTTCGCTCGAACTTCCATATCGCAAAGATAACTCATTTTCTTCTATCAAGGTTGGACATAAATTGCTAAATTTGCAGTCTTGTAAGAAATATAACAAAACCAGATATGTACAGAGATCACACTTGCGGAGAACTCCGCATCGCCAATGTCGGACAGAAGGTGACCCTCGCGGGTTGGGTCCAGAGATCCAGGAAGCTCGGAGGTATGACCTTTATCGACCTCAGGGACCGTTACGGAATCACCCAGCTGGTCGTCGAAGCCGACGCCGAGGCATCCCTTGTTGAGACAGCCACCTCCCTTGGCCGTGAATTCGTCATCCAGGCAGTAGGAGAGGTCGTCGAGCGCCAGAGCAAGAACCCCAAGATGCCCACGGGCGACATCGAGATAAAACTCGAGGCCATCAATATTCTCAACAAGTCAGTCACTCCTCCTTTCACCATCGAAGACGAAAGCGACGGCGGAGAAGACATCCGAGCCAAGTTCCGTTACCTGGACCTTCGCAGGAATCCGCTCCAGAATGCCCTAGCTCTCAGGCACAGGCTTGCCCATGAGGTTCGCAACTACCTTGACTCCAAGGGCTTCATGGAGATCGAGACCCCTTACCTGATCAAATCAACTCCTGAAGGAGCCCGCGACTTCGTGGTGCCTTCCAGGATGAACCCCGGCCAGTTCTACGCCCTTCCTCAGTCTCCCCAGACCTTCAAGCAGCTCCTTATGGTAGCCGGTTACGACCGCTACTTCCAGATCGTTCGCTGCTTCAGGGACGAAGACCTGAGGGCAGACCGCCAGCCTGAGTTCACCCAGATCGACTGCGAGATGAGCTTTGTGGAGCAGGAGGATGTCCTGAATATGTTCGAGGGCATGATGAGGACTCTGTTCAAGAATGTCGTCGGAGTGGATATTCCCAACCCTCTGCCCCGCATGAGCTGGTACGACGCAATGGACAAGTACGGCTCTGACAAGCCGGACGTGCGTTTCGGAATGACCATCCACGAGATCACCGACAAGGTGAAGGGCAACGGATTTTCAGTGCTCGACGATGCAGCTTACGTCGGTGCAATCGCCGTCCCCGGCGGAGCCGAGTACACCCGCAAGCAGATCGACGAGATCACAGAATGGGTCAAGAGGCCCCAGGTCGGAGCCAAAGGTTTGATCTACATCAAGCTTAACGCTGACGGATCCGTCAAGTCTTCGATCGACAAGTTCTACACTCCCGAACAGCTGAAGGCAGTCGCCGAGGCTGTCGAAGCCAAGATGGGCGACATCATATTCATAATGAGCGGCGACGACACGCGTAAGGTTCAGACCATGCTGGGCGTCCTGCGTCTGGAGATGGGCGGCAGGCTCGGCCTCAGGGATCCGAAGGTGTTCGCACCCCTCTGGATCGTGGACTTCCCGCTGCTCGAGTGGAGCGAGGAAGACGGCCGCTTCTACGCCATGCACCATCCTTTCACCGCCCCGAAGCCGGAGCACATGGACTGGTTCAACAGCAACAAGAAAGAAGACCTTGAGAGGGTCTGCGCCAATGCCTACGACTTCGTGCTGAACGGCAACGAGCTCGGCGGCGGTTCCATCAGGATCCACAACGCCGATGTCCAGAAGAGGATGTTCGAAGTTCTCGGAATCGGACCTGAGGAGGCTGAATATAAGTTCGGCTTCATCATCCACGCCTTCCAGTTCGGCGCTCCGCCCCACGGAGGTCTGGCCTTCGGATTCGACCGCGTGTGCGCCCTCTTCGCAGGTAAGGAGTCCATCCGCGACTTCATCGCCTTCCCGAAGAACAACCAGGGCCGCGACGTGATGATCGATTCCCCGTCAGAGATTGACCAGGCCCAGCTCGATGAGCTGAACCTGGACATCCGCCCTATTGCGGAGTAGTTCCTCGGGCAGCTCCGTTTTTCAGAAGTGATTCACAGTCAGCTGATTGCAGAAAACGCATAGGCAATAAGTCTATGCGTTTTCTGTAAATAGGTGATTATTAAAGACTTATGTAAAACGGGCTCTGCAAGGTACAGGCGAAAAGCCAGATTACTGGTCGTCACGGAAGCTGCAGGTTACTGGTCGTCACGGAAGCCGCAGATTACTGGGCATAGTGGAAGCCGTCAGTGACGTTCCAGTCGCCGCGGGTGAAATCAGGGAAACGTACCGGCATGGATCCGTTCTCCAGTGAGATCCTGCTGAGTTCCTGGACAGCCGACCATTCGGCAGCATCGTAAACGTCCTCGTCCAGAGGCAGTCCGTGGTGCAGGCAGTAGATCAGGCGGTAGTCCATGATGTAGTCCATTCCACCGTGTCCGCCGACGGACTTGGCCTTCTCCTCGATGGCCTTTGCGAAATCAGGCCTGTAGGCAGTCAGCAGTGAATCCATCACTTCCTGGGACACGTAGCTGTGACCGTTCAGGCCCTTGACGGATATTCCCTCCTGAGGGTACTTGTTGGCAAATCCCTCGGAGCCGGTCAGCTGGTACATCCTGGTGTAAGGCCTGTAGGCGTAGACATTGTGCTGGACCTCGATGAGCTTCTTCTTCTCGGTCTGGATCAAGCTGATGGTGTGGTCACCATCCTTGCAGTAATCCTTGTCCCTGAACTTCTTTGCAGAGACCTTTCCGTTATAGGAAGGAGTGTCCATTGCCACAAGATAGTCCATCTTGTCGCCCCTGTGGATGTTCAGCACCTGGCAGATAGGACCGAGGCCGTGGGTGGGGTAGTTGTCCCCGCGGTTCTCCATGTTGTAGTCAAGCCTCCAGGTCTCGCTCTTGTCCCAACCTTCGGAAAGGAAGTGGATGTAGGCGCCTTCCACATGGTAAACCTCTCCGAAGAGGCCGTGCTGGGCCATATTCAGGGCTGACATCTCGAAGAAGTCGTAGCAGCAGTTTTCGAGCATCATGCAGTGGCGGCGGGTCCTCTCGCAGGCGTCGACAAGCTTCCAGCAATCGTCGATGGTCATGGCCATGGGCACCTCGCAAGCTACATGGTGGCCGTGCTCAAGGGCGTAGAGGGAGATGGGCACATGGTCCAGCCAGTCTGTGGCAATGTAGACCAGGTCTATGTCATCCCTGTCGCAGAGATCCTTGTAGGACTCTTCTCCGAGGTAGGTGTCTGCCTCAGGCAGTCCTGCCTCTTTAAGGTAGCCCTGGCAGAGATCCAGGCGGTCCTGCTTGAGGTCGCAGAAGGCCATGATCCTGACTCCGTCGATCTGGGTGTACCTCTTTACTGCGCTGGCACCCCTGCCGCCTACGCCTACGAAGGCGATGCGGACTGTTTCGATGGGGTCGCATTTAAGACCCAGGGCACTTGTCTGCCCGGTGGCGCGGGGCGGAGTCTTGAGTTCGATGATTCCGTTCTTGATCTGTGCCGGGACAGAAGCCGGTACCTTTTTCCCGCAGGAAACCAGGACAAGCGAGCAAACTAATGCCGCGACGAAAGCTTTCTTCATGATGCTTTATTTGTAGTCGTACCATTCACCCCAGGCCATAAGGACGTAGGGAGTGGGGTTCTGATGGAAGTGGGTGTTCTTGTAGATGGTCATCCAGTAAGCCTCGCGGTGGTCGATACCGTGGGCGCCGATCTCGTTCTCGTGCTGTGAGATGAGCAGCCTGGGGCTGAAGTCGGCGACGTGCTCGTCGTAGTCGTGGATCCAGCAGTCCATTGCGAGGACGTCGATCTTCGGGAGCTTCAAATGAATATCTTTCAGCCACTTGAGGTCGGAACCATCGTCCTGCCACTGGTCTCCGGTAGCACCGACGACCTTGCCGTTGGGCAGGGTGACGATCCAGATGTTGTTGTGGAGGGCGTCCTGATGGCCGGGAAGCACGTTCACGGTCAGGTTGCCCTTAGGATGATTGATCTCAAAGGTGTGCAGGTCGTCGAAGCGGACATGGTGTACCTTGGGATCATTCTTGAATATCTCATCAGTCGCGTAGATCGGAACGTCCTTCTTGTGGCAGATTGTGCGGACGTTGCGGTCGATGTGGTCGTAGTGGTTGTGGGTGTAGAAGAGGACGTCGACCTTGTCCACGATCTGCTCCATGATCTCGTCGGGGATGAGCTTTCCGTCGCGGCCGTTGAGGTCGACTGCGATTGTGATGTCACGTGTGCGGAACAGCATGCCGCAGTTGTACAGCTTGTAGATCCTGACATCCTTTTTCTTCGTGAAGGGTTTGTTGAGGTCTTCGATCACATGGTTCATCCTCTTCCCGATGAAATCAATGACAGCAGGATTCTCGATCGGCGTAGGCTCGTGGGTGACAGCATCGATCATCAGCATGGCCATTTCCCTCTGGAGGTTCATCTTCTGGGCAGGAGGGTTCAAGTTGAGCGAGCGGTCGGCCAGGTCGAGCATGTAATAGGCCTGGTGCTGCAGGTAGAGTTCGGACCTTCCCCAATACTCCTTGAGATAACGGTGACCCGGAACCGCGTGGCGGCTCTGTACTTCCTGGGCTGAGATCGAAAGCGGCAAAAGGATGGCGGCCGCAGCGATGAGAATCGTAGATTTTAATTTCATTTTTTACAGTGTCTGTGGTTTGAATATGCAAATTTAACTAAAACTCACGAAATAGGGGACGGGTAAATGGCTCCCCGTCCCCTAGAGTCAATGTGAAATAAGATTCAAGGACTACCAGCCCTGCTTCTGTGAACCCTTCCAACCAGGTGTGCGGTCAAGCTCGACCATAGGGATCGGCCACACATCGTGCTTTGCAGGATAACTCATGGTGTAGATCCTGCTGCCCCAGATGGTGGTGGCGTCTCCGGTCACGACTTGAGGACCGATGCCCCAGCGACGGATGTCGAAGAAGCGGTGGCCTTCGAACGGAAGCTCACGGGCCCTTTCATCGCGTATGTAATCACGGAGTTCATTGCCGGATTTCTGGATGGCGGGCATATTGACACGTGCGCGAACCAGGTTGACATATTCACATGCCTTGGCATCGTTGCCGGTCTCGTTGTAGCATTCAGCGGCCATCAGCATGACGTCGGCAAGACGGATGATAGGCCACTCGAACGGAGCGTTGCTGTACTCGCCTCCGAGGTTGCCCTCGATGACGAACTTGCGGACGAGATAAGAAGGAGTGAATCCACCGTTGTTGTTACGGAGGCATCCGTTACCTTCGTTGGGACCGAAGGCGCTCTTAGTCGTGTTGACGAGATAGTAGTTGAACCACTGGGGATTGGATCCTGCCGTGGTACCAAGGTACTTTGAATATGGAGTTATGGCGGTAACCATCAACCTGGGATCCCTTTCGCGGTAGGCGCGGGCCATGGCGGAAGTGTCTGCCTGAAGCATGTCGTTGACATAGGCGATTCCGTCCTTGAGATCGATGGTGACAGAACTGAGATCCCTCCTCTTTTCCATGTTGCCGCTGTTCCAGCCGGGAAGGTATTCATCCCAGTTGAAAGGAGTTCCGTCCTTCTTCTCATACATGTCGATGAGCTTGGGTGAAGGATTCATGCGGTCGGTAGGAATCTGACGCAGGGAGCTCTTGTTACCCATGAGTGAAGTAGTAGCTGATCCGGACTCGTTGCTGTTCTGTATGGAGAATATCATCTCAGGGCAGCGGTTGCCGGTGCCCCAGGTCTTGAAGACATGGGCGTAGTCAGGGTCAAGGGCGAGCTTGGTGGAGCCGTAGGCAATACCGTTGTTTATCACGTTGTCGAAATCAGCTGCTGCAGCAGCATATTCCTTAGCGTAGAGACGGACCTTTCCACGGAGAGCGATGGCTGCCCATTTTGTAGCGCGGCCATACTTCGTGGTTTCCCATGATGAAGGAAGAACCTTCTCTGCTTCATTCAGGTCGTTGATGATCTTCTCACGCACGGAGGCGATAGGAGAGATGTCGACATACATGTCACCGAAGCTTTCGGAAAGGACGGTTGTCTCGTCATAATAAGGGATGTCTCCGTAGAGGCTGATCAGACGGAAGTAGCCGAGGGCACGGAGGAACTTGGCCTCTGCGATTCCCTGGTTGACCATTGCGGTAGTGATTTCGCCGGCTCCGGTACCGGTCTGAGCTTCACTCAAGAGACGGATGGTGGTGTTGGCCCTTTGGACGACATTGTAGGTCTGCTGCCAGCAGTTCTGGAACCAGCCGTCACTGTAGGCAGAGATGCCCATTGCATAGTTCTGGAAATAGTCGCCTGTAGCGATGTCGGTGACGCTGTCGAAGAGGAAGTCGTAGCCGAAAGCCCATGCGTTCTTGATCTGGGCGTAGGTGCTGTTCATCAGCTTGTCCACGTCACTGGCACGGTCGAGGAAGTTGTCCTCACCGATAGCGTTCGAAGGATAGTAGTCCAGTCCCCAGCACCCGGAAAGAGTGATTGCGAAGATTGTCGCGATAATGGAATTCAATATCTTTTTCATGACGATCATCAATTAAAGGGTAATGTTGACACCGAAGGTTGTAACCTTGTTGATAGGGTGGTTCTGGATTGCCCTGCTCTGTCCGAGTTCGGGATCCATTCCGGGCCACTTGGTGAAGGTGAGAGCATTGTCAAGGCTGACGTAGAAGCGGAGCCTGTTGACATAGAACTTGCGGGAGAGATTCTCAGGGATAGTGTAACCGAGCTGTACATTCCTGAGGCGGAGGTAGGAACGGCTGTACATCCAGAAAGTGGACAGGGTGTTGTTCCTTCCGTCACCCATGAGGAGGCGAGGGAACTTGGCCGTTGCTTCATTTGTGTCCTTCCTCCATGCACCTTGTGCGATGGTACGGTTGAGAGTGTAACCCCATGCAGGAGTGCTTCTCCAGATAACATCGTTGATGACATCATTCCAACCTGCGACACCGTTGATGATGACGGAGAAGTCGAAGCCCTTCCAGTCGGCACCGAGAGAAAGACCGTAGGTCCAGGAAGGCTGGTTGCCGTTGCTCATCTTCACGCGGTCATCAGCGTTGATGACGCCGTCTCCGTTGGAGTCCTTGAGAAGGATGTCACCTTTCTCGGGCTTCTGGACGGATGTGAAGAGATTAGGGTTGGCGGCAAGGAGCTGGTCGCGGTACTGGATGTCTGCATCGGTACGGAGCAGGCGGTCTGCTTCGTAGATGTTGAGGTAGTACAGAGGCTGTCCTTCCTCGATGTTGTAAGTTCCGACTGAAGGAGTTGCGAAGTCGACGACCTTGTTCTTATTGTAAGCAGCATTGGCGCTGACATAGTAGTTGAAGTCGCTTCCGATCTTATCGTTCCAGCGAAGCTGGAGCTCGACACCCTTGTTGTCTACAACTGCGGCATTCTGCCTGGGGATGCCAACTGTACCGTTGGTCAGTGATGCGGGCAGAGAGAGGAGAATTCCGTCTGTGAGCTTGTCATAAACCTCGGCGGTACCGCTTAGCCTGCTGCCAAGCATGGTGAAGTCGACACCTATGTTGGTGACGGTTGTCTTCTCCCAGGTGATGTTGCGGTTGGCGATGGAGTTCTGGGACATGCCTTGGACTGTCGTTCCGTTGTTCAGCACATAGTTGTAGGAACCGAAGAGGGTCTGCCAGTCATAGTTGCCGATGGCGTTGTTACCAAGAGCACCCCATGATCCGCGGAGTTTCAGGAAGTTGAAGAGTCCCTGCTTGTTGAAGAAAGGCTCTTCGCTGATGACCCAACCAGCGGAGAATGAAGGGAAGTAACCCCACCTGTTCTCAGGGGAGAACTTGGAAGATCCATCAGCACGGAAGTTGGCCTCGAAGAGATACTTGTCATCCCAGTTGAGGTTGATACGGCCGAAGTAGGAACGCATGGCCCATTCGCTGTCGTATCCCTGGAGGTACTGGGCGACGGCACGTGAAGTGTTCATGGTCGACCAGACGCTCTGACGGTAGTCGTTGTGCTCGCCGGGAGCAAGGCTCTCGTCATTGAATTTGAGGGCGTAGCTGTAGTCGGTCCAGTAGTATTCTCCGGAAGTACCGACAAGTGCGCCCAACTTGAGTTTGCCGAAATCCTTATTGTAACGTGCCACGAGGTCGGCCGTCTGGTACTTGTACTCGTAGAACCACTTACGGAGGTAGACATTGACGGTCTTGAGGGTACGGACAGGCTCCTCAGGATAGAAGTTCCAGAGGTCCATATCCTGCAGCAGGTGCTGGATGTTGTGCGACCTGTAATCATAGGTGTAGTTGCCCTCGATCTCCAGGCCTTCGAAAGGCCTCAGCTTGGCGGAGAACTTGGGAACAACACTCTGCTGAACCTCGGGACGGTTGTGGTCGTAGAAATTCATACGACGGAAAGCGTTGGCATTACGCTGTCCGGTGTTGTCCTCCGGGTTGTTGTACTCACCATAGCGTCCGTCAGGGGAGACGAGGACGATACCGGGAGATCCTGCAGCGGCACCCCATGTGATGGCGTCACCGTCGGTGGAAGCAACGTCAGAGTTGGGATCCATCTCGCTGCGGAAAGCGAAGACGTTGAGCCCGAGAGTGAGGAACTTGGTTACGTCGACTTCGAGGTTGGAGCGGAAGCTGATCCTTTGGAAGTCAGTCCATTTCATGACACCGGGGTTCTTGTAGAAGTTGCCGGACACGAAATAACGAACGTTGTCGGTACCACCCTGGAGGGATACGGTGTGGTTCTGGACATGAGCGGTGCGGAAGACTACCTTGGTCCAGTCGGTGTTCGGCCAGCGAAGTTTGCTCTTCGGGTCAGTGTCGTTCTCGTGGGAACGCCACTCTGCAATACGTTCAGGTGAGAAGTAGGGGGTCAAACCACGATTGTTACGAGAATCGTTCAGGTACTCCATGTAGGTCGCGTAGTTGGACTCGATGTTGAAGTAGTCTGAACTGAGATTGGCCTGTTCGAGGGAGTACATACCGTTGTAAGTCACGGTAGGAGCTCCGGTGTGGCCCTTCTTGGTGGTGATGAGGATAACTCCGTTAGCGGCACGGGAACCGTAGATTGCTGAGGAGGCTGCATCCTTGAGGATGGAGATATTTTCCACATCGGAGGGGTTGACATAGTCCATGCTGGATACGATACCGTCGACAATAACGAGTGGGGCCGAATTGTTGGTGGTACCGGTACCACGGATCTTGAGGGAAGCACCGTTGGCACCAGGACGGGAACCGCTGGAGTTGTTGGCCGTGGCGACGAGGCCGGGGGCGGCACCTGCGAGCAGGTTCGAAATGGTGTTGGTAGTACGGCCGTTGATCTCCTTCGAGACATTGACTGTCGAAACTGCGCCGGTCAGGTTGGCCTTCTTCTGGGTAGCGTAACCGACGACGACGGTTTCATTCAGAGAGAGGGCTTCTTCGGCGAGGGTGATGTTGAGAACTCCCTGGTGGGGGTTCACTCTCACTTTCTGGGAAACATAACCCATGGAGGTGATATCCAGGGTCACAGAACCAGCTGGGACATTGATCGAGTACGATCCGTCAGGGTTTGTGATGGTGCCCTGGGTCGTCCCTTCGATAACGACTCCGACTCCTGTCAGAGGTTCTCCGTTCATGTCCCTTATAGTTCCTATGACAGTTCTTCTGCCATCAGGCTGCTGGGCTGATGAACGCTTGAGAGTGATCTGCCTACCGTCGATCTCGTAGCTGATGCCGTTGCCGGAAAACACCGTTCCGAGCACCTGCTCAAGAGTCTGGTTGACACAGTTTACCGTCACTTTCTTGTCAACTCCGATGGAGTTGCTGAAGAGGAATGAATAATCAGTCTGGCTTTCGATGGATTTGATGCAATCCAGGATGGAGCCGTTCTGAATCTGGACGGTCAGCCTTTTGTTCTGCTGGGCCTGGGCCGAGAAAGACCCGAGGAACAGCATCAAAAGGCAAATCATTGCACTGATTCTTTTACTCATCTTTTTGGGTTTATAAATAAATGGTTAAATATGTGGTTGTTGGTTATTTTACTCTGATGTTCACGGTCTTGCCGTCGATGTCGTAGTCTATCGGTGTTATCTTGTTGATCAGTGTCAGCATTTCTCTTAGCAATTCGGTCTTGATTGTCATCCAGTAAAGGCTTCTGGATGGTATGTGTCCAGTGAGCTTGATGTCCACTCCGTACCATCGTTCCATGACCAGGACCATGTTCATGAAACTGGCCTTCTCGATCTTCATCTCTCCGAACCGCCAGACTGACTGGTTCTCCGCATCACACTCGGAAAGGAGCATGTTGCCGGAACTCTTGTGGTAGGTGAGCTCCTGTCCGGGCCGCAACTTGGCCAGGGCGACACCGCTATTTGAAAAGTGCTCGATTGAACCTTCTTTCAGGGTGACAGTCATGTTTGCGTCTTCAGGGTAATCCCGTACGTCGAAACTCGTCCCGTAGACCTTGATGAATCCATTGTTGGTGATGAGCCTGAAGGGTGCGGTGTCACTGTGGGTTACTTCAAGGTAAACCTCTCCCTCTTTCAACTTTATCTCTCTCCCATCGGTTCCGTAGCCGGAAGGATAAGAAATAGTGGTTCCAGAGTTAAGCCATATTCTTGTTCCGTCAGGGAGCAGGGTCTCGGATTTCTGACCGCGCATGGTTGAGACAGTGATCTCTCCCACCGGTGCGGCTATTATCTGGGAATTCTCTTTTTCCTCGCCTATGCGGGATATCAATGTAGCAGCAAGGAAGCCTGCTGCTACAGCCCCGATTATCGCTGCGGCCTGGATGAGTGGACGGATGACGCGGCGTCTTCTAGAGAGTGAGATTACTTTTTTCAGGACTTTCTCCCTGCTTTTTGCAAAGGTGGCATAGTCGGCATAGCAGCAGCCCCATGCCGCTGTCATTTCGTTAAACAGGCGCATGTTCTCTTCAGATGAATCCCTCCATCTTAAAAGCATGTCAGTTTGTTCCTTGCTGGCTTCTCCGGCAAGGTATGCTCCAAGCGCCTCGTATGGTGTGTTATCTGTCATGGATCAATTCAAAAGTGGCCACGGCCACATATTCGCGGATCTTCCTGAAAGCTATTCCCATCTGGGCCTCTACCGTCTTGATGGAGAGGTTCAGCCTCTCGGCTATTCCCTTGTAGGAAAGACCGTCGATTTTCGACATCTTGAAAATGGCCTTGCACACCGGAGGAAGCTTATCGATGGCTTCTTCCGTGAGAGTGAGGAGCTGCTCCTTGGAGAGGAGAGGCTCGGTGTCCGGTCCGGAGCGTTCGCGCTCGATTTCAATCTTGAGCCTTTCCTTCTTGCGGTCATCACCAATCTTGTTGAAGAGGGCGTTGCGCACGCATGAATAAAGATAGGCGCGAACGTTGGCCACGCTTTCCAGCCTGTCGTTTTCGAGCAGTTTCAGGAAGGAATCCTGGATTATGTCCTGGATGTCGGTTTCGTTGACCGTAAAGGTACGGAGGTAGAAGTACAGCTCAGGGAAGTATTTCTGGTACACTCCCCTGAACCATGCTTCTCGGAACTTGTTGAAATCTTTCAATGTTCAGTCCTCCACTTTTCAACAAACAAGACAAACCACTAAAAACCAAATCTGTTTAAACGTTTCAAAAAACATTCGAATATAAGACAATTTTACGGTAAAAACCCTTAAATGATATACCGGTTTTTTTTCATTTTTTTTCTTCCTATTTTTGTGTACAGACTACAATCACTTCAAATATGAAATCCAGAACAGTTCTTTGCGGCCTGGCCGCAGCTTTGCTATTGTGTTCGTGTTCCCAGAAGGATAACAGGGTAGAGAACACCCTCCGTGCCCCTGCTTATCCCCTGGTCTCGATCGACCCCAACACCAGCGCCTGGTCGGCCGCCGACCATCTCTATGACAACCCCGTCCAGCACTGGACCGGCAAGGAATTCCCCCTGATCGGAGTCCTGAAGGTCGACGGAGAGGTCTACCGTTTCCTCGGAGCCGAGGATGGTGAATATTCATGGATCCTTCCTTCAGACGAGGCGTGGACCGGCAAGATGACGAAGAACGTTGCAATCGAGACGCCCGTGGAAGGGGAGCAGCTGTTCATGGTCTACGGAGGCAGCACCGGCACTGAATACTATGTCAATGACGTCCGTGTCGCGAGGATGGGGAAGCGGGCCTATCTTGACCTGTTCTCCGCCCTCCCCAAGGCAGCAGTCGAGTCACTCAAGGAAGAGAACGTCCTCTCAATCAACACGGCTGAAGCAGAGGGCGACCTCCAGCCCCAGTTCGGAATCCTCAAGCACCTGAAGCCCGAACCCATATTCACGAAGACTGCCGTCCAGAACTTCGCCGACGTCCAGCCCACCCGCACGATCTACGGTTTCACCTGCGGCCCCGTGGACCTGGAGCTCACATTCATGGCTCCGCTCCTGCTTGACAACCTCGACCTCGTGAGCCGCCCGGTCAATTATATTACCTATGACATCAAGGCCAACGACGGCAAGAAGCACGACGTTCAGGTCTACTTCGAGGCATCCCCGCTCTGGGCTGCCGACTATGCCAACCAGAAGACCTCTTCCGAGTGCTTTGAGGACGGCGGCCTGCTCTACCTCAAGGCCGGTACACTCTCACAGGACATCCTCGGAAAGAAGGGTGACGACCGCCGCATCGACTGGGGCTACTTCTACCTCGTCTCCGAGAAGGAAGGCACCAATGTAGGAATAGGTACTGGCGCTGACCTCCGCAAGGCTTTCATCGGCGGTACAGATGTTTCTTCCGTCGGCACATCCGGCAATGACGCAGCCGGCCGCATGGCAGTCGTCCGCGACCTCGGAACGGCTTCCAAGGCTTCCGGCAAGGTCATGATCGGCTACGACGACATATTCTCAATCCAGTACTTCCATGAGAATCTCCGTCCCTACTGGAACCGCGACGGCAAGAAGACCATCAAGGACGCCTTCCAGGCCGCTCTGGCTGAATATCCAGCCCTCGTGAAGAAGTGCTCAGCCTTCGACGTCCAGATGATGAACGACGCCCTCAAGGCAGGCGGTAAGGAATATGCCGAACTCTGCGCCCTGGCATACCGCCAGGCCATCCACGCCCACAAGCTCGTGGAAGCTCCCAACGGCGACCTTCTCTGGCTCTCAAAGGAGAACAACAGCAACGGCTCGATCGGTACCGTCGACGTGACCTATCCTTCCGCCCCTCTCTTCCTCCTCTACAATCCCAAGCTCGCCGAAGGCTTGATGAACCACATCTATTTCTTCAGCGAGAGCGGCCGCTGGACCAAGCCCTTCCCGGCCCATGACGTGGGAACATATCCCCTGGCCAACGGTCAGACCTACGGAGGCGACATGCCAGTCGAGGAAGGCGGTAACATGCTGACCCTCACCGCTGCCGTCTGCCACTACGAGAATGATTTCTCCTATGCCAAGAAGCACTGGGAGACCCTCACCACCTGGACCGAGTACCTCATGCAGTTCGGCCTTGATCCCGAGGACCAGCTCTGCACCGACGACTTCGCCGGCCGCTTCGCCCACAACATCAACCTCTCCGTCAAGGCCATCCTCGGAATCGCTTCCTACGGCTACATGGCAGGTAAACTGGGCTATGACGACGTGGCCGAGAAATACACCAAGGCCGCCAAGGAAATGGCTGCCAAGTGGATTGAGATGGCAGACGACGGCGACCACTTCCGCCTCACCTTCGACCGCCCGGGCACCTGGAGCCAGAAGTACAACCTCGTCTGGGACAAGCTCCTGGATCTGGGAATATTCCCGGAGGAAGTCTTCCGGAAGGAACTCGACTACTATCCCAAGGTCTCCAACATCTACGGCCTGCCCCTGGACAACCGTATGACCTACACCAAGACCGACTGGATCATGTGGACAGCCACCCTCTCCGACGACATGGAAGAGTTCCAGTCCTTCGTGAAGCCCGTCCACAAGTTCATGAACGAGACCGTCGACAGGGTTCCGATGTCCGACTGGGTGTTCACCGACAAACCTACCCACAGGGGCTTCAAGGCCCGTTCGGTCGTCGGCGGCTACTTCATCAAGATGCTCGCTGACATGAAATAATGAATCATGAAAAGGATTATCAATATTGCATTGGCAGTGCTCCTCCTTGCGGGGAGCACCGCCTGCAATGACAAGACAAACGAAATGGGAACTTACGGTTACGATCTTGACTATTTCGCCTCCAGGAACGTCCCGGTGCTCGAACTGAAGAGCCCCGACGGTCAGGCGAGAGTCATGCTGATCCCTTCCTTCCAGGGAAGGGTCATGACCTCCACCACCGGAGGTGAGAAGGGCCAGAGCTACGGCTGGATCAACTACAAGGCCGTGGCAGAAGGTGCTGTCAATCCTCAGTTCAATCCTTTTGGGGGAGAAGAACGCTTCTGGATCGGCCCTGAAGGCGGTCCCTTCTCATGGTACTTCAAGCCAGGAGCAGAGCAGGACTACGCCAACTGGGTTGTGCCTTCCGTCATAGATTCCGAGGCCTTCGATGTGGAATCTTCTTCTGAGTCCGAGGCTGTATTCACAAAGGAAGCCCTTTTGACCAATGCCACCGGCAACGAATTCAAGATCGGAATCCGCAGGGCGGTGAAGCTGCTTGACAAGCAGGCCTTGGAGAACCTCCTCGGCATCAGCATCCCCGCCGGAGTCCGTTCCGTTGCATACGGGACTGAGAGCACCCTGACCAACCTCGGCACCTCCCCCTGGACCAAGGAAACCGGCATGCCCTCCGTCTGGCTCCTCGGAATGTATCCCCCTTCCCCCTCAACCACCGTATTCATCCCTTACAACAAGGACTTCGAAGGACGAATCGTCAATGATGAATATTTCGGGAAGGTCCCTTCCGACCGCCTCATCGTCGATGACGGGATGATCTATTTCAAGATCGACGGCCAGTACCGCGCCAAGATCGGCCTCCCCGCCGGCAGCGCAAAGGACATCTGCGGCAGCTACGACTCCAAGGCCGGAGTACTGAACATTCTCAAGTACACCGTCCCCGAAGGGGATAATGACTATGTCAACGGCCAGTGGGGCCCTCAGGAAGACCCCTTCAGCGGCGACGTGATCAACTCCTACAACGATGGTCCCACCGAGACCGGTACCATCATGGGCCCCTTCTATGAGATCGAAACCTCCTCACCCGGAGCACCCCTCGTCCCCGGAGCCTCGATGACCCACACCCAGTACACCATCCACCTGGAAGGCAGCTTTGAAGACCTCGCCAGCATCGCCCGCGACCTCTTCGGCGCCGACCTCGAGAAGGTTTCCAAGGCGTTCTAAGGCCTAGAGGATCAAAATCTGACTGCCATTTGTTGCAAAACAATTAATTTTTGTATCTTTGCAGTCCGGACTGAAAGAAAGGTTTGACTAAACCATTCCGCCAAGTACCACTGGAGAGGTGGGTGAGTGGCTGAAACCACCGGTTTGCTAAACCGACGTACGTCTCAAGCGTACCACGAGTTCGAATCTCGTCCTCTCCGCTGAAATGCCTTGCAGAACACCCTGCAGGGCATTTTTAGTAAAAAGTATCCCAAAAAATATCCCAAAAACGTCAAGAATGGCCCATAAAAAGGTGTTCGAAGATGAGCGACTTTTTGCGAAGGACGAGAGGAAT
>JAFUFS010000015.1 GCA_017469745.1 Bacteroidales bacterium | reverse complement strand
TACCACCAGGTGTGCTTGAGGTGCCAGATGCCGTCGCGGCGGTAGCAGTGGTCGGTGATGCAGATCAGTTCCTTGAGTTCGAGATTGAGGACCCCCGTTTCTTCCTGGACCTCCCGGAGGGCTGTGACGCTGATGTCCTCCCCCTCCTCCTGATGCCCTTTTGGCAGGTCCCAGAGGTCGTTCCTGCGGATAAGGAGCACGTCGCCCCTGCGGTTGGACACCAGCCCTCCGGCGGCGTTAACCTCCTTGAACTGGGAGCAGAAGCCACGGTAGGTTTCTTCTATGTCATCCGTAGGAATATATACCCTCGAGAGGGACCCTGAGGTCTCGAACATGTCCACTATCGAAGCTATGTCCGGGGCCTGTCCGAGATGCAGCTCGATCGAGTTGGGGTCGGAAAGCGCCGGCTCGTCGGGAGAGCAGATCAGGATACATCTCTTTTCAAGGTAGATCTTGTGCATCTTGAGGTATAAAATTGCTATATTTGTAAGCTAGGCTGCAAATTTAGCAAATCATTTTCAGAACATGGATTCCATCGAGAGAAAACTGGCAGCGAACCTGCTGCGTATCGGTGCGGTGCTCCTCAGGCCTGACAACCCCTTTACCTGGGCGTCCGGCTGGCATTCGCCAATCTATTGCGACAACCGTCGGATCTTCTCCGACCCGGCCCTCCGTTCATTCGTGGCGGAGTCCCTGGCTGCAAAGGCTTCGGAACTTTATCCTGAGGCGGAGGTGGTCGCCGGAGTCGCTACCGGAGCGATAGCCCACGGCGTACTTGCCGCCGACAGGATGGGCAAACCATTTGTCTATGTCCGTCCGAAACCGAAGGATCACGGGACACAGTCCCAGATCGAGGGGACCCTTCCGGAAGGTGCCAAGGTGGTAGTGATCGAGGACCTGGTTTCCACTGGAATGAGCAGCCTTGCTGCGGTCGATGCCCTCAGGGCTGCCGGTGCTGAGGTGCTCGGAATGGTGGCCGTGTTCACTTACGGGTTCGGGGTCGCTGAAGAGGCTTTCGCTGCCAAGGGAGTGTCCCTTACGACCTTGTCGAACTACGGCTCTCTCATCCAGGAAGCTGCAGCATCAGGGTACATCAAGCCCGAAGATGCCGAAGTGCTCGGACGCTGGCGTGAGAATCCTTCATCTTGGAATAAATAGAATCAATGAATATGTCAACTGAAATAACCAGCAAGCACGGGCTTGTGTCAAAGACGCCCTTCGAGCTCTACATGGCTTTCGTGGACATGCGGAATTTCGTGCAGATGCTTCCGGAGGACAAGAGGCAGGATGTCGTGGCTGACTACGACACCATCACCGCCACCGTCCAGGGCTTCAAGATCGGCATCATGGTCAAGGACCGTGTTCCATATTCAAGGATAGAATTCATCGACAGCGGTGCTCCGTTCAGTTTCGGCGGTTCGCTGCATTTCGATGCCGTTCCGACCGAGCCTTCCAAAACTGATTTCCACGTCGAGTTCCATGCAGACCTCAACCTTATGATGAAGATGATGCTTTCGGGGAAGATCCGTGAGGCTCTCGATAAGGTGGTGGACGGTCTTGTGTCGGTTTCCGAGGGCAGGATGCCCGAGGGAATCGATGAGGAGACAATGAGGAGGATGCAGGAGGAACTAGCCAAGAGGCAGGGGCAGTAGGATGCAGGGGTTGGACGACGGGGTCTTGATGGACATTCTGTCCCGTGCGGTGGGGCCGGACCGTGCCCGCACCGCCTTCCCCGCTTTTTTCCTTCCACCTTCAGTCTCTATCCGTATCAACCCGTTCAAATGCTTCGCATCTGAACGGATTACATCAACCCCCCTGCACCCCCTGGGGGGACTGAGGGGCGGACCCCTCAGACTCCCTGAGTCGCAGAGCTCCGAGTTGTCACAGTTGTCCGGGCCAGGCCTAAGCCCTGCGACTGCTCAGGAAGTTTCAGGTTCTTCGGCCCTGAAGGCAGTGGCCAACGAGGACAATGCCACCCTCGGCACTAGAGGGGGGACCGGAGCGGAACGAAGTGGAGCGAGCGGTGGGGCCGAGCGGAGCGAGGCGTCCGAGTGGCCACTGCCTTCTGGGACGGAGTGCAAAATTGTTCCGTGGAACAGGTATGGGGTGATGCTGGGGGAGAGGCCGAGGTTCGTGATGGATCCGTTGTTCCATGCGGGATGCTACTATGTCCAGGATTCATCCGCCATGGTCGTCGGCCACATGGTCCGCGAACATCTGGACCGATTCGAAGGCCTGGGCCGCCCCGTCAGGGTACTCGACCTGTGCGCCGCCCCCGGAGGAAAGACCACGGACCTGGCCGCCTCCCTCCGCGAACGCTTCTCCGACGGCTTCCAGCTTGTCGCAAATGAAGTGATGCGTGGCAGGGCTTCAGTCCTCTGCGACAATGTGGCAGTCTGGGGCGATCCCAACGTCATCGTCACCAGCTGCGATCCCAAGGCCTTCGCAAAGCTTGAAGGCTATTTCGACATCATCGTCACCGACGTCCCCTGTTCCGGAGAAGGGATGTTCCGCAAGGACCCAAAGGCAGTTGAAGACTGGTCGCCGGAGGCCGTCAACCTCTGCGCCGCCCGTCAGAAGAGGATCCTTGCCGACGTCTGGCCTGCCCTTCGCCAGGGAGGCCTGCTCGTCTACTCGACCTGTACCTTCGAGGAGGCGGAGAACGACTCCAATGTCGAATGGGCTGCCTCCGAACTTGGAGCGGAAGTGATTGAATATGACTATTCCAGCCTTCCCGGAGTGATCCCGACCAGGACCGGAGGCCTTCTGGTCCCCGGCTTCGTGGAAGGAGAAGGCCAGTTTGTCTCAGTGCTCGGGAAGACTTCGCCTTCCGGATCGACCAGGCTGGAGCCCGGAATCCTGCACCCGCTTCGAAGCGGCCTCGAGAAAGGAGTCATGAAAGGGAAGGACCTCGTGCCGTCAGCCGACTGGGCACTCAGCATATTCCCGCCTGTAGATCAGTATCCCACGGTTGAATTGGACAGGGAGACCTCCTTGAAGTTCCTCCACCGCGATGGCATATTCATTGAAGGACAACCCGAAGGGTTCCTGATCGTCTGCCATGAGGGCCACCCCCTCGGCTTCGTCAAGAACATCGGACGGAGGTGGAACAATCTCCACCCCCAGAACAGAAGGATAAGAATCGACTTATGAGAATGAAAAGAATACTATTGACCCTCGCTGCCCTCGCAGTCCTGCTGCCTGCAGCCGCCCAGACCAAACCCACCTCTAAGGAATATTCCGACCGCTACGACCTTCTCGTGTCGAAGCTCGGTCCCAAGGGAGTCGGCCTCGAAACCATCGTCAAGAATTGGGAGAAAGATTATCCCGATGACTTGAACATGCTTCTGGACAAATTTTCCTTCTACCTGGCGAAGAGCCGTACCGAAACCTACGAGGTAAAGGAAGCCAACCGTTATCTTGGCAATGCCCCGGTCATCACCCTGAAGGATTCGCTCGGAAAGGATGTCAATTATTTCCAGATCAACAATTACGACGATGAACTCTTCGGAATTGCTACTCAGGCTATCGACAAGGCTATAGAACTCAACCAGAACCGTCTGGATTTCAGGCTCTACAAGATCTCCGCCCTGCTCGACTACGAAAAGGACAGCCCGGACATGGCTCTTTCGAATCTCAAGGCTCTCATCGACTACGACGGTCACAGTCATCCGGCGTGGGAGTACCCGGGATATGAGTCTGACAAGTCCCTGTTCCCTTCATTGATGCAGGACTGCTGTTACGCCTTTTATTTAATAGGTACTCCTCCGGCTTATGAGGCTTTCAAGGAACTTTCCGAGAAGATGCTCTCCTACTATCCCAATGCATATGAGTACATGACCAACATCGGATCTTATTACCTGGTGTACAAGCATGACAGCAAGAACGCCCTCAAGATGTACAACAAGGTCCTGAAGAAGAAGCCGGACGACTACGCGACCATAAAGAACTGCGTCCTTCTGGCCCGCAACGACAAGAATGTGAAGCTGGAGAAGAAGTATCTTCCGATGCTGATCAAGGTCACGGAAGACGAGACCGAAAAGGCATCTCTCCAGGTCCGCCTTTCTAATCTTTAGTCAAGGATCCAGGCTAGGTTGAAACGATAGTGCAGCCTGCTGGAAATGAGATGGATAACTCCGTCGGGAGTCTGTGTGCAGGCGAAGTAGCCCTTGGGCTCTGCGTGGCCTGCATCCATCTTGAAATCTCCTGTCCAGGCGCCTCCTTCAGTTTCAAGCCCTGATCCGTCGGTGAGCAGCTTTTTCACAGGCCAGGATTCTCCCTCGTCATAAGACAGATGGATGGTCATCCCGTTCTCCCTGAAAGTCGCCAGCATCAGAGGGCCCTCGTCCAATCTCTTAAGTACGAGCCTTTGTCCGCTGCTGATTGGAGGAAACTCGCTTGCACTGCTTTTCCATGTCCTTCCCATGTCGCCGGAACGGCTTACCGGCATCTTCCCGTCTATTGAATTGCCTCTTCCGTAAGCGAGGAGAGAGCCGTCCTTGAGTTGTACTATTCCGGCATGTATTCCGGGAATGGTAGCTCCTGTGTCTTTCCAGGTCCTTCCTCCGTCAGTACTGACGTGGATGGAAGTACCGTCCTCTCCACCGGGTCCTGCATCGCAGCACTGGATGATGGCCCCGTCCGAGCAGATTATGGGACCGGCGATAACCTGATGCCTTACTGCGTGTTCCGCTTCAGCGAAGGCAGGATCGGACCATGTCCGGCCGTTGTCGGAACTGAACCGGGTGACCATCGAGAGATCTTTCCAGTCACCAGACTTGCATACCCCGTTGACGTGCATGATGGTACCGTCTCCTAAGAGAAGCAGGGAAGAGCCGGTCATGTTCCTGTCAGGAACCTTGAAGAAGAGGGATGCCGGATCCCAGGTATCGGAACCCTTGCGCATTCTCGAACCCAGCACCACCATCTCACGGCCGTTTTCCTTGATTGTCGAGAACCAGATTGCGAGAAGGTCTCCGTTGGGACACCATGTGATTGCAGGCTGATGGTTGTGACCATAGAAAGGTGTCCCGTCTGTCGGAGGTACGACGAATGGAACTGGCGTTTTCCAGTAAGGTTTGTCATCGGGAAACTTTTCCCAGGAGGCTTTCCTTTGATTTACATGGCGTTGCAGCAGAGTCTGTTCCTTGATCGGGCGGGAGGTGCGTGGCCTTATTCCTGTCTCGACGATCCTGAACCCGATCTGCTCATGCATGTCGTCAGGCATGGAAGCAGAGCGGTTCGCGCTCCTGAGATATTCAACTGGGGTGTTGTGACTGCCGCCCCTGGTGACTCGGTAGATGCCCTTGGACGGTCCTCCGGGATTCCTTTGAGACTTTCCGGGATACCTTCCGTACCAGTCCAGGCACCATTCTTCGACGTTCCCGTGCATTCCGTACAGGCCGAATCGGTTGGGCTGACCGTAAATGGTCTCAAGGGAGACAGGAACCAACTCCCTTTCATTCTTCTGGTTCTTCAACATTCCTTCAGGAAGGCTGTCTCCGGTGTAGTAGTCTGACGTCGTTCCGGCCCTGCATGCATATTCCCATTCCGCCTCGGTAGGAAGTCTGAAATGACGGCCTGTCTTTTCGGAAAGCCACTCGCAGTAAGCGACGGCGTCGTAGTAGGACACATGGACGACGGCCTCGTCGTCTCCGGAGGAGAAGCCTCCCTTCCCGCGCATGGCCTTGTGCTCAGGGCGGAACTGTTCGTACTGAAGGTTCGTGATCTCCGTCTCGCTCATCCGGAATGGTTTTGAGATAGTTACCTTGTGGAAAGGACTCTCATCGGCGTCGGTCCCGCCCCTTTCACTCCCCATCAAGAAGGAACCAGGGGAGATGGACACCATCCTGGGCAAATCCTGCGCAGCTGTGAAGAACGGAGCAAGAAGAGCTGTTATGCAAATGATTGATTTAAAGCTAAATAACGCTTTAGCCGGTCGGAAAATAGAGACCGTCATATTGTTTAAAATATTAATGCTCAGATATTTCTGTAACAGGCTTCTGAGAAGACTCTTTCTGATGCCTCTGGTTGTAGAGTTCCAAGGCATTGAAAAGGTTCTGCCAGATGCTGTAGAGGCCTCCGGCCACTGAAGAAACGGGGGTCATCCATGAGTAGCCCAGCCAGATAAGGAAACCGGAATTCTTCTGGCCCAGGGCCTGACCGGCCGTGATTGGATCTCCGTTGATGGTCCTTCCAACCTTCCTTCCGAACTTGAACTGGATGAAAGTGCAGATCAGGGAAACCACGCAGATCATGAGGAACATCCAGGCTGAAACTCCGCTCTTTAGCAAGGCTCCAGTGGCTAGGTAGATCGAGAGGCAGAGGGTGAATCCCCAGACGTAGAAAGCCCATCCGGCGAACTTTACGAGCCAGTCATGCAACTTTTTCATAGTGAAACGGATGAGCCAGGCGACCAGCAGCGGGAACACCAGCAGCGGGAACACTCTCATGCAGATCGAGACGAACCTGACGAAGAAGGTCGCATCTCCCGTGGGGTGGACGATCGGGATCACAAGGGGGATCACGATGGCTGCGAAGAAGTTGATGAGAACAACGTAAGTAACAGTCTCCGAAAGACTTCCGCCGAGTTTGTCAGTTATCACTCCGGCTGCTGCGGCCGTCGGGCAGACGAAGCAGAGCATGGCACATTCGATCAAGATCCTCATGTTGCCGTGAGGGATGGCCGTGGTCACCAGCGCAAGGGCGATGAAGGTAAGGATCTGGAACAGCAGGATCCAGAGATGCCATCTCTTGAGCCTTAGGTCGGAAGGGGAGATCTTGTTGAACTGCAGGAAAAGCATCAAGGCAACCAGGACGGGCTGCAGTTCCTTGACGATTCCGGTGAAGCCCTGCTCGAAGGAGGAACCGGGACCTGAGATGAAATGCACCGCCAGGCACAGCAGTATTCCGGTGACTATCGCCACCGGCAGCATCCAGTTCTTCAAGAAAATGATGATTCTTCCCATGCCCCTAGAAACGGTGTGCAAATATCGTAAAATAATTGATAACTTTGCAGGTTGACACAATGAATATTCATAAAGTCAAGCGATATGAAAAAAGCGTTTCTGATGATGGCTACAGCTATTGCCTTCATGGCATGCGGTCAGAAGCAGGAGAAGGTTCCTGCAATCGACCTTTCCAACCTTGACACGACCGTTCCGCCGGCCGTCGACTTCTACCAGTATTCCACAGGAGGGTGGCAGAAAAACAACCCCCTGAAGCCTGAATATGCCCGTTTCGGTTCCTTCGACCAGCTCCGCGAAAACAACGTGGAGAGGCTGAACGATCTGTTCGCAGCCATGACCACGATGAAGACGGTCAAGGGCTCGGTCGAGCAGAAGATCGCCGACCTCTACAAGCAGGGCCTAGATTCAGTCAGGCTCAACACCGAGGGTGCCGCCCCTCTTAAGGAAGACGTCGCTGAAATATATTCAGTGAAGGACAAGGCTTCGCTCGTGAAACTCATCGCAAAGATGCATGACGGTGGCGAAGGAGTCTTCTTCGGCGCCTATGTCGGCTCTGACATGGTCGACAGCGACAGCCAGATCCTTTATTTCGGCCAGGGCGGCCTGGGAATAGGTGACCGTGACTACTACGTCGAACCTTCCAACGCAGCCCTCAAGGAAGGCTACCGCAACTACCTTGCAAAGGTGCTCGGACTCGCAGGTGTCGAGAATCCTTCGAGGGCTGCCGACAACGCCCTTGCAGTCGAGGATGTCCTTGCCTTGAATTCATGGGACAGCGTCAAGGAGAGGGATGTCCAGGCTCAGTACAATGTCTACAGCAGCGAGACACTCGCAAGCAGTTTCCCCGGCTTCGACTGGAAGGCTTACATGGATGCCCGCGGAATTCCTGCACAGGACAAGCTCGTGGTCGCGGAGCCTGATTTCTTCGAGAAATTCGGTGAATATTTCTCCAATGAGGATCTCCCCGTGCTGAAGGATTATCTTGCAGCCCAGCTTGTCAGCGGTGCTGCAAGTTCACTCAGTGATGATTTCTATGCAGCCAACTTCGACTTCTTCAGCACACAGATGTCCGGAATCAAGGAGCAGAGGCCTCGCTGGAAGAGGGCCATGCAGGTTCCTAACAGCATCCTTGGCGAAGCTGTCGGCAAGATGTATGTCGAGAAATACTTCCCTGCTTCTTCAAAGGAGAAGATGATCACTTTGGTGGATAATCTTAAGATAGCTTTCTCCCAGCACATTGATGAGCTTGACTGGATGAGCCCCGAGACCAAGGTCAAGGCTCATGAGAAGCTCGACAATTTTACCGTCAAGATCGGCTATCCTGACAAGTGGAAGGATTATTCTTCCCTCGAGATCGATCCTGAAAAGAGCTACTATGCCAACCTCAAGGCTGCCAGCCGCTGGTACGTTGCTGACAACATCTCCAAGCTCGGCAAGCCTACCGACAGGACTGAATGGGGCATGTCTCCCCAGACCGTCAACGCCTACTACAATCCTTCGACCAACGAGATCTGCTTCCCGGCAGCAATCCTCCAGCCTCCGTTCTTCAATCCGGATGCTGACGATCCTGTGAACTACGGCGGAATCGGTGTCGTGATCGGCCACGAGATGTCCCATGGTTTCGACGACCAGGGCCGTCTCTTCGACAAGGTCGGCAACATGACCAATTGGTGGACTGAAGAGGATGCCGCTAAGTTCAATGCAAAGGCCCAGGTCCTGGCTGCCCAGTTCGATGCAGTTGAGGTGCTTCCTGCAAAGGATGGCAAGCCTGCCCTTATGGCAAACGGTCAGCTTTCCCTCGGAGAGAATATCGGTGACCACGGTGGACTGAGCATAGCCTACACAGCAATGCACAATGCCATCGCCGGCAAGGAGCCCGGCCTCATCGACGGCTTCACTCCCGACCAGAGGTTCTACCTCGCTTATGGTGCTGTCTGGGCCCAGAACATCACCGATGAGGAGATAGCCCGCAGGACAAGGCTCGACGTCCACTCCCTGGCAGTCAACAGGGTGAACGTCTCAGTGAAGAACTTCCAGAGCTTCTTCGACGCCTTCGGAATCAAGGAAGGCGATCCTATGTGGCGTCCTGAAAGCGAGAGGGTCCACATCTGGTAAGATATTCATGGACGCTTCCGGCTTCATAGCCCGACGTCTCCGTTTTGGAGGAAAGATCGCGATGGTCTCCATCGCGATCTCCTTCCTCGTGATGATAATCGCTGTTTCGGTCTCGGCCGGTTTCCGTGCCGAGATCCGCAACGGCATTTCCGACCTGACCGGAGACATCCAGCTCATGAGCGTGGACATGAATTACATCAACGAAGATTCTCCCATATCTTCCAACCCCAGCTACATGGGGGACATCATGGCTCTTCCGGAAGTCAAGGGGATGACCCCTGCAGTGTACCGTGCCGGAATCGTCAAGAAAGGGGAGAACATCCATGGCGTCCTGTTCAAGGGAGTTCCCAAGGACACTTCGGTGGTTGACACAGTCAGGCTTGGCGTCTCGATCCCTACACGGTTGAGCGACCTGCTGGACCTTCACGCCGGCGACAAGATGCTGACCTATTTCGTTGGTGAGAATGTCAAGGTGCGCAATTTCAACATCACAGATGTCTACGAGGGCATCATGGACGGCACCGACAACATAATCGTGATGGCTGACATCGCCGATCTCCAGCGCCTGAACGGCTGGGAGAGCGACGAAGTCTCGACCATCGAGCTGGCCCTGGCCCCATATTCAAGGGATGTGGCCGGGATGCGCCGGGTTACGGACGAAGTCGGGATGATCACCCTGGAAAACGCTTCCGACGACGATGACAACCTGGTGGCGGCTTCGGTGATCAGCCGTTATCCCCAGATCTTCGACTGGCTGACCCTCATTGACTTCAACGTCCTGTTTATCCTGATCCTGATGACAATCGTGGCCGGTTTCAACATGATCTCCGGCCTTCTGATCATGCTGTTCAGGAACATCTCCACGATCGGAACGCTCAAGTCGCTCGGCATGACTGACAGGTCGATTGCCAAGGTTTTCCTGAAAGTGGCTTCAGTGATTGTCCTGAAAGGACTTCTGATCGGAAATGCAGCGGCCTTGCTGCTCTGCGGGATCCAGAAATGGACCCATGTGTTGAAACTTAACCCGGAGAACTATTTCGTACCGTTCGTGCCGGTACATCTTAACCTTCCCGGAGTCCTCGCGGCAGATGTGATCTCATTCATCGTCATCATGCTGCTCCTCCTGATCCCCTGCATGTTCATCGCCAGGGTCGACCCCGCCCAGACTGTCAGGGCTCAGTAGGGTGTCTTTCTGAGGCTCCACACCACGGAAAAAATCATAAAGATTGAGGACGGCCTTCGTGTAGGCTGCCGTCTCGGCACTCTGTTCCCTGCCGTCGAGGTCCTCGAGGGCCCTTCCTTCTCCGCAGTTGTACGCTGCGATCGTAAGCCTCCTGACCACTTCGGGATCGGTGCTGAAAGCGCTGAAGGTCTTCTGAAGCATCTGGATGTACCTTGTGCCTGCGGCTATGTTCTCCTCCGGGTCCAGCATGTCGCTAAGCCCGAAACTCTTGGCCGTACGGGGCATCATCTGCATCAGGCCCATGGCCCCGCGCGGGGACCTGGCCTGGATGTGGAACATGGATTCGTTCCAGATCAGGGAAGCCAGGAGCCTCCAGTCCCAGCCTATAAGCTTTGCGTTCTTCTTGATGAGATGGTCGTAGGGACTGATGATGGAGGGATCTTTCTTCCCGGTGCGGTAAGGATTGTACCCCTGGAAGAATCGTTTGGTCATCTGCTGGTACTCCGGGGAAGCCTTTATGAAAGCGGACCATCTTAGTACCTCGTGCCCCCTGTACGGATCCTTCCGGATCACCCAGGCTACGGACGTGTCCGTTGGATGAAGAACAGAGATCTCTTCGCTTTCAGGCACTTTTCCGGAGGGGATCACCAGGATGTCGAGGCTGTCGAGCAGGAGCGAATCGAGATAGGGGACATCCTTTTCTCCAAGGAATATCCTGACTGAGTCGCTGTGGGTCTCTGCGAATGTCTTCAGGAGTTCGTAGTTGAACCCGGTGAGGTAACCTCTCGGCAGGATGTCGAAGTCACCGAGCATCAGAGCTGCGCGGAGGGGCTTTTCCCTGAACGAATCCTGGGACCTCCTAGACTGGTACTTTCTTCCGGTCACCGGAATGATCAGCAGTACCAACAAGGTGGGGATCAAGTACTTGAGAAACTTCTTAAAGACTCTTTTAACTCCCATTGCACAGCTTTAGTTGCGACCGGAACCGGAGAGACCTGCCCCCGCGGAGACCGCGTGGTTCGGATTCGGCTGGAGGTAGAATGGCCAGTAGACACCGAACTTCAAGGCTCTCTGTGTCCTGATGTAGCGATGGGCGCTGAAATAGTCGAACTTGTCCATCGGCCAACCCTGGCCTACGTTCTCGACTTTGACAAAGATGCAGGCTCGTTTCCACTGGACATTGGCGAAGGCGTCGATGACCGGTCCGTTGTTGTACTTCTCCACCTTCTGGTTGTAGAACACGCCCACGGCGGGATTCCATGCCGGTGAATAGTACTTAGTGTTGTACCAGGCATTGGCACCGATCTGCATCTGCATCACACCCTTGGAGATGTCGAACTGCAGGTACCACCTGGCGTTGGCTGCAAAAGTCGGGACTGGGACGACATCCTGGTTGGAAGACACCTGGAAAAGGACCTTGTTGTCAAGATGCAGAGGCCCCAGGGCCAGGTTCTTTGTCAGCGAGGCGCTCAGGACGCTCATCGGATCCGGGTTCTGCCTGACTACTGCGAGAGAGTCGAAATAGATGTTGTTCGCCAGAAGGGCGTAGCCCACGTCGGCGCTTATGTCCCACCTAGGAATGTCGATCCTTGCCTGTAGCTTGGTTGTGGACACCTTGCCGAAACCGTTGTCCCACTTGTAGTGGTTGGAGAAGTAGTGGTTGTGGTAGTGCTGGGGTTCCTTGAGAGAGGTCTCGAAATGCAGTTTCAGGGAGACGGGGCTTGTCTTGGCCTTCCTGAAAGGATACATCGAGAGCCTTGCGTTGGCCTTTACTGAAAGGTCGTTCATCTCGTTGCCGAGGAAGACATAGTCGCCGGTTGCATCCCAGGCGATGTAGTTTCGCAGCTGGCCTTCCACTCCGGCGTAGACGAAGGTCGAATTCCAGACTGTGTTGGACGCTCCGGAGAGGAAAGTAGGATCAAGGTCGTACCAGGATGTGATCCTGTTGCCTATTCCTCCGTTGAGTTTCGACACGATGGCTTCTTCCGACCACGGCTGGAGCCTCAGGAAGACCCGGTTCTCAAGCTTGGAGACCCTGGCCGAATCGTTGGTGGTGGTCGGGTTGTAGAAGAAATTGTCGTCGTAGAAACTCCTTCCGATCTTGTCGGACTTGGATATGTTGTCCTTGTAGAGCCTCCGGAACACGGAGTACTCGGAACTGTGACCGATGAAGGCCGTCGTGACGTTGCTGTCGCCGGTCGAGTCCGCAGCCTCCCTTTCGGCGGCGTGCCACTGGGCGAGGCTGTCGATCTTGGCGATCAGGGCGGTGTCTCCGGATGCCAGGACCCTCTGACGGAAAGACTTGTCGTCCTTCTTGTCCTGCATGGTCTTGATGAACATGAACGGAATCCTGTACTGCTGGTCCAGGAAAACGGTCTTCTTGGTAGTGGTGCTCGAAGCTCCGGAGAAATGGACCGGATACTCCCTTGCATCGAGGGTGGTGTCCCTGACCATGGAAATGTCGGTGGTACCACCGTTCTCACCCCGGACGATCTTGTTGTGGATGTAGCCGGCGTGCATCATGTATTTCTTGCCGAGGTAGTTGACTGTCGCTGCCAGGGTCTTGTTGACAGTCTTCTCATTCTCCATTATTCCGTTTCCTCCGAAGCGGTAGTACTCCAGGGTGTAGTTCAGTTCCGGGAATATGTTCTGGGAGGTCAGGATGTGGAGGTTGTCGGATTCCTTCTGCGAGTTGGCGAACAGGGTGCCGAAATAGGACAACTCAGTGTAAGCCGTCTTCGTGTTGTAGAAAGGAAGCGTCTTTGCCGAATAGGACCATGACTCGTAAGGGTCATAGAACATGACTCCGTTTTCGCTCGAGCGGTTGAAGTAGTTGTAGTACTGAAGGGGGGATCCGGCTACTCCCAGCCAAGTGGCATTGACATCCTTGCGGTAGAAAGGGTAGTCGTAGAATCGGAAGTTGTAGCTGGTGTCCGGTCCCTTGAGGTCCATCTTGTGGAATTCCCTCTCATGGGTCCACTGTACGATCCTCTTGTACTGCATCGAGTCGGTGAACGCGAAGGTTTCGAGGATCCTTGGCGTGTTCTCCCGGACGCTGTCCCGTTTCAAGGCGATACTGTCCCTTCTTGCCTGAAGCCTGTCGGCCTTCTGCCGCTTGAGCCTTTCCTTGTTCTCGATCTCTATCTTCTTCCTTTCGTTGGGCGAGAGGCTCGCATACCATTCGTCGTAAGCGGCCTTCTTCCTGGCGGCGGCCTCGATGTCGTAGAGCGAATCCAAAACCGGCCAGTCGATGGAGTCCCCGGCCTGCTTCAAGGAGTCGCTCACGAAAGCATGGGTGAGCGAATCGATCAGGGCGACATAGTACTTGTACCTGAAAGGATCCGTCTCTTTCAGGGAATCTGGCGGGAATATGGTGTCCCTTGCGGTAAGGACCGGCACTGAGTCGATCGGAGTCAGGAAGGAAGTGTCGGCGGAGCCTGTGCTGCCCTTCTTGGAGAAGGGATTCTTGTAGCGGATGGTGTCGGGCCGCTGAGGCCTCTCCGCGCTGATGAATCCTATGCCTGGATCGCCCTCGGCCGGACGGTTGCCCATGCCGACGGCGTGGAGTGAGATCAAGCACACCACGACCAGGGGGAACCATATTCTTTTCAACGCGTCTTTCATCCGGAACGGACTATAATCCGACAAATTTACGGTTTTTCCCTTTTTCCAACAAATCCCGAGCCGAGAGGTCAATGTCGGGATAATTTTGTATATTTATCCATTATTGGATAATTATGAGGAAATTGAAGAAAATATACGAGACGGATCCCTATCTTGAACCATTCAAGGAGGCGATTGAGGCAAGGCACAGAAGGATACTTGATGCCAGGGCCAAGATTGTCGGCTCCGCGGACGGCAGCCTTGCCGGGGCGGTCAACAACCATCTCTACTACGGCCTCCACAAGGAGGACGACGGATCATGGGTCATCCGCGAATGGGCTCCGAATGCTTCAAGGATCTACCTGATAGGGGATTTCAACAACTGGAAGAGAACCGGGGCCTACGAATTCAAGCCTGTCGGGGGAGGCAACTGGGAGCTTCGCCTGGGATCATTTTTCCTTAGCCACGGGGAACTCTACAAACTGTTCATCGAGTGGCCCGGTGGTGGAGGGGAGAGGATTCCTGCCTACTGCACTCGTCTTGTCCAGGATCCGGAAACCAAGGTCTTCTGCGCCCAGGTCTGGGATCCCGCTGAAACATATTCATGGAAGCATGAGAAGCGGTTCCGCCGCAAGAATCCGTTGATCTACGAGTGCCACATCGGCATGAGCTCAGAGGAACCCAAGGTGGCTTCTTTCAGCGAGTTCCGCCAGAACGTCCTGCCGAGGGTGAAGAAGCTCGGTTACGATACCATCCAGATAATGGCTCTCCAGGAGCATCCCTACTACGGTTCATTCGGCTATCAGGTCTCGAACTTCTTCGCGCTCAGTTCGCGTTTCGGGACCCCGGAGGAGTTCAAGGAACTGGTCGACACCGCGCACGGAATGGGAATAGCGGTGGTGATGGACATCGTCCATTCGCACAGCGTGGACAACGAGGTGGAAGGCCTCAGCCTTCTTGACGGCCGCGACGACCTGTACTTCTACAAGGGCCCGCAGGGACATCATCCGGCCTGGGGGTCGAGGTGCTTTGACTACGGAAAGGACGAGGTGATCCGTTTCCTCCTGTCCAACTGCAAGTTCTGGATGGAAGAGTACCATCTGGACGGTTTCCGTTTCGACGGAGTCACCAGCATGATTTACTGGGACCATGGTCTCGGTAAAGACTTCGGCGACTATACCTTGTACTTTGACCAGGGAGTCGACGAGAACGCCATCACCTATCTGGGCCTCGCCAACATGCTCATCAAGGAGATCAATCCGTATGCGGTAACGATCGCCGAGGACGTGAGCGGAATGGCCGGGCTGGCAGCACCCTTCGATTCCGGCGGGGTCGGTTTCGGCTTCAGGATGGCCATGGGCATAGCCGACCACTGGATCAAGTGGATCAAGGAAAGGACGGACGAACAATGGAGCCCCGGGGAAATCTGGTACGAGCTCACCAACAAGCGCGCCGATGAGAAGACCATCAGCTACGCCGAGTGCCACGACCAGGCTCTGGTGGGCGACAAGACAATCATCTTCCGCCTGATTGACAAGGAGATGTATTTCTCGATGAACAAGGATTCGCAGAACCTCCTTGTGGACAGGGGAATAGCCCTTCACAAGCTGATCCGGCTTGCCACCGTCGGCACTGCCGGAGACGGTTATCTCAATTTCATGGGCAACGAATTCGGCCACCCGGAATGGATCGACTTTCCCAGGGCTGGGAACGGTTGGAGTTTCGAACATGCCAGGAGGCTCTGGTCCCTGGCTGACAACGGCCTTCTCCGATACGGCTGCCTTCAGGCTTTCGATGCTGAAATGATCCATCTGGTGAAGCGTTACGGCATTCTGGATTCGCATCCCTTTCTGCTCAGGGCAGACGAGGAGAAGAAAATCTTGATATTTGGGCGCAAAAACCTTATCTTTGCACTGAATTTCAATCCGGTAGACTCTTTCACCGATTATGGCTTCGAGGCCCCTGCCGGAAAGTATGTAAAAGTGCTCGATTCCGATGCCGCTGTTTTTGACGGTTTCTCCCGCATGGAAAGCGATGGAGAGCATTTTACCGTAGACGGGGAGCTTCGTCTCTACCTTCCGAGCAGGTGTGCATTGGTACTTATCGGGGAATAATAGATTTGAACGAATAATATGGCTTTTCTGAAATTCAACAAGTCCGAGCTGGTGAACCTCTCGTATTCTCTCAAGAGGGAGATCATCAGCGCCAACAAGACCGGAGCCTATTGCAACACTTCCATCGTAACCTGCAACACCAGACGCTACCATGGCCTCCTGGCCGTGCCTGTCGACAATTTCGGCGGAAAGAAGCATCTGTTGCTTTCTTCGATGGACGAGAGCCTTATCCTGGGAGGGAAGCAGTTCAACCTCGGCATCCATTGCTATGGTGACATCTACGAGCCCAGGGGACACAAGTACATCATCGATTTCGAGGCCGATCCGGTCCCGAAGATCACCTACAGGGTCGGAAGCACGATATTCACCAAGACTATCCTGCTTGTTCCCGACTCCGACCAGGTCATTATCCGGTACGAAATGGTCAATGCTCCCGCAAAGGAGCGTCTCCTCCTGACCCCGTTCCTGGCATTCCGCGACATCCACGCCCTGACCAGGGAGAATCCCGACGCCAGGACTGAAGGCTGGGAAGTCAAGGGAGGAATGGCCTGGAATCTCTACGAGGGATTCCCTGACCTGAACCTGCAGTTCAATACCAAGGATGTCAAGTTCGTACAGACACCCTGCTGGTACAAGGGAGTGACATATTCCGACGAGTACAGGCGCGGTTTCGACTGCATGGAGGATCTCTTCGTTCCCGGCCATTTCGAGACCGAGATGAAGGAAGGCGATACTATTATCTTCTCCGCCTCCGTTTCGGAGGTGAATCCTTCCGGACTGAAGCGCCGTTTCGACACCCTCCTGTCCAAGGTCCCGCCTGTGACTTCCTATCACGACCAGCTCGTCCGCTGTGCGTACCTGCTGATCCAGAACCGCGGAGGCCGCAAGCAGATCACGGCCGGTTTCTCATGGATGTACACCGGCCTGCTGCGTGAATCTATCATGGCCGCCCCCGGCCTGACTCTCTGTGCCACTGACGACAAGGCTTCTTTTGAAGCCATCATCGACAACCTGATTGCAGACGAGCCTGAAAGGCTTTTCCACAGGACGACCCAGGTTGAGGCTCCCCTCAGGCTTGCCGGCGCTCTTAAGCAGTACATCGATTTCGGAGGCGACGGAAAGGCCGTATGGAAGAAGTACGGTCCGACGCTGAAAGGCATCCTGGAAAGCTACCTTCCCGGAAGAAGGGCGGAGGTGGCCATGCAGCCCAACGGACTCCTCTGGGCGCAGATGGATGGCTGGGCGCTTTCTTGGATGAACGCCTACATCAATGGACGCCCGGTTACCGAAAGGGCCGGCTACCAGGTGGAAACCAACTCATTCTGGTACCATTCGATAAGCATAACCCTCGACATGGAGAAGAGGTACGGCGGCGGCAAGGACAAGGAGTTCATCGAAAAATGGACCGGGATCCGCAACCTCGTCAAGGAGAACTTCCAGCCTGTGTTCTGGAATCCCAGGGCCGGCTACCTGGCCGACTACGTCGACAACGCCGGTCAGCACATGGAGGTCCGCCCGAACATGCTCTACGCCCTTGTCGAAGAGGACATGCCGATCGATCCCGAAGTCGCCAGCTCTGTCCTCCATGTGATTGACAATGAACTGGTGACGAGAAGGGGAATCCGCACACTCTCCCCGCGCAGCATCGACTACAAGGGAGTCTACGAAGGGACCCAGCACGACAGGGACCTCGCCTATCACGACGGCAGCACCAGGGTTTTCCTCCTGGCACCTTACATCTGGGTTAGTTTCCGCATGAAGGGTGCATCCTTCATCAAGAAGGCCGAATGGCTTGTGGAAGGTTTCTACGAGGACCTGAACAAGCACGGCGTGGGAGCATTCTCCGAGCTTTACGACGGGGACCCGCCTCATGAGCCGCACGGAGCTATTTCTTCGGCCCTCAGCACATCGGCCCTTCTGCTAGTGGACTACATGATAGCAAAATACAAGGAGGATCAGAAATGAGAGTCTTGATGTTCGGATGGGAGTTTCCTCCCCACATCGCGGGCGGCCTTGGAACCGCTTGCTACGGCATCGTCAAGGGACTTGCCGAAAACGGAGTCCAGACCATATTCGTGATGCCTTCGGCTTCTGGCGATGAGGACGGCAGCGTCGCTACCATCATCAATGCCAGCGACGTACCCGTGGTCTCTACCAGTTCTTCCGTCGACGATTTCGTGAATATGGTCAAGTTCATGAAGGTCGGGACGAACATGATCCCTTACGTGGATCCGGAACAGTTCCACGAGATGGTGGAAGCCGAGAAGAGGCTGCGTGAAGAGTCCACTGAAAAGCATGTAGGTGAAAAGTTCCGTTTCTCCGGAAAATATGGTTCCAACCTCATGGAGGAGGTTGCCCGCTACGCTATGGTAGGCGGTACGATAGCCATGGAGCACAAGGATGAGTTCGACCTCATCCACGCCCATGACTGGCTGACTTACCTGGCCGGAATCGCGGCCAAGGAACTGACCGGCAAACCTCTCGTGGTCCATGTCCATGCGACCTCCTTCGACCGAGGTACCGAGGACATGATAGACACCCGTGTCTTCGACATCGAAAAGAGGGGAATGGAGGCTGCCGACAGGGTGATCGCCGTCAGCGACCTGACCCGCAACATAGTCATCAACAAGTACGGGATCTCTCCCGACAAGGTGGTGACAGTGCACAATGCCGTGGACTTCAGCGGAAGGGAAAACCTCAAGGTCGAGAGGGGACTGAAAGACAAAGTCGTCACCTTCCTCGGCAGGATCACCTTCCAGAAGGGTCCTGAATATTTCATCGAGGCGGCTGCCAAGGTCCTCAAGAGGACCGACCATGTGCATTTCGTCATGGCCGGCAGCGGCGACATGATGAACCGTTGCATCCGCCATGCCGCCAGGTTGGGCATTTCCGACCGTTTCCACTTCACCGGTTTCCTTCGCGGTACCGATGTCCAGAAGATGTTTGCACTGTCCGACGTGTACATCATGCCTTCGGTCTCCGAGCCTTTCGGTATCTCGCCCCTGGAGGCCATGAGGAGCAACGTACCCTCGATCATTTCGAACCAGAGCGGAGCCGCCGAGGTCCTCAGGTACGCCTTCAAGGTCGATTTCTGGGATGTCGACGCCATGGCGGACGACATCTACGCCCTGCTAAATTATCCCGCTCTTGCGGACTTCGCCGCCAAGGAAGGTTATGAAGAGGTCAACCGCCTCAAATGGAACCACGCTGCGGCAAAGATGAAGAAAGTCTATGAATCCGTCATAAAATAACCAGCCATGAAAAAGAGCATCTGTCTGTATTTCCAAGTCCATCAGCCAACCAGGCTGAGACTGTACCGGTTCTTCGATATCGGCAAGGATTCCCACTACTACGATGACTTCACCAACAGGACCATCCTCCACAGGGTAGCGCAGAGGTGCTATCTTCCCATGAACAGGATCCTCCTGGACCTTATCAAGAAACATGGAAGCGCCTTCAAGGTGACCTTCTCAATAACAGGTTCCGCCCTCGAGCAGTTCGACAGGTATGAGCCTGAGGTGATTGACTCCTTCAGGGAGCTCGCTGCCACCGGCAATGTGGAGTTCCTTGCGGAGACATATTACCACTCCCTCGCCTCGCTCGCCAGCGAAGGCGAATTCAAGCACCAGGTTGAAAAGCATGTCAAGACCATCGAGGACCATTTTGGAGTGACTCCGAAGGCCTTCCGCAACACTGAGATGATCTACTCCGACTCCATCGGAAGGATGGTCTATTCCCTCGGTTTCAAGACCATGCTGACAGAGGGCGCCAAGCACATCCTCGGTTGGAAGAGCCCTGACTATGTCTACACCGATCCCCTTGAGAACCGCCTCAAGCTTTTGCTCAGGAACTATTCATTGAGCGACGACATAGCTTTCAGGTTCTCCGACAAGGGATGGGAGAACTGGCCTCTCACCGGTGAGAAGTTCCTTTCCTGGCTCAAGGCCGCCGACGGCGTGATTATCAACCTCTTCATGGACTACGAGACCTTCGGAGAGCATCAGAGGGAGACTTCAGGAATATTCGATTTCATGCGTTACCTTCCTGACGTGGTACTGGGCGACGGCTCGTTCGAGTTCACCACTCCTTCAGCTGCTACCCGCAAGCACAAGGCCATCGCTGAGATCGACGTTCCCGACCCGATCTCCTGGGCTGATGAAGAAAGGGACGTGACCGCATGGCTCGGCAACGAACTCCAGCAGGATGCGTTCAACAAGCTGTACGACCAGTCCGAGAAGCTCGCCCTTCTGAACGACCCGGTCCTCTGGGAAGAGTTCGGCCACCTGCAGGAGAGCGACCATCTCTACTACATGAGCACCAAGTTCTTCTCCGATGGAGAGGTACACCGTTATTTCAACCCCTACAACACCCCTTACGAGGCGTTCATCAACTATATGAATGCTCTCAGCGACTTCATCCTCAGGATTGACGATGCCGTCGCGACAAACGGACAGGAGCCTGTCCGCAAACCAGTAAAAAAGAAAAAGACTAAATGACAAAAGAACTGATTAATCCGGACTACCTGTTCGAAGTCAGCTGGGAAGTCTGCAACAAGGTTGGAGGCATCTACACAGTGATCGCGACAAAGTCGCTTTACCTCAAGCAGCAACTTCACAAGCATCACATCCTGATCGGACCGGATGTCTGGATGGACACCGAGAGCAATCCTGATTTCATCGAAGATAACCACCTTTACACCCTATGGAAAGCCCAGGCCGCCTCTGAGGGACTCAGAGTACGGCTCGGCAGGTGGAATGTCCCGGGCAAGCCCATCGCGATCCTTGTGGACTTCAAGCAGTACCTTACGCGTCAGAATGACATCCTGACTGAGTACTGGAAGCGTTTCGGGGTGGATTCGATCACCGGCAACTGGGACTACAAGGAGAACGTCCTTTTCGGCTACGCCGCCGGTCATGTGATTGAGAGTTTCTACCGTTTCAACCTCAATGCCTCCGACAAAGTCGTGGCCCAGTTCCACGAGTGGCAGACCGGCTCCGGCCTTCTATACCTGAAGAGCACGGAGCTTCCCGTGGCTACTGTCTTCACGACCCATGCCACGGTCATGGGGCGCTGCCTGGCCGGAAACAACCTTCCGCTCTATGATTCGATGAATGTCTATGACGGGGACCAGAAGGCCCAGCAGTTCGGCGTGGTGGCCCGTCACTCGATAGAAAAAATCTCCGCCCAGAATGCTGACGCCTTCACCACTGTCAGCGAGATTACGGCCAAGGAGTGCGAGCATTTCCTCCGCCGTCCCGTCGACGTGGTGACCCCGAACGGATTCGAGAACAGCTTCACTCCTTCGACCGACGAAGATTATGACACCAAGCGGAAGGAGGCCCGCAGCAGGCTGATTGAAGTCGCAACTGCTATGTCCGGCGAAGCGGTGTCCAAGGATGCCATCCTGATCGGCATCGGCGGGCGTTATGAATATAGGAACAAAGGCATCGACGTGTTCATCGACGCCCTCAAGAAGCTTTCCGACACTGACCCTGTGGGCCGTGACATCCAGGCTTTCATCATGATCCCTTCCGGCCACAACGGAGCTGACAAGGATCTCGTGGCCAAGCTTGCCGGTGGCAAGTCGGACTATACCACCCAGACCTCGCACTATCTGATGGATCCCTGGTCGGACGTGATAACCCGTCGTTTCAGGGAGCTGGGCTTCAACAATGCCAAGGGCAGCAGGGTGAAGGTCTATTTCATTCCTTCCTACCTCAACGGCAATGACGGAGTCTTCAACAAGCCTTATTATGACCTTCTGGTCGGTCTGGACCTCACGCTGTTCCCTTCCTACTACGAGCCTTGGGGTTACACTCCTCTGGAGAGCCTGGCGTTCAGGATCCCTTCACTGACCACCAGCCTTTCGGGCTTTGGCAAGTGGGTCCGTTCCCACTACGGGAAGGAGCATCCCGGTATCACAGTCCTGGAAAGGAACGATTCGAATTATTTCCAGGTTGTAGAAGGAGTCGTGGAGAGAGTGAAGGAGATATCCGCTCTCGACGACGAAGGCAGGAAGGCCATGATGGCCTCCGCCCAGGACATCTCCACCATAGCCCTCTGGGAGAACCAGATAAAGTATTACAAGGAAGCCTATTCAATCGCCCTGGGCAAGGTGGTGGCTTCGAAAGGGGCGTTCCCCGATGAACTTAACAAAGACAGATCTATGGCATACAACAAGATAGAAATCAACAACCCTGCATGGAAGAGCGTTATGGTGACCCGTCATCTTCCCGATGCAATCTCCGGACTCGAAACCCTTTCCAAGAACCTCTGGTGGTGCTGGAACGAATCGGCCAAGGCCCTCTTCAAATCCATTGATTCGAAGGTCTGGCATGACACCAAGCACAACCCTATGGCCCTTCTGGACATAGTCAGCCTCAAGAGGTTCAAGGCCCTTGCTAAGGACGAGGATTTCATGGGAGAGTACAAGTCGGTGATGAACGAGTTCAATGCCTACATGGCTCTCAAGGCTGAGCGCACCGATCCCATGATCGGCTACTTCTGCATGGAGTACGGTCTGGATACTTCCCTGAAGATCTATTCAGGAGGCCTTGGTATCCTCGCGGGTGACTATCTCAAGGAAACCAGCGACATGAACGTCAACCTCGTCGCGGTCGGCTTCCTCTACAGGTACGGCTATTTCACCCAGGTCCTGACCGGTCAGGGTGAGCAGGTCGCCCAGTACGATGCCCAGGACTTCACGAAGATTCCCGCTGAGCCGGTCCTTGACGCTTCCGGCAGCTGGATGACCACGAGCGTCGCCTTCCCCGGTAGGAACATCACTGCCAGGATCTGGAAGGTGGCTGTGGGTCGTACCGATCTCTATCTTCTCGACACAGACTACGAGGCCAACATCCCCGAAGACCGTCAGGTGACCTATCATCTCTACGGAGGTGACTGGGAGAACCGTCTCAAGCAGGAGCTCCTTCTGGGTGTCGGCGGTATAAGGGCCCTGAGGAACCTCGGAATCAATCCCCAGGTCTATCACTGCAATGAGGGGCATGCAGCCTTCACCGGACTCGAGAGATTGAGGGAACTGGTACAGGATGACAACCTCGATTTCGGAGAGGCTGTGGAAGTGGTCAAGGCCTCCTCGCTGTTCACCACCCACACTCCTGTCCCCGCAGGACATGACTCCTTCGACGAGGGCCTGCTCAGGAAGTACATCGGACACTATCCCCAGAGACTCAAGATCGACTGGGAGACCATGATGGCCCTTGGCAAGCCGGACGGAGCCGCCCAGCATGAGAAGTTCAGCATGAGCTTCCTGGCCTCCAGCCTTTCACAGAATGTCAACGGAGTCTCCTGGCTCCATGGTGAGGTGAGCAAAGACATATTCAACAGGATGTACCCCGGGTACCTTCCTGAGGAACTGTTCATCAGCTATGTCACCAACGGTGTCCACTATCCTACCTGGACGGCTGCAGAGTGGCAGAAGATCCATTCCAAGGTGTTCGGTCCCGAATTCAAGACCCATCATTACGACAAGTCATGCTTCGACGGGATCTACAAGGTTCCGGACAAGGAAGTCTGGGCTACAAGGAAGACCTTGAAGGAGCGCCTTATCAAGGTGGTCAAGGAGATCATTTCCGATCCCGCTTCATGCAACCACTATTCTCCCAGCCAAATTGTAGCGATCAAGGAGAATCTGAGGGACGACGTCCTTACGATCGGTTTCGCCCGCCGTTTCGCCACCTACAAGAGGGGTACCCTCCTGTTCACCGATCTCGACAGGCTTGATGCCATAGTCAACAATCCCGAGCGCCCCGTCCAGTTCCTGTTCGCCGGAAAGGCTCATCCTGCCGACAAGGCCGGCCAGGATCTCATCAAGAGGATCGTAGAGATCTCCAAGCAGGACCGCTTCATCGGAAAGATCGTCTTCGTGCCAGGTTACGATATCCGTCTCGCAAAGAGGCTCGTACAGGGTGTGGACGTCTGGATGAACAATCCCACGAGGCCGCAGGAAGCTTCCGGTACTTCCGGAGAAAAGGCTTCCATGAACGGTGTCATGCACTTCTCCGTGCTTGACGGATGGTGGGTCGAGGGTTACAAGGAAGGGGCCGGCTGGGCTCTCCCCCGTGAAAGGTCCTATGACGACCAGAGATATCAGGACGAGCTGGATGCCGCTACGATCTACACTATCATCGAAAACGAAATCGCTCCCGCCTACTACGACGTGGACGATTCAAAGGGCCTGTCTCCTGTCTGGGTCAGCTACATCAAGAACACTATAGCGAAGGTCGCAAGCAACTTCACTACCAACAGGATGCTCTCCGACTATGTGAACCAGTACTATGTGCCCCAGGCTGCCCGAGCCGCAGAGATCGTCTCCGACGACTACAGGCTTGCCCGCCGGATTTCCGCCTGGAAGAAGAAGGTGCGCCGTGAATGGAAGAACATAGAGGTGATCTCGCACACCCAGCCTGACCCGTCCTACAGCCTTTCGATGCATAACAGCCTCAATGTGGAGGTAGTCCTGAATCTCGGAGACCTTACTCCTGATGACATCGGAGTGGAGATGATCCTGGCCACGACGGACCGCAAGCAGAAGTTCCACATCCAGGAGCGTTACGAGTTCAGCGTAGTGGAGTTCAACGACGGAGTGGCGAAGTACCAGACTTCCTTCGTGCCTGACAAGACCGGAATGTACCAGGTCGCCACGAGGATGTACGCCAAGAATCCGGCAATGCCGCACCGCCAGGATTTCGAACTTGTGAAATGGTTGTAGCCACAGGATTTTTTGACGGTGTCCATCTCGGGCACCGTCATGTTGTCGGACGCCTTGTCCAGGCGGCCCGGGACAGGGGTGAGGAAAGCATGGTAATCACCTTCTGGCCCCATCCCCGCAATGTCCTGCAGGATGATGCCAGGAACCTGAGGCTGCTTACCTCCCTTCCGGAGAAGAAGGAGATTCTTCTCCGGCTGGGGGTGGACCGTGTGGAAGTCCTTCCGTTCACCAGGTCATTCAGCCGCTTGACCACTGAGGAGTATTTCCGCGAGTACATCATCGGACGTTTTGGCGGGAAGGCTGTGCTGATAGGCTATGACAACAGGGTAGGGAGCGACCTCCTGAGCCCTGACGACATCGAGACCGTGGCCAGGCGGACCGGACTGGAAGTGATCCGGACCGACAGCGTGGCAGTTCCCGGGGGAGTGGTGGTGAGTTCCACCAAGATCAGGGAGGCCATCTCTTCGGGCGATGTCGAGACTGCAGCCGCGATGCTGGGTTATGAATATTCCCTTGTGGGAGTGGTCGTTGCAGGCAACCATCTGGGCAGGACCATCGGCTTCCCTACGGCTAACATGAGGCTTTACGAGCCCCTTAAGCTTCTTCCTGGCAACGGAGTATATTCAGTGGAAGTGGAGTCCCTGGGACGACGGTTCAGGGGAATGTGCAACATCGGCACCAGGCCTACCGTCAATGCCGGAACGGACAGGACGGTGGAGACCAACATCTTTGGTTTCGACGAAGACATCTACGGACTTGACCTGAAGGTCACTTTCCTGAAGAAGATAAGGGAAGAGCGCCGCTTCGGTTCCCTTGATGAATTGAAAGCCCAGCTGGAGCACGACCGCAGCGTCTGCCAGGAGGACTGATGCTTATCACTGCATGTGCAGTTCGCTCTTGACGTGGGCTGCACCCTGCTTGGCGAAGTTGTAGTTCTTCGTACCCTCTTTACCCAGTTTCAGGTATTTCTCATAGTACTGCAGGGCTTGTTTGTACTCCTTGCGGACTTCGTGGCAATAGCCTAGCGAGACCAGCAAGGCCAGGTCGTCAGGATTGTATTTATAAGCTTTTTCGTACTCAGGCAGGGCAAGGCTTATGTTCTGGTTGCGGTAGTAAAGCTGGCCCAGGCCGTTGTGGATCTTGTACATGAGGCTTGGATCCGGTTCTGCCAGCTCGGTGGCCTTGTTGAAGAGATTTACCGCTTTCCTGGTGTTGTCTATGACGACTCCGTTCTTTCTCCGGATCAATCCATCCTTCGCCAGGGAAATGGCATAATTGACAGCCAGCTTGGCATCGGTCGAGTCGGTCTGCCAGGCGGCTTCGAAACAATCCTGGGCAACCTCGAAGCGGTTGAGGGCCAGGGCGTTGAGGCCTGAGTAGTACATGGTTCCGTAGGACTCGTCCCCGTCCTTGCGAAGCTGCTTGAAGACCTCGTAGGCATTGTCCTGGTCTTCCTTGAGGTAATATGCCACCCCAAGGATCTGCGCTACACCCATATTGTCCGGGGACTCCTCCAGGAAATCTTTTGCCAGGGAGATGATTCCGTCGTAGTCCTTCTTCCGAAGCAGGATGTTGGAGATACTGGTGACTGTGTTCGGATTGGAGGGGTTAAGCCTCAAGGATTTCCGGTAATATGAAAGCGAAGAGTCCACCTGTCCCATATTCAACAGGCTGGCTCCTACGAGTGACAGCATCGACGGGATGGAGTCCTGCCTGCAGACAGCCATCCCTTCTTCTGCGCATCCTTGGAAGTCGTTGACCTTGAACAGGAGCGATGCCTTCTGGATCGAGAAATACAGGTTGTCCGGATGCTGCAGCGAGAGTATGCTGTAGAGGCCGAGTGCATCTCCAAACCTTCCGGAGTTGACATGGCAGTCGGCAAGTTCGCCTGCCACTTCCACGTCCAGCATTCCCGGTTTCATCACGGAAGCGAGAGTCTCGGCTGCAGCGTCGTAGCGGAGCATCTTTTTCTGGCAGCGGGCTTTCTGGAGCGACAGGTCCCTTATTGCCGTATCGTCTCCTTCTGCACCCTCCAGAGCCTTGTCGAGCAATTCGATCGCTTTTGAATATTCATACCTGGCCATGGCCTCCCTGGCCGCCTGGAGATTGTCGGTTTGCTGTGCGTGAACTCCGATGGCGGCCAGGAAAAGCAGCATGGCTGCAATGCAGCAGTGGTACCTTGTCATTTGAGTTTGAATATTACCGGGAAGGTGTAGGTAACGGGAACAGATTCTCCTTCCTTGTTCTTTCCCGGGGACCATTTGGGAGAAGAGGAGATTACCCTGACAGCCTCTGCGTCAAGCAGGGGGTCGGCACCTCTAAGTACCCTTACGTCAGTCATATTCCCTTTTTCGGTGATAACGAAGCTCATTACCACTCTGCCTTCTATCTTTTTGTCTTTCGCTTCTTTTGGATAAGTGAGGTGTTCATTCACCCATTGTGAAAAAGCGTTGGCGTCCCCAGCATTGAACGTTGGTTTCTGTTCAACCAGCTGGAATGGTTCAGGAGTCTTTTTCTCCGGATTCTGCGGAGTCTGGTAGTCTGTCACGGTCCTTGCCGTGGCGGCGAGTGACTACCCTATGATAGGGATCAGCAGCAGCGCCTTCAGTGAAGAGGCGGCTTTAGTCTTTCTCTTGATCATCATCTTGATTCTGTTTTTGATTGTACCTGACCTGAGGCTGTTGGCCAACGTGTAGCCATGTTCGGCCGCAGACTTCATGATCAGGAATAATTGGTATTGGGTTGCATCGATGCCGTGTTTGAGTACAGCCTCATCGGCTTCATATTCGTGTATTCCCCTCAGGTCGGTCCCAAGCATCCAGACGAAGGGGTTGTACCACTGGAAAGCAGTGAGTACATTGGTCATCAGGATGTCCGGAGAATGCTTCAGATTGATGTGCGCCTGTTCGTGGAGGATGGTTTCAGGGTTCCCGGCTTCATAGTCTTTCCGGGACAGGACGATATAGTTCATCCAGCTGAAAGGCTCGACATCCTCCTCAGTCACTATCAGGCGATACTTCTCTCCCTCGACGGGGACCTGAACCCCGCTTCTTGCCAGCCTGACTATCTTCCAAACTGACCATAGGATCCTGAACAGAACGATTGCGACTCCGGTGAGGTAAACAGCTGCTACAAAGAAGCTTATTCCTGGGTCTCCGGAGGCGGAAGTGTCCATGGCGGCGCCTGCCTGAACGGCTGCTTCAGTTGCCGGGACGACGACAGTCTTATGGAAGGTGATCACGCAGGAAGGCAGGATCATGGACACCGGCGGGATCAGGACCAGGACGGTCCTGTTCAGCCGGTGCAGCGTCTCCTTGCTGAGCAGAAACCGCCAGCAGAGGTAGAAGGCAGCAGTGAGTATGGCGACCTTCAATGAATATATGACCAATCCGCCCATGATGAACTGCTTATTATTCTTCCTCCAAGGTTTCCTTGCCGGCATTCTCTACATCGGCGATCAGCTCCTTGAGCTCTTCGACGGTGATCTTCTCGTCCTTCAGGAGGGTGGACACCGCGCTCATGTAGGAATTGCCGAACCAGTTGCTTATCAAACTCGAGAGCGACTGTTTCCTGTACTGGTTTTCCGAGACTGCCGGAAAATACTGGAAGCTGCCGCCGTAGTGCTTGTGCTCCAGGAATCCGTCCTTTTCGAGGATGCGGACCTGTGTGGACACTGTGTTGACGTGGGGTTTAGGATCAGGAAAGAACGGCAGCATGTCCTTTACGAACATCCCACCGTTCTTCCAGAACAGCTTCATGATCTCTTCTTCCTTGCGGGTCAATTTTCTCATATCTGGCTCTGATTTAGTGTTCAGAAGCAAATATGAGAAAAATTTTTAGATCGTGCAACTATTTTTTATCGTTGACAGGGAAAGATCCCTTGTGAGTCTGTGCTCCTGAGGGATCGTTCGTCTTGAAGTTGATCGTCTTGCCGTCCACGTCAAGGACCATCAGCTCCACATTGTCGTTCACCACTACCGGGAATTTGGCGTTGGATGTGCCGACAGGGCAGAGGCTGTAATTGTGCTCGTGGCCGGAAATCATCAGGTCGATGCCTGCCTCGTTGAGGATAGGGACGAAGAGTTCACAGACGTTCTTGTTGCCATGCCAGTCCTTGAGCCTCGGGGGGATGTGGGAGAACACGATCCTGACCTCGGCCTTCTTGAAAGCCTCGGACTGGGTGACACCCTTGAGCCATTCTGCCTGCTCGCGGAGGTACTGGTCCATGCTGAGCATGCCCTGGTACTCGATGTCATCGTCGGGCTTGTCCTCTCCGCTGTCAAGGGCGATGAAGAAGAATTTGCCCCACTGGAAGGTGTAATAGGGCATGCCGGTTGGAGTCTGGAACCATTTCAGCCAGTCGCGGGAATAGAGACCGCGGAACTCGTGGTTGCCCCTGGTGACGTAGAGGGGAGTCTCGTCGGCGAACAGCTCTGAGGCCGGCTTCACGTAGACCGACATGTGCATCTCGTCGTTGATAGTCGTGGTCATGTCGCCGTTGAACACCACGAAATCGTATTTGCCGCGGGATTCGGCGAAGAGCTTGCTGAAGTCTTCTCCGTTGGCATGGATGTCGTTGACAATCGCAATGTGCAGCTTGTCGTAGTCCTTCTTCAGGGTGGTCACCACGGGAGGCTTGGCAGTGAAGACATTGGCGCCGAAAGGCTTGGTGAAGGTGATGTCCCTCTCGCCGTTGAAGGCGCGGAGTCCCTTCATCATGATCCTGTAGCGGTAGCGCGTACCGGGCTCAAGGCCGGTGATACGGACTGTGTGTACCTTGGTGAGGGGATTGATTCCGGCTCCGGTCATGTCGTAGTACTTGGGACGTTCAGTGTAATAGAAATGCGTCCCGTCGTCGGGTGCGAGCTCCACCCATCCAAGGGCGTCTATGTCGGAGACCCACATGACGGTGAATCCGTCAGTCGTAACATTCTGGAGATAAGGTCCGCTCACACATTTGACGGTTGACGGCTGGACCGGGGCCGCTGCAGCCGTTGTGGTTGGAGCCTCCTGTCCCCAGACTGAAAGGGGAGCCAGGAAGAGGCATGCTAAAATTAGGGTTCTTTTCATTGGTTGATTGTTTTCAATGTAAAGATAACTAAAAAACTCCATATTCGTTTTTTTTATTATATTTGCAATCAGTGAACTGGGTTCTGCCGGAATTGGCGGGACTCCGTTCAATTTTTAATGAAAAACAGATAGTTATGGCAGATATCCATTACATGACCCAGGAAGGGTTGGACAAACTTAAAAAAGACCTCGCTGAGGCTCTGGCCCAGCGTCCCGTCATCTCCGCTGCGATCGCGGAGGCAAGGGAGAAGGGTGACCTCTCCGAGAATGCGGAGTACGATGCGGCACGCGATGCCCAGGGACTCCTGGAAGTGAAGATCGCGAAACTCAAGGATCTCGTGGCGAATGCCAAGGTGATTGACGAGTCCCAGGTCAGCACCGACAAGGTGCAGATGCTCAACAAGGTGAAGGTAAAGAACCTGTCCATGAAGCAGGTCATGGAGTTCACCATCGTGGGCGAGACCGAGGCAGACTTCGCCCATGGCAAGCTGGCTGCCACCACTCCTATCGCCAAGGCCCTCCTCGGCCATGCGAAGGGGGACGTGGTCGACGCCAAAGTCCCTTCGGGAGTCATCAAGTTCAAGATCCTCGACATTTCACTCTAAGAATCATGGCAACTATTTTTACAAGGATAGCCAAGGGCGAGATCCCTTCCTACAAGGTGGCAGAGAGCGAGGAGTTCTACGCCTTCCTTGACATCAATCCGTTGGCCAAGGGCCACACTCTCGTGATCCCCAAGAACGTCGAAGACGACTACATATTCAATCTCGACTCTCAGACCTATGAAGGCCTCTGGGCCTTCGCCCGCAAGGTTGCAGTGGCCCTCAAGGCCGCCGTGCCCTGCAAGAGGGTAGGGGTGGCGGTCCTCGGTATGGAAGTGCCTCACACCCACATCCATCTGGTTCCGCTGCAGACAGAGGCGGACCTGGACTTCAGGAAGGAAAAACTTCATTTCAGCGATGATGAAAACAAAGCGGTCGCCCAGGCGATTTTCAATGAATATGAAAAATTGTAAGAACATTCTTCTGGCGGCAGCCGTTCTGGCAGCCGCTTATTCATGTACGGACAAGGTCCGGATCAACGGAACAGTGGAAGGCCTGCCTGATTCAAAGGTGGTCATCAAGCAGCTTGCCGGCAATTCCTTCAATGTGCTCGACACCGTCAAGACAGATTCCAAGGGATCATATTCCTACTCTATGGAGGTGAAGGAAGGTCAGCCCGAGTTCGTCTATGTGTTCGACGGCGACACCAAGCTGGCGTCCCTGCTTCTGGGCAAGGGCGACAAAGTCAAGGTCGTCTCCGATGCCAACGGTGTTTACACGGTTGAGGGTTCGGATGACTGCTTGAAGCTAAAGCAGGTCGAAGATGACTTCTCTTCTTTCCTCAGCGAGATTTCATCCGCCGTCCAGTCCGGTGACAACGTGGCTGTCTCCAGGAAGTACGTGGAATACTACCGTTCCCGTGTGAAGTATGTTCTTGACAACAGCAAGTCGCTCACCGTCATTCCTGTTCTCTACCAGAAGATCAACGAGGATTTCCCGGTGTTCGGCCAGTCAACGGATGCCGTACTGTTCAGGGGAATCCATGATTCCCTCATGACAGTCTATCCCGATTCCAAGTATGTCACCGCCCTCGGTAAAGAAGCCGAGCGCAGGATGAACGTCCTGTCATTCGAACAGCAGATCGAGAATGCAAAGGAAGCCGGTTTCCCCGACCTGACCCTTCCCGGCCTGGACGGAAAGAACATAAAGCTGAGCGACATCTCCTCCAAGATCGTCATGGTCTATTTCTGGCAGGCTTCCGAGGCTGCGCAGAAGATGTTCAACCAGGATGTCCTCCTGCCTCTGTACAAGACCTACCATCCGAAGGGACTCGAGATCTATTCAGTCTCACTCGACAACGACAAGGGTGTCTGGGCGAGCGCTGTCAGGAACCAGGAACTTCCTTGGGTCAATGTGTGTGACGGCCGCGGAGCCGCGACTCCTGCTGTAGCCCTCTACAACATCACTAAGGGGCTTCCGGTTGCCTATATGATCCAGGACGGCCATCTCAAGCCGGAGACCCTGACTTCCGAGAAAGAGCTCAAGGCCTTCCTTGCCGCGAACTTGAAATAACCAAGCCAATAATCACATCTTTCAATAACACACTCCTATGGCATTAATGATCATCCAGCTGCTGATCGTACTTGCAGCCCTTTATGTGGGCTCGAGGTACGGCAGTCTCGCCCTCGGCGCAATTTCCGGCCTGGGCCTGGCCATACTGGTCTTCGGCTTCGGAATGAAGCCGGGCACACCCCCGACCGATGTCATCTACATCATCATCGCAGCCGTCACCTGTGCCGGTATCCTTCAGGCTTCTGGCGGAATGGACTGGCTGATCCAGTTGGCTGAAAAGCTCCTGAGGAAGCATCCTGAACGCATCTCCATCCTGGCACCTTTCTGCACCTTCTTCCTGACCGTTCTCGTCGGTACCGGCCATGTGGTCTACACCCTCATGCCCATCATCGTCGACATCGCCATCAAGAAGGGCATCCGTCCGGAGAGGCCTTGTGCTGTCGCTTCAGTCGCTTCCCAGGTGGGTATCACCTGTTCTCCAATAGCCGCGGCCGTGGTCGCCTTCGTGACCATTTCCAACGCCAACGGCTACGGAGTCTCGATCCCTCAGGTGCTTATGGTCACTATCCCTGCCTGCCTCATCGGCCTCTTTTTCGCTGCCCTGGCCTCCTACCACAGGGGCAAGGACCTCGACAAGGATCCTGATTTCCAGAAGAGGATCTCCGACCCCGCCGTCCGTGACTATGTCTACGGAAGCGAGGCCACAACCCTCGACAAGGTCATCGACAAGAATGCAAAGCTTGCGGTCTACATCTTCCTCTGCGCCATCCTCGTCATCGTAGGCCTGGCTTTCTGCCAGATGATCATGAGCAAGGAGGCTCTCGAGAAACTTCCCAAGATGAACATCGCCATCCAGATCATAATGCTTTCCGCGACTGCTTTGATCATCATATTCAGCAAGGTGGATCTCAAGAAGGCAGCTGCAGGAACAGTGTGGCGTTCCGGAATGGTGGCTGTCGTGGCCATTTACGGTATCGCCTGGATGGCTGACACCTATTTCGGAAACTACATGGACCAGATCAAGGAAATGCTGACCGGCCTGGTGACCATGTACCCCTGGTCCATAGCGGTCGTGTTCTTCCTGGTCTCCGTGCTGATCAACTCCCAGGGAGCCGTGGTCGTGGCCATGCTGCCGCTGGCCTATTCATTGGGCATTCCCGGCCCCGTGCTGCTGGGTGTCTTTCCGAGCGTCTACGGTTACTTCTTCATCCCGAACTATCCTTCCGACATTGCCACGGTCAACTTCGACCGCACGGGAACCACGGTGATCGGCAAGTACCTTCTGAACCACAGTTTCATGATGCCGGGACTCGTGAGCGTGATCGTTGCAACCATTGTTGGCTATGCGATGACCATGCTGTTGTTCCCCGGCTACTTCGCCAGCTTCTAGTTCCGTACATTTCTCCTTCGCTGGCAACGGCGTTTCAGGGAGCTTATTGGTAAATAATTACTTACGGGAAGAGGCTGACCAAAAAGATTCTTCACTTCGTTCAGAATGACAGTTGTGTCAATGACAGTTGCATGTCATTCTGAGGCAGGTAAAACCTGCCGAAGAATCTTTTTGGTCAGCCTCTTTCTGTAATTCGATGATTTCCAGGAGCTTTTGAAAAACGGTCCTGGAAACATTCTGACGAAAACGTGTTACATTATTGACGTTTTTTCGTTTATTAGAGTAGAGAAACGGAATTGATGAAGGAAGATTTCCTGACAGAGGCGTTTGTGTCCTTGAAGGACAGATGGAAAGCGGAAGATGCTCTCCAGGAGGCATTCTGCAGGCTGTGGGGCAGGAAATACAAGGTATCCAGCCTGAAAGAGGCCGTTGGACTACTGTCAAGGACCGTCAGGAACATAGAAATCGATGAGTTGAGGAAGGCCGGGCGCAGGAAGACAGTAGGATTTGACAAGGCTGGTCTGGAAGAGGATTCCGGGGAAGCGATGGCACTGGAGCGTGAAGCCCTCTTCCGAAAGGTGGAAGCCTCATTGGACAGGGACATTACTTTGCTGCAGAAAAAGGTCATCCAGCTGCATGAATATGAAGGCCTGTCCTTCGAAGAAATCGCCAAGGAACTCGGCATGCAGCCGGCGGCGGTAAGGATGCAGGCCTCGAGGGCCAGGAAAGTATTGAGAGATAAATTCAGGAATAATGATGGAACGGATTGATGAAATGATTGAAAGGTATTTCGAGGCGACCCTCTCGGAAGAGGAAGAGACTGCCTTGAAGGCCTTCCTGGTTTCTCCGGAGGGTCAGGCTCCTGAATATGACGACGTCCGCGCAGTAATGGGCTACTTCGCTGCCGGCCGGTCTGTAGAGATTCTTCGGTCGCGTCCGCTCCCTCAGAATGACAGGAAGCATTCCCCTGTCATCCTGAGAGAGGCCCTGAGCTTGTCGAAGGGCCAATCGTAGGATCTGAAGCTCTTGCGCCGCATCGCGGCTGTCGCCGCAAGTCTGGCACTGATCGTCACCCTCGGGGTGCGTCTCTATAATAAAAACAATGTCTGTGTCTCGTTCGTGGACGGTCGCAAGGTCACAGACAGGGAAGTTGTAATGAACGACGTCGACAACATCCTTGCGGACCTGCTTACCGACCGGACTGACATGGAAGAACTCCTCAATGATTTTTTTGACAAATGATTCCATGAAAAGATTTTTACTCATAACCTTAGGCGTCCTGCTTGCCCTTGCTCCGGCAAGGGCACAGGCCGGCCTGCAGATAGACAGCCTGTTCAACGGATCCCTCGTGCCTGCTTCCAGGGTCACTGAATCCGTAGTGAGCGGCAGGGATCTGAAATCCTACAACCTGGATTATTTCCGCAGCATCAGGTTCAAGGCGACGGAAACCGAGATAAGCAAGATAACCACGTGGCTGGAAGGGGATGCGCTCACTGCCGTAAGCAAGGAGATGGACACGGAAGACGGCAGCCTGGTCTATGCCCTGCTGCGTTTCCCGGCTGACCGGGAAAGGAACAAGTACGTCGGGTATCAGGTTAAAGAGGCATCCGGAAGCAAGTATGTTACGGTCGTTTACCTGACAGGCAAGGCCACGGCCTCAGATCTCAGGGTGATATTCAAGCACAGATAGGAGAGATGGAAATGAAAAGAATGATAGTTGCGGCAATTCTGGCCGCCCTGGCCGTTCCTTCGGCCGTAAGAGCCCAGGACCGTGTGGATACGGTCCGGACGAAGGTTGACACGATCATAATCAGCAGTACAGGAAGATCGGCGGACAAGAAGCATGTCCACCTTGACTTCGACATTCCTTTCTACCACAAGGTGCAAAAGAATGACGGGTACAGAACAATAGTAGGTAACGCCGGGATCGGTTCGGTGTTCTCGGATTCAAAGGCGCCTTTGGATTTCAGTCCCCAGAATTCCCTCGAGTTCTGGCTGTATGCCTTGAGTTCGCACACAAAAGGACACAGCACGCTATCCTACGGACCTGGCATCTCCTTCCGTAACCTGGCCCTGACAGGCTGTGGTGCGATGAATATGTCTGACAACGGGGCCATTTCCATCGGCTCTTACCCGGAGGGGACGTCTCCGAAAGTCTCCAGGCTGACAGTTTTCAGTGTCAACCTGCCCCTTTTGTACAGTTGCAGTTTCGGTGGCGGTTTCGGCTTCACCGTCGGCCCGGTGGTCAACTTGAATGCATCCAGCTCGATAGTCAACAAGTACACCGTAGACGGTGATGTACAGAAGGATAAATTCAAGAATGTCCACTGCAACATAATCACTGTTGACGCGATGTTCCAGCTGAATCTCAAGTACTTCAGCATTTACGCCAAGTACTCGCCGATGAACCTTATGGACAAGAAATACTGGCCCGAGTTCACGACCTGGACCTTCGGTATCGCTCCGTTCTAAAATAACTCCCGAATCACTTTCGGGTCTCAAGAATATTCATTAAATTGCATAGGTTTTGGCGATTTGAAGCCGAACCTATGTTTTTTATTAATATCTAAACAGCTAACATTATGTCACTGAACAAAGTAATGCTGATCGGTAACGTTGGAAGAGATCC
>JAFUFS010000031.1 GCA_017469745.1 Bacteroidales bacterium | reverse complement strand
TGTAGATGGTAAAACGGATTTCCGCCAAAGAGGATTTGAAAAAGGGGCCAGCGGGAGGGCGGTATTCAAAGATAAGCAAGTCTAGTTTTCATTCCAAGTTTTTCAGCATTTTTTGTGTTTCCCTTACGCGATAAGACTGTCCAGTCATATTGACCATAAAAGCCTTGTGACAGAGTCTGTCGACCAGTGCAGAGCATAGTACCTTTTCCTTAATGATCTCCTCCCACCTTGTGAATGGGAGGTTTGTTGTTATTATGGTAGCGCGTGTCCCCGTCCGTGTAGAGATCATGTTGAAGAGGAGCTCCGCTCCTTCCTTGTCGAAGCCGACATATCCCATCTCGTCACAGACGACCAGGTCATATTTGCGGAAGCGCCCCTCAAGCAGTTGCAACGTCTTATCGGTCTTTGCCTCACGTATCTGCGTAAGCAAATGGGGGACGGTGGTGAAGTAGACGGAGAAACCCTCCATACAAGCTTTGATCCCCAGTCCGATGGCTATATGTGTCTTTCCCGTGCCGGGATTGCCGTACATGACGATATTCCGCCCCTAACGGATAAAGTTGAGCGTTTCAAACTCAGGGAGAAGATTCCGGCCGTCGGCCGGAAGATCTTCTCTGACAAGTTCCTGAAGATATTTCATCTGCGGGAAAGAGGCTTTTCGTATCCGCATGTATTTACGGTTCTCGTAGCGCTGCTCAACTTCTTTGCGGAGGAGTTCGGCCAGGAACTGACAGTGGTCCCACCCATGCGTGCGCGCTTCCGATATTATGTCTTCCAGGCAGTCCTTGACGGCCGGGAGTTTGAGCTCCTTTGTGTATTTTGCAATGAGCTCGCTTTCAGGTGTATAGTGGTCCATGGCGCGTCTCATTCGGACAATTTGGCCCCATTTTCCATTACATTTTCGAGTTGGGTGAGGATGTCTTCAGACCCCGTCTCGATCTCAATGAACTCATCGTTCATCTGGTCTTCCCTGAAGGGCTCATCCTTCGCCAGCATTGCCTGCAAGGCAACTTTGAAATGGTCCGCTGTGAAAGTTTTCACACCGTTCCAACGTATCTGGTCAGCGGCGTCAACCACTTCCTCGTAGGCAATATCGTTATCTCGGACATACTTCACGAGTTTGAGGAACTCCTTGCCGTTATCCTTGAAGAACTTGTGGTAGATGACCTGCATGCTCGCGGGCATCTGGTGGAAGGCTTCGGAGTACTGGATGGCCGATGTCTTCTTCATCAGGGTGGAGATATAGTGGTTGATGTCTACGATCCATTCATTTGATCCATTGCTCCTTATGTGCCGGGCAATCTTCTTGTGCGCGTTATTGAAGATGACGATCTTCTCGCTATACATCTGGACGATAACCGTTTCTCCCACCATATTGTCGGGAACCGAGTAGTGGTTAGTTTTCACACATATCGTGGACTGTTTGTCCACCTTATACTCGAACAATTCAAAGCAGCCGATTTCGCCCGGATAGGTCTGCAGAGAGCGAAGTTCTTCCTGGATGCTGCAGGTCTTCCCGGATGTCGATGCGCTGGCGGCCTCGCTGTTGATGTTCTGGCAGATCATCATCAACCATTCCTGTGCCTGATCAATAGTCTCAAAGTCTACCCTTGTGGTGAAGGCGCGGCCGCGGACATAGTCGACGCTTCGCTCCACGTTGCCCTTTTCCCAGCCCGCACGGGCATTGCAGAAGCGCCAGTCGTACTTGTAGAAGGTGCTCATGCGAAGCAGCGCCGTCGTCGGCTTCTTTTCCTTCTGGTCGAACACGACCGCAACGCGCATGTTGTCATAGACCATGATTTTAGGCACCCCGTGGATGTCACGGAAGAAGTTCCGGTGCGACTCCATGAAGGCCAGTGTGTCCTGACGGTGGAACAGATACGCCATCCTGCCCTTGCTGTATGGGAAGCAGAATACGGCCATCATCAGCGATACTGGCTTGCCGGCGATGAACAGCTTCACTTCTCCCCAGTCGAACTCGCATTCCACGCCAGGCTCACGGTGAATGCGCAGATACACGTCCTTTGGCTTGGCAGTACGCTCGTATTTCTTCTTGCGGACATACTTACAAATGCTTGAATAACTGACCGAAAGGCCCTTTTCAAGCAACTCGCGATGGATGTCCTTGCACTTGAGACACTGCTTGCGCATGCCATTGTTGCGACGCCGCTCGTTCTCCTTCAGCCACTTGTCGATTTCCTTCTTGACCGCATCCCGGACCACTCTGGGCCCAGTCTGACGGGTTGTGTACTTGGGACGTGTGGCCAGAAACTCGTCAATACCTGTCTCGGGATTTGTTTTGATGGCTGCCTCGTAGGCGTTGATCAGTCGCGTGACCGTCTTGCGGTCAATGCCGGTGCGGCGGGCAATCTCCCGCAGACTCAGCTCATCTACTCGGTAGTAGTGAAGAATTTGTTGTTTGAGATCCATAGAAATCATTGTTTATAGATTTGCTTATCACAAAGCTACAACGCCTATTTCCGTGGTCCCTATTTCAATTATTTTCCTGGGGGAATTTTGTGTTACTATCTACACACCCATGCTTTGGAACTTGTTCAGGAGCTTTCCCAAAGGCTTGCCCGTTTTTTACAAGTACTTGATGACTAACTATTTACAGAAAACGCATAGGCAATTTACCTATGCGTTTTCTGTAAAATCTTAATTACTAACCTGTTGCGTAAAACGCCCCCGGGATTATCTTGCTGGAGGGAGTCTATTCATGAGAGTGCCCATAGCGAGAAATCACCTTTTCTTCAACGCCTTCCTGAGGGTCGGGAGGACATATTCAGTGTAACGGACCATGCCGAGGTCGGTGAAATGGGTGCCGTCGACGGTTGCCTCGTTGTCCAGGCCTAGCATCTTGTCGCCCTTGATGTAGTAGATCTTCTTCTCCCCGGCCTTCTTGAGCTTTTCGTAGACTGCCTTCATCGAAGCATTGCGGGCCTGCACGTCAGCCGCCCTCTTCTTGTCGAAGAGCAGGTGAGGATAGTTGGGGTCTTCCACAAAGACCACCGGAACGTCAGGATGAGCATCCCTAAGGATACGGAAGAACTTCTCCTCCTTTTCGTCTATCAGCTCATGGCCGCTGTTGGGAACGTTGTCGAGCACGAAGACTGCGGGATCCTTAACCTGGGCCATATAATCTGCGATCTCGAAGTCCAGCAGGGCGTTGCCGCTGAAGCCGAGGTTCACGACTTCCCTGTCCAGGACACGGGAAAGGATGTTCGTAAAAGCCATGCCGGGACGGTTGGCACATCCCCCCTGAAGGATACTTGAACCGTACATCACTATCGGAGAGCCCTTCCTGGGGCTGTCTATTGCCGGCTGGTCGATCACGGAGCCCTCGTCAATGCCTATCTCCAGCTTCTTTACTCCTTCATAAAGGGAAAGATAGACAATATACTCCCGCATCACAGGGTCCATGTTACTGATAATGAGCTGGTCGTTCAGAGTGTCCTTGGCGGGACGGGCGCTCTTGACGAACTTCCAGCTCCCATCCTTCGGATCCTGTGAATATAGGTCCAGTCCCCTGGTGCCGGTGTCCGTCATGTGGTTCATAGTGTGGACACCGAAAGAGACCCAACGGAGGCGGATGGAACTCGAATTGGACCTGAAACGGACCGAGATACCTGAAGAATGGTGGGCCAGGTCCCAGACCGGCTTGCGGATCACACCTTCAAGCGAGGCCGGGAGCCTCTCGTAGGTGGCTGATGTGTTTGCTATGGCCTTGCCATAGATCGGGAACTGGGCTGCATCGTAGTAGACTGCCTTGCTGGCTTCCTGAGCAAAGGCTGAGGCAAAGACAGCCAGCGAAAGGAAGGCTGAGGATAAGATTCTGGAAAGTGCTTTCATATCACAAATATAATAAAATCGCTATATTTATGGTATGGGAAGAATCATGACAACCTTGCTCGCGCTGGCAATCTGCTCAGGCGCCTGGGCCGAAAACTGGAGGCCGTCAGAATGGCCGGTCCTCAAGCATTACGACAAAGACCATCTTGAAAGGGTCGCACTTCCGCTGGGAGGCATCGGCACCGGCACGGTGTCCCTGGGAGGCCGCGGAGAGATCCGTTACTGGGAAATCATGAACGTCCCCGGAAAGGGCAACAGTTCGATCACGACGGGGAACGACGCCCCCTTCTTCGCCATATTCACAAAACAAGGGGAAGATAGCAGGACAAGGCTGCTTGCCGGGCCACTATATCCCCAGGAATACCTTCATTACGAGGGACGCCCCGTCAATCACCACGGCCTGCCAAGGTTCGAGGAGGCTTCCTTCGATGCCGCCTACCCCTTCGGCCAAGTCAACCTTAGCGACAAGGCCATGCCGGTCCGGGTCAGGATCAAGGGATTCAACCCGCTGATTCCGGGAGACTCCAAATCCAGCGGACTTCCTCTTGCCGTCCTGAGCTACGAGGTGACCAACACGACCGGAAGTCCCCTTGAAGTCGCCGTGTGCGGTGCTATCCGCAACTTCATTGGCCGCGACGGCCAGGATTACACCCTCAACTGGAAAGGTGACAGGATCCCGTCCGGAGCCAAAGGAAACAAGAACGAGTACCGTGAGTCCGGCCAGGTCCGGGGAATATATTTCAGTACGGAAGGGGTGGATCCCAAGGACAAGGCCTGGGGCAACTTCAGCCTCACTACCGACAGTCCTGACAAGGTAACTTCCCGGACCTTCACAACCGACAACAGCTGGTCCAATTCAATGCTCAGTTTCTGGGACGACTTCAGCGACGACGGACTGATCTCCAACCCCCAGGCCAGCATCAGGCACACCGTAGGGAATGATCAGGATCCCATGGGAGCCCTTGCAATCAAGGCCGTCCTGAGGCCCGGAGAGACCAGGAATTTCAATTTCTTCCTGACCTGGAACTTCCCCAACAGGAAGGCCTGGTCCAGCGAAATCGTAGGCAACTACTACAGCACCCTGTACCCGGACTCCTGGGAATCAGCAAAAGAATTCATCCCCCGCATCGGGAGACTCGAGCGCAGGACTCTCTCCTTCGTGGACGCCCTACTCACCTCTTCGCTGCCTGACGTTGTCAAGGAAGCCGCTATGTTCAACCTGGCCGTCCTGCGTTCACAGACAGTCTTCAGGGTTGAAGACGGACACATGCTGGGATGGGAAGGAGTGATGGATCACTATGGCTCCTGCGCCGGCTCATGCACCCATGTGTGGAACTACGAAGTGGCCACTCCCTTCCTTTTCGGAGATCTTGCAAGGACGATGAGGGACGTCGAGTTCCGATATGCCATGAATCCTGACGGAGCCATGGACTTCCGGGTCAACCTTCCGCTGGGGTCGAAGCCCGATCCCAACCAGATCGCAGCCGACGGCCAGATGGGATGCATAATGAAACTCTACAGGGAGTGGCAGCTCAGCGGTGACAATGAGTTCCTGAGACAATACTGGCCTGAGTGCAAGAGTGCACTGGGCTTCGCATGGAAGGAGAAAGGCTGGGACGGCAACCAGGACGGAGTCATGGAAGGCTCCCAGCACAACACGATGGATGTCAATTACTTCGGTCCCAATCCACAGATGGGATTCTGGTATATGGGAGCCTTAAGGGCCACCGAGGAGATGGCGAAAGCCATGAAGGACAAGGAGTTCGCCAAGAAATGCCATGCTCTCTTCGAGAAGGGCAGCGAATGGATGGATGCGAATCTGTTCAACGGTGAGTACTACGAGCATAAGATCACCGACCCGGAGACCTTCCTCTTCCTCCCTGAGGGATCGGACAAGACCCCGCCGTTCCAGCTTGGAAAAGGCTGCCTCGTGGACCAGCTGGTGGGACAGTACATGGCCCACATCTGTGGTCTGGGTTACCTTGGGGACAAGGATCACATCAGAAAGACACTGGAGAGCATCATGAAGTACAACTTCGTCTCCGACGTGAGCGGGAACTTCAACAACATGCGTTCCTACGTGATGGGGCACGAAGCCTGCCTGCTGATGGCTTCCTGGCCGAAAGGCAGGCTGGAAGTCCCCTTCCCCTATTTCCCGGAGGCAATGACAGGATTTGAATATTGTGCCGCGACCGGCATGCTCTACGAAGGAATGGAAGCCGACGCCCTAAAGTGCATCAAGGCCATCAGGGAACGCTTCGACGGGGCCCGACGCAATCCCTTCGACGAACCAGAATGCGGCAAGCACTATGCCCGTTCGATGGCCAGCTGGTCCGCGGTCATCGCGATGAGCGGATTCAATTATTCGGGTGTTGACAAACGGTTCTGCATCACTGACAGGCCCGGAAAATGGTTCTGGAGCAACGGATCTGCCTGGGGCACGGTGACAGTCTCCGAAGGAAAGGCTCGGATCGAAGTGGCAGAAGGTTCGCTCGAGATTGCCACCTTCGTCTGCGGCGGAAAGACCTTCAAGCAGAAAACAAAAATCGGCTCCGGTGAGGGAGCCGACATAAAACTGAGTTAGAAGCTTTAATCAGAAGACATACCGGATGCCGAGTCCGAGGCTCAGAAGGCCGTTGTCACGGACCTTCCCGTCACCGAACATCAGCCGGGGGCGCAGACTCATGGAAAGCTGGAGCGGGAAATCGAAGATGTATTCAAGTCCGACATTTCCCAAGAGTCCGGCATAGACGACGTTTTCGGCCTTTCCGTTCTCCCAGACTGCAACACTTGCTCCAGGGCCGGCATAGAATCCCCACTGTCCGGAAGAAGTCCAGTCAGGATGTGCGATCATGAGGTTGTACACGCCGTCGAAATGGAAGGCGCTGGTACTGAATGCATCATCAAGACCGAGTTCGAATTCGAGGAAGTCGGAACCGCTCCCGACATAGTTCTCATAACTGATGTCAAGTCCGTAATTGCCGATCCTGCCTCCGATAGCCTTAGGCTGGGCGCTGGCTACAGCAGCCGTTCCAAAGGCTGCCAGGAGAATGATAAAAAACTTTTTCATAATCTTTTTTAGTTTAACCAGCCTTGCTTCTGCAAAAACTATACAACTCCTGAAAATCCCATGAAAGCCATGGCCAGGATACCGCAGGTGACGAGGGCGATCGGAACGCCCTTGAACTGTCTGGGAACGTCGTTCATCTCAAGGTGTTCCCTGAGTCCTGCGAACAGGATGAGCGCCATTCCATAACCGAGAGCAGTCGCAAAAGCGTAGACGACGGACTCTCCGAGGTTCAGCATGTGGGCTGCTCCGCCGCCGAAGGTGAATTCCTTGGTGACAACGTTAAGGGCGACACCGAGGACGGCGCAGTTGGTAGTGATCAGTGGAAGGAAGATGCCCAGGGCCTGGTAGAGGGAAGGGCTGATCTTCTTCAGGACGATCTCGACCATCTGGACGAGGGCTGCGATCACGAGGATGAAGGCGATGGTCTGCAGGAAGGTGAGACCGAACGGGACAAGCAGGAACTTGTTGATCAGGTAGGTCACCAGTGTCGCCAGGGTGATGACGAAGACCACGGCTCCGGACATGCCGGTGGCTGTGGAAAGTTTGTTCGAGACACCCAGGAACGGACATGTGCCCAGGAACTGGGCCAGCATGATGTTATTGACGAATATCGCCGAGATGATTATGAGGAAATATTCCATGGCCTAGTTCTTTTTAGCGATTTTGTTGAAAAGTACCATCAGGTAGCCCAGGGCGATGAAGGCTCCGGGAGCCATGACGAAGACGAGGATGCCGTCGCCGGAGATGAACTTCCAGCCGAAGGCGGATCCGCTTCCGAGGATCTCTCGCACGAGGCCGAGCACAGTAAGGCTCATAGTGAAACCGAAACCTATTCCAAGGCCGTCAAGGGCCGAATCCACGATGCCGTTCTTGCTTGCGAAGGCTTCGGCACGGCCGAGGACGATGCAGTTCACGACGATCAGCGGGATGAACAGGCCGAGGGTCTTGTACATGTCAGGAGTGTAGGCCTGCATGGCGAACTGGAGGATGGTTACGAAGGTGGCGATCACGACGATGTAGACCGGGATGTGGACCTTGTCGGGAACCACGGGGGCAATTGCCGAGATCACTATGTTGGAAAGCACCAGGACGAAGAGGGTGGCAAGACCCATGCTAAGGCCGTTGATGGCCGAGGTCGTGGTAGCCAGCGTGGGGCACATTCCAAGGAGAAGGACGAAAGTCGGATTCTCCTTGAAGAAGCCTTTGGTGAAGATGTCAAGTTTTCTCTTGCTCATAGCCTATTCTCCTTTGATGGTCTTGAAAGCCTCGACTGCATTCTTCACTGCGAGGGAATAGGCCCTCGAGGTGATGGTCGAAGCGGTGATTGCGTCAACGTCTCCACCGTCCTTCTTGACGGAGAGGATCTTCTGGGAAGGATCGAAACCCTTGAACTGGGAATAGAAGTGCTCGTCTGAGGTGCACTTCGCTCCAAGTCCGGGAGTCTCGGTGTGGGAAAGTACGGAAGTGTTGTAGACCTTTCCGTCAGGAGTGATGCCGACCATCAGGGTCAGGGGACCGCCGAAGCCGACAGTCGTCGACCTGATGGCGTAGGCCTGGACCTCGGAGCCGGAAGTGCTCACATAATATTCAGAATCCTGGCCGCCAACTTCGAGGGGCTTTGCTTCGGAAAGCTCTCCCCCTTCGGGAAGGACTGCCCCTATGGAAGCCTTCAGGATTTCGGCATTGGCCTTAGCTATGGGTTCCGCCGTCAGGACATACATTCCGCCGAGGAGTGCCGAGCACACCAGGCAGACGGCCGTCAGGCAAAGGACCATGTTGGTAAGATTGGATTTTGCTGCCATATTCTATGCCCTCCCGTATTTTTTCTGATGGAACCAGTTGTTGAGAAGGGGAACCGTCGAGTTCATGATGAGGATAGCGAAGCTCATTCCTTCGGGATAAGAACCGAAGTACCTGATCATCAGGGTAATGAAACCTATTCCTACACCGAAGACGATGCCGCCCTTGGTGCTCATCGGAGAAGTTACGTAGTCGGTTGCCATGAAGCAGGAACCGAGGAGGAGACCACCGGTGAGGAGGTTGAACAGAGGATCGGTGAACTGTGCAGGGTCTGCCATCCAGAAGATGCAGGACACAAGGGCCACGGTGCCGAGGATCGAAAGTGTGATCCAAGGCTTGATGACCTTGCGGACGAGCAGGTAGCCGAAGCCAAGGAGGATTGCGATGGCGCAGGCCTCTCCGGCAGAACCGCCGATGTTCGCGAAGAGCATCTGTGAATAGGAATAGCCGTGCTGGGCCATGAGGTCAGGAACGGTAGCTCCCTGAAGCAGGCCTTCCTTGATTGCTCCCAAAGGGGTGGCACCTGAGACGGCGTCGACACCGAAGAATCCCTGAGGGATCTCCCAATGGGTCATGTAGGTCGGGAAGGAGATCAGCAGGAAGACACGGCCGACAAGGGCAGGATTGAAGACATTCTGTCCAAGACCGCCGAAAGTCATCTTGGCGACTCCGATGGCCACGAGGGCGCCGAGGAACACCACCCACCAAGGAGTGGTGGTAGGAAGGTTCAAGGCCAGCAGGATACCGGTCACGATAGCGGACCAGTCTCCGATGGTGGAAGCCTTCTTCAAGCAATACCTTGTGATAAGATATTCAATCAGCACGCAGGAGAGCACGCTGACCGCCAGCACGAGCAGTTCCTTCCAGCCATAGAAGAAGACTGAGACCAGGACTGCCGGCAGCAGGGCGATCACGACATCACGCATCAGGACCGCCGTGGTGGTCTTGGAATGCAGGTGCGGATTCGGTGAAACCAATATTTTGTCCATACGTTATTCAGTTTTAGCTTTAGCGGCCTCAGCTGCAGCCTTTGCTGCCGCTGCGCGGGCCTTCATTATTCCCATGACTTGGCCTCTGGCCTGGCTGATGGCGTCCAGAAGCGGAATACCTGCAGGGCAGGAATAGAGGCAGCATCCACACATGATGCAGTCCTGTACGGCGTTGGCCTCAAGAGCCTCGGTGTTGCCGGCCTTGTAGAGACGGTTCAACAGGAAGGGCTCCAGACCCATAGGACATGCATCAGCGCATTTCCCGCAGCGGATGCAACTGCTCTCAGGCATCCTCCTGGTCTGCTTCTCAGTGAGGAACAGGATTCCTCCGGTACCCTTAAGGGTGGCAGCATCCAGGTTGGCGATAGCCTTGCCCATCATGGGGCCTCCGCTGATGACCTTAGCGGCATCTGCAGGGACACCTCCGAGGTAGTCGATAATGTAGCTCAGAGGAGTTCCGACCCTCACGAGGAGGTTTGCCTGATGAGGAAAGCACTCTCCGGTCACGGTGACGGAATTGTCCACGAGGGGTTTGTTCTTCTGGACAGCCTCGTAGACAGCGAGGGCGGTGCAGACATTGTCGACGACGGCTCCGACATCGATCGGCAGGCCGCCGGACTTCACCTGGCGGTGCATCACGGCGTCGATAAGCTGCTTCTCACCTCCCTCGGGATACTTCTTCATGAGGGACATCACCTCGATGCCGGCATAGTCGGAAGACTTTGCCTTCATCTCGGCGACAACCTTGGTGATGTGGTCGATGGCCTCGGGCTTGTTGTCTTCGATGGCTATGGTAGCCATGTCAACTCCGAGGGCCTTCTTGATGATTGCAGTACCCACGACGACCTGCTCTCCCTTTTCAAGAAGGGTACGGAAGTCGGAAGTAAGGTAAGGCTCGCACTCGCAGCCGTTGATGATCAGCATCTCGCACTTCTTTCCGGGAGGAGGGCTGAGCTTGACATGGGTGGGGAAGGTAGCTCCGCCGAGACCTACGACTCCGCCGAGCTTGATCTTCTCTATGATAGCCTTCGGATCCTGGGGGATCTCGGTCACGAGAGTGTCCGTACGGTCGATTCCTTCCATCCATTCATCACCTTCCACGGCGATTTCAACTACCATCTGGTTGTTTCCGGAGAGATCCTTGCGGGGACCTATGGACTTCACCGTTCCGGAGACGGAAGAATGGATGTAAGCCGACATGAATCCTCCAGGTTCAGCAATAACCTGGCCTGCCTTAACCTTGTCACCGACGGCCACCACCGGTTTCGCAGGAGCACCGATGTGCTGGGCGACGGCAATGTACACAGTCGGAGGAGTGGGCAGGGTCTCGATCTTGCAGTTGCGCGAAATCTTTGCGTCATTAGGATGGACGCCTCCGATGGAGAATGTTCTTCTAGCCATTGCTTTCCTCCTTCTTTATTTCGTTATTCCCTTCGGCAGGGGCCGCTGCCGCCTTTGCAGCTTCAGCAGCTGCAGCTGCTGCCTCACGGGCCTTCTTCTGACGCTCCTGGATCCTGGCCTTCACGGCATCCTTGTCAAGAGGTTTAGGGAAGTTGACTCCGTGGATAGCTCCGGTAGGGCACATTGCCTCGCACTCACGGCAAAGCTTGCACTTCTCAGGATCGATGTAAGCCACGTTGTTTTCCAGCACGATGGCTCCGTGGGTACAGGTCTTGGCGCAGATTCCGCAACCGATGCAGGCAGCGGCGCAAGCCTTCTTGGCTGCAGGTCCCTTGTCTTTGTTGACACAGGAGACATATTCCCTCATGCCGCGAGGACCCTTCTTGCGAAGCTCAATGATCACCTTGGGGCAAGCCTTGACGCAGGCACCGCAAGCGGTACATTTGCTCTCGTCCACGACGGGCAGGCCGGTATGGAGATCCATCGAAAGGGCTCCGAACTGGCAGGCAGCCACGCAGTCGCCGCAACCGAGGCAGCCGAATGCGCAGGCTGTGTCGCCGGCATAGAGAGAAGCCTTGACACGGCAGGAAAGGGATCCGTCGTAGTTGTTGATCTTCGGCCGGTTGGAACATGTACCGTTGCAGCGGACCACGGCGACCATAGGAGCTTTCTCCTTGATCTCGTAGCCGAGGATCTCCGCAACTTTCTTCATTGTCTCATTGCCGCCTACCGGACAGAAATGGTTGTCCAGGTTCGGTGCCTTCACCGCCGAATCGGCGAATGCATGGCATCCGGCAAAACCGCATCCACCGCAGTTTGCTCCTGGCATGGCCTTTTCAACCAGTTCGATGCGGGGATCCTCTTCGACCTTGAAACGCTGCGCGACAAGGTAGAGGGTCAACGCAAGCAGCAGGCCTAGCCCTGAGATGATTGCGATGGTCCAGATGATAGTAGTTGTCATATTGTTTTTTGGAAATTAGTTCCTAATAAAAAACTCGTATCCTTCGGCAAGACGCCCCTTGCAGAAGTACAGGATCAGGTAGTAAACGGCGACTCCACCGATGGCCACAAGGCCCCCGGCCAGTTCGCCCAGCCCAATCAACGGCAAAGATAATATTAAAAAAAGTAAAATCATCACAGGAAGCACGTAAGATAGCAGCACTGCCTTGAGTCCGGTCTTCGGAGCAAGGCAGACTTCCACTTCCTGGCCCACGGCGAACTCCCTTCCGCGGGGGGCAGGGACCTCGACGATCTTCTTCCGGGATTCGGACATTCCGCACAGACCGGCTGCATGGCAGGCAGCACAGGCGGATTCCGAGACTATTTCGACATTTATCTTGCCCTGGTCGACAGAAACGACCCTTCCTTTATGAGAGATCAGTTCAGCCATTATTCAACGATGCAGGAAACCGGATTCTTGAGTCCGGAATATGAATTCAGGCGACCGCGGACCTGACCGACCTTGAGAGGGGCGACAAAATAGACAGGGATCCTGTTATCGTCGTCAGAGAACCATGCGAACAGGGAGCTGTCTCCCTCGAAGGACTCCCCTTTCGGGACCTCGAAGCCGAACTTGAGGCATCTCATCACCTTGCCGGCCACCTTGCGGTTTTCCTTCCCGTAATAGACGAAGTGGATGTTGTGGACCTTATGGTCGCAGGCATAGGTCATCGGATAGCGGCCGCCGGCCTGAAGCTTGGAGACATCCATGTTCTGGAGCATGAAGAAGAGCATGGCCACGTCGTAGGTACAGTCATCCTTGGGAAGGGTTACGCTGAACTCTCCCTTCTTGGAATTGTTGATCTGGGCATTGATCTGGTTCGAGGAATAGGTGTACAGGTTCTTGCACCAGTAGTTGCCTTCGACACAGTCCCTCGTGAACTTGAGAGGCTTGAGTCCGTCACAGGTGAACCAACAGTCGAAATCCTCCTTGAGTTTGAACACCTGCTCGTAGATCTTCTGGGTCTTGCCCCTGAGCGAGCCATGATAGCATTTCTGGCCGTTCAGCACGGTAGAATCAAGTTTCAAGGTAGCCTGGGCTACGTCTGCATTGATCAGGCCCCATTTGTAGTGGACAGTGTAGACCAGATTCTCACCTCCCTTGAAAGCTATCTTGTCTTTCGAAAGGTTGAGAGGGAGGCAGTTCTTACCGTTCTGCGCATTCAAAGAGATAGCAGCCAGAAGGATGGTCGCTGCAACAAAGAAGATTCTGGAGATTCTTTTCATCAGAAATCAGGATTATTGTCGAACTCACTGTTCATTGCAGATTCCGTGCCCATGGATTCAGCCTGGGCTGCAAGGGAATCTCCTGGTTCAACAAATCTTACCTGATCGGACTTGAAGAGCATGTCGATGTCGCAGACTTCGCCGTTACGATGCTTGGCGATAATGATCTGCGTGGTCTCTTTTCCGTCAGGAGTCTCACCAAGGCCTACATAATCCGGACGGTGGATGAATATAACCATGTCGGCATCCTGCTCGATGGATCCGGACTCGCGAAGGTCGCTCAGTTGCGGCTTGCCGGTGCCGCCAGTCCTCTGGACAGCATTTCTGGACAGCTGTGAAAGGGCTATGATCGGTACATTGAGTTCCTTTGCGGTAGCCTTCAGGGTCCTGGAAATGGCCGCCACTTCCTGCTCGCGCAGGCCTCGTAGCTCGACCGGTCCCTGCATAAGCTGGAGATAGTCCACAATCACCAGGCGCACGTCCTTCGACTTTACCAGCCTCTTGACCTTTGTACGGAACTCCATCAGAGGAATGCTCGGAGTGTCGTCGATGTACAGCGGTGCCTTGGAAAGGGCTGCAAGCCTGGTCTCAAGTTGCTGCCAGTCCCAGGGATCGAGTTTGGCACCACCCTTCAGCTTGTCGGCAGGCAGGCCGGATTCGGTGGTCATGAGCCTCATGACCAGCTGGAGCGCCGACATTTCGAGAGAGAACACGGCCACAGGCATGTTGTTGTCGACTGCGGCATTCCTGGCAAGGTTGAGCGCAAATGCAGTCTTACCGACGGAAGGACGGGCGGCAAGGATGATCAGGTCGGACTTCTGCCATCCGCGGGTGACTCTGTCAAGGGACGGGAAACCGGAGGGAACACCGCTCAAGCCGTCGATGTTCTGGTTCTTTTCGACCTCGCGAAGGGCATCGTTGATGATCGAACCTACTTCCTGGACGTCTTTCTTTAGATTGTTCTGGATCGCATTGTAGACCTTGGTCTGGGCCTCGTCGATGAGCTGATCCACCTTCACAGAATCGTCGTACGAATCCCTGAGGATCTCATAGGACGCCGTGATCAGGTCCCTCTGGATGCTCTTCTGCTTGAGGATCTTGACGTAGTACTCGATGTGGGCGGCCGCTCCAACCTTCTCGGAGAGGCCTGCGATGGCCACAGGGCCTCCTACAGCCTCGAGATTGCCTTTCTCACGAAGCTTGGAGCTCACGGTCACGATGTCCACGGATGTGTGCTCGTTGACGAGCTCGGACATCGCCTCGTAGATCATTCTGTGACGGGGATCGTAAAAACATGAAGGGGACAGTTCCTCAAGCGCCATGTCGACGGATGAGGGCTCGATGAGCATGGCTCCGAGGACAGCCTCTTCGACTTCAAGAGCTTGAGGCGGTTTGTTTCCCATCTCAAGCCCAAGTGTGTCCAGATTGACTGCCTGGGCCTTTTTCCTTGTGGATTTAGGCTTGTCAGGCATATTGTGATGTTAGATGTCTATTCGAAATCGGGGTTCACGATGATCCTTCCGCAATGCTCGCAGATGATGAGCTTCTTGTTGGAAGCGATCTCCACGAGGCGCTGGGGAGTGATGGTGTTGAAGCAACCTCCGCAGGAGTCGCCGTTGTAGACGGACACCACTGCGAGATGGTTGTGGACGCTGCCACGGATGCGGTCGTAGGCACTCATGGTCCTGGGATCAATCTTGGAAGCGCATTCCTCCCTGACCGCCAGAAGCCTCTTCTCATCCTTGGAAGTGGATTCGACGATGGTTTCAAGTTCCTCCTTCTTGGCCTTGAGGTCTTCATTGCGTACGGCAATATAGTCCTTGAGGTTCTCAATGTCCTCCTTCTTCTCAGCGATGGCGGTCTTCGTGTCGTTGATAGTCTTCATGGCGATCTGGCGGAGAAGTCCCTGGTTCTCGATCTCCTTGTTGATGGAGTCGAATTCGCGGCTGTTGGAGATCTCCTCCAGCTGCTTCTGGTACTTCTCGATCTGGAGATCGCAGTCGACTATGTTCTGCTTGTTGTCGGAAATAGTCTGGTTGTAAGCGTCGATGACTGCGTTGTCCTGGGCCATGCGGGCCTTGAGGTCGGCAAGTTCGTTCTCAAGTGCCTCGACCTCCGAAGGAAGTTCACCGCGGAGCTGGACAATCTTGTCGATCGCGGAATCAGCCTCCTGGAGAGCATAGAGGGTCTTGAGTTTTTCCTCGACGCTGATCTCGGAGTCTGCAAAATTCTTCTGGAGGGAGACGAAGGTTTCCCTCTGGTCTATCGGAGTTTCGACTTTCTTGATTTTCTTGGTTGCCATGGTGTAGCTGATGATATCTGACTAATAATAAAATACAGGATTGGCCGACTCCAGCTTCGAGCTGGTACGGACTGCAAAGGTAGGAAATTTTTTCCTTAAGAGAGAAAATATTACCTGGCAAATTTCCACTTCCCCCTCGAAATGGCCTATATCAATGAGCATAAAGTCCTTAGGGGTGAAGAAGTGATGATAGGATATATCCCCGCAAAGGTAAGCCTGGGCTCCGGCTTCCATGGCCTTGCCGATAAGGGATGAGCCGGAACCACCGCACATGGCCACCCTGGAGACAGGGATGTCCAGCGGACGGGAACATCTGGCGACCTGAAGGCCGAAGCGGGATTTGACGAAAGAGATGAATTCCTCTGAGCCCATCGGGGTTTCGAGGTCTCCGACTGCGCCGAGACCTATTCCTTCGGCTTCCTCGTCAAGGACTTCCACATTCCTGAGGCCCAGCCTTCTGGCCATTGCTCCGCTGACTCCGTCGAGAACTTTGTCAGCAGTGGTGTGGGCAGCGTAGACCGCGATCCTTTCAGAGATCGCCTTGATGAGGGCTAGTCCCACCGGATCATCCGGATTTATCTTCTTGATCCCGCCGAAGATGAGCGGATGATGGGTGACGATCATGTCAGCCCCGCAGGAGACTGCCTCGTCCACGAGCTCAGGAGTGCAGTCAAAGCCTACAAGGACTCCGCGGACTTCCTGATCCGGGGAACCGACAATAAGCCCGCTGTTGTCCCAGCCTTCCTGGATCGAAAGAGGGGCGAATGCCTCGATGGCATCGGTGATATCACGGACTGTCATAACGACTTCTTGACCTCAACAAGCTGCCTGCGGATCTCCTTGAGGCTATCTAGAGCCTTCACCCTGCCGTCGACTGACTTGCGGTCGGCTGCAAGCTTCTTCGAAGCCCCTTCAAGTGTCAGTCCCTGCTCCTTCACGAGGAGATGGATCTGCTTGAGGCACTCCATGTCTTCCAGAGTGAAAAGGCGGTTGCCCTTGGCATTCCTCTTGGGCTTGATGTATCTGGGGAATGAATTAGACCAGAATCTCACAAGGGAAGTGCTCTCCCCCAGGATCTCCGCGGCCTCGCCGATGGTGTAGTACAACTTATCCATTGTTATTATGTTTTAGTCCATTGATTGTCCGGTGTTGGATGACATGAACAGCATCCCCATGTAGTCCTCCGGGCTGATGGAGGCGAAAAGGTAGTTCAGGGGATCGACCTTGAGGGTGTCCTTCTGGACTTCATAGTGAAGATGAGGTGCAAACGAGTTGCCCGACATTCCAACCTGCCCTATCTGTTTCCCCCTGGTCACCTTCTGTCCTTTGCTCACCCTGGTGTTCTCAAGGTGGGCGTACCTCGTGACGAAGCCGTTGCCATGGTCGATAGTGACCACGTTGCCAAGTCCCTTCGTGGAATGGTCCACATCCTTGACTGTTCCGTCCGCTGAAGCGAAGACCGGGTCACCCTGCTGCGAGATCAGGTCCAGACCGCCGTGCATGACAGCAACCTTGTAGAAAGGGTTGATCTTCTCACCCACGGAGGCTCCAGTCCTTGCATAGGAGAAATCATGGAGGGGATTGGACATCGGAGGCAGTTTGCCGCCTTCGGTGAGGACCTTCATCACATGCTGGAAATTGTCCTCCACATTGCCGGAGGCCTCCTCGAGCAAGTCCAGCTTCTTCCCGACGTACTCCACGATGTCCTTGTCATCCACGGAATCTATCACGGAAAGCAGGCCCTCCGGGTAGATGATTCCGAGATCCGGGGCTGCGGAATTGAAGAGCTGGCGATAGATCTCGTCATCCTTCACCTTGAGGTTCTCAAGGACATCTCCAACAAGCTGCTCCTTTCGGACCATCTCGTCGTACATGCGGCTGTACATCTGGTTCTCCCTCTTGAGCTTCCGTTCTGAATCAGTGTTCACCAGAAGGGCGAAGACCGTGTAGTAGACGACGGCAAGCGATGCGGTGATCATGAAGTACTTCAACGTCTTCCCGAGAATGTTCCACACCGAGTGGGTAACTTTCCGGAATTCCATCCTGGTCTTGTCGAAAACATACCTGTCCATACCCTTCCTCCTTATCTCCTGGAAACGCTGAACGGGCGCCTTGACAGGACCGCCTGGGACTCGGCCTCCCTCTTGCCTACCATGGCAAGATATTCATCCTTGGACATCGAGAGGTCGAAGTAGTTGGTAGGATTGACCCTTTCTCCCTTGTAGTGGACCTCGTAATGGAGATGAGGTCCGCTGGCGCGACCGGACTGCCCCGTTTCTGCGATGCAGTCCCCTCTTTTCACCTTCATTCCCTCGATCACGTTGACCGAATTGAGATGGGCGTAGAGGGTCTGGTAGCCGAAGCCGTGGTTCAGGATGACAGTGTTGCCGTAGCCGAAGAAGTCGAAGTTGACAGCTTCCACCACAGCGTCACCTGTAGCATAAACCGGATTCCCCACCTTCATGGCGAGGTCCACTCCCGAGTGGAGCCTGGCTTCGCCGGTGAACGGGTCTGTCCTGTAACCGAATGGACTCGAAAAATTGTACTTCGTGGGATCGGGAACGATGGGAGGTATGGCGGGAATGCATGATGCCATGTCGCCGGCCTGCTTCGAAATGGAAGAGACTTCGTCGAAAGACTTGCTTTGAACATAGGTTCTCCTGGTGAGGCGGTCGATGCGCATCGCCGTGTTCTTCAGGAGGTTGTTGCTCTCGAGGCCGTCGAGATAGGAATATTTGTCCACTCCCCCTATTCCTGCCATCCTTACGGAGGAAGGAATCTCGTTCATTCCGAATATCGACCTGTAGATGTCGTCATCCCTGACCTGGAGGGCGTCGAGATTGCTTTCGTACCTGTCAAGATGGGAATTCAGCACATCGATCTTGGCATCCCACCTCGCTTTCTCCGCCTTCAGGATAGCTGTCTTCGGGAGGTCCAGGCCAAGCACGGACGTGAACACCCAAACATACAGCAAGGCCAGCGCAATGCTACCGGCCAACAGAAGTAAAACCTTGAAGAGTTTCGATCTGAGGGAAGCCTCCTTGATCTCGTACAACAAGGTCTCAGGATTGAGAATATAATTTCTCATAGCTCGCAAATATACCCTTTTTTGCTATAAATCGCTAAATTTGTTATAATTTTGCCATTTCCGTGCCAAATCATAAAAGGATATGTACACAGCCAAACAGATAAGACAGCAGTTCCTTGATTTCTTCGAGTCCAAGGGACACACGGTGGTGCCTTCCGCACCCATGGTGATTAAGAACGACCCTACCCTGATGTTCACCAACGCAGGTATGAACCAGTTCAAGGACATTTTCCTCGGGAACTCAGCACCCAAGTCAAAGAGGGCTACCGATTCCCAGAAATGCCTCAGGGTCAGCGGCAAGCACAACGACCTCGAAGCTGTCGGCCATGACGGCCGCCACCATACGATGTTCGAGATGCTCGGCAACTGGAGCTTCGGCGACTATTTCAAGGCCGAGGCCATCAGCTGGGCATGGGAACTGCTCACCGAAGTCTACAAGATCGACAAGTCCAAACTCTACGCAACTGTCTTCGAAGGCTCTCCCGAGGACGGGACCTCCCTTGACGAGGAGGCCCGCCAGGCATGGATGAAGCTCATGCCCGAGGATCACATCATCCTTGGCAACAAGCACGACAATTTCTGGGAGATGGGTGACACCGGTCCCTGCGGACCGTGCAGCGAGATCCACATCGACCTCCGTACCGACGAAGAGATAGCCAGGATTCCCGGAAAGGACCTTGTCAACACCGACAACGACCAGGTGATCGAGATCTGGAACCTCGTGTTCATGCAGTACAACCGCAAGGCCGACGGTTCCCTCGAACCGCTCCCTGCAAAGAACATCGACACCGGGATGGGCTTCGAGAGGCTTTGCATGGTGCTCCAGGGCAAGTCCAGCAACTACGACACCGATGTCTTCTCCGGAATGATCGGAAAGATCGAGGAACTCTCAGGCCACAAATACCATGAGAACGAGAAGACCGAAGTCGCGATGAGGGTCATCGCCGACCACATCAGGGCCATCGCGTTCTCCATCGCCGACGGCCAGCTTCCTTCCAACGTCAAGGCAGGCTACGTCATCCGCAGGATCCTCCGCCGTGCAGTCCGCTACGGTTACACCTTCCTCGGTTTCGAAGAGCCCTTCCTCTGCTCCCTCGTTCCCCAGCTCATCTCCGACATGGGAGAAGCCTATCCTGAACTCGGCAAGCAGCAGAAACTCATCGAAAGCGTCATCCGCGAGGAGGAAGTGTCCTTCCTCAGGACCCTCGACCGCGGCATCAGGATGATGGACGACTACATGGCCAGGAACTCCGAGGCGAAGACCATCCCCGGCACGGACGCCTTCATCCTTTACGACACCTACGGATTCCCGATCGACCTCACCGGTCTGATTGCATCTGAGAACGGCTACACCGTCGACATGGACGGCTTCAACGCCGAGCTGCAGAAGCAGAAGGAAAGGGCCAGGAATGCCACCGCCAACGAATTCGGCGACTGGACCGTCTACTACGACGGAGAGGAAGAAGCCTTCCTCGGCTACGACTGCCTCGAACTCGAAGAAGTACGCCTCCTCAAGCAGCGTACCGTCAAGCAGAAGAACAAGACCATGTTCCAGCTGGTCTTCGACAAGACTCCTTTCTACGCAGAGATGGGAGGCCAGGTCGGAGACACCGGAATCATCATCTCCGGAAGCGGCGAGCAGATCAGGATCCTCAACACAGTCAAGGAGAACAACCTGACCATCCACATCGCGGAGCGCATCCCTGAAGACTGCGAAGGCACCTTCACCCTCAAGGTTGACGGAGCCCGCAGGCTCAAGATCGCAGCCAACCACACAGCCACCCACCTTCTGGACCACGCCCTGAGGGAAATCCTCGGAACCCATGTGGAGCAGAAGGGATCATTCGTGGGGCCGGACTATTTCAGGTTCGACTTCTCCCACTTCTCCAAAGTCACTGACGAGGAGATCCGCAAGGTAGAGCACATGGTCAATGCGATGATCCGCTCCGACTACCCTCTCGACGAGAAGAGGGATGCCACCATGGAAGAAGCCATGGGCATGGGCGCCATCGCCCTGTTCGGTGAGAAATACGGAGACCGCGTCAGGGTCGTCAAGTTCGGAGATTCCGTCGAGCTCTGCGGCGGAACCCACGCTGCATCCACCGGAAGGATCGGTTTCTTCAAGATAGTCTCGGAATCTGCGATCGCAGCCGGAGTCCGCAGGATCGAAGCCCTGACAGGCGAGGCCGCCGAGGATCTCCTAGACACCGTGTCCGACACCCTGAAGGGCATCAGGGAGATGTTCAACAACGTTCCCGACATCACCGCAGCCGTCACCAAGATGATCGGCGAGAACACCGACGCCAGGAAGAAGCTCGAGGAATATGCCAAGGAGAAGGCTGCCGCATTCGCGAAGAGGCTCTCCGAGAATTCCGAGACCGTCAATGGAATAAATATTGCTACATTCAACCGCGACGTCGATCCTGCGATGTTCAGGGAAGCGGCGGCCATCCTGCAGAAGGAAGTGAACAATTTCGCCCTTGCTGCAGCCTACGAGCATGAAGGCAAGCCCCAGCTCCTCCTGATGTACTCGGCAGACCTCGTGGCCGCCGGCCGCAATGCCGCAGCCGACATCAAGGAAGCCGCGAAATTCATCCAGGGCGGAGGCGGCGGACAGCCTTTCCTCTCAACTGCTGGCGGCCGCAACGTCGCCGGGCTTCAGGATGCACTGAACAAGCTGGTGGAGACTGCCACGCGCTAAGGCTTCACCCTGCGCCACCAAGGTATGAAGAGACTTGACAGATTTATATTGACCTCGTTCATAGGACCATTTTTCATGATCCTCCTGGTCGTCATCTTCATCCTGGTGATGCAGTTCCTCTGGGTCTACATCGACGAACTTGTCGGTAAAGGCCTGGATTTCAAGATCATCGTAGAGTTCCTGTTCTGGGGAAGCTGCACAGTGCTCCCCCTTGCCCTGCCGCTTGCCACCCTCCTGGCATCCATGATGACGGTCGGCAGCATGGGCGAGAACAACGAGCTTATCGCCCTGAAGGCGGCAGGAGTGTCCGTCCTGAGGATCATGACTCCCCTTATGGTAGCCTCGATGCTGATCAGCGTCGGCACCTATTTCGTCATCAATCAATTGGTTCCTGTGGCTTTCAATGAGATATTCACTCTCAGGGACGACATCAAGAGGACCAAGAACGAAATCAAGATTCCTGACGGAGTCTTCTACGACGGAGTGGAAGGCTATGTCCTGAGGGTCGGTACGACTTCCCCGGAAGGCATGATGAACGACGTCATGCTCTACGACCACCACGGCAAGGGCAACACCCGGCTGACCCTGGCCGATTCAGCCCAGATCCGCATGTCCAAGGACAAGTCCTACCTGACCATCAAGATGTACAACGGTACGAACTATCAGGAGACCAATGACAAGGCCTACAAGGACACTTCACTCCAGCTCCAGAAGATAGACTTCACCAAGCAGGAAATGGTCGTCGCCCTTGAGAACTATGCCTTCCAGAAGTCCGACAGTGCCAGGTACGGAGACCAGGTCAAGGCCCTGCCTCTCTGGAGACTGAGGGAGGACAAGGACACTTTGAGGATTGTCAGGGACAGTACCAAGGCCTCTCAGCTGATGTACACCGCAGCTTCCTACCTGTTTGCCCAAAACAGCCAGCTGGACACCGTCCCTTCCGGGATCAGGACCAACTTCGAGGATCCTGATTTCCTCAAGTTCAAGGACGACAGGATGAAGGCTTATGCCCTGGAAAGGGCCGCCAACACTGCGCAGCAGGTCCAGGGGAATCTCCAGAACTACGAATTCGGCTCTTACGACTACACCGTCCGCCTGAGATGGACTCTCCTGGAGTTCCTCCGCCGCTACGGACAGGCGATCGCCTGCCTTATCATGTTCTTCATCGGAGCACCTCTGGGGGCCCTCATCAGGAAAGGAGGGCTCGGAGTTTCGGCAATCGTTGCCGCCATGTTCTTCCTGCTCTACTGGATAGTGGACATCACTGGAGTGAAACTGGCGAGGGACGGAAGTGTCAGCGCCTGGGTCGGGGCTTTCGGTTCGGCTATGGTACTGATGCCGATAGGAATATACCTTACCTCCAGGGCCGTACATGACACTGATCTTTCGAATATGGACACTCTCAAGAACTGGTGGAAGAAATTGCGCAGCAAGATCGCAGGCTTCTTCAAGAAGACCAGGATCGTCTTCATGGGTACCCCGGAATTTGCGGTCGCTTCCCTCAATGCCCTGCTCGACAATGGCTACAATGTGGTCGGTGTAGTAACAGTGGCTGACAAGCCCAGCGGACGAGGGCAGAAGGTCAACGAAAGCGCTGTCAAGAAATTCGCGGCCGAGCGTGGAATCCCGATCCTGCAGCCCGTCAAGTTGAAGGATCCCGAATTCCTGGGCCAGCTTCAGGCTTTCAAGGCTGACATGTTTGTGGTGGTGGCCTTCAGGATGCTCCCTCAGGAAGTCTGGAGCATGCCAAGGCTGGGTACCTTCAATCTCCATGCTGCCCTGTTGCCGCAGTACCGTGGAGCCGCTCCTATCAACTGGGCTGTGATCAACGGGGAGACCAGGACGGGTGCTACCACGTTCATGATCGACAAGGAGATCGACACCGGAGGAATCATTCTTCGTCAGGATATAACTGTCGGGGAGAACGACACTGCCGGGGATGTCCATGACAAACTCATGGAGATCGGGGCGGAAATGGTGGTCCAGACTGCCCAGGGACTGATTGAGAAGAATGTGGACACCAGGCTCCAGAGGAGCTTCATCCAGGGCTCCGAGGTTCTGAAGCCGGCCCCGAAGCTCACAAGGGAGCTTTGCCACATAGACTGGAACGACTCTACCAAGCAGGTCTACAACCTGATCCGTGGCCTCAGTCCCTATCCCACCGCCTTCACGGAACTTGTCCGCGACGGTTCCTCCCCTCTCCAGCTCAAGATCTTCTCCGCAGAGAAGGTCGATTCCCAGTTCGAAGGGAACGGCAGAATCATTTCTGACGGGAAGACGTACATGTGGATAACGACAGAGGACGGAGCCATCTCCCTGAAGGAAGTCCAGATTGCCGGCAAGAAACGCATGGACATCGGCGCCTTCCTCCTCGGCTTCCGTGACCCCGAATCCTACACCACGACTCCCGGCACCTCCAAGGCTGAAATCGCAAAGACCCGCAAAGCATGAGCACGGCCGTCATCATAGGCGGCGGCGACTTCCCCAGGAAGGAATATCCGAGGGAACTCATCCGCCGTGCCGACGTGATCGTCTGCTGCGACGGCAACGCCTTGAAAGCCTTTCTGCGGAACCGCGAAAAGATATTCAAGGACGGGACGAGGGAACCTGACGCCGTAGTAGGCGACATGGATTCGATGAGTCCAGCACTCGCTGAGGAATATTCACACCTCCTCGTCAAGGTTGAAGAACAGGACGACAACGATCAGACAAAGGCCCTGCACTACGTGCTCGACCACCATCCTGAAGTGGACACCATCCATTTCATTGCAGCCACCGGAAAGAGGGAGGACCACACGATCGGCAACCTCGGCCTGCTGATGGAATATGCCAGGATGAATCTGTCCCCTTCAATCGACATGGTCTCCGACTACTCCACGGCCTTCGCCGTCACCGACACTTGCGAACTCTTCATTGGCAAAGGCAGGAGGATCTCCCTGTTCAGCCCGGACAACACTCTCAAGCTTGAATCCAAAGGCCTCGTCTGGCCGACGGACTCGGTCGTCTTCGACAATTGGTGGCCGGCCACCCTCAACAGGACGGATGAAGACTCAGTAATACTGAAGTTTTCTCACAAATCCTTGGTATTGATCATCATTGATTAATCATTTTTAGTTATATTTGTTCGAATCGAACAAACCTAATCATCAAGATGCTTAAGAAAATAAGAGTCATCCTGGCGACTCTGTGCTTCGTAGCCATCACCCTGCTGTTCCTGGACTTCTCCGGAACGCTGCACCATTGGCTCGGCTGGCTCGCCAAAATCCAGTTCCTGCCGGCTGTCCTGGCACTGAACCTGGTCGTGATCATCGCCCTCCTGCTGCTGACCATCCTTTTCGGAAGGGTCTACTGCTCGGTCATCTGCCCCCTGGGAGTCTTCCAGGACGGAGTGGCCAATCTCAGCAAAAAGGGCAAGAAGGGTAAGTATTCCTATTCAAAGGAGATCAAGTGGCTTCGCTACGGAGTTTGGGTGGTCTTCGTGATCGCCCTCAGCGCAGGGCTCAACGCCCTGGTGGCCCTCCTGGCACCTTACAGCGCCTGGGGCAGGATCGTCCAGAACCTGCTCTCCCCTGTCTGGCAGTGGGGCAACAACGTCCTGGCAGCCATAGCCGAGAAGCATGAAAGCTACGCCTTCTACACCAAGGACGTCTGGCTCAAGAGCCTTCCTACCTTCATCGTGGCCCTGGTTACCCTGGTAGCAGTCGTTGTCCTCGCTTGGAAGAACGGAAGGACTTACTGCAACACTATCTGCCCGGTCGGCACGACTCTGAGCTTCTTCTCCCGCTTCGCAGCCTTCCGTCCCGTCATCGACGCTTCGAAGTGCAAGAGCTGCCACCTCTGCGAGAAGAAATGCAAGGCGGCCTGCATCGACATCGACGGCGGCAAGAAGATCGACTACAGCCGCTGCGTGGATTGCTTCAACTGCATCGACAATTGCAAGTTCGGTGCTCTGAAATATCGTTTCGCCTGGGGCAGCAAAGCTGATCAGCCAGCCGTTCCGGAGACTGCATCAGCAGATAAAGGCCGCAGGGCATTCCTGGTGGGAAGCGCAATCGCACTTGGCGGAGCAGCCATCCCTGCCCGTGCCCAGACCGAAACCGAAGACGAACCCGTGAAGATCGAAGGCGAAGGCGGTTTCGCAGACATCATCCCCAAGAAGGCCCCCAAACGCACGGTAGCCATCACTCCTTTCGGATCCGAAAGCGTGGAGCAGTTCTACAAGCACTGCACGGCCTGCCAGCTCTGTGTCTCGGTCTGCCCCAACGACGTCCTCAGGCCCTCCAAGGACATCATGCACCTGATGCAGCCGGAGATGTCCTTCGAACGCGGTTACTGCCGCCCCGAGTGCGTCAAGTGCTCTGAAGTCTGCCCTGCCGGAGCCATCCTCAAGATTACTCCGGAGGAAAAGACCCAGTGGAAGGTAGGTACAGCCACCATCCAGCCTTGGCTCTGCCTCGTCGACAACGGTGAGGTCGAAGAGTGCGGCAACTGCGCCCGCCACTGCCCTGCCGGAGCCATCCAGCTTGTCAAGAAGGTCCGCGAAGACGGCAAGACCGTCAGGGTCCCTTCAGTCGAAGAAGAGAAGTGCATCGGTTGCGGAGCTTGCGAGAATCTCTGCCCTGCCCGTCCGATAAGCGCAATCATTGTTAACGGTTACCAGATCCACCATAAAGCCTGACTACGCCATGAAGAAGAATATTGACAGAAGAGAATTTCTCAAGAAGACAGGTGAAGGCGCAGCCATCGCCGGAGCAGTTGCCATGGCAGGTGCCTGTGCCCCAAAGAAGACGGTCGAGACTGTGGTCAGCGCCGCAGCCAACGACGGCAAGGATCCGCTCGAGACCGGCAAGATGGAACTCCGCACCAATCCGGGCAACGGAGACAAAGTCTCGCTTCTCGGCTACGGCTGCATGAGGTTCACCATGAAGAAGGACGAGAACGGGAAGAACATAGTGGATCAGGAGAATGTCAACAACCTGATCGACTATGCCCTCGCTCATGGTGTCAACTATTTCGACACTGCCCCCGTCTACCTACAGGGCCAGTCGGAAAGAGCTGTCGGAATCGCCCTTGCAAGGCATCCCAGGAACACCTACTTCATCGCCACTAAGATGTCCAACTTCCAGAGCAATGACCGCAAGGTGGCCATGCAGCTCTACAACGATGCTTTCAAGAATCTCCAGACGGACTACATCGACTACTACCTCCTCCACTCCCTCGGCCGTGGCGGCGCAGAAGCTTTCAAGGCCCGTTTCGAGGACAACGGAGTGATCGACTTCCTCCTCGGAGAAAGGGAGAAGGGCAAGATCCGCCAGCTTGGCCTCTCATTCCACGGTGACAAGCAGTCTTTCGACGAGATGATGGCCCTCCATGACAAGTATCACTGGGACTTTGTACAGATCCAGATGAACTACTTCGACTGGAAGCATGCCGACGGAGTCAGGAACGTCAATGCTGAATATCTCTACCAGGAGCTTGACAAGCGCGGAATTCCTATCGTGATCATGGAGCCTCTCCAGGGCGGACGTCTCGCCAAACCCGCTGAGAACGTAGTGAACAGGCTTAAGGAGCGCGATCCCCAGGCCTCCCTTGCATCGTGGGCATTCAGGTTTGTGGGATCCTATCCCAGGGTCATGTGCGTCCTGAGCGGCATGGTCTACATGGAGCACCTGCAGGACAACCTGAGGACTTTCATGGACTTCAAGCCTCTGAGCGAAGACGAGAAGTACTTCCTCGACACCGACATCTCGGACATCATGGCCAACTACCCCACAGTTGACTGCAACGACTGCAAGTACTGCATGCCCTGCCCTTATGGAATCGACATTCCGGGAATATTCATGCATTACAACAACAGTGTCAACCAGGGGAATTTCCCTCGCAGCAAGGAGCAGGAAGACTACCAGAAACTGCGCAGGGCCTACCTTGTAAGCTACGACAGGGCCATTCCGACCCTCCGCCAGGCAAGCCATTGCGTGGGTTGCAAGCAGTGCATCCCCAAGTGCCCGCAGAGCATCCAGATCCCGCGCCAGCTGCGCAGGATCGACGATTACGTCGAAAAGCTGAAACAGAACACCCTGTCGTCAGAATAGCCTGGATCCTTCCGGCCCGATCTCCTTATAAGGAATCGGCTTAAGGCCGAAAGAGGCCAGGACCTCAGGAGAAAGATAGTATTCCAAAGGCTTTGACAGTTCCGCGTCCTCCCCTGTGGAGAGCGCGGAATTGTTTATGATGCAGTTCTGCCCCTTTTCGTCGTAGAACATCCTCCTGCAGCCTACCATCAGATTGTTCCTGATGATGTTCCGGTCCACATTGGAGTGGATGTCAAGGGCAAGTTCAGGATAACGTTCCTTGTAGAGAGGAGAATCGATGTCGACCTCCTCATACAACCTCTTCACCACTTCCTCCCTCGTCAAGGCCTCGTCCCAATGAGCCTGGCCCCAGGGCGAGAAACTGACCCCGATGTTGCAGTTGTAGAAAAGATTGTCTTCCACCACATTATCCTTGCCGCCGTGGATCTGCACACCGCCGAAATGGCCGCCTCCGACATTCCTGAATATGTTGCCGTAGACCTTCTGGCCGGAGATCATGTCATCGAACCTCACGCCTGCAGAGCCATGAAGCGAACCTCCGCGGATGTTTTCCCAGAGATTGTATCGGATGACATTCCCCCTGTAGCCGTAATTGTAGAAGATGTCGATCGCCCCCTGGTCGTCGCTTTCCTGGACGAGATCATGGAAGTAGCAGTATTCGATAACGACATCATTCCCTTCGATGCGCATGGCGGAAGAAGATGAGCCGGAGAATTCGCAATGAGAAACGTTTAGTCCGCATCCGCTGAAGATAAGCGCCGGTTCATAGGTGTGGCGGAAAAGAGAAATGTCCCGGACTATGGTGTTGTGGACAACATAACCGGATGGACTCAGCGTACGCCTGTCCCCTCCGGAGAGTTTCATCCCGGTGTGGCCCAGAGTTCCGAATCTGCAGCCTTCTATCCGGACATTCCCGGAAGAACTTACATGAAGTGCATCTCCTCCGAAACGGAAAGCTCCGATCCCATCCAGAAGGATATTCCTGGAACCTTCGACTAAGATGGCATTGGTCCTACCCCCGACGAAAGTGAGTCCTTTGACAGTAACACTCTCACAGTCGGACACTTCCATCATGAACTCCCCACTAAAAACAGAAAGGCAGACCTCGTCTCCCTGGACATAATCCTCTGGAGGGAACCAGAGAAGCTTACCCTTTTCGCGGTCGACATAGTACTCTCCGGGAGAATCCAGCTCGCAGAGCAGATTGACCCCGCGGAACTTGAAGCCTGATTTGTAGCCGTAGTTATGCCAGGGCTCGTTCAGGCGGATGACCTTCCCGGCAGTGTCGATGGAAGCCACCTTCTGGTACTCGTCCCTCCAGTCCCAGCGGAAATAGCCATAGATCCAGGCATCCTTTTCGCCGGCCCAGGTCGAAACCCTGTCTTCTGAATATCTGAACACACCTTCCTTGCGGGTGATCCCGTCCACCACTGTCTCTCCCAAAGCATCGGAGGATACGATGAAACCATTATCAGGATAACTTGCAATGCGTTGGCGTTTACCCTTCCAGTACAGGTCCACCAGATTTCCCTTGTCGCAAGCGCCACCGAAGTCAGCAATCCCGGAGCCCTTCAGATCTGCTGCCAGCAGTTTTCCCTGCCTGCGGAACTTCAGTATCCTGCGGTCTCCCCTGACCGTAGGAGAAGCCCCCGGAGCAGCCTCGACTGAAACGGAGCGTCCTTTCAGTCCTCTCAGGCTCAATGATGCGGACGGATAATAAACTCCGTCCATGACTACGAGACGTACGTTCCCCTCAGAGCTCCGGATCCTTTCGAAGGCATATTCAAGAGTCTTCCATGGCTTTGAAGAAGTTCCGGGAGACCTGTCACTGCCACCGGGAGACACATAGAAACTGGTCACATCAGCCATTGCCGGCAAAGCGGACAGCAGCATCAGGAACAGAGCCGGGAAGAAATGGTTAAATCTCATGGAGGGGATCATTTTTTTTGAAATATACCACAAGATAGGATTTTTTTCTTATATTTGCAGTCCCAGCGACCGCTGGAACCTTGGAGAGATGCTCGAGTGGCTGAAGAGGCACGCCTGGAAAGCGTGTGTACCCCAAAAGGGTATCGCGAGTTCGAATCTCGCTCTCTCCGCTGAAAACACCGCAAATGATTCAGTACTGATCGTTTGCGGTGTTTCGTTTTATCTGCTCCGAGTTATTTCGTGATCTCCTGGATCCAGGCGACAAAGCCCTCCGGGTCCTTGTCGACACAGTGCATGGCCTCCCAGAACAGTTTGGAATCCACATCCAGTCCATGACCGGCAAGCGCAGTGGAGAAATTCACCATCGCTGCCCTCGAGATACCGCTCTCAGTGGTTCCGTGGCGGATCCACCAATGCTTGGCAGCACCAGGATTCAGGGTGTCCACGACATAATAGAGCGGATTCATCATATCGATAACCTGTTGGAAATCCGGATCGATACTTCCCTCACCGGTGTGCCTGATTGAGAATTCCGTCATGTGACGGCCACTGTGTGAGGCGTCCCCGAAGAGGCTGTTCTCAGCCTCGGAAAGATCGAACTTGTCGAATGCCGGAAGAGCCTTGAAACGACCTGAATAATGGGAGTTGTAATCCTTCATTGTCATGTGCGCCGCGTTCCCGTCCCAATTAAGCCAAGCCTTGTCCTTGAGGTATTCTGTACGCTCAGTTTCCGGCAGGCCGCTCAGGTAGAGCGAAGCTGCTGGATTCAGCCAGTAAGTGGCGATATAGTCTCCCAGGTTATCTGCAGTCAAGGTGCCGAAGCCGTTGATTCCCTGCAGATTCAACGATGCTTCATATTCAACGAACAGCGCCTTGAGCTCAGCAGACAGTTCCTGGTCCACCAGCTTTCCCGTCTTGGTGAGAGGGACCTCGCCGAGCTCCCATTCATAGGCCATGTCTCCGTGCTGGATGTCCATGATAGGTGAGAACACACCGGCGGCAAAAAAGTCATCCCGCTCATCGGCAGCACCGATTTCTTTAAGGTACGGCTCAAACAACGGACTGTTGCCTGACGCCGCTATCGCGGCAGAGATGGCCCCTCCGGCACTGCATCCGACGGATATGATCTTTTCCGTGTCACCAGGAATTACGCCCTTGTTATGGCGAAGATATCGCACGGCAGCCTTCAGATCCACCAAGGCAGCGGGAGCCTTGCCGATATAGACTCCTTCGTCGGTCTGATTTATCCTCCCCCTGCAACCGGGGACCACGACGACCATTCCGGCTGCCAGGGCCAGGGACTCACGCTGAGTTCCTCCAGGTTCGCCGACGTCTTCAGTAGTGCTGTCATTCACGGGCATGTAACCTCCAACGCGGTTGGAAAACAGGATGGGGACCTTGCTTGCATCCACAGGCTTTCCTCCAACCAGGATAGGTTCGAATATGCTCAGCGACTGATAATCCGTGTCCAGAGGACGGGACACATAGGGGATGTGCAGAAACGCTTTGTACTCTACATCAATGGTTCCGTCCGATGTCCGGACACTTTGATGCATCACATTGAAGTTGTCTTTGTCAAACCTCAATGAATCTGTCCGGTCACTCGAACAACCCTGCACGCATGTGAGGCCGACGCCCACGACAAGGGCTTGCAACATCAGTAGAAAACGTTTCATAACAGTATAATTCACAGATATATACAGTGATAATCCACGTCAAATCTACAAAAAAGTAAGAAAAAAAGCCAAGCGGCAGCTATACAAAAAGCCGGATCAGGAAGATCTCCAGCATGGCGGCAAGGCCTATGACCAGGGTCAGCATGGTCTGGGAGCGATAACCGTCCTGGGCCTTGATTCCGCCGAAGGTAGTGACCACCCAGAAATAGGAATCATTGGCATGAGAGACGGTCATTGCACCGGCTCCGATCGCCATGATCGCAAGCGAGACCTCAACCGGTGAGACCAGTCCGAGTGCAGGAAGCAGAGGAGCCAATATCCCGGCGGTTGTAGTGATGGCAACTGTAGATGACCCCTGCGCCGTCTTCAGTATCGAGGCAAGAATGAAAGGGAAGAATATTCCCAAAGCCTGCATGCCGGAAGAATGGGATGAGATGAATGCCACCAGGTCGGAAGAAGCTATCACCTTCCCAAGGACACCTCCTGCCGCAGTCACGAATAAGATGGGGCCTACGGTCTTCAGAGTGCCGTCCGTCAAAGAGAAGAAATCGTCGCCCTTCCCGGAATGGAAAAGCTGGATTATGGCCATGACCGCACCGGCCGAAAGAGCCATTATCGGAGAGCCGAGGAACTTAAGGAGATTTCCCGCAAAACCGCCCCAGCCTGCCATTACAGCGATGGATCCCAAGGCCATCAGAAGGATGGGCAGAAGGAGTGGAGCAAGGGAGTCGATGGTTCCCGGAAGAGGACCGAAAGAAGCTTTGACCTCCTCATAGGTCTGGACGGTTTCATCATTATCGCCAGCTTCCTCACTGCTCTTCATTCCTGGACCGGCATGGCGTGCAAAAAGATACCCGGCTATCATCGGAAAAACCGAACAGAGAGCGCCTATACCCATGACCAGCAGCAGGTTCTCGCCAACGCCAAGTGCCTGGGCCGCAGCGATGGGCCCGGGAGTCGGAGGAATGAATACATGAGAGACATAGAGACCGCAGGACAGGCAGAGGGTCATGGCTACGCTGGAGACTCCCGTGCGACGCACCATTGCCTTCCTGACCGGGTCCAGAACCACGAAACCGCTGTCACAGAACACCGGGATCGAGACGACCCAGCCCATGAGCTCCATAGCGAGGGCGGGATTCTTTTCGCCGACCAGACGGATCACCAGATCGGCCAGCTTGAATGCTGCACCTGTTTTCTCAAGCACGGCCCCGATGAAGGCACCGAAAATGATCACGATTCCGATCGAAGTGAAGGTCGAGGAAAAACCTGAACCTATGACTCCGGGAACATCATTCAGAGGAATCCCGGCAAGCAGGGCGAGCACAAGGGATATTGCCATGATGGCCAGGAAGGGATGGACCCTCAGCCTGGCTATCATGACTATCATCAGTGCAATTGCCACCACGAAGGCGGCAAGAAAAGCTATTCCTGTCATCAGTCTTTAGGAAGTACCGGCGGAATGTAACCAAGATCTATCTTCTTCACGCCCTTCGGAGTGACCTGGAGCATGAGGGATTCCATAGGACGGAATTCGAGGGAGACCTCCTCGCTCTTTCCGTGGTGATTGACGACTATGTCCCTGACGCTTCCCTTGTCAGTAAAGGCGAAGCAATATTCCATCGGATAGGTAACCTGCTTTGACATCGGATTGGCGAAGAAGATGAAATAGGAGTCGCCGTCCTGACGGCACCAGAAATCAGGCAGGTCTTCACCCTCGACAAGGGCCGGATGGGAAACTACTTTCAGCTCGGAAGAGACTGAAGGAAGGGCCTTCAGCTCGTCAAGCAGGGCGGAATAATCCTGATGCTTGACGACTCCGGGCTCCTTCGGGATGCGTCCGAGGTACACTGGAAGTCCTTCCTTGGCCAGGCGGATAATGCTCTGGAGGGAGGAATACTCCATGTAGTCGACGTCAAGATAGAGGACGCTGAAGAAAGCATCTCCGCAATGCAGCAGGCCGTCCTTGTACTCGGCATCGGAAAGGAACTTTCCGTTGACCCACATAGGCTGCATACCCTTGAAGGCTTCGGGAGTCTTGATGTAACGAAGCTCGTACTCACCGAGCGCCCAGGCCATCATATTCGTAACCTCTTCAGGATAAGCTCCTTTCATCCAGGAATCCTCAAGAGGGATGTAGACCGCCATGTCGGTGTAGTTAGTGCCGCGCCTCATGTAGTCGGACACCCTGGTCATATAGTCGTTGAAGCGGGTAAGCTCGTCTCCGGTGAGGTTGTGGGCAGGATCGGTACTGAGCTGGCAGGTAGTGTAGAACCAGTTGTCGGAGCGGCCCACCTTGTTGAACGGGAAGCCGTGCCAGATGATCTGGTTGGTACCGTTGGCGAAGAGGGCATCGCAGACCAGCTTGAGGTCGGCGATCTGCTCCTTCCCCTGATGGGGGCTCTGTCCGTGGCCGTCCTTGTAGCGGAGGCTCGTCCAACCGTACATACAGGTGAAAGTTTCGGCCGAGACCGCGTCCTTGGAGGCAAGGGTGGCTGCAGAAGCGGCGATCCTGCTGAATGAAGGCTCGTACAGGATGGCTTCGGTCTCAGGAATATCCACCAGCGTAAACGCAGTCAGAAGGTCTGTCGGAGCGCCGCCGCACTGGGCGCGGGAGAATGTCCCGGTACGCCTTGCATTCTCGGCGAACGGACCGTAGAACTCTCTCATGACATAGCCCGAAATGGTACTCATGTAGTCATAACGCACCTCGGCATTCTCGTCATTGATCTTCTTGTCCCTGACATAGGGTTCTATGTCGTAACCATGCTCAGCTAGGAAGCGCTCTCCGAATCCGGGAGTCCACATCCCGTCGGTTTCCACCTCCCATGAATCCACGAACAGACCTGACTTTGAGCCTTTGTAGGCCTCTGAGAGTCCCTCGTTCATCCTGTCGGCATAGCGGAAAAAAGCGTCCTTGTCAAGATGGTTCAGGATACGGGCCACCTTGGGATGATCCCAGGTGTAAGGCCGGATGGCCACTTCAACTGTGTCGAAATAGGTCCTGGTCTGGTCGCCGTCAGGCAGGTTCACGTCGTTGAACGGCCAAAGAGAGCCATAGGTGAAGTCGCATCCAAGGCCTAGGGAATCTGCCACATGCTTGGCATAGACGACAGGCTCGCTCCATCCAGGAGACAAGAAATCCGGGTGAGGGGTGTCATCCTTGAGGAACATCGGATACACCCATGCAATCTCGACGCCTCCGAAAGAATGGTCCTTGAGCCAGACGAGCTGGTCCAGGACATCCTTCTTGTCGATGTTCGAGGAGAACCACCACCAGCGGGTGTAAGGCTTGTGATTGGAAAATAGTTCATCGGCAGGCGCCGCTGCTTTCTCCTGATTGCAGCCGTTGAAAGTAAAAAAGCCGGGAATAAGCAGCAAGGTAATGAGTAAAAGCTTACGCATCTTGAAGGTCATTGGAGTTACAGGACTATTTATGCTGTTGGTCTTCGGTGAATTGTACAAGATCCAGGTAACGCTCATAGCGTTTCATGAGGAGATCGAGCCTGGCCTTGTCAGCAGTAGGCTTGTAGGTGGAGATGACAGGAGGGCACATGGCATCCTGGGCCGCTTTCACGTTCGGATAGAGACCGGAAGCTACGGCAGCATGGATAGCAGCACCCATGGCTCCGGCATTCTTGGTAGCTGAAACCGAGATCTCCCTCTGGACCACATCAGCCATCAGCTGCATGACGAACGGGGATTTCTGGGCCACACCACCGACTGCCACCAGTTCGTCGATGGCCACATTGCGGGCATCCATGTGATCAAGGATAGCCTTGGTAGCAAATGCGGTGGACTCGACTATGGCATAGAACAGTTCAGGAGCTGAGGTGTGGATCTTGAGCCTGGTGAGTGATGCGGTTATGGTGGTGTTCAGCACCGGATTCCTGCGGCCGTTGAAATAGTCGGTAGCCAGCGGGGCTTCAAGACGCAGCGGCAGCTTTTCAGCCTCCGCGGTCAGGGCGGGAAGGATCCGGTCTATCATCTTTTTCTTCAATTCAGGATCGGCATCCTCCGGGAGAAGATGCTCGACAGGCCAGCTCAGGAGCCTCCTGAGCCATGCGAAAGCATCGCCGAAAGATGAAAGACCGACTTCGAAACCGTCATGCCCCGGAAGGATCATTCCGTCCACCTGGCCGAAAACTCCGTCGATCAGCCTGCCGGCCATGACCTCTGTCGGAACGACCGCTATGTAGCAGGCTGAAGTACCCATATTCATGACCATCTTCTTGTAAGCGACTCCGCCGCCGACTGCTCCTGAATAGCTGTCGATGTTGCCGACTCCGATGACTACGTCGGTGGAGAGGCCAAGCTTCGCTGCCCACTCTTCGCAGAGGCAGCCTGCAGGCTCCTCGCAGTAGTAGTGGGGATCAGGCATGTTGTCGAGCATGGGCAGGAGCACCGGATCGAGGGCCTCGAAGAACTCCCTGGGAGGGAATCCGCCCCATTCCTTGGCCCACAGCCACTTTTCTCCGGAGACTCCGCGGCTGGTCCTCAACTGGGAAACATCATTGCAACCGGTAAGGATAGCCGGGATGAAATCACACTCCTCGATCACTGTCACAGCCTTTGAGCGAAGGGCCTCGGAAGAATGGAGCACATGGGCGACCTTGCACCAGAAACACTCTGCAGAATAGGTGTTGCCGGTGTGGCTCAGGTAGTTGGGAAACTCACCTGAATTGCACAGATCTATGATCTTTGCGGCAATCTTCTCCGAAGTGTGATCCTTCCAGAGGACGAACATGGCATCAGGATCCTCGGCGAACTCGGGATAGAGGCTGAGCGGCTTCAGACGGGCGTCTGCAAGGCAAGGGCTGCTTCCGGTTGAATCAATCGAAATGGCCTTGACCTGCTTCCTGTCCGGGCACTCCGAGAGGACTCCCTTAAGGACCTCCTCGAGCGACTCGATGTAGTCGAGCGGATGCTGCCTGTAACGGTCAGAAGTAGTGTCACAATAAAGGCCCTTAGCCCAGCGTTTGTAGAAACTGGTACATGAAGCCATCTCCCTGCCGTCTGCGGCATCCACCAGAATTGCCCGGGCCGAATCGGTCCCGAAATCCACTCCTATGACGTAATTCTTTTCCATACTTAGATCGGTTTACACAAATATAGCTAAAGAATCCGAAGAATTTGAGTATATTTGATCATGGCAAAAGAAGTTTCTATCCTTGGCCGGTTAAAAACCGGAGTCCAGAATCTTGGACGCAATCTCAGTGACATGGTCATGCCGAACATCGGCGCTTTCATCGCATGGGGTTTCATCATGGCCCTCTTCATCCCCAATGGCTGGATGCCGAACGAAAAACTGGCCCAGCTAGGTGATCCTATGATGAAGTACCTCCTGCCCCTCCTGATAGGTTACACGGCAGGAAGTCTCATCCACGGCGTCAGAGGCGGTGTTACCGGCGCGATAGCCACAGCCGGAGTGATCGTGGGAAGCGACATCCCGATGTTCATCGGAGCTATGATCATGGGACCTCTCGGAGGCTGGTGCATCAAGAAATTCGACACCTGGGCCAAAGGGAAGGTAGGAGAAGCCTTCGAAGTCCTGGTCGACAACTTCTCAGTAGGAATAATAGGCTTCCTGCTGGCAATAGTGGCCTATCTCCTGATCGGAGGCATCGTGGTCTGGCTCACCCAGATCCTGAAAGCCGCTGTCGAATGGCTGATCGCGAAGAAGCTCCTCCCGCTCGTGAGCGTGCTGATGGAGCCTGCCAAGGTAATGTTCCTCAACAATGCCATCAATCATGGAATATTCGATGTGCTCGGAGTCGAGCAGGTCAGGGAGATAGGCTCCTCGATCATATTCCTTATCGAGACCAATCCCGGCCCCGGATTCGGCGTTCTCCTCGCCTGCTCCGTGTTCGGTGACAAGATGGAAAGGCAGTCCGCTCCCGGAGCAGCCGTCATCCACTTCCTCGGCGGAATCCATGAGATCTATTTCCCTTACGTTCTGTCCCGTCCCGCCCTTCTGATCGCCCCCATCCTCGGAAGCTTCTCTGCCCTCCTGTTCTACACCCTCACCGGCACAGGACTGGTTGCACCTGCAGCTCCTGGAAGCGTGATAGCCATCCTGGCGATGGCGCCGAAGGGGAAGTTCCTGGCGGTCCTGGCGGGAATGCTCATCGCCACAGCCGTCTCCTTCCTCATCGCCTCCCCCATCCTCAAACTCGCCAAAAAGAAGAACACTTCCCCGACTTCGGAGTAATATTTACGCAAAAAGGGGCTGACCAAATAGATTCTTCACTTCGTTCAGAATGACAGTTGTGTGTCAATGACAGTTGTATGTCATTCTGAGGCAGGAAAAACCTGCCGAAGAATCTATTTGGTCAGTCCCTTTTAAAAGAATCAACTACACGTCAAGGGCGTTCTTGTAGGCAGCGCGATACTCGTAGTGCATGCGCTTCGTAGCCTCAGGATCATTCATGAACTTCTGCACGATCGGATTCCAAACCACCGGACGACCAAGCTCCATGGCGATGTTACCAAGGTTGCACACGGTGCAGGATGAATGACCGACCTCCACAGGGACGTTAGGATCGATCCTGGACTTGATGGCCTCGATGAACTTCCTGTGATGTCCGACCCTGGTCTCGTAAGGCACATCGTCGTTGCCGAGAGCCTTCTTCATGTCGAACTTCTTGTCGGAAGCAGCGTACTTGCCACGGGAAACCTTGATCCAGCCATCCTCTCCATAGATCTGCAGACCGGGAGTCTTGCCGTCGAAAGGTTCCTCTGTGACAACGATTCCATTGTCATACTTGTAAGTGAGGCAGTCATAGAAGCTGTATCCCGGAGGTATGATCTCGACAGGGCCGCTGCCATCCTTACCGATAGCCCACTGTGCGATGTCGAACATGTGTGCACCCCAGTCGGTCATCAGACCGCCACCGGAAATGGTGTACCAGCGCCATGCACCCCAGAGCTGCTCATCCTTGTCCTCGGTGATGATAGGATCGAGATCGGAGTGGTAGTAGACGGAAGTGGGAAGAGGTCCGAGCCACTTGTCCCAGTTAAGTCCTGCAGGAACCTCCATGTGAGGCAGCTTGCAAGGCATAGGAGCACCGGTGACAGGGTTGACATCATTCCTACCGACATAGACCTTGATCTTCTGGATCTTGCCGAGTTCGCCTTCGCGGGCGAGACTTGCGGCCTGGAAGAACTCATCGCTGGAACGCTGCTGGCTTCCGACCTGAAGGATCCTGTTGTACTTGCGGACAGCCTTGACGAGCTGCTGTCCCTCGAAGATAGTAAGGGTAAGGGGTTTCTCAAGATAAACGTCCTTTCCGGCCTTGCAGGCTGCAATTGCTATGATAGCATGCTGATGATCCGGGACTGCGATAACGACTGCATCGATGTCGGGACGTGCGAGGAGATCCTGGTAGTCTTCGTAGACATCGACCTTGACCTTCTTCTCACCCTTCTCCTGGTAGTGCTTCGTGACCCTCCTGACGAAACGGTCCCTCTTGATGTCGTACACGTCGCAACCGGCGACCACGCGGACATCGTCCATTGACATGAAGCCGTTCAAGAGGTACATGGCCTGCTGTCCGAGGCCGATGAAGCCCATGGTGATCTTGTCATTAGCTGAATTTTTCCTGGCGGCAGCCGGGGCGGCCGACGCGCTCATGAATCCGGCAGGCATCATTATGCCTGCAGCTCCGATAGCGGAAGCTTTCAAGAAGTCTCTACGTACCATGTTCTAGTGTTTAATCATTGAATATGTAAATATAAGAAAAAAAATGCCATTTTCTTCAGGAAAGCCAGGCGTTTTGGCACGGAAATGGTATTATCTTCAATCGACATAATTTTTTTACTCATAAACCAAAAACTGACTCAATAGTTATATCATAAGTATTGAACGAAAAAACGGAAGCCGGTCGTGAGACACGCTTCCGTTATATTTTTATTATTGTCATCCTTATATTATTGTCATCCTGAACGAAGTGAAGGATCTACTCCTCGTACAACAGATACGGCCGCCTCCTGGCCTTGAAGTCTTCAACCTCATCCTTCCACCGGGCCTTGATCTCACTTGCACCTGCACCTTCGAGGATCATCTCCCGGATATAGCCCACCCCGGCAAGGAGGTCGAAGAAATTGTTCTTCCCGAAAAAGGCCTCCCCCATGTCAAGCGCACGGTAGGCCTCAACCACATATTCAAGATTGATCCCATCATTCCAAATCTCTTCCAACGGCTTTTCTCCAAGGTCGACGCCATGGCAGACCTGGTCTTTCAAGGGAGGATTCTTCGCACCAGGGACGCTTCGCGGAGTGAAGGTGAATGAATATCCCTTCATGTCCGGATGGCCGAACATCTCGAAAGGCCGGTCGGTTCCACGCCCCAGCGAGACGACGGTACCCTCGAAGTAGCATGTGGAAGCATAGAGATAGACCGCCCTCATGTCCTTCAGGTTCGGCGAAGGCGGCATGATCAATGAATATTTGGTGCCGTGAGTGTACCCCAGGCAGGGCACGACCTCAAGATCGCACTTTATTCCGCCTTCCAGCCAGCCTTCTTCGTTGGCCATCAAGGCAAGCTCGCCGAGGGTCATCCCGTGCACTGTGGGAATCGGAAGCCCCCCGACTCCGGATTTGTATTCAGTCCTGAGGATAGGGCCGTCGACATAGAAACCGTTTGGATTCGGACGGTCCAGAATTATGACTTTCTTCTCTCCCCTGGCACAGACCGCCATCAGGCGGCACATGGTCACGTAATAGGTGTAGTACCTGAGTCCTACATCCTGGATGTCGACAAGCAAGACATCGAATTTGTCCAGGCTGGCGGAAGCTTCAGACTTGCCTCCGTACAGCGACACTATCTCAACCCCTGTCTGGGGATCGGTCTCACCTGAGACCTTCTCTCCGGCATCTGCAATGCCCCTGAATCCATGCTCCGGAGAAAAGATCAATCTGACGTCTATTCCTTTGCTGATCAGGACGTCAACCAGATGCGGGCCGAAACCTGATTCCGTGACCACGTCCCCGACGATTCCGGACTGGTTGCTGAAGACAGCCACCCTCCTCCCTTCAAGATGAGGGACATATTCATCGAAACGCTCGTCACCCAGGACCACGCGGCACGCTTCCCCGCCCTGTGCAAAAGCGGCCAAGGCGAATTGCAGGCAGATGAGGATCAGCAGTTTACGCATGGATTATCATTGCATGGAGCCGCCCACGATGTCGAGGATCTCGGAAGTGATCTTCTGCTGGCGGCCCTTGTTGTACTCGAGGGTGAGTTCCTGAAGGAGGTCGTTGCCGTTGTCGGTCGCAGTCTGCATGGCCACCGTGCGGGCGGCATGCTCGGCGGCATTGTTGTCCAGCAGGGTTGTGAATATCCTCAAGCGGACTACCTTCGGCAGCAGAGACTCCATCAGCTCTTCAGGAGAAGGCTCTATGATGAGGTCTTCAGGATTCTTCGGGCGCGGCATATCCTCCTCCATGACCTCAGGGCGTTTCCCAGCATTCAAGGTCTCAGGGCCTTCGGAGAGGTCAAGCGGAAGATAGGTCTTGCGGGTGACGACCTGGGATGAGGTGGATTTGAAATGGTTGTAGACCAGCTCCACCTTGTCGAAACGGCCTTGGACATAACCGTCAAGAAGTTCCTGAGCCAGGGAGGAAGCCGCTTCATAACTAGGGTGCTCCGCCATCTTGGAGAAGTCGGCGGGAGAGGTGAATCCTGCCTTCTTCATGGCTTCCTGCATCTTGCGGCCAACTGAATAGACTGTAATGTCCACATCCTGGAGGCCCGCGGCACGATATTCATTGATAACGGCGTGGGTCTCGCGGATCGAATTGGCGTTGAATGCGCCGCAGAGTGACGAATTCGACGAAAACGCCACTATCGCCACCTTCCCCACCGGCCTTGCCTGTAACAACACTGAACCAGCCGAAGCGTAGCGATATTGGACTCGGTCGGGCCCTGACTGCCGGTCGGCAAGTGACATTCCGGTGGACATCAGGTCGAGCAGGATGCGATAAAGATGGTTCTCGTACGGCAGCATATTCCCGATCGCCTGCTGCGCCTTACGCAGCTTCGCCGAAGCCACGAGCTTCATCGCCGAAGTGATCTTCAGCGTACTGCCGACCGAAGCAATCCTACCCTTTATTTCCCTTAAAGAAGCCATCAGACAAGTGATTTGGCCACTGCCGCAGCAGTGTCCTCGATGACCTTTATGATCTCGTCGCTGATCTTCCCGGACTCAAGCTGCTCCAAGACATCCTGATGGGTAGCCCTCATCCTGTCCAGGAACTGGTTCTGGAATTCCTCCACCTTGTCGATTCCAATCTCGCTCATCAACGCATGCGTACCGCAATAGAGGATCGCCACCTGCTCCCCGACAGGCATCGGTGAATACTGTGCCTGGATCAGGAGCCTGTTGTTCTTACGTCCCTTGTCAAGAGCCATGGCAGTCACCTTGTCCATGTCCGAAGAAAACTTCGAGAATGACTCAAGCTCATTGTACTGGGCCTGATCGATCTTCAAGGTACCTGCGACCTTTTTCATCGACTTGACCTGGGCGGAACCTCCGACTCGGGAAACCGAGATACCCACATTGATGGCCGGACGCTGTCCCTGGTTGAAGAGACCGGATTCGAGATAGATCTGTCCGTCCGTAATGGAAATCACGTTGGTCGGAATGTAGGCGCTGACGTCACCGGCCTGGGTCTCGATGATCGGAAGGGCGGTGAGCGAACCACCTGCCTTCACCTTGCCTTTCAAGGAATCCGGGAGGTCGTTCATGTGTTCGGCGACATCCTGCTGGTCGATTATCTTTGCAGCCCTCTCAAGAAGCCTGGAGTGGAGATAGAAGACATCTCCAGGGTAAGCCTCACGGCCTGAAGGCCTGTGAAGGATAAGCGAAACCTCCCTGTAGGCAACGGCCTGTTTCGAAAGGTCGTCATAGACAACGAGGGCGGAACGGCCCGTGTCACGGAAATACTCTCCGATGGCGGCTCCGGCGAATGGTGCAAAGTACTGGAGGGCAGCAGGATCTGCTGCGGTGGCAGCGACAACCACGGTGTAGTCCATGGCCCCTTTGGCGCGAAGGGTCTCGACTATGTTGGCCACCGTGGAACCTTTCTGGCCCACAGCCACGTAGATGCAGTAAACAGGCTTGCCGGCCTGGTAGCAGGACCTCTGGTTGATGATCGTGTCGATGGCGATCGCAGTCTTCCCGGTCTGACGGTCTCCGATGATGAGCTCCCTCTGTCCGCGGCCGATCGGAATCATGGCATCGATGGCCTTTAGACCGGTCTGGAGAGGTTCCGTAACCGGCTGACGGTAGACCACCCCCGGAGCCTTGCGCTCAAGGGGCATCTCGGTCAGATCGCCTTCGATGTTTCCGAGTCCGTCAAGCGGAACTCCCAGTGGATCCACCACGCGGCCGAGCATGGACTCACCCACCTTGATGGAAGCGATACGCCCTGTGCGGCGGACCGTCATTCCTTCCTTGACCTCATCCGTAGGGCCGAGAAGAACGGCTCCCACATTGTCCTGCTCGAGATTCATCACGACACCCATGACTCCGCTCTCGAACTCGAGAAGCTCTCCGGCCTCGGCATTAGTGAGGCCGTACATCCTAGCCACACCGTCGCTGACCTGAAGAACCTTGCCTATCTCTTCGAAATGCAAGGAAGTGTCGATGTCCTTAAGCTGCCTGAGGAGCACCTCAGAAATCTCGCTTGGTTTGATATTGTTGTTCTGCGCCATAAAAACTAAACTATTCTGCGGTTGCGTTCAATGAACTGCCGCTTGATTATCTCCAGCTGGTGGGACACGGAAGCGTCCAGCAGCTGGTCTTCGACCTCGAGGACGAACCCTCCGATCAGGGAATCGTCCACTTCGGTCTTCAAAAGGAGCTTCTTGCCTGTCTTTGATGCGATCATGTCCTTCAGGGAAGCCTCAAGATCCCTGGCTGAAGCCGAGGATTCTGCAGGGAAAGGGAGGATGAGCCGTCCGCGCACAATGCCCCGGGACTTGTAGTACATCGAGACAAAGCTGTTGAAAACAAGCCTGCAATCCGCTATCCTTCCGTTCCGTATCAGGAGTTCTATGAATTTCCTGAGTTCCGGAGCCATGACAGTGTTCGGCATCTCACCCAAGACTGCCTCGAAGAGGGATACCTTGCTCTCTGCTGAGACGGATTTCGAATCACCGATGGCACGCCTGAGATCAGGCATGGCATCGAGAGCATTGCTCAAGATCTCCACCTGACTCACCACGGTCTCTCCTCCGCCGGTCTCATCGACCAGTTTCAGGAGCGCCGAAGCATAACGTGAAGCGATGATTCCTGTGTTCATGACCTGAGTTCGTCAACAAAACGGCTGACCAGTTCGCTGCGGCCCTCATCGGAATCAAGATCCTTCCTGAGGACTTTCTCAGCCACGCTGACGGATAGCAGAGCGACCTCCTTGCGGATATCCCTCATAGCGCTTTCCTTTTCAGCTGCAATCTGGACCCTGGCCTGGTCGATGATCTTGGCAGCCTCGTCACGGGCCTGTGCCTTTGCCTGTTCAAGCATCTTGTCACGGGCGGAAGCAGCCTCCTTGAGGATGCGTGTCTGCTCCTTGCTGGCCTCTTCGATGATGGCAGCCTGCTCCGTAGCCAGGTTGCGAAGCCTTTCCTCCGCCTCCTTGGCCTGCCGGATGGACTCATTGATCCTGTCAGCCCTTTTCTGGATGGAATCCGTGATCATCGGGAATCCCCACTTCGCAAGCACGAAGAAGACGATGCCGAAAATCAGCGTCATCCAGACGAGCAAACCGAAATCGGGAGTGATGAGTGACATCTCTACTTAGCGATAAGGCAGACGACAATTGCAAACAGACAGGCACCTTCGATGAGGGCGCTGACGATGATGGCGGTCATACGGTAATGACCGGCCTGCTCAGGCTGGCGGGCACCGGCCTCGAGGGAAGCCTTACCGATCTTTCCGATACCGAAAGCTGCGGCGAAAGCTGCAACTGCAGCTCCGAAAGCCTTTCCGAGGACACCCAGGGAAATACCTGCCTGAAGTAAGAATGCTAAAGGGAACATAATTCTATTGTTTTAAAAATTAATTAGTTTCTGCTTTCTGCCTCGACAGTCCGATGAAGACCGCCGAAAGCATCGTGAACACATAAGCCTGGATGAACGCCACGAGGATTTCGAGGCAGTCCATGAAGACGCCGAGAATCACCGCCACCACTGTAAGGCCGCCATTGACGGCAATTCCCATCTTGGCGGTAAGGAATATTACCGCGACCACACCGAGAATCATGAAATGCCCGGCCAGGATGTTGGCGAAAAGCCTGACCATAAGGCTGAAAGGCTTCGTGAACATACCTATGATCTCGATGAGCGGCATCAGAGGGAGCGGTACCTTCAGCCACGTCGGCACGTCCGGCCAGAGGATGTCCTTCCAGTAATGCTTGTTTCCGAATATGTTGACTGTGAAGAAGGTGAACAACGCGAGCACGAGCGTCACCGCGATGTTACCAGTGATGTTGGCTCCGCCCGGGAAGAAGGGCACGATACCCATCAGGTTGTTTATGAATATGAAGAAGAAGGCCGTCAGGAGATATGGTGAATACCTCTTGTAATCCTCTCCGACACAATCCTTTATGATATCATCCTCAACCATAGAAACCATCATCTCCATGATTCCGACTCCGCCCTTGGGAGCCTCCTGGGTTGCGTCATGCTTACGGTACCATCTAGCAGTGCCAAGGACGATGAGAAGAAGGATGGCGCTGTTGATCAGCAGGCCAAGGACATTCTTCGTTATAGAGAAATCCCACGGACGGATCTCTGCCCCTCCGGGTCCCTTCTCGACTATCTTGTTCTCGTATTTTCCTGAAGTTGCGATGCTGAACCCCTTGTACTCCCCTTCCTCAAGATGCTTTGAAGAGAAGACATGGACTCCGCTTCCCGCCTTGCTTATGACTATCACAGGGAGCGGGATGCTCACCGGCTTGCCGTTGATGGTGGTGATGTGCCATTCGTAGGAATCGCGGACATGGCCGTAGAGATATTCATCCATGTCGAGATCGACTTCGGTATCCTCCTGCGCGAGGGCACGCGCCTGGAACGGAAGGATCATCAGCATGACTAGTATGTATTTCAGGAATTTCATACCTCCACGCACGCAATTACATGATTTTCACAGACCTCCACAAATCCCGAGAAGATCGGCACGACGCCGTCCTTGCCCTCTGAGATCCCGAAGACTATCTCTCCCTCAACAAGGGAAGACACCAGGGGTGCGTGATCCTTCAGAACCACGAACCTGCCGTTGACGCCAGGAAGTTCCACCCTGTCAGTATCCTGGCAAAGGATCTTCCCCTCAGGAGATATTATTTCCAAATGAATAGCCATTCTGATGAAATGTCATTCTGATGAAATGTCATTCTGAGCGAAGCGAAGAATCTACTTCGCCGCCTGAAGGATCGCCTCTCCCTTCTTGATCGCTTCATCCAGCGTGCCCACATTGAGGAACGCCTGCTCAGGGAGATAATCAACCTCTCCATCAAGAATCCTCTTGAAACCGTCGACGGTGTCCTGGATGTCCACCATGACTCCGGGCACTCCGGTAAACTGCTCTGCAACGGAGAAGGGCTGGGACAGGAATCTCTGCACCCTGCGGGCCCTGTTGACCGTCTTCTTATCCTCATCGCTGAGCTCGTCCATTCCGAGGATGGCGATGATGTCCTGAAGCTCCTTGTTGCGCTGGAGGATCTGCTTCACCCTCTGGGCCGTTTCGTAATGATCCTTTCCCACGATGTTCGGATCGAGGATCCTGGAAGTGGATTCCAGGGGATCCACGGCGGGATATATTCCCAACTCGGCAATCTTACGACTCAAGACGGTCGTAGCATCCAGATGGGAGAAAGTAGTGGCCGGAGCAGGGTCGGTCAAGTCATCGGCGGGGACGTAGACAGCCTGGACTGAAGTGATGGAACCATTCTTGGTGGAGGTGATCCTTTCCTGCATCTGACCCATCTCAGTTGCCAGGGTAGGCTGATAACCCACTGCTGAAGGCATACGCCCGAGAAGGGCTGAAACTTCAGAACCCGCCTGGGTGAACCTGAATATGTTGTCGATGAAGAACAGGATGTCCCTGGGGCCTTCGCCGGTGGCCGAATCACGGAAAGATTCAGCCAGGGTAAGACCTGAAAGGGCCACGCTCTGCCTAGCTCCCGGCGGTTCGTTCATCTGGCCGAAAACCATCGAAACCTGGGACTTTTCCAGTTCCTTGCGGTCCACCTTGGACAGATCCCAGTGACCCTCCTCCATGCTCTTGAGGAATTCGTCACCGTATTTGATTACACCGGATTCGATCATCTCACGAAGAAGGTCATTGCCTTCCCTCGTACGCTCGCCGACACCGGCGAAGATCGAGAAGCCGTTGTGTTTCTTTGCGATGTTGTTGATAAGCTCCTTGATGAGCACGGTCTTTCCAACTCCTGCACCTCCGAAAAGGCCGATCTTTCCGCCCTTGAGGTAAGGCTCGAGAAGGTCGATAACCTTGATTCCAGTGTAAAGGACTTCCTGGGAAGTGGTAAGGTCCTCGAATTTAGGAGGTTCCCTATGGATAGGAAGAGAGTGGCCGCCCTCCAGGTTTCCAAGGCCGTCGATGGTGTCACCAACGACATTCATCACGCGTCCCCTGATCTGCCCACCGGTGGGCATGGAGATAGGAGCTCCGGTGTTCACGGCTTTCAGTCCACGCTTAAGGCCGTCGGTGGAATCCATGGCTACACACCTGACGGTGTCCTCACCTATGTGCTGTTGAACCTCGATGACAAGGGGCCTTTTGCCTTCGCCTCTGTCAATTTCAAGCGAGTCATGGATGCGAGGAAGGGCATTCTCATCGGATGCTGCATCGAAGTGGACATCCACGACAGGACCTATGATCTGAGAAATATAACCTGTATTGTTCATCAAAACAACCTAGCTGTAAATTTTAGGCCAAGTTACTCAATATTTCCCAAAATATGAAAAAGGCAAGCCGTTTTGACAACGACTTGCCTTCTATTATCTGTTAGTAAAATCTTACTTGACGAGGCAGACTGCAACACGGTTGAGCTCAGGAGTCTCGAAAGGATTGACAGTGTCACCGAAGTACTCAGTGATGATCCTATCCTTGTCGATACCGGCGTCAACGATAGCCTGGGCGACGATCTCAGACCTCTTCTCGGAGAGGAACTGGTTCCTCTTGGCAGTACCGGTGGCCTTGTCAGCGTAACCGGAGATGCGGACCTTGGTGCCAGGGTTGTCCTTGAGGGCTGCGACGATCTCGTCGATCTTGAGCTGCTCGCTAGGACGGATGTCCCACTTGTTGATGACGAAGAGGATGTTGCGCTGGAGTGACTCGAAAGCAGGCTCGACAATCACGGGCTCCTCCTTCACGACGGGTGCAGGTTCGGGTTCGCGGACCGGTGCGGGTGCAGGTGCGGGAACGACGACGGGAGCGGGTGCGGGCTTTGCCTTACCGAAGCTGAAGGTCAGACCGGCGAGGGCCTTGATCTGGAAGTCAGCCTTGGAACCGACCTTAGAGTTGAAGTGGTCGTTGATGAAGCTGGTGTTGCCTTCGAGGTTGAGAGCGACAGCGTCGGAAAGCCTGATGTTGAATCCGAGACCGGCCCTGAGGGCGGGAGAAATGCTGCTGCCATCCCAGAGGTAGTTCTCAGCAGGGAACTTAGCCTTGAGAGCGTTGGCCTCATCGTTGCCGAAAGCGTAGTTGGCACCGACACCACCGAAGATGTAAGGATTGATGGTACGGTCGAACTTGTAGCCGGCGAAGAGAGAGGCGAGGTCAGCCATGAGGTCGACTGCACCCTCTACATAGTTGTACTTGTAGACCTGAGCGCTACCGGTGTTGATAGCACCCTTGCCCTGCCAACCATTGACGTTAAGCCTGGCAGCGAACACGGGTGAGAACTGATAGCCGAGGGAGACAGCTCCGGACGGAGAAAGAAGGTCAGTCCAGTTGGTCTCACCGATGGTCTCAGCAGCACCAGCCTGAAGCTGCAGGAACCAGTACGGATCAAAATCCTTCTTCTGTGCATTAGCAACAGAAAGCGAAGCGACGAGAACGACGCTTGCAAGAATAGCGATTATACGTTTCATGATAGTAATGAATATAAATTGCGCATTTAGTTTTGCTAAATTAGTACAAATTTTTCAATTGCGCAAATCACAGGTCAATTTTTGGTCATCTCGCCTGTAAGCCGAAGTATAAACTGTTGCGGCTTTCCACTCACGGCAAAATAGATTTTACGGTTGAATTTTCCCGGACTGATGTTATGGCCGTTATAGGTTACGATGATCTTACCCTTCTTTCCAGGCTTTATCGGTTTGTCAGGATAGCTGACGGTGATGCATCCACAATCACCTCCTCCATCGTAAAAAACAAGTTTGTCATTACCGACGTTCTTGAAAGTGTAAACAGTTGTTCTCTTTGAATCGCTTTTGGGAAAGACTCCGAGACGTGCCACAGTAGAATCCAAAGCTATAGAGGCCTTCTTCTCCGATTTCCGCGCACTATTCTGAGCGTAAGAAACGGAAACTGACAAGAAAGCAAGAACGAGCAAAACAAGAAACCTTCTGGTCATGGTCATGATAAACAAATTTGAATACGATGCAAAGTAACAAATAATATTCCAATCGAGTAGGAGGAAAACAAAGAGTTTCGGAGTTTTCTTCCTACTTTCTTTGTTTTCCGACCTCTCACACCACCGTACGTGCCGTTCGGCATACGGCGGTTCCTTACATTCTGTGCAATTGAACATAGTAGTCCATCAGG
>JAFUFS010000014.1 GCA_017469745.1 Bacteroidales bacterium | reverse complement strand
GACAGTCTTATCGCGTAAGGGAAACACAAAAAATGCTGAAAAACTTGGAATGAAAACTAGACTTGCTTATCTTTGAATACCGCCCTCCCGCTGGCCCCTTTTTCAAATCCTCTTTGGCGGAAATCCGTTTTACCATCTACAAAATTGCAGAAACACCATAAACAAAACAAGGCTCCGGACAAATCATCCCTATCTTAGGGACAAATTACCGGTGATTCGCCCTCCTCGGGCCGCCCGATTTGTTTATTATTACTCAATATGACCTCAAAGTCATTCTCCTACCCCCCGCCTGATGGTCCATCCGACAGCACCTCAGGTGAGAAAAAGCCATGACTTGAGACGCCAGGGCCGGGGGAAGGGCGGATATCTGCTCGGGAGTACGGGGCAGATACTGGAGTACAGGGCAGGGGCGAGGGTCAGAGTTTGTCGGCGGTGAGGCCGGGCCAGTCGTCGGTGCGGAAGGGGTGGGCGGGAAGACCTTCAGCATTGAAGAGGTTGCAGACAGGGTTGTCCGCCCAGCCGTAGCGCACTGCTACCGGGTAAGGGACCTCCGGAGAGGAAACGATCACCTCATCACCATCGATCTCAGCCTTGGCCCAGTGCCAGACCTTGTCAGCCCCAGCGATCTGGAATCCGGTCAACTCCCCTGCCTCGGCTCGGCGGACAATGTCAAATCCAATGGCCTCGGAACCGTACCTAGCCTCGGCAAAAGATCCTGAAGGGGCGGCACGCAGCCCCGATCCAATAGATGAGAACTTGACACGCACAGACCCATGGTCAAGCACATAGGACTCGAAACGAGGCCCGGAAGCAACTTTGGAACGACCATAATCATGGGAAAGAGCCAGAAGAGCCAGCCTGTCCCCCACCTCTTTCTTACGGATAGGATGGACATCCTCCGCCTCTCCAAGGTCGATTATGCAGGCCACATCGGCTGCATCGAGAACTGATGCGGCCATGGACTGGGCCTCACGGAGTTCCGCCCAGGAGAACTCCCCGGGAACAGGACTAACGGCATGGTAGTTTGCAATCTGAGTGATGTAGAACGGGAAATCATATCCCCAGGCCGATCTCCAGTCCTGAACCATGGTCGACATAAGGTCTCGGTAACGGTAAGCCCTGTCGGCATTGGATTCGCCCTGGTACCAGATTGCGCCCTTGATTGCAAACGGCACAAGAGGCTTGATCATGGCATTGTAGAGCACAGAGGCCATATTCGGTTCGCGGGCTGTGCTCGCCTGCCTCGAACCGAAATCCAGCGACATCTTGACCTTCCACTCCCCTTCGAGAGGGATCTGAGTTCCGTCTGGACCTTCGAGATAGAGCTGGTCAGGGGCTCCGTAGATGCCACCGTCGCCATGATCGTCGGTAACCCTTATGCAGAGGACGGACTTCCCTGTCTTGACAAGGCGGCCAGGGATAACATATTCACGGGCCATGTTCCAGACCTCTCCGGAGCCGACGAGCTTTCCGTTGAAGTAGGTCTCGTCGAAGTCGTCCACAGGTCCCAGGCTCAGTGTCAGCTCCTTGCCGACCCACGACGAAGGGATTTCAACCTCCTTGCGGAACCAGAAGACACCGTTGGTGGAAGGCCAGACGGTCTGGACCTTTTCAGGAAGCCGCATCACGCCCCAGGACGAATCGTCAAAGGAGCGCGCCGCCCAGGGAGCCCTACCATTGGCATAGCCCTTGTCGTCCGCCTTGGCCTTGGCCACAAAGCGGGCCATTTCTTTCTTGAAATTATTCTCACGGTCGGTCTCCGTCTCTGCCAGCTGAGCCACCCGGGCAATCTTGGGAGCCATTTCCGGATAGCTGCTCAATGCTCCTGCTCTGATCCAGGCCTCGATTATGGTTCCTCCCCAGCAGGTATTTATGACACCGACCGGGATCTTCAGCTCCTCCTGCAACGCCCTGCCGTAATAGTAGGCCACGGCAGAGAATGCACGGACCGTCTTCGGAAGGGATTCAGTCCAGCCATCATATTCAGCAGAAAAATTGTCACGAGGCGACATTCCGGTGGTCTTGGTCACGTACAGCAGACGGAGGTAGGGATAGTTGGCGGCATTCTGGATGTCATCCTTGTTGACCCTCACTGCCCTCCAGCTCTCGACCGGCATCTCCATGTTCGACTGGCCCGAACAGAGCCAGACCTCGCCGACAAGGACATTCTGGAGGACGACCGGCTTCCCGTCGGAGATGGTGACCGTGTAACGATCATAGCTTCCCGAAGGGGTGTCTATACTCACAGACCAGCGGCCGTCGGTCCCTGCGGTACATGAATACGTCCTTCCGTTCCAGGACGGAGTGACAGTAACCCTGGCTCCGGGAGCGGCCTTGCCCCAGACCGGAGCAGAGCAATTCTGCTGGAAAACCATGTTGTCGGTGAACAAGGGCGAAAGCTCGACCTTCGCCTGGGCCGCGAGTCCCAAGAATAGGGCGGCCAAAGAGATGAGAATGCGCTTCATGATGGACAAATATAGCAAAATACCGGAAGGAAACACTATATTTGCCATGTTAACGAATATATTCCCATGAACAGATTTATCCGCTTCGCCTCCTTGGCATTTGCTATCATCGGCCTCGCTTCATCATGTGCACAGCCTTACAAGTTGAGCCAGAAACCAAAGTATTATCTCGCTGCCGAACAGATGCCGGATGCCTCCAAGTTCCTTCCCAGCCCTCCCGGATTCCATGACATTGCCTTCATCGTTGACAGCAGCGTCTACGAAGCCGGAAAGTCTATCAGGGACACGGAAAGAGGAAGGTTGGCGGTAGAAGACGCAGCCACCAATGTGGAGTACTTCCTGAAGCGGTTTTCTCCTGCAATGGAGGTTGAACTGACGCCTGAGAAATATCCTTTCCTGGCTTCTTTCATCGGAAAGAGCTGCAGGGCGGCCAGGAACTCGATCAGCGTAGCCAAGGACTATTTCAAGAGAGAGCGTCCCTACCAGTACTTCGAAGAGCCTACACCCGTCCCTGAGGATGAGGAGAGGAATGATTTCACGTCCTACCCTTCAGGTCATTCAATAAGGTACTGGATGATCGCTCTGGTGCTCTCATCCATCGATCCGGAGCATCAGGAAGCGATCCTGAAAACCGGCTACGAATGCTGCCAGAGCCGTACTATCGTTGGTTTCCACTACCAGTCTGACGTGGACGCAGCAAAGCTTGCTGCAAGCGCGTCATTCGCCCGTCTGAGTGCAGAAAAATCCTGGCTCAAAGATTTACAGAGAGCCAGGAAGGAATTTCAGCGTGTATCCCAAAGGGAGCGGATCAGATAGAATTGATGAATTCCACCACCGCGTCGCGGTCTTCCTTGGGTAGGTTGTAGAACTTTTCAGTAGATTCAAAAGCGTCGCTCTTGCGACTGTAGCCATGCCACATGATTGCCTCGATCACGTTGCGGGCCCTGCAGTCATGTATCCTGTCCTCAGCTCCGGTGTTGGCACGGGAGAGTCCCCTGCCCCAGAGCGGAGTGGTGCGGCACCAGCTTCCATGAATTCCATTCTTCATGTACAGACGGTGCTGGAGCATGTCGGTGTAGGGATATATCTTCTGGTTGCGGTAGCGTGGAAGCTGCTTGCCCTTGGTGATCGTCGGAGCCCAGTAGTTGTCTTCCTTTGTCTCCCAGGAAGGCCTGTGGCAGGTTGCGCAGCCAATCTTGTTGAAGACTTCCTTACCCCTCTGGACTTCCTTGCGATTGAGGTTGCGTGCCCTGGGAATCGAAAGACCACGATGCCAGACCAGGAAATTATAGTACTGGTCATCGCTCATCTCAGGAGTGAAATTGTGCCATTTGTTGTCAAACTGGTCCGTGGAAGGATCCAGCAGGTTCAGCACGGCCTCGGCTATTCCTTCGTCAGTTCCATCCGCATAGTACGGTGATGAAGGGTCGGCCTTGATGGCCGCGATCACTGAAGGAGTCTCGGACATTGCCTTCGCCCAAGCCTTGGTCGTGTAGAGGAAATGGCGGTCGCCTCGGCTGACATTGGTGATGTTCCAGATTGCATTGGCTCCGGCTCCGTCCTGAAGGGAGGCACGGGTCATGGCATAGGTAAACCTCTTCAGCATCTTGGTGCCGGCAGGGGCAGCTGTACCGTCTGCAAACTGTCCTTCTGCGAGGGTGTACCATGCTGTCGGAGCAAAATCATTGGCAGCCTTGTCCCAGAAAGCGGGATTCAGTTCCACGAAGGGAGCCTCGGCCCTGTACTGTTCCTTTATGTCTTCTGCGGGGATGGCATCAAGAAGGCCGGTTCCTATGATTCCTATTGTAGATTCAAGACGGAAAGCCACGGCTCCCGTCTGGTAAGGGGTGGGATCTGTGTTGAAGGCATCCTCGGGAATGCTGAGCTCAGGATAGATCAGCTCATAGGTCTCCCCGTCAGGGAACTTCATGGGAAGGCCGCTCTCCATCGAGCTTACATTGACCCAGTTAAGGGAAATCTTATCCTCGTCGATAGGAGGCAGGAAGGGAGCGATGGCCTTCGTCTGTGGCATGCCGGTAACTTCAGCCACATAGGGTCCGTCGTCGCTGTTGGCACCGTCAGCAGGGTGATAGACCACGAGCAAGTAGCCGTTTCCGAATCCAGCCTTGTACTGGTTCTGCCATTTTCCGTGGCCGTAGCCAGGATGGCAGTCAAGACAGGAAGAGCGCACATAGGCCGGGCCGAGTCCCTTGAAAGGCTCGGTGTTCTGGGTGAACTTGCGTTCGAACGCAGCTTCTCCCATGTTGAATTCGAAATCAAGGCCCTGAGCCGTAACGGCCGGGGTTTCATCCTCATAACAGCCTTCGGTCACGTTGTCAGTGGTTCCGAGTTCTCCTCCGGGATACCATTCCGAAGCCTCGAAAATCCCCACTGGCTGACCTACATACTTGGCGTCCGGCTCCCTCTTGGAAGCCGGATCGCCGGAAGTGTCACAAGCTGCTGCAAAGAAAGCAGCGGCTATGAATAGGATTACTGCTTTACGATCCATGATGCAGCCTTGTTCAGTTCTTCATCCAATCCATTGACTGCGTCCATGGCTGCCTGCACAGAAGCATCGGTGTAGATGTCCACGAAAGCGCCTTTTGCCTGGCATGCCTTAAGGGCGGCCAGCGATGCCTCAAGAGCCTTCTGGATGTCGGAAGCACCGCTGTACTTGTGGTTGTTGAAATAGCTCACCAGAGACTTTGCAGCAGGGGTTGTCGCTCCTGCTCCGCCATAAAGCGAGTACTGGATGCTGAGGATGTTGTCGATAAAGTCCTGGAAGGATTTCTTGCTGTAAGGGGATTCGATGTAGTTGACGTCCTCTCCACTGTGGGCGTTGCCCATCTTTACATTGGCCACCTCGTTGCAGATGTTGGAGCACCCGGCGATCAGGATGGAAGACAGTGTCTCCTGCCATGTCGAATAGGTACTTCCCTTTTCTGCAGCTCCCAACATGTTCTCGCCATAGGTCCTGTCCGAACCGGTAAGGGTCACTGCAACCTCAAGTTCTTCACAGCGGTCACGGTAAGCAGCGAGGGCATCAGCGTTCCAGGAAACGCAAAGACGGTAGCAGTTGTCACGGAGATCTCCGGCCACGGCAGTGGCATAGATGAGTTCCTGCTCGCCGGTCACGGTCTTGCCTTTGAAGGCTTCGTGGTCTTCGTTGGCACGAAGGGCTTCGACCTTGCGGTTCGCACCGTCACGGAAGAGAATGAATTCTATTCCGTGGAAGCCAAGCAATTCCTGGCCAAGTTTGGCGGCTGCATAAGCTATTCCGTCTTCGCCCTCTAGGGCTGCCACCTGCTCTGCATTGGACAGAGAAGTCGCAAGGGCTTCTACATCAAGCGGCCAGGTGTCGATGTGAGGATCGATGCCGAAATCCGTAGCAGCTCCGTAGAGGAAGGCCTCGGACTCCTCCCAGCTCTGGCGGGCCTGGAGGAACTTTGAGCAGATGGCATCGAGTTCTCCCTGAGTCAGGGAGGAAACGCCTTTCTTAGTGGCAGCGGCAAGCAGTCCGTAGAGTTCATTGCTTTCCTTGGCAAGGTCGCCGTAGGTTGAGTAAATCACCTGGGGAACGTACTGCTCCACAATTTCCTTCATCTCCTTCTCTTCGGAAGAGAGACCGGTTCCGATGTTGTCCTTTTCACATGCCGTGATGCAGGCAGCGGCTGCAAAGGCGGCAAGGGTCAATCTGGTAAGTTGTTTCATTGTCATTTAGTGTTTTATATTACTTATTTTCTGTCAAAGAAGCCCATGTAGGCAATGCCGACCGAGACGGACGGCTCGTCATTGTACTGGCTCCGGAGGAAGCGGTGGGAATACTGAGCCTTGACCGCAATCTGCGGAAGCGGCATCCAGTTCACACCGAAGGTAGCGACGTGCCTGAGGGTGTAGGTATATTCCTGCTGCCCCGCGGCCGGGATGTAGGAGTCGTAGCAGTCGTATCTTCCGAACAGGAAGACCTTGTCATCGCCGCCGTGACGGATAAGGTTAAGGATGTCATAACCGGCTTCCAGGCCCGCAGCCATGGCATTCTGCCCTACCGGGGTCTTCTTGTACGGGGCGTTGTTGGATGTCAGGTTACGCTTCACAGTGCTGATGGTAGCAGCATCTGAAACATATCCATAATCCGCATTTCCCCTGACGACCAGGGATTCCGACCTGTAGGCGAAGTCGAATGCGCCTATGGCCGTCGTGCCCTTTACACCGCCGTAACGGGTTCCGCGCATGTCATTGGGATAGGAATTGTGCATGCTATTGCCGAAATAGCCGCTGAGGCTCATGCGGAGGTTCCTGATTGAATTATTGTCAATCCTCGCTGCAAGGCCGTAGTTGTTTGCCACCTTGAATTCGTAGGGCGAGCCGGCTGCATAGTGGATGAAATTGTCACGGTTGAACATGAAGGCGTCAAGGCCGGCCACGACCATGGCTTCATATTTCCAGGCTCCGGCCTGGCCCCAGAGACTGATTCCCGTGTCGTGCCAGGTGGAGGGCAGGATGGTGTACTCCCCTTCCGGACGGTACACCGTAAAGAAGTTCAGGGGCTCGTGGGCATTGTTCAGACCTCCAACAGGGACAATGATATGTCCCACCCTGACATTGAATGCATTAGCGAAGGATTTCTGGATCCAGAACTGCTCGAGTTCGACCTCGCCGCCCTTCTCGATCTCAGTCTCCCACTCGCCCGCTTCGGTATATTCCTTCTCGACGGAGGTGCCGGTCCCGGTGTGTTCGAATTCTATCTCGGTCTGCATGGTCCAGCCCTTTCCGAAATCGTAGCCCAGATAGATCACGGCGTGCGGAATGTCAAAGCGACCGTGGCTGCCGTCATTCCGGTAATCGGCCGGATGGGAATAGCGGTAGACGTTGTCACTGTAGAAATTACGGCTCATAGCCACTTCCCCGTAGCCACCGATAGTGAGAGCACTTTTTCCTGAATATTGAGCCCCGGCCAGAAGGGGAAAAACAAGGCCGGAGAGTGCTGCAAGTAGTATTCGTCTCATATTTCAGCGCAAAGTTACCACCGGCCCCAAAGACGGACAATCCCAATTTGTGGGTAATATTCATGGAGAAATACTATATTTGTTACTATGCTGCTACAGGATTCCCGCCCCCATTACGACATTCTTGACGGCCTCCGCGGAGTCGCCGCCCTGATCGTCATCGTCTATCATGTGTTCGAACTCCATGCCGGCACTCCCGTCCCCCACGGCTACCTGGCCGTGGATTTCTTCTTCATCCTCTCCGGCTTCGTGATAGGCTACGCCTACGACGGAAGGTGGGGCAAGATGACCACGGGAGGCTTCTTCAAGAGGCGTCTTATCCGGCTCCATCCCATGGTGGTGATGGGCGCCTTGATAGGGGCCATTACCTTCCTGGTCCAGGGCAGCGTCAAATGGGATGGGAGCCACGTTGGAACGGGCCTGGTGATGCTCTCAATGCTGTTTGCAATGTTCATGATCCCCTCCGTCCCGGGAGGTGCTTCGGAAGTCCGCGGCAACGGCGAGATGTTCCCCCTCAACGGTCCTTCGTGGTCGCTGTTCTTTGAATATATCGGGAATATACTTTACGCTCTCCTGCTCCGGAGGCTTCCTAAATGGGCGCTCGCAGTGCTCTGCGCGGTTTCCGGATGCCTGCTGGTCGGAATAGCTACTCATGACGGCTTCCTCGGCGTAGGCTGGAGTTTCGTCGATCACGGTTTCTGGGGCGGCCTGGTGAGGATGCTGTTCCCTTACACAGCTGGAATGCTTATGGCCAGGGTATTCAAGCCTTTGAAGATCAAGGGATCGTTCCTTCTTTGCGGCCTGGTCCTCCTGGCAGTCGCCTGCATGCCTACCCTCGGAGGAGCGGCCTGGCACAACGGCCTGCTGGAGTCTTTCTTCATCATATTCCTGTTCCCTTGCCTTGTGTGGCTGGCGGCTTCAGACAATTCTTACGGGGAACGTACAAAGGGGGTCTGTACCTTCCTGGGAGATCTTTCCTATCCCCTCTACATGGTACACTACCCCCTGTTCTACCTCTATTATAATTACATCGGGTTCGACGGCAACGGAGTTTCGAAGTCTTTCTCGGAAGCCTGGCCCGTCGCCCTACTGGTCGTAGCCTGCAGCCTCCTCCTCGCCTGGATCTGCATGAGGTTCTACGACATCCCCCTCCGGCGCCGCCTGTCCCGGAAATAACTATCCTCCTGCGGAGAGATATTCTTTCAGCGCTTCTACATAGCTGCGGAAGGCCTCCTGGCCTGCCGGAGTGATCCTGCAGGTGGTGCGGGGCATCTTGCCCTTGAAGCCTTTTTCAACTGTGATATAGCCAGCTGTGGTGAGTTTGTCTATCTGCACGCTCAGGTTCCCGGAGGTGGCACCCGTCTGTTTCTTCAGATAGGTAAAATCGGCTTCATCAGCTCCGGCCAGGATGGACATCACCGCCAGCCGGAGCTCCGAATGAAGTAAAGGATCTAATTTAGGGAACATGGGCTACTTGTACTGATGTTTGACAATCAGGCCGGTGGCGGTCAGGACAATGCCGGCAAAAGTGAAGATGAGCATCTGCTCGGCTCCGACCTGGGCGATGTAGAATATGGCCAACCCTCCTATGCCGGTAATCCATCCCGCAATCTTGATAGTCCAGTTCTTGAGGGTAATGCCACTGATAGTCTCGGCCATGCCGAAGAGAAGGACAATCTGCGGACTTAAAGTAACCCCAAGGACAATTGTCGTCAACGGGCTGTCGAAGAACTGGCTATAGAGCACCGAAAACAGGGCGACTGAGCATGCGAACACTCCGAATGTACCCCATATTCCTCCGTTTATCCGGCTGATGAAATTCTCGGCACGGCTGTCCTTTTCCTTGTTCTTGGTCCACCTGGATAAAGGGTAGCCGATAAGGGGAAGGACGAACCAGAGGTTATTCCACGCGGGCTTACCGGTAGTTTTCCATAGGAAGTAGACGAGAAGTGAGAATACCGTGAGCAGTACACCCCACAAGACGAAGTACTTTCCGCTATTTCTGACAATCTCCTTACGACTGTTGTTCATAGTCTCGGAGATCAGATTCAGGCTCTGCTGAGCCGTCATTTCTTTGTTCTGTTCCATTGTATCAACTGTTTAACTTGTTTTGCGGCCAAGCGAAGCTGCGCAATCTTGCTTGGTTTCGATACAAATATAAACAAGTTTATAATATAAACCAAATTTTATGCACAATTCATCCGTTTTTTGTATACTTCCGATTATCAATCGGTTACAGGAAACGCATAGATTATTTACCCATGCGTTTTCCGTAATCTGCTTATTTTGAATCATTTGTATAAAACGGCACAAATGCAGAAAAGAGCGTTCCATCATACAAATGTCCATTATAGCGAAAAAGCAGGGAGTCTTGGGACCTCAATAAACAAAAAAAGCTGGCGAATATGCCAGCTAGGTTGCGGAGGCGGAGGGATTCGAACCATACACTCAATGTGCCGCACAAACCCCTAAAAAAAAGAGGCGCAACTGCGATAAAATGTCTATACATGTATTTGAAATCTCAAAAAAATGTCACATTTTTGTCTCACGGTTCGATTAATGTGACATAGCATGATCATCAAACATCAGATCTCATTCAAGCTCCGCCCTTATGGCGCGAAGAAGACAGTTTACCAGATTCAGCTACACGCCACCTACAACGGGGAAAGGCTGGTCGTCTCTACGGGATGCCAGATAGACTCGACGGACGCATGGGATCAAAAAGTCCAATCTGTCGTAGCAAGCTACGCGGGATTCAACGGAAACAGCGCCATCCAGATAAATGACACGCTCCGGAATTGTCGTGACAGGATGGAGTGGGCCTTCCAATACTTCGTGGTAAACGACATAATGCCCTCCAAAGCAATGCTGTCGGACAAATACTCAGAGAGGGCGGGTATAGTCAAGAAGCCCAAGGCGGACAAGCCTATACCGGCTCCCCCTCCCTCTTTCTTCGAAGTTTACGACAAGTTCATGAAGGACTGTGGCGAGAAGAATGCATGGACAACAGCGACGTTCGAGAAAATGAACGCCATGAAGGTTGATCTGATGACCTTTAAGCATGACATAACCTTCGACGACCTCGATGAGGACACCCTCACGGACTTCGTTGTCTACATGCGAGACAAGAAGGTCTTGCGAACTCCAAGAAAGAGGAAAGAGGAACGGGACGATGACGACATTGATGACACGGTCGGACTGAAGAACTCGACAATAGGGAAAAAACTAGGCTACCTGCGCTGGTTCCTGAATTGGGCGACTAAACGGGGATACAACTCCAACAAGGCATATACCTCATTCAAGCCTACCCTCAAGAATTCACAGAAGAAGGTGATCTATTTGACAAAGGAGGAGATCCAGCGCATCCGCGACCTGGACCTGTCCGGGAATCTTATCCGCCTGGAACCGATCCGTGACATCTTCCTTTTCTGCTGCTTTTCCGGGCTGCGCCACTCAGATGTGAGTAATCTCAGGCGAAGTGATCTGCTTGACGACCACTTCGAGATCACCATCATCAAGACCGCTGACAAAGTGTCCATAGAACTGAACAATATGACCCGCTCAATTCTCGATAAGTACAAGGACATACAGTTCAAGGGCGATAAAGCCCTGCCGTGCTATACTAACCAGGCAATGAACCGCGAACTCAAAGAGCTATGCCGTTTGGCCGGGATCAACGAGAAGGTACACATCACCACCTATAAAGGTAGCGTCAGGAATGATGTCGAGAAAGAGAAGTGGCAATGTGTCGGAACCCATACAGGAAGGCGGACATTCATCGTCAACGCACTCTCTCTAGGTATCCCTCCAAACGTGGTTATGAAATGGACGGGGCACTCTGACTACAAAGCCATGAAGCCCTACATTGACATCGTCGACAAGATCAAGTCTGACTCTATGGCCAGAATGAATGAAATACTATAGGGTACAGGGTAGTACCACTGGAAAAGTGAACTAACCTACTGTTTTCGGCCGTAGAATAGTCTCTATTGCCTCCCTGATAGTTCGGAGTTCGTTCGAATTAGTTCAGTTAATCCGGTCTTTCCTCAGACATTTGATTACCGATTTCCTCGAATTATTTGGAGTCAAGGCAAAATTTACTAAATTTGTACCCGTATTCCCGAATTTCATAGTAAAATCGGACCCATACTCCATAATTTTATAAAAGATGTACGAGAGAGTTTTCGACATTGAGAACCAACTGGACGAGGGCATGTTCCTCTTTGGGGCGCGTCAGGTGGGTAAATCAACACTCCTGAAGGAGCGCTTTCCGGATGCGATCTACTACGACTTGCTGATTGATTCGATCCGCAAGGCACTCAAACGCAACCCGGACTCCTTCAGGGAAGCGCTGATAGCCAAACCGGCCGGCACGTTGGTGATAGTGGACGAGATCCAGAAGGTGCCGGATCTCCTGGATGCTGTCCATTGGCTGATGGTTAACTGCGGTCTTCATTTCATCCTCAGCGGGTCAAGCGCTCGGAAGCTCAAGAAATCCGGTGCCAACACCCTTGGAGGACGGGCGAATCCGAGGACGCTGTTCCCGCTGGTTTGGAAGGAGATCCCTGATTTCCAGATTGACAAGGCCGTCCAGAATGGTATGATTCCCCGCCATTACATGGTCGATGACGCTACTGATCGCTTGGAGGGATATGTAGAGGTCTACCTCAGGGAAGAGATCCGGGACGAGGCCGCTGTCCAGGATGTCGAGGCATTTGAGCAATTCATGGAGGCCGCGGCTATTTCGGACGGGGAGATGATTAATTACTCAAACATCGCCAGCGACTGTGGTGTCTCCGCGAAGACCGTCAAGGCCTACTATCAGATCCTGAAAGACACACTGATGGGATATGAGATCCCGGCATACACGAAGGTTGTCAAGAGGAAAGTGGTCCAAGCGTCCAAATTCTACTATTTTGACGTAGGCCTTACCAACTATCTGATGGGAAGGCACCATCTCAGGCGTGGCTCTGATGATTATGGGCACGCCTTTGAGCACTTGATCATGCAGGAAATCATCGCCTACCGGGGATACAACCGCCGCAGGGAGAAAATTTCCTACTGGCATACTTATAACGACCAGGAAGTGGATGCGGTCATCGGAGATGCCAAGGTGGCGATAGAGATCAAGTCCAGCGAAGAGGTAAAGACTCGCCATAAAATCGGCCTGAAAGCCTTCAAGGAAGAGCACCCGGATTGCAGGTTGATCCTTGTCTCACTTGATCCTGTCACAAGGCCATCCGGGGACATTGAGCTTCTCTATGTCAACGACTTCCTTAAAATGCTGTGGTCTGGCGAGATATTCTGAAAGCCTTCCTGAACCTACCTCTCTAGAACTTCCCAGAACCTGGAAGGAAGTGTAATGTTGTTGATTGTTACGGCCGCTTTGAATAGAGGAGCTATCTCATCTGGAGTGAACCCCGCTATGCCGCAACCGATCTCTGTCACGAGGAACCTCTTGTCAGGATGGTTCTTGGCATATTCGATGAACTCATCAACGTAAGGCGCAATGGTCTCGACCCCGCCCTGCATCGTGGGGATCGCGTAGCTCTGGCCTTGCATGCCCACTCCTTGGCCCCAGACGGCACCGAAAAACATGTGCGCGGCAGCCGCGGCACCGCCCCCGTGGGCCCCGGCCAAGTTACTGCCGAAGACAAAAACCTCGTCAGATTTGAGGTTAGTAATGAAATCATCCGTTATTCTATTCTTGTCATCCATATACAGAAAAGATTAAAAGTTATGGCTATCTGCAATTCCAGGTTGGCTTCGCAATCCCTCTTCTGCAGGTTATTGGATAGGGGCTGATTGGAAATGGAGAAGCCATTTCCAGACCGGTACCACGTCGATAGTGAGACCGTCCTTCTCATAAGTCTCTTCCTGGTCGAAAGTGACAATCAGCGCCTGGTCCAATTTGAACGACCTGTTGAAACTCACGAGCGCCCCCGCCTCCCGGTCACGGGTCTCTTGAGATGAAAGGTCATAGGAAACCTGGATGGCCGTCTTTATTTCGGGAATGTAGAAATCCAGGTCCACATCGCCCCGTTTGTAGTAGAATAGACGGGGTTCCTCGGGATTCCAGTAATGCTTCCTGAGCCAAAGAGCGACAATGTTTTCCAGCAGTTTCGTCTCCCCTTTGTAAAGGTAGAGGTTCAGGAGTCCGTTGTCAATGAAATAGCGTTTGCGAAGCGTCTCCTGCTCCGAGTCCGGCGAGGCATAGTTGGGGATGGAGTAAATCAAGTAGCTCTCCTCCAGATATTCCAAATAGTCCTTCACCGTGGGGGTGCTGATTTTCTCACCGGAGGACTTGATAACATGTTCGAAACGCGAGATCGAGGTCGGCTGCATTACATTGTCCGCTACTTTCCGGACCAGGAGCCGGAGCTGACGGTCGTTCCGGATCTTGTGCCGGGTGAGGATGTCGCCCAGAAGGATCCGCTGCAACAGGCTGGTAAGCCATTCGCGCTTTCCGACGATGGGGAACGATTCGGCGAAGCCGCCGTTGTAGAAATAGTCGTCGAAGCGTCTCCTTACCTCCAGTCTGGTATCGGGCTCGTATTCCCAGTTCGGACCGGGATGGACACCATGGTAGGACAGGTATTCCCGCCAGGAGAATGGGAAGACCTCACGGATGACGAAACTTCCTCCCAATGTGGACGCGATATCCTTGCTGAGCATTCTGGCGTTGCTGCCGGTGACCATCACCCGGAATCCGGACTCCGCCAGCCGGCGGACGAACTTCTCCCATCCGTTTACGTTCTGGATCTCGTCGAGATAGACCAGCGGTTTACCGGGGCCGAACATCTCCTGGTAACAGTCGATGATAAGCCCGAGTTCCTTGGACTGGATATCTGAGATGCGCTCGTCTTCGAAGTTGATGTAAAGGCCGTCCTGGAAGGTCGTCTTCCCGGCGACTACCCGTTCTTGGATGTCCTGGAACAGCAGCCAGGATTTACCAGCCCGTCGGATACCCACGTTGACGTAGCACATGGCATCCTCATATGATACCGGACGTTTCACAAGTTTTACTTGGGAGATTTCCCGTTGCTTCTCGCCGATGATGGTTTTGATGATTCCCTTATCCATATCATTCTAAACTATACTTTGCAAAAATAAGAAATTATTTTGAAGTATATTTTAAAAAATAAGATATTCTCAACCTAAGATTTCGGATAGCCAAAGTTATTAAGGCTCTAAACCATTAGCTACCCGGTCGCCTTCATAAAGGTAGTAATTCTCATTGTTCACATAATTTGACACATGGAAAATAAAAAATCCCTCACAGATCACTCTGTAAAGGATTTCTGCGGAGGCGGAGGGATTCGAACCCCCGGAACGTTGCCGTTCAACAGTTTTCAAGACTGCCGCCATCGACCACTCGGCCACACCTCCGGAATATGTCGGAAGAAGATTCTTCGCTTTGCTCAGAATGACAATTCATCCAAAGATGACATTGCTTCCTTACAGGGATGCAAAGATACGGAAAAAATCCGTCCTCCCAAATTAATTCTTCTTCGCACTGACCTCTTCCCCGGATTTTTCATCACGGGCGAAGAATCTGTACTGGAAGAAGATAAGATAAATAGCTCCTACTGTCACGCAACTGTCGGCGAAGTTGAACACAGGAGCGAAGAACAGGAATTCATTCCCTCCCACAAAAGGCACCCATGAAGGCCATGTAGTGTCAATGATCGGGAAATAGAACATGTCCACAACGCGACCGAACATGAACGGGGCATAATCGAATATAATGCCGTAGAAGAGGCTGTCGATTATGTTACCGAAAGCTCCGGCAGTGATAAGGGTCAGTCCGACGATCACACCGACAGGAGTGCCTTCCTTGCGCACCAGCTTGGAAATCCACCAGCAGAGAGCTCCGAAAAGCCCGATCCTGAAAAATGAGAGCAGAAACTTGCCTACAGCTCCACCGAACTTCATGCCGAAAGCCATTCCCTCATTCTCGATGAAGAGAATCTGGAACCAGTTGCCTATGACATAGATGTGCTGTCCGAGTTCCATGTTGGTCTTGACCAGGATCTTGATAATCTGGTCGATGACAACAAGCAGGACTCCAAGCAGAAGGAACTTATTACCTTTCGAAAGCTTCACTAGTTACGACCCTTTTTGGCAAGCATTTCCTTGGCCTCGACAGTCAAGGTGGCATGAGGTACGAGACGGAGCCTCTCCTTGGGGATCAGCTTGCCCGTCACGCGGCACACGCCGTAAGTCTTGTTTTCGATTCGCACCAGTGCAGCTTCAAGGTTCTGGATGAACTTGTACTGCCTCTGTGCAAGCTGGCTGGCTTCTTCTTTTGAGAGCTGATAGGCACCGTCATCTTCAACAGTCTTGAATGAAGGTGTAGTGTCCTCGATGTCATTGCTGCCATTGTGCATGATCACCTTGCGGAGTGTATCATACTCTTTTATAGCCTTGTCCTGCTTGTCCTTTATGATGACCTTGAACTCTGCAAGATCCTAATCGCTGTAACGTGTCTTCTCCACT
>JAFUFS010000013.1 GCA_017469745.1 Bacteroidales bacterium | reverse complement strand
TTCCCTCCGTTAATCCTGGCCTCGAAATAACCGAGGCCGCTGATGAACAGCCTGGCGCTTTCAAGGCCTTTTCCTACCTTGAATTCCTTCCTGAACATGGGGTAGCGGGTGTACCATTCCCCGCGTTCATCCTTCTGCCAAGGTGCACCGATCCAATCGGCCTGCCAGCCGTCCTTCGACGGGCCTGCAGTCCATCGGGCCGGCTTGCTCCACGCACTTGCCTTTCCGGCTCCGTCCCAGATCCTCACCGTCCATGAATATGTTTCCATGGGCAGGATGGCAGGACCGCCATAAGGAACTAGGTGGGACTCTCCGGAAGCGACTTTCCCGGAATCCCAGACGAGATCCTTCCCGGAGGAGACCTTTATCTGGTAGGCTGCCTGGTCGGTCCGGTTGATCCAGCTGAGCCTGGGGGAGGAACCGGCGTCGACCAGTACCTCTCCTTCCTGGTACTCGCATCTCAGCCCTTCCGGGCGGTTGCCTGCACAGCCGTACAAGGCTATTGCCGCCAGAATGGCCGCAACGGCAGAAGATAGTCTGTTCATTGTTTAATTAAATGTGGGCGATTGAGTGGACGGGGGCGATCTGTGCAAGGCGGTCGCGGCCGTTGAGGCCGTCCAGCTCGACGATGAATATGAATTCGTTGACCTTGACGCCATATTCCTTGCCGTCAATATTCAACTTCGTGTTAGTCAGAGCTTTGGCTATTCCTTCGGCGGTGCCTCCGGTGGCCAGGACGTCATCCACTATCGACACATGGAACACTCCGTCCTCCGCCTTTCCTGCGGCTATGTCGGAATTGCGGTAGATGAGCTTGTCGGCCCCATATTCCTTCATTATTTCAATGGTCTGCAGGTCGTCTCCGCTGTAGGGAAGCTTTCCGCGTTTGCGGAAGAGGACGATGTTGTCGACTCCGCAGTCGGCGATGAGCAGGGGAGAGGCGAAGAGGAAGGCCCTGGCTTCGGGGCAGGCCACGGTGGGAGCAGTGACGAGGCGTCCGACTTCGGCAGTTACGTCACTGAAAACTTTTCTGTCCTGCAGATAAGGGATGATGTCCACGAACTTGATCCCGGGAGTGGGAAAGTCCTGGTAGAATTTCAGGTATTCTTCGAACATGGCTGTTGAAAACTTTGTGGATTATTGCATAACAAAGATATGGATTTTCTCTGAGTATCGGGCTAAATTTGTAAGGAGTTAGTTTGCAACAGTTATTTTTATATAAAAATTATGTCAACAAAACCTATTCTTGCAGTCGCTGTAGCGGCTCTCGCCTTTTCTCTAGGAGCTAAGGCTCAGACCAATGTCCAGACATTCTACGATTTCGGTAAGGATCGTCAGTATGTGACTACCACCTTCGAGATGTTCAAGGGTGACAAGTTCGGTGACACTTTCTTCTTCATCGACCACTACTACAACAGCACTGACAAGAACCTGAAGCACAACGGCGTCAGCAGCGCCACCAACGGCAGCTACTTCGAGATAGAGCGCGGAATCAACTTCTGGCAGGAGAGCAACCTCAAGGACCTCAGCGGCCATCTTGAGTATGACGGAACCACCTGGGGCCAGGGAACCTGGTGCTTCGGAGCCAAATACTTCTTCCACTCCGCCGACTTCTCCAAGACCCTCTCGCTCTACGCAATGTACGAGATGTTCCGCGGCTTCGGCGAGGCTGACATCCCCATCAAGTTTACCGCAGTCTGGGGAATCAGCAACCTCTTCGGAGTCAAGGGCCTTACTTTCAAGGGCTTTGCCGACCTCTGGGGCAACAACACCCTTTGGGGATTGGGTGACGAGACAAAGTGGACTTTCCTGACCGAACCTCAGCTCTGGATGAACCTCGGTTCTCTCTTCGACGGCCACCTCGACATCGGTACCGAGATTGAGATCTCCTACAATTTCGCCGGCAACAAGGGCTTCATGGTCAACCCTTGCGCAGGTCTCCGCTGGGCTTTCTAACAATCATCCCGAACACACTCTAATCACACATAATAATCATGGCTGAAACCAAAACCGCGGCCCAGGCCCCTGAGAAAAAGGGCTGGCTGACAAGACTATTCGGTTTTGACGGCTCCAAGATGAAGGTCTCCACGGAGATCATGGCTGGTATCACGACCTTCCTCGCCATGTCTTACATCCTGGCCGTCAACCCCTCCATCCTTGCCGACACCGGTATGGATAAGAACGCCCTCTTCACCACGACGGCTATCGCTGCCATAATCGGCACCCTGGTGATGGCCATCTATGCCAAGCTGCCTTTCGCCCTGGCTCCCGGAATGGGTCTGAATGCATTCTTCTGCTATTCAGTCTGCCTCGGCATGGGCTATTCATGGCAGTTTGCACTCACTGCAGTCCTCATCGAGGGCTTCATCTTCGTCATCCTGACCCTGACGAACGTACGTGAAGCAATTGTCAATGCCCTGCCGCTCTCTATGAGAAAGGCGATCGGCGCAGGTATCGGCCTGTTTATCGCCCTGATCGGCCTTAAGAGCGGCGGAATCGTCGTCGGCAGCGAAGCAACCCTCGTTGATCTCGGTACCCTCACCAGCGGCCCCGGCCTCCTTTCTGTGATCGGACTCATCATCACCGGAATCCTCGTGATCCTGGACATCCCCGGAGCCCTTCTGATCGGTATCATCGCCACTGCGCTGATCGGCATCCCCATGGGCATTACCAAGCTCAGCGGTTTCGTATCCGCTCCTCCGAGCATCGCTCCGATCTTCTGCAAGTTCGACTTCAGCCAGGTCTTCAGCCTTGACATGCTTGTCGTGGTCTTCACCTTCCTGTTCGTCGACATGTTCGACACCATCGGAACCCTCGTGGGAGTCACCACCAAGGCCGACATGGTCGACGAGACCGGCAAGCCCGTCCGCCTGAACCAGGCCTTCCTTGCCGACGCCATCGGAACCATGGCAGGTGCAGCCCTCGGAACCAGCACCGTCACCACCTATGTCGAGAGCGCCTCGGGAGTAGCCCAGGGAGGCCGCAGCGGTCTCACAGCCGCAGCTACCGCCGGATGCTTCATCCTGGCCCTGTTCTTCGCCCCGATCTTCACGGCCATCCCCGGATCAGCCGTGTGCCCGGCCCTCGTGATCGTCGGTCTGTTCATGCTCAGCCCTATCAAGGACATTCCTCTGGAGGACTTCTCGGAGTCAATCCCTGCCTACCTTACCATGATCCTGATGCCTATGACATATTCCATTTCCCATGGCATCCTGATCGGCCTGATCGCCTATGTCGTGCTTAACCTCTGCACCGGCAAGGCCAAGAAGGTGAGCCCGTTCATGATTGTGCTGGCAATTTTATTTATTCTAAAATACATATTCCTGTAAAGGATTGGGAGATAGCGAATTAACAATATCGTTACCCGGTTGTTAATAACTTTATCAATTTCTTTGATCTAGAGACCGGTTTATCTGCTATCTTTGCGTCAGACGGTTCGGACTGTCACTGACAGTCCGAACCTCTTTAACCCCCACTTATTCTGATGACCGACAACAATAAACTCAATATATATTCATGGATGTAACTGTAAGAAAGACCAACGGTACGTTTGAAGAGTACGACAAGGTCAAATTGATGAATGGTATCCGCGAGGCCTACAAGACGGCCGGCGAGGAATGCCCCGAGGCTGTAGTGGTGTCTATTGCTGAGAACCTCTACATCTACGACAAGATCACAAGCCGCGAGATCAGGCGTCAGGTTGAGGAAAGCCTGATGTCGATCAACAAGAAGGTCGCCATCGCCTACATCGAGAAGTTCGATGCAGGTCTCGACCTCCGCAAGAAGAGGGACTTCATCAAGGACTACATCGCCGCTTCCAATGCTGCAACCGGTTCAAAGTTCGACGCCAACGCCAATGTAACTCGCAAGAACATTGTGACGCTTGGCCAGGAGCTCTACAAGGAGAACAACATCAAGCAGAACCGCTATATCATGAAGGACAAGATCAAGTCCTTGTACGGCCGCAACCTTGCGAGCCAGTACATCAAGGACCTTGAAAGCCATGTCCTTTACAAGCATGACGAGAGCGGTACTCCCGGCTATCCCTACTGCGTGGCCATCACGATGTATCCCTTCCTGATTGACGGACTCAGGAACCTTGGAGGCGTGTCGGTAGCCCCCACCGATCTCAAGTCCTTCTGCGGTGAGTTCATCAACCTCGTCTACTCGATCTCTTCCCAGTTCATGGGTGCTGTCGCCACCCCTGAGTTCCTGATGTACCTCGACTACTTCATCCGCAAGGACTACGGTGACGACTACATCGAGCACCTTGAGGATGTCGTGGAGATGAACGTCAAGAAGAGAACCCTTGTCAAGGTCATCGACAATTACTTCCAGCAGGTAGTGCATTCCATGAATATGCCTGCCGGCAATCGCGGCTACCAGACCGTTTTCTGGAACATCAGCTATTTCGACGAGCCCTACTTCAGGGGCGTCTTCGGCGACTTCCGTTTCCCTGACGGCAGCGCACCCAGGTGGGACACCCTCTCCTGGCTCCAGAAGCATTTCATGAATTGGTTCAACGAGGAAAGGAACCACTACATCCTGACTTTCCCCGTGGAGACCATGGCCCTTCTGACTGACGGATCCGACGACTTCGCCGATCCTGAATATGCCGACTTCACCGCAGAGATGTGGTCCAAGGGGCACAGCTTCTTCTGCTACCTCTCCGACAGCCCGGACAGCCTCGCGAGCTGCTGCCGTCTGCGCAACTCCCTGACAGACCTGGACAAGAGCGACGAATCCCACAACCACACCACCCACCAGTACTCGATGGGTACGGCATCCGTCTCCACCGGTTCCAAGTCCGTCATGACCATCAACCTCAACAGGCTCATCCAGCTTGCCACCAGGCGTTACTTCCTGGAGAAGAAGGGCATCATGCTCGACGGCGGAAAGGCCCTCCAGAGGGGAGACTACGACAAGAACCAGCTCTATGAATATATCCGTGCGGCCGTGACCGAGGAAACCGAGAGGGTCCACAAGTACCAGAATGCCTTCAACGAGATCATCAAGGACTTCCTGAAGGCCCGCATGCTGGATGTCTACCAGGCCGGTTTCATCGACATGAAGCGCCAGTACCTGACAGTCGGTGTCAACGGTCTGACCGATGCAGCCGAGTTCCTCGGCCTGACCATCAGCCCGAATCCTGAGTACAACGAGTTCGTGGACACCATCCTCGAGACCATCAACAGGTGCAACAGGAAGGACAAGACCTCCGACGCCATGTTCAACACTGAGTTCGTCCCCGGCGAGAACCTCTCCGGAAAGAACTACAAGTGGGACCAGAAGGACGGCTTCTATGTGTCTCCGAAGCACAACATGTACAGCTCCTACTTCTACAATCCCGAGGACGACACCCTCTCGATGATCGACAAGTTCAAGCTCCATGGCAATGACTATGTCAAGCATCTAGATGGTGGATCAGCCCTCCACATGAACGTGGCCGAGCACCTCTCGAAGGACCAGTACAGGCAGCTTCTCAAGACAGCCGCCCACTACGGCACCAACTACTTCACATTCAACTGCCGCAACACCGTCTGCAATGACTGTGGGTACATCAGCAAGGACACCCTCGCTGTCTGCCCCAAGTGCGGCAGCCACAATCTGGACTACCTGACACGTGTCATCGGTTACCTCAAGAGAGTCTCCTCATTCAGCGAGATGCGCCAGGTCGAGGCGGAGCACCGTTTCTACATCCATGAGGGCTCCCGCGAGACTGTGAAGGCATCGCCTGTGTACGTGGAGAAGGCGAAGATATGATCAAATACGTCCCGGAGATGACCTCGGTGGTCATCGAGGAGATACCAGACAGAGTTACCTTGGCGGTTGACATCAGCAACTGCCAAGGTAATTGCATTGGATGCCATTCTCCATTTCTCAAGGAGAACGTGGGGGAGGAACTTACCACGGAGATCATCGACAGACTCGTGTCTGAGAACTACGGTGTGAACTGTTTCCTCTTCCTGGGGGAGGGCAACGATCCTGAGGCCTTGATTGCGCTGGCTGACCATGTGCGTTCGATCGGGCTTGCTCCGGCACTTTATTCAGGGCGCAGGGATGTGGAGAGGGCTCTCTACATGACTTTTGACTATGTCAAGGTCGGGCCTTACATCGAGCATTTCGGGCCGCTGAATTCTCCGACGACAAACCAGCGGCTCTACAAAGTCACTCACGACACTTCTTCCAAGCCGGACTACCGTCTCACCGACATCACTTCCCGTTTCTGGCACCGCGGCATCGACCCGAACGCCAAATAGATCCCTTTCCAAAGGCGACTGGGTATGGCACTCGAACGCCTCGCTCCGCTCGGCCCCACCGCTCGCTTCACTTCGTTCCGCTCCTGTCCCCCCTCTAGTGCCGAGGGTGGCATTGTTCTCGGTTGCCGTACCCAGTCGCCTTGCCCGGCAATCGTGCAGAACACTTTTTGTTTATCATATTCGGCCATTATTGAAGGAAAATGGATCCTGCGAGAGATTTCGTGTTCATAAGTAATTGATTATCAAGGCGGCTTTGCAGTGCTGCGAGATATTTTATTTTTGGATTATTGGGGATAGGAGTTGTACCTTTGCAGTACCAATTTCGTGTGTTATGAAAACTTTTTTCAGACTTGCTGCGATTGCCGTGATGGTGGTTGCAGCAGTTTCCTGCAAGAGCAGCGGTAAAGCGCTGCTCCCGAATGTCAGCGGCAAGGCCGGTGAGGTCATCGTCGTGATCGACAGGGATTCCTGGGAAGGAAACCTCGGCAACGAGGTTCGTGGCCTCCTGGCTCGGGACTGCGAGTTCCTTCCCCAGAGGGAACCTCTCTATTCCCTCGTCAACCTTGCTCCGGGGTCATTCACCGACATGTTCAAGTACCACAGGAACATAGTCATATTCAACATCGACACCACCGTCCAGAAGCAGGGAGTCGTCTACCGCGCCGACGTCTGGGCCAAGCCGCAGTGCGTGATCCAGCTCAATGCAACCTGCGCCGATTCAGCCATTGTCGTCCTCCAGAAGAACGGAGAGAACCTGGCAGGAGCCATCGAGCAGGCCGAGAGGAATCGCGTGATCGTCAACACCCTTCTTTACGAAGAGGCTAATCTGTCCCTCGTAGTGGAGGAGATGATCGGAGGCAAGGTCCATTTCCCGATGGGCTACACCCTCAAGAAGAAGACAGACGACTTCATCTGGATAGCGGACGAGAAGCAGTACACCACCCAGGGAGTCTTTATCTACAAGTACCCCGTTACAGAGGAGGATCCTTTCACTGAGGAGCACATCATCGCCCATCGCGACGCCTTCCTCAAGAACTATGTTCCCGGCATGTTCGACAACACCTACATGATCACCAGCCAGTACATCACTCCTGGAGTGAAGTTCCTGCGCTACCATGATCTGGATTTCGCCGAGACCAGGGGACTTTGGGAGGTCTACAATGACTTCATGGGCGGCCCCTTCGTCTCCCATTCCTTCTATAGCAAGGACGGTAAGGACATAATCGTTCTTGAGGCTTGGGTCTATGCTGCCAAGTACGACAAACGTCAATACATGCGCCAGACGGAGTCCCTTCTTTACTCGTTTGAGTGGAGCAAGGACGAGTCTGTGCAAAATTAGAGGGATAATGAGTCAAATTTATTTTGATGGCTCAAAAATAATCTCTATATTTGCATCCCAATTTGGCGTAGAGCGCCATTTGGACTAGCCTGGTGGGTTCGTATAACGGTTAGTACTCGGGATTTTCATTCCCGCAATAGGAGTTCGATTCTCCTACCCACTACAAAATATTAAAAAATAGAAACGATGGCAAATCACGCATCAGCAAAAAAGGCCAATCGCCAGAGCGAGAGGCGCAGATTGCATAATAAGTATTATGCAAAGTCGACGCGAAATGCAATTCGCGCAATAAGGAACACAACTGACAAGAAGGCTGCCGAGGAAGGTGCACCGAAGGTCTACGCTATGATCGACAAGCTTGCAAAGATCGGCGTTATCCACAAGAACAAGGCTTCCAACCTCAAGAGCGGCATCGCAGTCTACATCAACAAGCTCGCATAAGGAGCAATCGGGATGTAGCGCAGTTGGCTAGCGCACTACGTTCGGGACGTAGGGGTCGTCCGTTCGAGTCGGATCATCCCGACCAGACAAATAAGACAGTCAGAGATTCTATGGCTGTTTTTTTGTTCTTTCCATCCTTTCTTTGTTGTCATCCTTTGTTTGTTTGCTGTCATCCTTTGTTTGTTTGCTGTCATCCTGAGCGAAGCGAAGGATCTTTTTGCTAAATTTGTAAGAGTGAAGCATTGGAGTGTCATATTCATTTGCCTGTTGTCCTTTGTTTTCTCCTGCGTGCCGGAGACCGGGAGCGCGGAATTCCTCGCTCCGGAGATCGAGTCTGCAACAGCCGTCGTTGACGGAACGGCAGTGATCTTCAACTGCAATGTCTCAGACGCAAGGGCTGAGAGTTGCGGCTTCGTGTACGGTGTGCCCGGAGGGGAGAAGACGACGGTGACCTGCCAGCTTTCTTCCGATTCTTTCTCATCCAAAGTCGGATGGCTGACTCCCGGGGCAACTTACGAATGGTACGCTTTCGTCCGTGCCGGCGACAGTGAAGTCCGCTCCCAGACAGGCACCTTCACGGTTCCGGATTCTGTTACACCTGATCCTGAACCATCCGAAGAGCCTGGCAGCGTTACTATTCCAGACGCATATTTCCGCCGCTACCTTCTCGACCACTTCGACACCGACGGCGACGGAACCTTGACCGAGGAAGAGGCCTTGATCGTCAGGAAAATCGATGTCGTCACGGACAAGATCTCCTCCCTGAAGGGAATTGAATACTTCAAGAACCTCGATTCCCTGATCTGCCGTGGTGCCGATGTCAATGAATATGACAATGTCGGCCATCCAGGCCTTCTCGATACCCTCGACGTCAGCGGTAACCGTAAGCTTCGCTATCTTGCCTGCGACAAGAATATGCTCAGGTCTTTGAATATTTCAGACAATCCTTTCCTGGAGCAAGTACTATGTTCGTACAATCTTCTGGAAACAATTGATCTTTCGGCTGTTCCGAGAATTAGAGAACTCAGGATGTGGGTCAATAACGTGAGTTCCCTCGATTTTTCCAATACTCCCTTATTGGAGACCCTGGAGTGCGGAGGCAACCACATCACTGCCGTCGATGTTTCCAAGTGCCCGAGGCTAGGATGCCTCAATATCAGTGATTTAAGAATCAAAGAATTGGATCTGAGCGGCAACCCCATGCTTGGTTGGCTGGGTACCTATGGTACAGACATTTCAGAGCTCGACCTCTCCCATAATCGTAATCTTGAATGTCTTAACTGTCAGAATTCCCCCGTCAGGGATCTGGATCTTTCGCCATGCGTGAAACTCCATGAGTTAAAATGCTGGGATTGTCAGCTGGAGGAGCTGAATGTCAGTATGTTGCCTAAACTTGAGACTCTGGAATGCTCCCCGATGTCAGGCACTTCCGGCAATAATCTTCTAAAGAAATTGTATGTCTCGGAAGACCAGAAGATCCAAGGCGTGACCGTGGATCGTTCAGCTAAGAATATTCCTGAAGATACCGAAATCGTCACCATCAAGGCAGGCACTGTTATTATCCCGGACCCGGCCTTCAAGGCCTGGCTGCTGGATCGGTATGACAACGATGGGGATGGAGAAATCTCGATGACTGAGGCTGAAGAGATTCGTGAGATAGATGTCTGGTCGGACGAGCTGAACATCATTTCCTTAAAAGGGATCGAATTCATGCCGAACCTGGAGGTTCTCCGATGCCCTGGAACATGGATAGGAACTACGGTTCTTTCAAGGGAGCATTATTATCTCAGCAAGCATTATCATTGGGATGAATGTGTGGGACCTATCGGGACGCTGAAACATGTCGATGTCACACATAATCCTAAGCTTAGGGTTTTGGATCTTGGGAACAACAGCGCGATAGGGGAGAATGGTACCGGGACATTGGACCTCACCAACAATCACGACCTTGAAGAACTGTATCTCTCCATGTGCTGGATCAAGTATCCTGACATCAGTGCATGTCCCTTGTTGGAAAGAATCAGTTTTTCACATGGACATGGAGAGATGCCTGATTTCTCCAATTTGCGAAATCTACGTTGGCTGGATGTCAGCCATGACCAGCGAGGGCGACTCCAGCCGATCGATGTCTCCGGAAGTCCGGACCTCGAGGAGCTGAATGTCGATGCGGCGGCATCAAGTCTTTCGGACCTCAAGAATAATCCGAAGCTCAAAGTACTGAAAGTCAGTTGGTGCGTGGATGTAGACCCGGATTTGTCGGCAGTCCCGCTGCTTGAGGAATATGAAAGGATAAGTTGCAATCTGCACTCTCTTGACTTGTCGGGACTAGGAAATCTCAAATCGCTGGCTGTCTCAGATAATCCCTTAGGCTCATTGGACCTTTCCGGATTGTCCGGTTTGGAGAGGTTGGTATGTGTCTCTTGCGGACTATCATCCCTGGATCTTTCCGGTATGAAGAATCTGGACTATCTTGAATGTGGTTGGAACTCAATCACTTCCCTGGATTTTAGCGGATGCCCTATTTTACGTGAGGCGTATGTGGCAGGGAATCCCTTGGGAGCTATTGATTTGACCGCTAACACCAGGCTGCTCAAATTATTCTGTGAATATACCGGCATCTCCAGTCTTGATGTCTCACACAATCCTTTGTTGTGGGATCTTCGCTGTTCTCATAACTCTTTGTCGAGTTTGGATGTCAGCTCGAATCCTGTGCTTTGGGGACTTTACTGTGATGATAACCAGTTGTCCAAGCTTGACTTGTCCAATAACAAGGCTCTCCAGGAATTGGATTGCTCTTCCAACCATCTCGAATCATTGGATGTTTCCGCTTGTCCTTTGCTCAGGTGGTTGATTTGCGGGAACAACATGATCCGAACCCTGGATCTTAGCAAAAACTCTCATTTCGAAGGACCGAATGGCGATGACATCACCGGGCTGTTTTGTTCACCGATGAATGACAGTGCCGGTAACAATCTCTTGGAGACCCTTTATGTCCCCCGGGGTAAAAGTATTCCTGGAGTGACCGTGAATAGGACGACAGACCATGTGCCCTCTAGCACGAAGATCGCAGCAAGATAAAGATGCTTCTTTTGAACCAACGTGGACTTGATTGAACCGGAGTGAAAGAATATTTTTGCGACACTTATGGGAACACCTTTCATACCGGAACTTGCTGAACTTCTGCGCCAGGTCGAGGAGAAGTTCGGACATCGCCTGTCAACTACGACCGACTACGAACTTCTTTCATTCGTCATGGAACGTGAGATAGGAGAGCTTATTTCCGCTTCCACCCTGAAAAGGCTTTGGGGCTATGTTTCATATTCCTCGACCCCAAGGATTGCTACATTGGACACCCTCAGCCGCTACCTTGGCCACAAGAATTTCAAGTCGTTCCGGCAGGCTTTGAAAGATTCCGGAGCCATCGTCTCCAATTTTTTCACTTCTAAGACAGTCGAGGCTTCTTCCCTTGGAGAGGGAGCCAGGCTGCTTCTTGGCTGGTCCCCGAACCGGTTGGTCAGGCTCAGGTTTGTTGGAGGAACCACCTTCGAGGTAGAGTCCGTCGAGAACGCCAAACTCCGTCCGGGAGACCGTTTTGAAGCCTCCGAGTTCATCCTCGGTGCCCCACTGTTTATCAGTTCTGTCCGCCGCTCAGACGGCTCCGTCACCCCGCCCTATGTCGCCGCCAAGGCCGACGGGCTCAATGTCTTGGAGGTGCTTCCTAATGACAAGGATTAGAATCTGATTCCAACTCCGAATTCGACGGTCGCAGTCTTGAGACTGACTGTACTGACTCCGGCGGAGGCGGTGAAATGGCCTTTATTGAATATGATTCCGGCATCGGCACAGGGGCCTTGGGCTGAATAGTCCGCTACTTCGGCCCACTTGCCCGAGGCATCCTCCCAAAGTGTCCTGGCGCTGCCATAGCCTGATCCTGCGTACAGACTGAGCGGGCCGCTGATACTGAATATCCCTCCGGCTCCCAGAGCCATGCCGGTGTGGCATTCCTTGCCGCTTGTCCAGATGATATGACCGTCGGCTGTTCCGTCGCTGCTGCAGGAATAGTCGGCTTTCATGGCTTTGAAGTTGGACCTGCCCTTGATGTAGAGGCCCCATTTGTCGCCAGTGAGGGTTATCATGCCGCCGTAGGAGAAGGTTTCGGGGCTCCAGCCTCCGAGGATTAGAAGGCCTGAAGAAAGATCCTTCGGTCGCTTCGCTCCCTCAGGATGACATGATAGGTCGTCATTCTGAGCGGAGCCCAAAGAAATAGAAGAATTGTCATTCTGAGCAGAGCGAAGAATCTCTCCGTTCCCTGAACTCAACCGAAGGTCCGGCCTCCACTCTACCTTCGGCAACTCCATTTCCGGCCTGGCAACCTTCAGCGCTGGCCTGTCCGACGGAGTGCCCGTCCCTCCGAAAGCCACGGTGTACCGCCTTCTGATACGCTCGAACCTGTCTTTCTGGGCGGGGGACATATTCCTTGAACCCCTCTGGAGAGTGGACCTGAGCTGCGACACCTGTTCGAGCAGGGAGGTGAGTTCTTCGGGTGCGATTTGCTCTCCGCGCAACGACCGTTCCCTTAGTAGGATACACCTGTCGCAGATAGTTTCGTAACTGTCCAGAGCCCTGTCCAGCCTGCTACCCTGGCCGTATGCCACTGTCCCGAAGAACAACGACACTGCTATAAGGATGTATGACAGCTTATTCTGCAATACTTTTCTGACTTACCGATAACTTTAACTATGGGGCTTTGCAAATGTAGGTAAAAATGCGGATATTTGACCATGCTAATATCCTCAGAGTTCTTCGGTGATCCTTCTGTACAGGCCCCTGCCGGTTCTTCGGCCAGGGAACTCGTTAGCAGTTCCGAGGGAGGATATTCCCAGATCTGGCGTTTTGACCGTGGCGGCCGGTTCCGGGTCCTGAAGTGCTTGAAGGACGGATTCCGCGGAGATCCGCTTTACGAAAGGCTCCTTCAAAAGGAATTCGAGATCGGATATTCTCTGGACCATGAGGGCATCTGTGAATATTATTCCTTCAAAAAGGACACAGAACTAGGCAGTTGCATCGAGATGGAATGGGTCGACGGGCGCACCCTCGAGCAGTTCCTCTCTGAAGGGAAGCATGAGCGGAGCGTCTACGATAAGATTGTCGGTGAGATCTGTTCCGCCCTTTCCTACATGCACGCAAAGCAGGTGCTCCACAGGGATCTGAAGCCTTCCAATATCCTTGTGACGTACAACGGCAACAATGTGAAGCTCATCGATTTCGGATTGTCTGACGCGGATTTCTCATCGATTCTGAAGACTCCCGCCGGAACCGCTGTGTTCGCCGCTCCGGAAGTCCGTTCCGGAGGGAAGGCCAGTGTGCGTAGCGACCTTTATTCATTGGGCATGGTGATGTCGCTCTTCCCGGTCAGGAAGTATACGCCCATCGCCCGCCGGCTCTGCTCCCAGAAGCCGGAGGGCCGTTATTCATCGGTCGCTGAGGTCCAGAAAGCCCTGAAGAGCGACATGCCCGCGGTTGCCGGGATCGTGTTTGTTTTGTTTATCGCCGTCATGGCGCTCGTCCCGCTCTTCGAGCGCTGGTCCCGCCCTGCCGCCCCTGCTTCTGAGCCTGCCTCCACGGTTGCTGAGCCTGTCGAAGCACTGGGCACCCCTTCTGTCATTCCCGGTTCTAACGATGTCATTCTGAACGAAGTGAAGAATCTCCCTGACACCACTGTCATTCCCGGCTCGACCGGGAATCCCGCCCCCACCAAAAAACAACTCCCCAAAACCACCACCCCCAAGAAAACCACCGACACCCACCTCATCGACGAACTCTTCCGCCAGGCCACCGAACTGTTTGAATAGTCACCCTCCTCGTCCTTCCGGCCAGTGTGGCATGCGCTATGGCGTTCATTTTTGATCTTTTCGCCAAATAGGCGCACCAGAGGGGCGAAATGATGCTCTTTGGTAGGGCCTGGCCGTGCGCCATGGCTTGATATCGGCCTTTGGCGCACGGTAAAAGGCGTCAGACACCGCTATATGGCCGGCCAATGTGCGACACTTTGGCGAAAAGTCGGTATTTCATGAAGATAAGCCAGTTTTTGGTGCGACATTTTTGTTGTTTGGAAAATTTGATTTATAATTGAGGGCAAAAAAAGTTGTCCCTTATGATTAATACTAATGCAGTCCGGCTGTTGGAGTATTCCCTTAGCCATAATCCGGATTTGTTGGATAATTCCGCTTTCGCTGTCAATGCCGCTGTTTACTCCTTTCTTAAGAATGAGTTCGAGAAAGGGGATATCCGCTCTAACCTCCTGTTCCAGTGGAGCTTCTCTTCTTTCTATGGGATGGGAATAGTCTCGTCGGAGGCTAAAGAGGCGTTCTTCCGGAAGATGGAGTCCCTGAGAGACTCTTATACCGGCCAGAATGCCAGGAGTGTCACTGAGGATCTTCGACCGGCCATGGGAAAGAGCAACTTCTCCTTCGTGACAAAAATGCTTAACCTCATCTCCGACAGCGAATATCCCATTTTCGACAAGAATGTCGCTATGGTCTTCCAAAATCCATTTGACCCAGATGAGACCCGCCTGGATCATCAGGATTCCGTCTATCAGGATATTATCGACACCTACAAGTCGCTCCAGCACCATACCGTAATCGAGGATTTCCGCACCAGATTCTGCTGTCCGGAGATGGGTTACATGAAAGTGCTCGACACTATCTTCTGGAAGCTCGGCAAGGACATGGAAGCAAACTACGGGATGTTCCCCTGGGAATAGTCGTTACTTCCACCTCTCCATTTCGGGCAAGGTCGAATTTCAGGGTCGGGATCTTGCCGTCACCAAATGCGTTCCATGGCTGTCAGTGGTCTTGTCGGCGGGCAAGATACCCCCATTTAAAATTAGAGCTTGCCCGGGAGGAGGTGTCTATATTTGTGCTACTAAACTTTGACAATGAAAAATGAAATACAGTGAGTTTCACAGAATACTAAAGGCTGCCGGATGGGTCTTGGATTCCAGTATAAGAAAAGGCAGGAGAGAAATGGGCATCGAGTCATAGATTTGTTTCCTTTCTTGAATAATTGGTTGTTATGATAAAGGTTGATGAGTTGCAGGATACTTTGCGAATGACCCGAGACGAGATAGGGAAAGAGTCGGCCCGTTTTTATTCCGAGTGGCTTTCCCAGGTCACATTCTGTTAGATCGGCATCATCTTACCCCTTCTATTGACGCCGAGTCATCATTTTAAACGCTCCCAGCGTTAAAATGATGTGCGTATTGTTACCGAGGAGTCTCGGATCGCCCGATAGGCAAGTGTGGGCGTTTGAATAATACCTTTGAATTACTATATTTGTGAAAGCAAAAAACCCGGATTCATCACCAGCACGAATGTCTGGGAGAGGAATTACCGGGACTGCATGACAAAATTATGAAAAATTTCATTTTTATTCAATTGCACAAGATGACCGGGAGGAAAGAGTGGTTTGATGGATTTAGAGAGGATCCTGTATTCTCCGCTTAATGCCATACGGTCATTGAACCTTCATCATGTCCGCTAACTGTAGGAAATAGTCATTGGACCATATATCTAATTCGCCAGGATTGCTCAAGAAGGGTAGCACATCCTCTTTGACGCGGGATATGTCGGTACTTTCCAGACGTCCCCGCAACGCGGACTTGAACTCGTCAAGTGTCATCTCCTGACCGTTGAACTGGAGGATCCTCTCTTGCAGGTGCCCCCAGTCAAGAGTGATGCCGTTCCGTACATACCATTCAAAATCATACCAGTCGCGCCCCTTGACCCTTCTCTGCCACGCTCTGAAAACCAGCGCGTGCATTTTCCCGGCAAAAAGATCAGGGAGCGTAACGCAGCGGGTCAGGAATGATTTCGGCTGCAGCAGGTATTTTTGTTCCGTCGAGAACTTAAGGGGTGGCACGGTATCCACTTCAATCTTAACTTTTATGGACTTCTCAGTCTGAAATGATATGTCGTATACATCTGTAGTATCTTTCAGAAAGGCGGATTCCACCTTGCCAAAACTTCTCTTATCCTTCTTCTTGATCTCCACCTTTCGGCCAACAAGGGTGAACTGGTCTATGATGGGTTGGAAGTATTGCTCGAAGTTAAATGATGGGTCTTCCTTTAGCAGCGTGAAATCCATATCCTCGCTGAAGCGGTTCAATCCGTGGAATATTCGAAGGCAGGTCCCCCCATAGAATGCTGCCTTGTCGAAGAAACCACCATCGGCGAGCCCGGCGAGCACGATCTGCTGGCTCACTTCATAAACCGCGTTCCTTCTAGCCGTGTCCGTGCTTTGGTCATAGGCCGAAAGCATCTTTTCATATAGTTGGTTCATTTCCCTAGCAACTTTATAATGGTTTCAATTGATTGTGTCTTTTTGCCTGTGTCGGCACATTGCTGAAGAATACCGGCATCGAATTGGCTGAAAGCGTCCATGTCAAAACGCAGGTCCTCTTCCAGAAATGCCTGGGCTTCCTTCTGATAACGCAGAATCACTCCGGAGGTGGAACAGATCAGGTCGCATAAAGCCTTCTCCGGGCTCGCGATGATGAAGGTCGCCCCCTCTGTCTCACCTTGCCGGAGTCCGATAGGGAAGTAGTCCCTACCGACACCGGTATATGAGAACCTGCCAAGAGCGTTCTCGAACACGCGCGAATGCTTGATTGTCATGCTTTGTACCATGTGCACGCGTTCCGGGATGAGACCATACCATCGAAGTGCCGTATGCATGGATACATAGGAAGGGGAGTACAAGTGGTTGGCGACAAGTTCATTGCTGACACGCTTGCCACTCCACTCAGGGTTGACTATGTATAATCCGCGCTTCAGGCGCAATAGCTTGCCGCTATGCTCCAAAGAGGATACCTTTTGGTTTGAGCCGGCAACATCGGGATACAGTGAGGATATGGTTTCCTTTGTGACCGGAATGTTGCCTAATATGTCCAGAACATCCTTCATGACGTAAATATAGCAAATTTTCGAACATAAAATCAATCAATATGCGATTTTCTATTCAAAATATTACTATTATAAAGCCTAATGTCAATGATGATTTAGTAGGGCAAGGTCGATTTTTAATGGCTTGAACTTGCCTGGCTTATATGCTATGCAAGTCCGTCAGGGGCATTTTCAGCGAGCAAGGTACCCCACCCTAAAAATCGACCTTGCCCGGGGAAAGGGTATAATCGTAGAAATAATTCAATTATTTTTGGTTAGTAATAGAATTATTTCTATTTTTGAATAGCTAAGCGAGAACGGTGAAAAATGAAATACAGTGAATTGCACAGATTATTAAGGGCCAATGGCTGGGTGCTCGATTCTGGAAGAGGAAAGGGGAGCCATCGAGTATATAAAAGGGATGGCATCTCATACGTGGTCCCTTTCCATGGGACTAAGGAGATAGGGAACGATTTCGCAAAGAGAATCCTGAAGGAAATGGGAATTAATTGATCATTATTAACGATATATAAGGAATTATGATAAAGGTTGATGTTGTTGTCAGTGTTGCGAAGGATGGTTTTTACAGCGTATATTGCAAAGAGTATCCTGGCCTTTTCGGTGGCGGAGAGTCAGTTGATGCCGCCGTGTCGGAACTGAATGAGACATTGCGCATTACTCGTGATGAGATCGGACGTGATTCTGCCGCGTTTTATCCGGAGTGGCTGGATGGCGAATATGAGTTTGTGATGAATTGGAATGTCCAGGATCTTCTTGAGTACTATGCTGGAGTGATCAATCCTGCCGCTCTCGGAAGAATCACGGGTATTCATCCCAAACAGTTGTGGGCTTATCAGCATGGACGTTCCAAACCTCGCAGAAAGCAGATTGAGAGAATAGAATCAGCGCTTCACAAACTCGGGAAAGAGCTTTCACAGGTTACCTTCTTTTAGGTCGGCAGCGATCTGTCACTTAAATGACGCCGAGCCATCGTTTCTGATGGTTCCGGCGTCATTTTTATATTGTTTTGCCACTGCCCAAGTTTTTTTATTTGAACTAATGTGAACTTGACGAATATAGTATAGGCGGATATTTTTGTCAATCAAAAAAAGAAAACAATAATTGTTAAATCCATCGTCCTCATCCATGCCGACACTAATCCTGTATCAAAGATGTTCTCAGAAATAATTGAAAACTACGTTCAAAATGATAATGCCGTTCCTCTTTGGGGACAAATCCAAATCACTCGACAGTTTATTGGCGAAGACACGCCCATAATTCGAGATGCTTTGTCTGCTGCAGAGAAGTATGGTCAGGAAGGTTGGCGGCTTACCAAAAAAGGTTTACTTGACCTGTGGAAAGACGAAGCGTATTCTTTTGCGGCTAAGTGTCTGGCTACTTTTTGGTGGGGACATCCAAGCCACTTTGTTTTAAGGAATGTTTATTCGAGGGATAATCTGTATAAGCTGAGATCCTCGGATATGGAGAATGCTTTCTTCTCTTTGCGAGAAACGCCTGATTTTTCGGAGTTTAAGACTGGACTGGAAGAATTATATAGGGCTTTTCTCCCTGATGGACGTTTTTACCTTGACAGAGTTGGTGTTTCATTTTTCACAAAAATTTTCCACTTCTATTTCGCATCACATCCACCTAAATCAAACCCTCAGTATCTTCCTGTAATAGCTGATGACATAATGCGTTCGGCGGTTTTCGCCGAGATGCTTGATAGGGGAGAGAATGTCCTTGACATTTTTAATCCGAAAGATGCGTCTTTAAGGTCATATGTGGCTTATGTGGATAAGTTTAACGATTATGCCGATGCGTTAAAGATAGGTCCTTTCGCCTTGGAGGACATTGTCTTCAATATGTCCAGAGGAATTGGGAAAGCATATGTTTCAGGTTATAACAGCCGGATCATGTTGCCGCATTGGGTTGCAGGCAGTTATAATGAACAAAGTCAGGCGGCGATTGTGTTTAACAATTTGGCAGGGGAGACATATCTTTTTGAAGGGCCAACTGCTGTTCTGTGGAATGAGTTGTTGAAGTATGATTATGAGCAAGGCTTCAAAATAGAAGAGATTTGTCAGAACTGTAGCTGTGGGCGTTTTGATTTGCTGTCTTTCTTTAATGATTTGATTGACAAGAAAATCCTTGTCGATCAAATGCTGAAAACCACAGAGTTGGATAGAATCAAGAAGTCTGTTAACAGGACAAAGAGATCCTTCTTGCGGAGTGTCAAGGGGGTCGGAAATTTCCACTCTGTCTTTGAGTCTGTTGATAACGACTATAGAAATATAGTCGGGTCTCAAGGAATTCCATTAGCCGCTTCCATTGAACTCACTTATGCTTGTAATGAGGCCTGTGTCCATTGCTATAATCCAAACTCTCCGAGGGAAGGTGGAATCGGTACTCAAAAAATGAAGCCGATTGGAGAGATGACCGCAGAGGAGTATTTCCCTGTTTTGGATGATATGAAGAAGATGGGGGTGACAAAGATTGTATTCACGGGCGGTGATCCATTTATGAAAAAGGACCTTATGAAGATCCTGAGATATGCACATAAACTCAAGTTTGCATTCTCAGTATATACGAATGGGCAAGCCTTGTATTCCAATTCAAAACTATATGAGGAACTGAAAGGGCTATATCCCCAGTATATCGGACTCAGTATTTACAGTACTGTACCTGAGGTCCACGACAGTATAACCCGTCGCAAAGGCTCGTGTGAGAAGACCATGGAAGTAGCTCGTTGGTGTTGCAATGACGCTATCGGTCTCCAGATAAAGTGCCCGATCATGCGAGCGAATAAGGATTCCTACGGGCATGTTTTTGACTTTGCCTTAAGTGTCAACGGTATGCCTCAATTTGATGTGAACATCACATCAAGTGTTGATGGCGATTGTTTTGCCTCTCAGATATTACGTTTAAGTGAAGAACAGTTACAGGAAGTATTGAAAGACCATCGTATTCCATTGTCGATCGAGAATAGTGTCGGGGCGATTGATCGGCAGCCTGATATGGTTTTCTGTGGGGCAGGAGAGTCCAGTTTCAATATACAACCCGATGGTACTGTAAGCCCATGTTGTGCCTTCCCGATGAATTGTGGTAATGTTAGGGACAAGGGGCTCGAAGAGATTTGGAGGAACTCCGAGAATTTGCTGAAAATCAGAACCCTGCGTTATGGAGATAGCGATATATGCGGAAAAGAAAAGTTCTGTAAATACTGCAACAGATGCCCGGGACAGAGTTTCGTTGAACACGGTGTTCCTGAGAATCATAGTGAGGATAATTGCTTCTTGGCGAGAATCCGGTGCGAATTGGCTTATAAACAGGAGGTGCTCCATTCCTGAAGAAAGAGGAGCAATGTTTAACCGTTAAACAAGTACTATTATGTTTAAATTTTCAAAGACATCGCAGAACATTGTTTGTGGCGCATGTAGTTGCCCGAAAGGTTCAGAATCCCAGTGTGGAATCATGTATCGCACTTGGTAATCAACTATCTTGCTGTGATCTCTTCTTATGGGAGATCACAGCATCTTTAAACCTGTTTTAATACTCTGTATTATGGAATTACATTCAGTTGACTTCAAAACCATCCTCGCATGGTTAAAAGGTAAGAACAAGCGTATCCAAGTTGTTACTCTGGGTGGTAACAGCCACATATTTTGTGAGCATCTCAATGACGTTAACTTACTTATCATCGGGAGTACAGGCAAGTATAAGATAATTGGAGTTCGCTTTTGGAATAGCGTATGCAGGCGTATGGATTCCCTCAATGCAGAAGATCGCCAGATGGCAAGCAAATATGCGGATACTATCGAGTGGAAGAATCCGGATCATTTCTTCGCCCCCAGCATCCCTGCGATCTGCAAAGCATATTTGTCCGAAATAAACAATAACAAACTGTAGACTCCTCAAAATGATTACATTAGATCAGCTAAAGCAGCATTATTACAAAGATTTGTTCTCTTTCCGCCAATTGGAAAGCTTTCAATATAAGGGATCAAAACTAAAACATGGCTATGTTTTAGGTTTTGTGGATGCCTTTGAGATCGTTGATTCCGGTTTTTGGAATAACGACAATCTGGTCAACCAATTTGAGGTCAAAAACCAGAAATCGTCGGGCTCAAGGTTTTTCGATGGTGTCATTGAGGGTGTGATGGATAATGAGACAAGAAAACAAATCGAAAAGGCCAGTGAGGAGAGTTCTGGAAGGTTGGTGTTCTATGTTAAAGAGGAAGATAATGATATATGCGCGGATTTGATTTTTTTCAATAAATCTAAAAACCGTGTATTGGATAAGACATTGCTTTCAGTAGATGATTTGCCAGCAGAGTTTGACCTGAAGACTTTTAGCGCGCATTTGGGACCGAAGTCTTACGAGGATGTCATTACTATTCCTATTGGCGATTTCGAGTTTTTCAGGAAATCTATGCTTGGAAAGAAATGTATTTTCTATTTCAATACGGAGAGAGATGAAGATGATGAAGCTAAGGATTTTCTGTCGATCAAGTTTGACGTTAAGCTTCCTCTAGTGGATGTCGCGGCAGTAGATTGTATAGCGAATGGAGATAGCTGGGGTCAATCATATAAGGACGGATTGTGGCCAGCTTTTGAGAAGGAGGTGAACTTGGATCAGAAACAATCAGAGCTTGATGGGATGGCGGCCTCGATTAAGGCATCAAAGAAAAAAGCGAAATGGATTTCTTGGATATCTGCTGTTGTCCTATTAATTATCATTACGAATGTGGTCCCTGATCTGGAAGGGGGCTGGGCTTTTCTTTTGTTAATCGCATTTGTATTAGTTGGAATGTCTGGGAAATACATCGGTAATAAGATGAATGCGGACAAGGAAGAAGAGTTGAAACGACAATACTCCGTGCTTACGGATACTCGAAATGACCTTGAGAATAACGTTAAAGGATTGTACGTCATAAATAGTTGATAATCACCACATATGTTTTACGATCCGGATTATGACGACGACGATCTGGACGAGTTAGACGACGACATTGATGAAGATGTCGATGAGGATTACTATTTAGATTATTCGTCTTCTATTCCTTTTGGCCTCGACGAGCGCTTCGAGGAAGTTGCCCGCTATGTGGTTACGTTTCAACGGGCGAGCACGTCTGATTTACAGCGTCGTCTTGGAATGGGATACGCCAAGGCTGGTCGAGTGATGGACCAGCTTGAGTCGGCAGGCATCGTTGGCCCCCAAGACGGGAGCAAGCCTCGCCAAGTACTGGTCTCTGACTTGGTCGCTTTAGAGGATATTATCAAGAGAGCGTGGGAGAATCAATTTATTGATAAAAGTATTGTTAGTCGCGATCAAGAGGGTTATGATGAGGAACAAGGAGGCTTCGTTGATTTATCGACATTTGACGAACGATTTGAAGAGGCCGCGAAATATGTGGTTATAAATCAACGTGCGAGCACTTCTGATTTACAGCGTCGTCTCGGAATGGGTTACGCCAAAGCTGGTCGTGTGATGGACCAGCTTGAGGTGGCAGGAATCGTTGGCCCCCAAGACGGGAGCAAGCCTCGCCAAGTGCTTGTTCGTGATCTTAATGAGCTCGGCTTGGTATTGGGGCTCTTATTGCCGGGATATCATGATGTTCCCATTGAAAAAACGATTGATGTACCTTCGGCTAATCATGAGTCGGAGGCATTAACGACGCCGATGGCCTCTGATTCGTCTGATTCTGGACATTATTCGGACGCATACGATCAGGCGGATTCCAATACAAGGCCGGAATACTCCGACTCCGTCAACGCCATGAATGGTTGTCTGGGAGCGGTGGGGCAGGTGTTTGTGTACACTATGGTCATTTTGTTGCTTTTATGTACGGCACCGGCAATAATCATGATTTTGCTTTTCTGGTGGATCATCGCTTGGATTCTGGGGTTAATGTTTCCAGGGAAGGAATTCTTCCCGATTAAAAAGATCTGGGACTCGGCCTCCCGTTGGGCGAAAGAAAAACTCAATGTGGATCTTGGCTCAGCCGCCCTTGCTGCCGGGATTATAATGCTTTTGACAGCCATTTTTGGAGGAGGATCCTCAAAGAAGGATTAATCTGAAACCACATTAAAAACTATACCCATTATGTCATTTCTCAATTTCATCGAAAACCACATTGACGACATTAACAATTATGTCCAACCCCCTATTCATTGGCGTGTAGGCCGGTTCGCCAACCCCGTCGTAAAGGTAGAAGCCACCAATGGCGATTTCGCCGAGGTCGTCAAGAATCTCCCTGTGGCTCTCTCTCGTGAAGATGTGGTAGGATTCTTCCGAGAGGACCCGTATAAGGGTTTCGTGGCCACCATCATGTGGGGCGGGATCAGCCGTTTCCAGGCGGAGGAAATCGCGCTCAGGAATGACCGCGATTCCGCTATGCCCAAGCTTGAGCGCCTCGTAACGCTACTCCGTGACTCAGAGACAGATGCCGAGAGAATCTGGGGCGCCATCGCGTCTTTGAGGAGAGGGTGCGATAACTATTTCTATGGCATCGGTCCCAGTTACTTCACCAAATTGCTCTATTTCCTTGCCTATGATATGGATCTTGACACCCGCCCTCTCATCTATGATGAGAATATGAAGCCGGTGCATTTCGCTTTGATGCCGGAAACAGGACGGAATCCGTTCTTCTATTATGTCCCTTTTGGCAATAAAGTGAATTATGCCGAATCCACCTCCTTCGAGGATGTTTATTATGACTATTGCGAAATGATGTGTGATACGGCCAGAGAGATCGGCGTGGACGTCAAGAACCTTGAGGCGTGGGTTTTCGGCTGGCCGGCGAATATCAATGGGGGGCAGCCCAATCCGAGAGTGGTGGCGAAAACTGAGGTTGATCGAATGGCGGCGGCAGGCATGATCAAACATCGTTTCGGCATTGAAGATCTGGGCGATGCCATAGGCGCGGCCCGCATCTTCCATGACAACAATTTAGATGTCACGGAATCGCTTAATACAGAAGGCGGCTCGCTACCTGTCGGGAACGATGAGGAGCACCCCATCGTTATTGCCGAGACGGATGGATATGTACATCTTGAATATATCGTTGCCGATGTCCTGTTCCGGCTGATGGGTCTGGAGGCGAAGATGATTTCCCAGCGTTGCATTTGGGTGGACGAGAAGAAGCTGGACCGCCTCTGTTTCGAGGTGAAGTCCGCCCAGGATAAGAAGCCGCGGAATATGGATGTGTATTTCGATATTACCGCAGGCTACGACGCGATGGGATTCTGATTGCCCGCAAAGTGACACTATATAATAATTCGGCAATAATTGTAGCATTATTGCCGAATTGTTGATATATTTGTTGCGTAAATGACAAAAACAATGAAAGACCCTAATAGTAGCAAGGAATATGGAGATCTTCTCTGTCGTGGCGGGGAATTGACAGTCGCTGATTTCTTTGAGGCGTCTCCTGCTCTTCCGCCGCAGACCGTATATTCACGAATCAGGTCATTGGTACAAAACGGCTCTTTATCCAGAGTTGGCCGGGGACGATATGTGGTGGTGCGAAAGCCCAAATATGAGGTGCCGGTAACAGATTGGATGCTTGAGGTTAATGGCTATCTTATCAATAACTGTAAGGGAATCAACCATTGTGTCTCACAGAGGGGGAAGAATCTTTTTGTTGAAGTGGCGCGCAAGGATATAGCTTCTGTGCTGCTTTCTTTGGGCCGGCATTATGAGAAGGTGGTGCAAATCAAAGAGTACAAGCTCTTTCCAGCGGCCCTTGAGGGTTTTATTGTTGTAGGTCCACTTGTCTCAGAAGCTCCCATGACCGAGGTCTCCAGTTGTCCTGTCCCTTCTATTGAGCAGAGCCTTGTGGATTCTTTGTGTCCTTCTGGACCAGCGAATAAGACAGGGAGCATGGACTTCCAAAAAATGCTTGAGGTTTACCCCGTGAATATGGATCGCTTGCGTCGCTATGCTTCAAGGCGGGGCTTGGCCGATGAGTTGGAAACTTGTCTTTCCGGTTTGGATCCTTCACGTATGGAATTGGTCACCAGTATTCAGAAATACTTTTCTTCTTCAAGTTTAGTCACCAAGGCTTGGGTGTTCGGTTCTTTCGCCCGCAGGGAAGAGACACCGGAAAGTGACATTGACCTGCTTGTCGATTATGATCCGAAGGCCCGGGTGTCGTTATTGGATATTATCAGGCAAAAGCTTGACCTTGAAAGGATTACGGGGCGTGAAATCGACCTTGTGGAGAATGGCTATCTGAAACCTTTCGCCGTTAAATCCGCGAATCGGGATAAATACTTGATATATGAGAGATAAGCTGAATGATCCTGCCAGGTTGGAACTGATTCGGGAAGCCATCACGAACATAGAGACATTTCTTGTCGGGACTACTACTTGTGAGGCTTTCACTGCAAACAAGATACTTTGTCACGCTATAGTGTACAATCTTCAGTGCATAGGAGAAAGTGTCTATCGGCTTTCCGCAGAATTTACATCATCACATCCTCAAATGGACTGGGATGCGATAAAAGGTTTGCGGAATGTACTGGTGCATGATTATTACACTGTCAATATGGAAACAGTCTGGATGATTCTTGAGAAAGATCTTCCCAGACTGAAAGAGTATTTAGAGGCAGTCGACATCACCGCAGACCACAGTGCTGTGTGATTCTGGTCGATGCTCCATACATGCCGGCCAAACAGCCGCACGCGGTCCTGGTTCCATTTGTGTTAGTAAGCGGGCGCTCGTGCTCCAAGGACCGAAATGGGCCTTTGGAGCACACGCAAGGTACGCTGAATGGCGTGTGAACGGCCCCAAGGTGCGCCTCTCTGGCGGTATCTAGGTTATCTGCCGGAGATGTATAGTTTCACTATTTGTAAGTCAGCTGGAAGGCGACTTTGCAATATCGGTTCCTGCATGTGAGAAACTCCACGGCCGGGGAAATGGGGGGATTTGTGGCGGTGGCGTTCAAAATAAACTCCAGGGCCGGGAAAAGGGCGGTTTCCGTGGCCAAGTAGTTTGTGACGCTTTAATTCTGATGAAAACACAGAGATGTTTACTAACTACTCACCAACTGATGTCGCTGTCCGTGATATTATGATTATACGAATTTAAGTAAATAGTCCATCCGGCCAAACAGCCGCACATGGCCCCGATAACTGTGGGCTTGGGGAGAGGCTGCTGTGCTCCAGTGGCCGAAACGAGCCTTTGGCGCACGCATGGGTGCCAGAGAATGATGTATGATTGGTCGGTATGTGCGCCTTATTGGCAATATCTTGGTTATATGCCAGAGAAGTGAATACTTAACTTGTTGTTAGTCCGGCGTGATGCGTCTCCGACGATTTTGCCCTCAGGCGAAAATGCTGTTGAGGTCGTCGCGGAGGTTTTTGAACCCAGCGTTCAGCCTGTTGGCCTGTGCTTTGCGCGGTTTGGTACCGTGCATGTATGCCCAAAGTTGTTTTTGATTGATTCCGGAGATCCTTTCTATTCCGGCAAGGGAAAGGATTCCACTTCCAACGTAGTATTTCAGCAGGCTCAGAGGATCTACGGAATAATCTATTTCATATTCCGAATTCAAGAAGGTCGGGTACTTGAATCCCTCCTTAATGGCCGTCTCCTTGTAGAATTTCATTTGAGCTTTCATGTCTTGAATCGCATCTTCGATCGAGTCTCCTGCTCCAGAAAAGATTTCGTCTTTGCAATAGACGGAATAGGTTCCATCTTTCGCTCTTTCTATTATGGCGTTTATGATCTTCATAGTTAATTATTTATACTTTAATTTCATGTCTTTCTTCATTTTTGCCTCAAGGCCTTTGCCGACTTCTTTACCTTGTATGGTATGGTACCGGGTAAGTTTGTTTCCCTTTTTTGTAGATGATGTGGCTTGTACCCATTTGCCGGATTTGAACCCAGCCGTTAAGCCGGACAATCTTATGGAATTCATCGAATTTCATAGTCGTAGCAGTTTAGTTCTGCTAATATAGTAATATTTCTATTAATAATAGTTATGTTTAGTAGAAATATTACTACTTTTGTGGCAATGCCTGGCCTAGAGATATAAATACTTTCGGGCAAGGTCGAAAAACAGTGGCTTGACCTTGCCAGGGGGAAATGCGTTGCAGGGCTGTCAGTGGCCTTGTCGGTGAGCAAGGTACCCCACCCAAAAATTCGACCTTGCCCGGAAAGGGCATTTACGCGCCTCTTAAAGTGATAAAACGGGCTTTAAGCCTCGGGGAAATCATTTAGCATGTCGATCGCCTCCAGGCAGATGTCTTCCTCGAACAGTTCCGGATCATAGTCCTTTCCGTCCTCGGTGTTGGCGTACCACTCGAGGCGTTCTCGCTCATCTCGGGTAAGCCTCTTCCCGGTGACTTTCTTTGAGTGGATCTCGCAGAGTTCATCGTAACCCCAGTAGCTGCCGCAGTCCTCAGGAGGGCAGGCACGCTTGCTGCCGACAAACCTGATCTCATGAGGCTCTCCGGGAGCATATTCGCTGATAGATGAAAGACGTATGTCATGCTCCCAACTATCGCCGAAATCATATTCAAAGACAATCTGTTTGCCTTTGTCATAGAGGACTTCCTCAACGGTGTGCTCTTCCTGATTGAAGTGGCGGCTTCGTGAGAACCCGAACTCCATGTCCCCATCCCTTTGGTAATAAGGCTCGTAGAACGTGTCCATCCCGATCCTGAAATGGTTGAGATGGTAACCGGCCCATCCCATTGTCTCGATGATCAGTTCCGAAAGATGGCGGAGGGTGATGTTGGATGGAACCTCGACCTTACGCCAGATGGCGGGCTTGATGTTTCGTAAGGTGAAGCGTAGAGTGTACTTCATGACATGTTTTGCTGGGAGATAGGGCGGGTAATGGTCCTCGTCAAAATCCTTCTCGCCAAAATCGCAATCATCTTCAGGGCTTGACGGCTCTCCTGGGTGGGACATCCCTATGTTCCCGAGCATCTTACTCTTTACAGTGTCAACTACTTCTTGAATATCTTCCCGTTTCTGGCCGGTCAGTCGCATCAACTCCTTGATGAGTTCTTCTTCAGGATTAAACATGCTTGTCTGCGTTTTTAATTGTCATCAAGATAGCAAAGTTCTGGGGAATTACCAAATATCAGTTTGATTCTATGACATTTCGGCGCGATCATTATGCTACAAAGGGGAGTTCAGCAATTAGGAGGGCAGGTCCCCGTGGCCTAGTACATCAGGTGCTTCTTGGACTTCTTGCGCCAGCCGGCTTCGCCTTTGAACTCTGTGAAGTAGACGATGAGGTCGGCTTCGCCCTTGAAATCAGTGAAGTAGATAGTCTTCTTGGCTTCTCCCTTGAACTGGGTGAAGTACCACAGGCCATTGTTCTCCTTGGCCTCGCCCTTGAATTCGGTCTTGTAGACCAGCAGGTCGGCCTCGCCCTTGAATTCGGTCACGTAGACCTTGACCTTTGCTTCGCCTTTGAAATCAGTGCTATAGACTATCTGAGCCGATGCGGACAAGCCGATCAGCGACAAAACAAGCAGGAGGATGATCTTCTTCATAGAATCTACTGCATGTCCCTCAGCAGGACTGTGATGTCAGGCAGCAGGGCCGGCAGCGAGGTGATGTCGGTCTGGCTGAAGTGGTAGGGGATCAGCACCTTGGGCATGAAGGATTTGGCGGCGCGGACGCACTGCTCTACGGTCATGGTGTAGGGCTGGTTGACGGGTAGGAAGGCTAAGTCGATGTCTTCCAGCTGTGCCATCTCGGGGATGTCCTCGGTGTCTCCGGCGATGTAGATCCTGAAGCCGTCAAGCGAAAGGACATAGCCGTTGCCGTTGCCCTTCGGATGGAACTGCTCATGACCCGAAGAAATGTTGTAGGCGGGAACAGCCACGATGATGACTCGGCCGGGCAGATTGCCTCTCTCGCCGTTTTCCATCACGTCTCCGTGTCCGATCTTGTCCCAGCTCTTGTAGTTCATGACCAGTCTTGTCCCCTCCTTGGAAAGCATGTCGATTGCGTGCTCGTCCAGATGGTCGCCGTGCTCATGGGTGATGAGGATGGCATCCGCCTTGGGGAACTCGGCAGAGTACACGGTGGGCTTATTCAGTCCCGAAACCGGGTCGACATGGATCCAGTAGCCCTTGAAAGATATTGCCAGGGTGCCGTGCTTCACGAGGGTGATGTCCACGGGGAGGTGGCTATCAGAGAAGAAGCGCTCCACTTGATAGGTGTTCACGGGGAGTCCTTCTTCTTTCCAGGCTTCGAAGCCTCCAATCAGGTTGTTGACTGTGTAGCCGGCCTTGACAAGGGCAGCCGAGGCTTCGGCGCTGCGCTTTCCTGAACGGCAGTATACGGCGACGGGGCAGTCCTTGGGGACAGATGCCTCGAAGAGTCTGAGGAAATCCTCTGAATAAAAGTCCACGTTGGTGGCTCCCGGGATGTGACCGGCTGAATATTCTTCAGCGGTGCGGACGTCTACGAGGGCGACTTTGCCTTCACCGAGAAGGGCTTCGAAATCGCCGACAGACAGGTCGGTCTGGCCGTTGTTTCCTGCGAAAAAGGCCAGAAGTGCGGAGAGGATGGACATGATTTTCATATTATTCGTGTATAAGGGTCAATGGATAAGTCTCCGGATGTCGTTGCCGAAGGCGAGCACCATCAGCAGCATCAGGAGGATCATACCGATGATCTGGGCGACTTCCAGGAACTTGTCGCTGGGCTTGCGTCCGGTGATCATCTCGTAGAGGCAGAACACAATGTGCCCGCCGTCAAGGGCAGGGATGGGGAGGAGGTTCATCACGCCCAGCATGATTGAAAGCAGGGCGAGGATGTGGATGAACCTGAACCAGTCCCAGGTGGAAGGAAAGACCTGGCCGATAGCTATGAAACTGCCGACCGACTTGTAGGCCTCGGTCTTAGGAGTGGCCAGAAGCTTGAGGTCGCGCAGGTAGCCTCCAATGGTGGTGAAGGTGAGGTTGAAACCTGCCGGGATGGCTTCCAGCACTGAATATGTCTTCGTGGTGTAGGACGGGATCTGGGTGTAGGCTCCGATCCTGCCGAGTGAGTCGACCAGGACCGGGATGGCCAGGGTGTCGGCTCCACGAAGCACGGAGGCTTCCACTGTGGTCCCGGGCACTTCGGCCAGGTAGGCCTTCATGTCCTGGATGAAAGGAGTGCTGACGCTGTCCAGGGCAATGATCCGGTCGCCGTGCAGGAGCCCTGAATCGAAATTGGCCGAGCCCTTCATAAGTGAGTCTATTACGAAGGGGACTGCGAGGTCGAACATGTCGGGAGTGTTCAGCACGTCGCCGATCTTAGAATGGTCGATGTAGATGTCCACGGGCTGTCCGTCGCGGAGGACGGTGACCTTCTGGACGTTCCTCCTGGCCAGGTCTGCCTGGAGCATCCCGAAGTTCTCGGGGACATAGTCATCCATGCTGAGGATCTGGTCTCCAGCCTTGAATCCCATCTCGACGCCGAGTTCGTTGGGGTAGATGCTGCTGCCTTCGTTCTGGATGTAGGAGCTGCCCCAGATGGCCATGATGGCAATGTAGCACAGGATGGCGAAGATGAAGTTGTACAAGACGCCGCCGACCATCACCAGAAGCCTCTGCCAGGCCGGTTTGGTTCGGAATTCCCAGGGCTGGGGATCCTTCTTCATGGCTTCGGTGTCCATGCTCTCGTCGATCATGCCGCTGATCTTGCAGTAGCCTCCGAGCGGCAGCCAGCCGATTCCATATTCAGTCTCCCAATCCTTGGCTTTCGGGAAGAGCCTGGTGAAGAGTTTTCCCTTGGTGCTGAACAGCTTGCTGGAACCGATGTCGAAGAATAGGAAGAACTTTTCCACCCTGATGCCGAAAAGCTTGGCGAAGGTGAAATGACCGAATTCGTGTATGACTATCAGGACGGACAGTGCAAGGATCACTTGCAGAACCTTCATAAGTACTTCCATGGCTTAGGATTTCTTTTTCATTTCGAGGATCAGACTGTCGGCCAGGGCTCGGGCTGATGAGTTGGTCGCGAATATGTCCTCGACACTCGGAGTGGCGATGAATGCAGCTCTTTCCATGCATTCGGCGGCAATGTCGGATATTCCGTAGAAGGGAATCTCGTCGCGCAGGTAGGCCGCGACCGCCGATTCGTTGGCGGCGTTGAGGACGCAGGGGATGTTGCCGCCCCTCTCCATGGCCTTGAACGCAAGGCCTAGGGCAGGGAACTTGTCCAGGTCTGGTTCAAAGAAGGAGAGGGTGCCGAGCTCTGCGAAATTGAGCTTCTTGTTGCTGAGGGGCAGCCTCTCGGGGAAGCCGAGGGCGAACTGGATGGGCTCCCTCATGTCGGGGGAGGCCATCTGGGCGATGACGGCTCCGTCTTCGAATTCGACCATCGAGTGGATAACGGATTCGGGATGTACGACCACGTTGATCTTTTCGACCGGGGTGTCGAAAAGCCATCTGGCTTCGATCACTTCGAAGCCTTTGTTCATCATGGTCGCAGAGTCGATCGTGATCTTGGCTCCCATGCTCCAGTTGGGATGTTTGAGGGCCATGTCCTTGGTGGCGGCAGCGATCTGCTCCTTGGTCCATGTCCTGAAAGGCCCGCCGGATGCGGTGAGGTGGATCTTGCTCACTTTGTTGCCCTGGGACGCCATCAGGCACTGGAATATTGCTGAATGCTCTGAATCTACGGGGAGTATGGGCGCATTGAATTTGCGTGAGAGTTCCATGACTATCGAACCTGCTGCCACGAGGGTTTCCTTGTTGGCCAGGGCGATCACCTTTCCGGCTTTTAGTGCCGCGATCGTGGGAGCCAGGCCGCTGAATCCGACCATGGACGCCACGACGATGTCCACCCTGTCGCTGGTCACCAGGTCGCAGACGGACTTCATGCCGGCGAAGACCTTGCTGTCAGTGCCTTCCAGGGCATCGTACAGGGCCTTGTAACGGGTCTCGTCACAGATTACCACGTTGTTGGCATCGAATTCCCTGGCCTGGGCAGCCAGGGTCATGAAACTGCTGTTGCATGTCAAGAGTTCGACCTCGAAAAGGTCACGGTGCTCCCTTATCACGTCAAGGGTCTGCCGCCCGATGGATCCGGTGGATCCAAGAATAGCTATCCTGCGTTTCTCCATCAGAAACTAATGTATTTTGTGGGGTCCACTGCCTCTCCCTTGTGCCAGAGCTCGAAATGGAGATGGTCTCCATCGGCCGTGGTGCCTGTGCCGCCGACGACGGCAATAGGCGTGCCGGCGCTCACCTTGTCGCCGGTCTTCTTCATGAGCTTCTGGTTGTGCTTGTAGACGGAGATTATGTCACCGTCATGCTGGATGCGGATCGTGTAACCCTCCTCGTCGGTCCATCCGGCCGAGATCACCGTTCCGTCCAGCACTGCCATCACGACCGAGTTGTTCGGGGCGGTGATGTCGATGTAGGGATGCAGGGCCTGTACGTAGCTCTGGGACACGACACCCTTCAGGGGTGTGAAGAAATGCATTCCTTCGATCGGGAGGGTCTTGGCCCTGCCGGAGGTCACGTCGAACATGTCCTCGGCGGCGACTTCCTTCCGCAGAAGCGAATCTTTCATCGCGAGCCCTGCCCGGTCCTTGTCGGTGATCTCCCTGGCCTGCTTGCGTGCGGCCATGAGGCTGTCTATCTTCAGCGGCTCCTCTCCTTCAACCACCCTGCGGAGGTTTTCAGAGTAGAGTTCCCACTTGGTGATCACGTTCTCGAGGGAATCGATCCTTATCGCATTCTGTATGGCGTCGTGCTTCGTCCTTGCATCCGGGTAGCCGGGAATGAAGGTCCTGAGGGGGGTGAACGCTATCAGGCACCACAGCGCGGTGAGCAGTACGACAACCGAAGTTATGGCCGTCACCAGGATGTTCAGCTTGTTGAATTTCCTGGTCCACAGCTTGTCGTGGGTGTCGTCATCAACCAGCGTGAGCCTGTAGTTGGAGGTCCTATCTTTCTTCTCTTTGGACATATTATTTTGACTTGATAGCCTTTTTCTTTAACTTTGCAAGTTCATGGACAGGATATTAGGCATAGATTACGGACGCAAGCGCGTCGGAGTTGCGGTCAGTGATCCGCTCGGTATCTTTGCCTCCGCCCTTGACACTGTTCCTGCTGCAAAGATAATAGATTATATCAAAAATTATGCTGCAAAGGAGACTGTGACAAGAATCGTTGTGGGTTATCCTATGAACATGGACAACAAGCCCTCGGAGGCTGCAGCTGACGTAGATATATTCCTGAAGAATCTCGCAAAGCAGCTCCCGGGCATTCCGGTGACTCTCGAGGACGAGAGATTTACCTCGGTGCTGGCCCACAGGGCGATGATTGACGGCGGCATGAAGGCCAAGGACAGGCGCGACAAGAATTCCGTGGACCGGATCAGCGCTGCCATCATCCTCCAGAGCTACCTTGACAAGAAAAACAACGGACGATAGCAAGTTATGATAAGACCGATTTATTTATATGGTTCCGAAGTCCTGAGGCAGGTCGCCGCTCCGGCTGACCTTAACGACAAGGAATATCTTGACAATCTGATCACTGACATGAAGGACACCCTGGCCAAGGCGGAAGGCTGCGGCCTTGCTGCCCCGCAGATAGGGGAGAGCGTCCGCGTGCTGATCGTCGACGGCAGGGACATGGCCGACGTCTATCCCTACCTCGAAGGATTCACCCGCGTCATGATCAATCCGGTGATCCTGGAGGAGAGCGAGAAGAAGACTGAATATTCCGAAGGCTGCCTCAGCGTCCCCGGAATCTACTGCGACGTGGTCAGGCCGGAAAGCATGACCGTGGAATACTACAACGAGAAACTGGAGAAGGTGACGGAGAAGTTCGACAAGTTCGCCTGCCGCATGATCCAGCATGAGATGTCCCACCTGGACGGCGATCTCTTCGTCGACCATGTGGCCCCTATCCGCAAGAAGATCATCTCCAAGAAGCTGATGGGGATAGCCAAAGGCAAGGTTTCTGCAAGGTACACTACTAAAATCAAATAAGATGGGAGCATTTCACGCCTACGACATACGTGGAGTCTACAACGTTGACTTCGACAAGGAAACGGCCTACAAGGTCGGTTATTTCATCCCCGAACTGCTTGGTACTGATAAGGTTCTGGTCGGAAGGGACTGCAGGACTTCTTCTCCTGAGGTGCACGACTACCTTGTGAGGGGCATCACTGATGCAGGTGCCGACGTCTACGACATCGGGCTCAGTACTACTCCGATGGTCTATTTCGGTACCGCCAACTACGGATTCAAGGCCTCCGTGCAGATCACGGCCTCCCACAATCCGAAGGAGTACAATGGGATGAAGGTCTCCAGGGAGAACGCCCTTCCCGTGGGCCTGGACACCGGTCTGGGCCAGATCCAGGAGTGGATCCTCGAGGGCCGTCCGACCCCCGTGGCTGAGAAGAAGGGAAAGATAATCCTCAAGGACATCCACAAGGACTATCTTGATTTCCTTCTGAAGTTCAAGGGAGATTATTCCAACCTTAAGATCGCCATCGACATCTCGAACGGAATGGCCGGTCTCTACGCCAGGGAGATATTCGGAGATTCCCCTTCCTACATCTTCGAGGAGATGGACGGGACATTCCCCAACCATGAGCCCAACCCGCTGATCCTTAAGAATGTGGAGCCCCTGCAGAACCTCGTGAAGGAGGTTGGTGCCGACGTGGGTGTCATCTATGACGGCGACGCCGACAGGGTCATGTTCGTGGACAATGAGGGCAATTTCATTTCTCCTGACCTGATGATTGCCGTCCTCGGCCATTATTATGTTGAGGAGAGGGGACTGAAAGGCACCGTTCTCCAGGACATCCGCAGCTCCAAGGCTGTCGGTGAATATCTTGCCCCCATGGGATGCACCATGGAGACCTGGAAGGTCGGCCGCGCCTTTGCTGCCAAGAAGCTCCGCGAACTGGATGGCGTCTGGGGCGGAGAACTTGCAGGACACTACTATTTCAGGGATTTCTTCTACTCCGACAGCGGACTTCTGGCTTCGATGCTGATCCTTAGGGTTGTAGCTTCCATGAAGGCAAAGGGAGTCACCCTCGCTCAGCTCATCGGAAAGATCGCACGCTACCAGAATTCCGGCGAAATCAACTTCAGGATCGAGGACAAGAAGGGTGCCATGGACGCTGTCCGTGACTATTTTACCTCAGTCGAGACTCCTACCGCCCAGATGGATTTCGACGGCTACAGGGTCGAGTTCGTGGATTGGTGGTTCAACATCCGTCCTTCGAACACGGAGCCCTATCTCCGTTTCATCTGCGAGGCTTCCTCAGAGGCCCTTCTGGAGGAGAAGGTCGGCATGACGAAGAAACTGCTGATCGACAATTTCAACGCTAAATTTTAAGATTGTACTTGATGAATATGAGAATAATGTCGGCAAGCACCATTGTCATGGCCCTTGTCTCGATAATGAACTTTCTTCCTGCTTCTGCGCAGGACACGACCATAAGATCGAAGAAACAGGCCGAGCTGATAGTCCCCAGGCCTGCATTCCAGCCCGTTCAGTCGATGGATTCCTCGACTGCGGCAGCCATGGACACAATCGACACTGCGGATCCCTACATCAAGATCCTCCTTCTTGATGATTACACTTGGAAGTATTATAAGGATCCGAGCTACTCAGCCAACAACCAGGTTTTCACAGAAAACTGGACCCATGAGGCTCCGGATCCCTACAGGCTTTCCCTTGACAGCCTTCCCAGCGAGATTGGACTCTGGATCGTGGATTCCCTCAGCGGTTACCGCTGCCCCAACCAGACGGATGTCTATTCAAAGTTCGGCTACCGCCACAGGCGCCGCCACCAGGGAGTCGACCTTCCGCTCCAGACCGGAACTCCTGTTTATGCAGCCTTTTCCGGGAAGGTCCGGCTGGCAAAATGGTTCAGGGGCTATGGCAATCTCGTAGTCCTCAGGCATGAAAACGGACTTGAGACTTTCTACGGCCATCTTTCGAAGATCATCGTTTCAGAGGATCAGTGGGTGGACGCCGGGTCGATCATTGGACTTGGAGGCTCCACAGGCCGTTCAACTGGCCCCCATCTCCATTTCGAGACCCGTTACAAGGGCTATGCGTTCGATCCAGAGTGGCTGATCGACTTCCATTCGGGTGTCTTGAGGCACAGGCTTTTCGTCCTCAAGAAGAAATATCTCGACGCTTCCAGCAATTATGTCCCCGAGGACGAGCAGGAAGAAATCGACATCATAGAGGGCGACACCCAGGAAAAGGAAGAGGCTGCGAAGAAGGCTGAGGCCGAGAGAAAGGCCGCTGCCGCCGCCCAGTACCACACGATCAGGCAGGGAGACACCCTTGGTGCCCTTGCCCGCAAGTACCACACGACAGTCCGTAAGCTCTGCCAGCTCAACGGAATTTCAGAAAGGACGATTCTGCAGCTCGGAAAGAAGCTGAGGGTTAAATAACTGGTACCGAATCCCAGGAGGGGATGAATGATTTCAGGGCTGCATTGCGGCCCTGAACTACGTACAAGGGGCTGGTCCTGCCGGACAGTCCCTTGCTTTCGTCTGCAACCGCCTCGGTCATCAGGTCGTTGATCTTACCACCTCTCATGCAATTGACTATGAGTCCGACCTTGAGGCCGGGAAGTTCGGTCAGCATGTTGTAGTCGCCGCTGCTGTCTCCTGCCACCAGGACGGGATCCTGGCCGCCGTAAAGCGGGGCGATATATTCACGGATGGCTTCGACCTTGCCTCTCTGGTAGGTCTGCTTGTAGCCGGGAACATATTCAGTGGCCCATCCGCCTTCGGAAGAGGGGAGGACCCTGATTCCGAACACCCTGTCCTTGTCCATCCCGAGCGGAATCGCAGGATCGCAGGCCATGGCTTCCACCACGAATTCGTGTGAGGCCGAGCAGATGTAGACGTCTATCCCGTTGGCTTCTAGCGTCTTGTAGAGATCGATCATCTCCGGAGTGAGGGTCATGCCCCTTGTGACGTGGACCTTGACCTTGCCGGCCTTGCCCATTTCGGGGCTCTCCCAGATCTCGGCGTACATCTTGTCCTCGGCCATGGCGTAGGTGAAGGACTCCCTGGTCAGGGCGTCCACGTCTTCTGCAGTCATCCCGTCGAGCATGGAAGTGACCATGAGCAGGGCGACAGCGTAGTCGAAGGTGTTCGAGAGACTGTTGTAGTAGGCGAACATCTTGGCCCTGAAGTCCTTGAACTCGTCGGTGCTGCGGAAGCTTCCGTTCTGGAAGCCTTTGGCGCACAGGAACTTGTAGTCTGAAGCCAGGTCTTCGGCAATGTCCCTGGATGTGAAGGCTTCCTTGCCCTCGAACTTCAGAGGTTTGTCGAGGTCTGGAACAACGCATGTAAGGGCTTCGAACACCTTTTCCGGGTCAACCTTGAATTTCAGGTTGTCAAAGAGGTAGGTCATCATGGACAGCTCCACGTCATTCATGATGGTGGTGTTATCGTAGTCGAAGACCGCGTAGGCCTTCTTCGATGGATCATAAGCTTTGCCCTTGCTGCCGTAAGTGAGGATCAATTCGTTGAGGGTGCTATAGACTTTTTCGTCCCACTGCCCGCGCTGAAGCGGGGCCTTCTTCGAGCAGGAGACGATCATCAGGAGGCCCATCAGGAGGGCCAGTGTCTTTCTCATGCTGATTTATGATTTGAAGTTCATGACACTAAGTACCTTCATCGACTCGTCGGCTGCGGTCAGGTAGGTGATGGAATAGTCCTTGCCGCCCTTCGGCACGTCGAGTACGACATGGCCTCCGTCGAACGAGGAGGTGTTGATCACGTCAAGCCATGCCTTTCCGGCATCCTCTTCCCTTCTTTCCTTGGGGAATACTCCGGGGCAGACGATCCTGTCTCCGGGGTAGATGGAACGGTCGGCTATCCTTTCCATGACCGGCGCCACATTGTGCAGCTGGTCCCAGACGCAGCTGACGTAGACCTTTGCCTGAAGGGCGCCGAGAAGCTTTTCGGGCATGGAATAGTGGCCGTGGTGGTTGATCTTTGCTACGCTGACCTTGGGACAGACTTCAGCGATGGCGTCCTCGATTTGGAAAGTACTTCCGTCAGGGAGTTTCCAGGAGTCGGAGAAGTCTCCGGCCGTGTAGAACTTGAACGGTCCGTAGGAGATTATCATTCCTATGCTCATTCCGTTCTCGTTGAAATACCCAGGATTGTCCTTCTTCCTGTCCGCGTAGAGGTCTATTATCCGACCGTCCTGGGCGGCTATCCTTCCGTTGCCGCAGATGTTCCTGATTGAGAATTCCGGATACTTCCCGGGAGAACGGAGCATGGAGACCTGGTCGGTGGCTCCTACCCTGAACTTTTCGACCGTCATTCCGCGGTGGCGGATCATGTAGTCATAGAAATTCCTCATGTGGACGACATTGTTGGCGGAGCGTTCGACGAGCGGAATGGGATCGTTGTAGTCCGGCCAGCAGCGGTCGAAAGCCTTCGAAAAGTCAAGATATTCAGCCGCCTGGGAGAAGCCGCTCATGATGTAGTCTCCTCCGGCGCGGGTGACCTTGTCGGCATAGAAGGAATTGCTCCCTCCGTGGTCGGTGTGGTAATGCGATAGCATCATGTAATCCACCTTCCTGCCGTTCGGATTGACCCTCTTGATGTATCTGGCGATCCATTCTCCGGAATGCTTGTCGGGGTTGGGCAGCACCGGCACTGCCAGTTTGCCGCGGCCTATGGCATTGTGGTCGCCGCAGTCGAGGAGCATGGTCGTTCCGTCCGGGAAGATCATGAATATCGATTCGGCAACTCCGGTGTAGATGAAATGGGCCTGGAAATGGCCGGGCTTCCAGCCTTTCCACGCTTTGCCTACTTCAGGAGCGCTGGCTCCTGCTGCGAATGCCTTCTCCCAGTCAAACATGAGGGCGGCCGTTGCCAAGGCCGAACTCTTGAGGAAATCTCTTCTGTCCATATTGTTTTCGATGATTATTGCAGTCCCTATCTTACAAAGATAATAAGAATATGCCTTATTTTATTATATTTGCTTACTCGTAAAAACAACATATTCCATGAAGCATCAGATCTTAGTTCTGGCAGTTACAGCCTGCCTTTCCACCGGACTTTCGGCACAAGACAAGACTTCCGTCCCTCAGCTGGGCAAGGCGTCGATCGACGAGGTCGTCGCGGCGATGACCGTGAGGGAGAAGGCCACCCTCCTCGTCGGTGACCATGAATTCGACTACTATGTCAATGGTACCGTGAAGGATGAGATTCCGGACATTGCCGGCACCTCCGCCGCTATTCCGAGGGTGGGCATTCCTGTCACTTACTACACAGACGGCCCTGCCGGAGTCAACATCGCCCCGACCAGGAAGGGAACAGACAAGACTTTCTACTGCACGGCCTTCCCGGTGGCTACGATGCTTGCAAGCACCTGGAATCCCGATCTTGTCCTGAAGGTTGGAGAGGCCATCGGCAACGAGGCTCTTGAATATGGTTGCGACATAGTCCTTGCTCCGGCGATCAACCTTCATCGCAATCCGCTCTGCGGCAGGAACTTCGAGTACTATTCTGAAGACCCTGTCCTGATCGGCAAGACAGCTTCTGCTATGATCACCGGAATCCAGAGCAACGGAGTCGGTACCTCGCTCAAGCATTTCGCCGCCAACAACCAGGAGACTTTCCGCAGGGAGAACGACTCCAGGATCTCGCAGCGCGCCTTGAGGGAACTCTACCTGCGCGGCTTCGAGATCGCAGTCCGCGAATCGCATCCCTGGACTGTCATGTCATCCTACAATCTGATAAACGGAACCGCTGCATCCGAGAACTATAAGCTCCTTACCACCATCCTCCGTGACGAGTGGGGTTTCAACGGTTTTGTCATGACGGACTGGATGAGGCTTAAGATCCGTGACATAGCCAAGCAGATCCATGCCGGCAACGAGATGATGATGCCCGGTTATCCCGAGCAGATAGACGACATCGTGGCAGCTGTCGAGGAAGGACGCCTTTCGGAAGCCGACCTGGACCTTGCTGTGAAGCACATGCTGGAAGTGATCGTTCGTACACCTCGTTTCAAAGGCTACAAATTCTCCAACGATCCTGATCTTGCCGCGCATGCGGAAATCACCAGGACTGCAGCCAACGAGGGCGTCATCCTGCTGAAGAACGAGGCAGGCACCCTCCCTCTTTCCGACAAGGGAAAGAAGATCGCTCTGTTCGGCTATGGCTCCTACGATCTCTTCGCCGGTGGAGTCGGTTCCGGGGAGGTCAATGCGGCCAAGATCGTGAACATCGACGAGGGACTCCGCAACTACGGTTTCTCCCTTAACAAGGAGCTTGCTGCTATCTATGAAGGAGCGGACGGTGAGATCGGAATCAGCCCTGCCTATGCCGCGATGCGTGCTGCGGATTCGGACATCGCGATTGTGACCCTTCGCAGGACTGCAGGGGAATATGTCGACCGCCGTGCGATCGAAGGGGATTTCTATCTTACGAAGCTTGAGAAGGACATGCTCAAGAACGTGTCAGAAGCCTTCCGTGCCAGAGGCAAGAAGGTGGTCGTCATCCTGAACACCGGCGGCGTCATCGAGACCTCTTCCTGGAAGGAATATGCCGACGCAATCCTGCTTCCTTGGCAGCCTGGCGTCGAGGGTGGCAACACCATCACCGACATCCTCACCGGCAAGGTCAATCCATCCGGCAAGCTGACCATGACCTGGCCTGTTGAATACATGGACATCCCTTCCTCCAAGAACTTCCCCTACGACTTCGAGGGCAACAGTTGGAAGGCCGGTCCCGTCAGGGATTCCTTCGATCCTGCCAAGAGGAACATCGGTTTCACTGAATATGAGGAAGGCATCTGGGTCGGTTACCGTTACTTCACGACCTACAAAATCCCCGTTTCCTTCCCGTTCGGCTTCGGCTTGTCCTACACATCATTCGCCTATTCGGCGCCCAAGGTGGTAGCTGGAAAGAAAGGCAGTTTCACGGCCACTGTCACCGTGACCAACACAGGCAAGGTCTCCGGAAAGGAAGTCGTGGAGCTTTACGTCTCAGCACCTGAAGGAGGGCTTGAGAAGCCTGTCATGGAGCTGAAGGCCTTCGGAAAGACCGGAGAACTCGCTCCTGGAGCTAGCGAGACTGTGACCCTTACCTTCACGACCGACGATCTCGCCTCATTCGATGAGAGCCAGAACTGCTGGGCAACCGATGCGGGTACATATTCAATCCACTTCGCTTCCTCTTCAGATGACATCAGGGAAAGCGTTCCTCTGAAGATGCGGAAACGTTCGGTCCGTACCGTCCTTACAAAACTCGACTAACGGAAGAGCTGCTGGGCGAATATCGTCAGATAGACCCTCCAGTTTCTCCAGATGTGTCCACCTTCGGATTCGTAAAGGGTGGCGGGATAGCCTCGTTCGTCGCAGAAAGCCTTGAGCTTGCGGGAATTGACCATGATCCCGTCATCCTTTCCGCAACCTATCCAGTAGAGCCTGGGCTTGGCTGCGAACACTGCATCGAAGGCTGCTTCGTTCCCTTCATGGACTGCAACTCCGGAGAAGAGTCCAACGTAACCGAACTTGCCGGGGTAGTGCAGCGAAAGCATGCATGACTGCCTTCCACCCATAGATAAGCCTGCAACGGCGGTGTTGGAGTAGCCTTTGGCGACCCTGTAGTTCTTCTCGATGAAGTTCATTATGTCCGGGAAACTGTTCTCGACTTCGATTGTGGACTGGGAGCGGCTGTTGGCGAAGGTGGGCTGGAACATGTTTACTGCAGCACCGGGAGCTGCCTTGTTGAACCAGACTCCGTTGGGCATGACCACGATCATCGGCTTTGCCTTTCCTTCGGCGATCAGGTTGTCCATGATCTGGACGGTGCGACCGAGGTCTGACCAGGCATCCTCGTCTCCGCCGGATCCATGGAGAAGGTAGAGGACGGGGTATTTGGCCTTCCCGCCTTCATAACCGGCCGGGGTGTAGACCGTCAGGCGGCGGTTGGCTTCCAGGGTCGGGCTGTCGTACCAGACATGGGAGACGGTGCCGTGAGGCACGTCATGGACTTCGTAGTACCATCCCTTGTCTCCCTGTTCGGCGCTGAGGGTGAAGATGTTGGTCCAGGTCGCTACATCCCTGTTGCGGTAGATGTTGGAAGGATCCATGGTCCTCATTCCGTCCACGATGAAACTGTAGGAATAGAGTTCTCCTTCAAGGGGCTTCGTGGTGAAGGTCCAGACTCCGTCCTTGCCTTCGGTCATCTCGGCGTTGCCTTGCATGAAGTCTCCGGTCACCTGAACCTTGACGGCCTTAGGCGCGAAGAGCCTGAACGTGACGCTGTGGTCGGGATTGATTTCGGGGGAGACCAGGCCGGTTCCCGGGCCGAGGGCCTGTTGGCCCCAGGCTGCCGCTCCGATGGTCAGGGCGGCGATGATCGCTGTCAACTTTTTCATGATGAATATTTTATAAAGCCGGAAGGATGTGATCCCAGATTAGGTTTATCTCTTCTTGCATGTCTCCGATCTGGGCGGTGGTCACAACCACGGCATCTTTCTCGGGGATGACGATTATGTACTGTCCGTTGGCACCGTCGGCTCGGAAAGCGTTGTGGCGGCAGCGCCACATCTGGTAGCCGTAACCCTGGAGCCAGTCGCTCGTGGCAGGGTCGACATTCCTTTCACGCATCAGAACCTCGTTTGTGCCTGCAGGGCAGCAAGGAACTTGCTTGGCGCTCATTTCCTTGACCCATTCGGCCGGGATGACCTGTCTGCCGGCGAACTTGCCTCCGTTAAGGATGCAGAGCCCCATCTTTGCAAGGTCCTCGGTGTGCAGATAAAGGCCCCAGCCACCGGTGTTGATGCCGGCCGGACTCTCCAGCCACTTCGGTTTTTCTATTCCTAGAGGCTGCCAGAGACGGCTTTCGAGATAGTCGACCACTTTCTGGCCGGTGACTTTCTGGACCGCGGCCGAGAGGACATAGGTTCCGAGGCTGTTGTAGCAGTAGCAGGTGCCGGGCTCATATTCAATAGGCCATTCCATGAAGCCCCTGACCCAATCGTCGTCATTGCTGCGTACCAAGCCTGTCGGATCCTTTCCGTGGCCTGAATTCATGGTAAGGAGATGCCTGATGGTAATCCTGGAGAGGGTGTCCGAAGCATTATCCGGTACGCTCTCGGGGAACAGGTCCACGATCTTGTCGTCCAGATGGAGCAGTCCTTCAGAGATGGCAAATCCAACGGCCGTGGAGGTGAAAGTCTTGCTTACGGAGTTAAGGACATGGGCCGTGTCAGGGACGAAGAATTGCTCGGCGAGGACTTTGCCGTGCTGTACCACCATGACGCTGTGGAGATCCTCCGAACAGTCTTTGACGGCCTGGAGGTATTCAGACATGGCTTTGTCCATCTGGTCAGAAGCCTTGCCTCTGGGGAGGTTTCCGTTCTTGGGAGAACACGAGGCCAGTGAAACCAGAACCGCAATGATAAGGAAACGTTTCATATTCATTGAGTTTGATAGTGTCAGATGAACAGGACTTCCTGGCCGTGGAAGAGGAAGTTGCCTCCTACGACGTATTCCCGGCAGGTAGGGGAGAACTGGTCTTCCACCGTGAGGTGCTCGTGGCCGGCCAGGATGCATTTGAGAAGAGGCTCTTTCTTCAGGTAGGCTATGAAATCCCTGGTCACGGGATCTTCGAGCTGGACCTTGTAGTCGCCTGTCGGCTCCGGCAGGGCACTGTAGTCCATAGGCCCCTTGTCCGTCCAGAGGCGCACATGGGCCCTCCATATTACCTCCGTGAAGAAAGGAACATGCATGCAAAGCACGATAGGCAGGCCTTTCCTGGCCTCCTGCCTGAACTTGGCGAACTGTTCCCCGGTCACGTAGCCATAGACATCGTCCATGGTTATGAAGTTGACTCCGTTCACTACCTGGGACTGGAAGCTGATGTCGAAGGGATAGACGCTCTGGAGCTTTTCCCTGGTGTTGTCCTTGTAGGCTTCAGTCCTTTCCTCCTTAGGGTCGCTCAGCCACATGTCCGTGGTGAACTCGTGGTTGCCCAGGGCACCTATGATCGAAGTTCCGAAATATTTCTTAACGAGATCGAAATTGGCCTCGCTCTGCCAGTCGATGATGTCTCCGGTGTGGACTATGTAGTCGACATGCTGTTTCGCCCAGGACAGTGCATCCCTCAGGGCCTCTTCCTGCCTGCCTCCGAAGGTGACCGTGCGCTTAGCGTTCAGTTCCTGCTTCTTGGCGTTCTCGTGGGGATAGGCGGCGGTGAGGTGGGTGTCTGAGATGTGGAGGACGGAGAAAGGTTTCTCCAGGCCTATCTTGACTGTTGCGTAGCTCATAGAGAGACGCTCGTAACCACCGCGCTGGGGGAATACTTCCGGTTTGTCTTCTGCGATGGCAGGCAGCTGGGACGTTGCGATGAGGGCGCCGGCTCCTGCCAGTCTTTTCATGAATACTCTTCTGTCGATGCTGTTGCTCATGATTGTGTCTGTGGTTGAAAGATTCGAGTCTTGATGAATGTAAATGTAGCCATTTTTTATTATATTTGAAACTGTGGACTTTTCAAGTTTCAGGCAATCAACATAATTTAACACGATATGAAAGAATTATCCAGAAGGGACTTCATCAAGACAGGTATAACGGCGGCTGCCGGAGCAGCTGCTTTTACCATCGTGCCGAGCCACGTCCTCGGCAAGACTCTCGGCTATGTGGCCCCGAGTGACAAGCTCAACATCGCTGGAGTCGGCATCGGAGGCGTGGGCCGCAGGAATCTGAAGAACATGGCTACCGAGAACATCGTCGCCCTCTGCGACGTGGACTGGACGTATGCCATGAAGACCTTCAATGATTATCCTTCAGCCAAGCGTTTCAAGGACTGGAGGGTCATGTTCGACCAGATGGGCAAGGACATCGATGCCGTGCTGGTGGCCACTCCTGATCACACTCACGCCGTTGTCGCTGCCCATGCGATGACTCTGGGCAAGCATGTCTATGTCCAGAAACCCCTTACGCACTCAGTCTATGAGGCCAGGCTCCTTACCAAGCTGGCCAAGAAATATAGGGTTGCAACCCAGATGGGCAACCAGGGTAATTCCTTCGACGACTGCCGCCAGCTCTCCGAGTGGATCTGGTCCGGAGTCATCGGCGACGTCTATGAGGTCCACTGCTGGACGGACCGTCCTATCTGGCCTCAGGGACTTATGCAGCCGGCCGGTGGGGTCAAGGTCCCCAAGACCCTCGACTGGGATCTCTTCATCGGCCCTGCCGAGATGAGGCCTTACGATCCTGCCTACACTCCCTGGAACTGGCGTGGTTTCTACGATTTCGGTACCGGAGCCCTCGGCGACATGGCCTGCCACATCATGGATCCTGTCGTCATGGCTCTCGGAATAAAGTACCCTACAAGCGTCATGGCCAGCTCGACCCTGAGCAACCTCTATTCACCGCCTCACGCCGAGAAGATCACCTACACCTTCCCCGCAAGGGCTCCGAAGAGCAATGTACGCATGCCGGAGCTGAAGGTCCACTGGTACGACGGCGGCCTTCTTCCCGACCGTCCCGAAGAGCTTCCTGACGGCGTCATGATGGGTGACGAGAACGGAGGTCTCATCTTCGTCGGGACCAAGGGCAAGATCATGGCCGGATGCTATGGCCTCAAGCCTACGCTTCTTCCTGCATCTTCCATGGAATACTTCAAGGAGCCTGCACCCGTCATCAGAAGGGTCCCTGGAGGCAACGGCGACATCTGGAGCACCGATGCACATGAGCAGGATTGGATCCGCGCCTGCAAGGAGAATCCTGAGAACCGCGTGGAGACTTCCTCTAACTTCCAGGTCTCCGGTCCTTTCACCGAGATGGTTGACATGGGTGTCCTCGCAGTCCGTCTCTCCGGCCCTACCGGTCTCCATCGTGAGCTCAAGTGGGACGGCGAGAACATGCGTTTCACCAACATCTCAGACTCGGACAAGATCAAGATCGTCAACTACGACGACTTCAAAGTCATCGACGGCGATCCTCGTTTCGACCGACGCTATGCCGAGTTCAGTGCCAAGATGATGGCCGAGGAATGGATCAGGCACACCTATCGTAATGGTTATTCCTTACCTGACATGCCCAATGACTAGGAAATCAATTCTTTTCGCAGCGGCCGCCGTAATCATGGCGGCCGTTGCCGCTTGCTCTCCGAAAAAGAGCATCTCCGAACGGAATGACTGGAAGCTTGCCATCCAGTCCTACACCTTCCACAAATTCTCCTTCGTGGAGGCTCTGGACAAGACCGCAGAGCTTGGTCTGGGGTACATAGAAGCCTATCCTGGCCACCGTCTCGGAGACAAGTGGGGAGATGCCGTTTTCGGCTATTCGATGGATGCCCGGACCCGCAAGGAGATCCTGGACCTGGCCGCTTCGAAAGGCGTCAAGATAGTCGGATCGGGAGTCTTCGTCCCCTCGGACCCTTCGGAATGGGAGAAGGAGTTCGAGTTCGCAAAGGCCATGGGACTTGAATATATTTCCGCGGAGCCTCCGATGGCGGACTGGGACCTCGTCGAGAAGCTTTCGAATGAATATGGTATCGCAGTTTCCGTGCATAATCATCCGAAGCCCTCTACCTATTGGACTCCCGACAGCCTGCTTGCTGCCGTGTCCGGAAGGTCTTTCCGCCTTGGCTCATGCGCTGATGTGGGCCACTGGAAGAGGTGCGGCCTGGACCATTTGGACTGCCTGAGAAAACTGGACGGCAGGATCATTTCCCTGCATTTCAAGGACATCGCTCCTGAAGATGCAGAGGGTGGGGCTCATGATGTGATCTGGGGGACCGGCGTGCTTGATGTGCCGGCCATGCTCGGAATCCTCGAGGAGCAGGGATTCAAAGGCTATTTCGCCATTGAATACGAATACAACTGGGACAATTCAGTGCCTGACATCCAGAAGAGCATCGACTACTTCCGGACCATTCCCTGAGTAGTCAAGCCTTCAGTGATTTCACTTTCTGAAGTGACTCTCTTGGCCATGATCCAGTGATGGTAGGGGGTGCCTGAATCGCCATCTGTCATGCTCTGGATTATGTAGGCCTGCTTGAAGACCCAGCCGCGCTTGCCAAGGTAGTTGGCAGCGTCCAGCAGGGAATTGAACACCAATCTGTTGCCGTTCTCATCTGTCAGGGCCCTGTCTCTTGACCAGAAGGCGGCTGCCTGACCGAAATCTATGTCTATAGTCACCTTGTTGGTGAAGATGCCGTTGGTGTAAGCAATCAGTTCACAGTAAACTTCGTAGGGTTCGGCTTTGGCGGTTTCCTGCGTGGTGAAGAGATTGTCGGTTTCTGCATTCTGTGCGGAGACTGAAAAGCCTGCAATGCAGGAGAGGAGCATCATGCTCAAGGTAATGAGAACTTTTTTCATCGTTGCTGTAAGCTTTGTTTCAAATCAGCCCGGATCCTCTTCCGGCCGGCTGCGAATTTACGCAAAAATCACCTTTCCCCCAACCCTCTGCCGTGATTTCAGTGGGCAGTTGATGTCAGTCGAGGGGACAGCCGCTGGCGGCAAGGCGGTGACTCAGTACGTCACTCTGGGGTAGAGGGGTTCGAGGGTTTGGTTGGCGATTTCCCGGTTGCGGGCGATGGTCTTCTGGGTCTCTTCAATGGCAGCCTTGTCATAGCTGGCATGAAGAATGGCAGAGAGTTTCTCGATCAGCTTCCTAGTACTCTTGTCAGGATTGTGAGCGAGGTTGACATGCTCTTCCGGATCGGTCTCATAATCATATAGTTCCACGCCCTCGCGGCCTTCGTCCCATTCCGTGTAACGGTAGCGGTCTGTCCGGACGCTGCGGCCGAACACTGTCGTGTTGCTGTCGCTTAAGGCAGGGTTGAACATGAAACGAGTACCGCCGCTCAAAGATCTCATCCTTGCATTCTGCTGCCCTTCGCCGAACAAGGTCCTGGCTTGTTGTGTGAATGCAGGACGGTCCCATTTCAGGTTTACATCCTCCAGAAGGGGCTTCAGGCTTACCCCATCAATGGAATCAGGGGCCTTCAGTCCTGCCAGGTCGGCGATCGTAGGGTAGAGATCAATCGTTTCCACAATGGCATTGCACTGCTTTCCGTCGGTGATGCCCGGGGCATAGATCAGCAGGGGTTGATGGGCGGTTCGCTCGAAGAGATTCTGCTTCTGCCACATGCCGTGGTCACCCAGCATGTACCCATGGTCACTCCAGAAGACTATGATGGTTTTATCCATCAGATCCAATTCCTCCAAAGCATCCAGCAGCTTGCCGATCTGGGCGTCGACAAAGGTCACTGATGCATAGTAGGCGCGGACTGAATTCTTGCAGTCATCATCGCTGACTCCATTGTTCCATGAAGTGTTCGTTCGGGCAAGATCCGGTTTCGTCAGCCATTCCTGCTCGAAATTCTCAGGGATTTCGACTTCCGGGTACATGTCAAAATACTTTTGGGGTGCGATGTAAGGAACATGCGGCCGATAAAAACCGACAGCCATGAAGAAAGGATTGCGTGGGCTCCTTGGCGGTGCATCCTTACGGGCCGGGCCACCGTAGGCGCTTCCGACGTTGCTGTAGCGGCTTCGGAGCAGGCTGATAGCGACATTGGCTGAGATTCCGTCCGTCATCTCATTGTCATTGCAATCCAGCGCCATCCAAGTTCCCGTGTGGACATTGCCCTCGAGCAGATATTCATCTGTCCTGTCGCGACCTATCGGATTGTACGCAATTGTCCAGGATGCCGGATCGTCGGAACCTGGCTGACCGATGTCGCTCGGCACTCCGGCATGGTAGATCTTCCCGACTCGAGCTGCGTAATAGCCATTATTCATGAATAGCTGTGGAAGGGTGACGGCATCGGGCATGGCGTAACGGAACTTGCCACTCAGGTCATGGACTCCGGTCCGATCCGGACGGCATCCGGTCATGATGGATGCTCGGCTGGGCCCCGATAGGGGAGACTGGTTGTAGGCTCGGTTGAAGACTACACCCATCTGAGCCAGCCTGTCCAGATTCGGAGTCTTGACACGAGGATCTCCGAAGGCGTTCATTGCGCTGCAAAGGTCATCGGACGAGATGAAAAGTACATTCATCCGTTCGTCAGCGGGTGCAGTTTCCTGTTGCTGGCGGGCCGGTTGTGCAGCCGATGCTGCTCCTGTCAAGGCAGCTGCAGAGATCAAAATGCCCTTAGTTATATTGCCCATTGTAAGCTATTGGTTACTACTTAAGTGAGAAGGATCGAAAAAAGGACGAATCGTCGTTTCTGATGATTCGTCCTTTTGGAGCTCCTCAAGCAGGACTTGAACCTGCGACCCCCTGATTAACAGTCAGGTGCTCTAACCAACTGAGCTATTGAGGAATTTTAGACTGCTTTCAGGAGCAGTTCCCTTTCGGGATTGCAAAGGTACAACAAAAACCCGTTTATGCAAATTTTTTTGTACATTTTTTTGCGTACCTTTGTGACAACTTTAGGCGAAGGAGATGGATATTGACCTTTTCTCGGACATAGTCAGGAATCTGATAACCCGCAACGATGAGGTTGCGCTACCAGGCCTCGGGACCTTCGTCTCAGAGCTCATGCCTTCGACTTTTTCTGATAAGGGCTACACGATCAATCCACCTTACAGACGCCTTTCTTTCCGCCAGCGCTGGAACGAGGATGACACCCTCCTCATAGATTTCTATTCACAGGCCAACGGGACTGACGCACAGACTACCAGGAAGATACTCGGCGATTTCATCGACGGACTGAGGGAGACCCTCAAGACCAAGAAGGCGGTCCAGCTTCCGGGCCTGGGAAGGCTGAGGGCCACCAAGGAGAACACTTTCTTCTTCATTGCGGATGAGGAACTGGACATCTACCCTTACGGATTCGGACTAGAACCGATCTCTCTGAAGACCCATGAGGAAACTCCTGAGGAAGTCTCTTCGGCTGTCCAGCAACTCCAGCAGATCGTATCTGATCCCGAACCTGCGGCAGAGCCCGAGCCTGCGGCAGAGCCCGTGCAGGAAACTGGAAGGAGGCTTTCGTGGTCTGCCATCCTCCTGATCGTAATCGGAGCAGTCCTGCTGGCATTGGTTATCTTCGCCGTGGTCGCCAGAATCTGCCCGGGAATATTCGATTCTATCCTATACACACCAGAAGAACTTCAGATAATAAACTATCCTTTGAGATGAGAGATTTGATCATGGGCCCAGGCATCGCCCACTCCATACTTGTTTTTGCTATAGTCATCGCAACCGGCCTCTGGCTGGGACGCTTCAAGATAAAAGGAGTCTCCATAGGATCGACCTGGATCCTGTTCGTCGCAATCATATTGAGCCATTTCGGAGTAAGGGTCGACACGACTGTCATGAATTTCATGAAGGATTTCGGCCTGATCCTCTTTGTCTTTTCCATCGGTCTCCAGGTAGGCCCCGGCTTTTTCCATTCATTCAAGAAAGGAGGCTTCATGATGAATCTCCTTGCTGTCTGCATGGTCCTGCTTGCTGTGGGAGTCACCGTGGCCATACATTTCATCACCGGGGAGGACCTTCGTACCATGACTGGCGTCATGTCGGGAGCAGTCACCAACACCCCGGGGCTCGGTGCCGCCCAGCAGACGATGAGCGACATCATGCGTTCCGAAGGTGTCCTGGCTTCAGAAATCACAGATGCTACTTCAGGACTTGCCTCGGCCTACGCGGTTGCCTATCCTTTGGGAGTGCTCCTGGTCATAGCCCTCATCATAGTATTCAAATCTCTTTTCAATGTTGACCTCGGAAAGGAGAAAGCCGAGCTTGACAAGGAGGAAGAATCAGAGGGCCAGGCCCGCAGGATGCATTGCGAAGTCGAGAATCCTGCGATATTCGGAGAAAAGCTTTCAGTTGTCATCAAGGATGTAGGAGAGGATCTGGTGGTCTCCAGGATGCTCCGCGGAGACGTTATCTCCGTCCCCGGGCCTGACACCATCCTCCATCAAGGCGACAAGCTCCTGATCGTGACTTCCCAGGAAGATGTAGACCACATCCGCATCCTTTTCGGAAAAGAGATTCCCATGCACATAGCCGACTGGCAGAAGATGGACACCAAGACCGTCTCCAGGAGGGTGATTGTAACCAAGCCTTCTCTTACCGGCGTCAAACTGAAGGATCTCAATATAAGGGCACATTACGGAGTGAATGTCACCAGAATCACGAGGACCGGCATCGACCTGGTCGCAAGGCCCAACCTTTTCATCCAGATGGGTGACAACCTCCAGATCGTAGGCCCCGAGTCTGGAGTCAACGCGGTTTCCGATCTTGTAGGAAACACCATGACCGGTCTGGACAGGCCTAATCTTATCCCCATCTTTTTCGGAATAGCACTGGGAGTGATCTTCGGATCGCTGCCCCTTAAGTTCCCCGGCATTCCGCAGCCGATCAAGCTCGGGCTTGCAGGAGGTCCACTCATAATTGCAATCCTCCTGGGCTATTTCGGACCAAAGTGGAAGATCACAATTTACACTACCAAGAGTGCCAACATGATGCTCAGGGAGATAGGAATAGCCTTCTTCATGGCGGCAGTCGGTCTTGGCGCGGGCCAGAACTTCGTGAGTTCAATCCTTGGCGGTGGCTATTGGTGGATCCTTTACGGAGCGCTCATTACCTTCATCCCGATCCTTACGATCGGCTTGATCGCAAGATATGCCTGCAAGCTCAACTTCTACCAGATCTGCGGTCTCATTTCTGGCGGAACTACCGATCCTGCGGTGCTGGCCTTTACCCAAGGCGCTTACGGAACTGATTATCCTTCTGTCAACTACGCCACCGTCTATCCTCTGTCGATGTTCATGAGGGTCCTTGTGGCACAGTTGCTGGTACTATTGGCCATGGCCTGATCTACTGAAGCTTATGTTTGAACTAATCTACCCCTACGACCCTGCTCCGGTCCTCCCGCTTCCGACTGCCGACAATCCAGGCAACCATGCCCGTCCGGGCTGTGAAATGGTGCCTATAGTCGAAGAAAACGGGCTGGTGATCGGCCAGGCAGCGAGAATAGATGTCCATGGGGGAACGATGCTCCTGCATCCGGTCATCCATCTTCACATCATTAACCGTAACGGGGAGCTATTCATCCAGAGGCGTTCTTTCCGCAAACGTTCCTTCCCCGGAATGTGGGATACTGCCGTCGGAGGGCATATCGATTACGGCGAGCTGTTGGAGACGGCTCTGTTCAGGGAAGCTTCCGAGGAACTCGGTTTCCGCGGCTTCAACCCCGTCTACCTGAAGACCTATCTCTGGGAATCTCCCAGGGAAAGGGAACTTATCAATGTCTTTGCTGCGGTGGGTAATTTCCACCTGGATCCTCACAATGAAGAAGTCCTTGAGGGCCGCTATTGGAGCATGGAGGAGATAGAAGCGTCCATCGGCAAGGGCCTGTTCACCCCTAATTTCGAACAGGAATTTGCCTCCATAAAGGACACTTTGCTTGCCCTCCTATGACAGACCAGGATCTCGAAAAATTCATCGGCGACCAGCTTTCCGTCTGGCCTCTGGCTTCAGAGAACTACCGTGACCTGAAGAAGGCCAGGGTGAAACACCTCAATCTGGGCGGAGTGAAGGTGAAGGTCCAATTGAACCCTTCCCGGAAGATTTCGTCCGATGCCGCCCTTGATCCTGCATCCATCGCCGCCAGGCCTTGTTTCCTCTGTCCTGAGAACAGGCCGGCCGAGCAGTATCACATAGATTTTGAAGGCAGGAAGGGCCGGAAGTACCGCGTCACCCTCAATCCGTTCCCGATATTCCCGCATCATCTGGTCATCTCCAGCACCAAGCACACTCCTCAGTCCATCTGGCACCGTTTCCAGGACATGCTGGATTTCACACGCTCCTGCCGGAGTTTCCTGTGCTTCTACAATGGCCCCAGGAGCGGCGCCTCCGCTCCAGACCACATGCATTTCCAGGCATGCCCCAAGGAGCTGATGCCGCTGGCTGCCCATGTCGAGGGCCTCTTGGGGAAGAATCCTTCCGGGGAACTTGAATATCTTGCCAATGTCAAGGAGGCGCAGCTTTTCCATCTGAAGGGCTATGCCAAGGGCGTTTTCGTCCTGAATGCATCCACACCTAAGTCGATGGCTAAGCTTTTCTACCGGCTTCTGGACTGTGCTCCCGTAAAGGAAGGGGACTCCGAACCGAGGATCAACATCCTGAGCTGGTTCTCTGAGGGCGAGTACAGAACGGTCGTGATATTCAGGGAAAAGCATCGTCCGCACAACTATTTCTCGCAGGGTCCTGACCATCTCGCCATGAGCCCCGGTTGCGCCGACATGGGCGGAGTCTTCATCACTACGAGTGAGGAAGATTTCGGTAAGCTCGGCCCCGGCCTGCTGGAAGGAGTAGTGGACGAAGTCTGCATCTCCGGAGAAGAGGAGGGCGAGATAATCTGGCGCCTTACCAGGGACCAGGAAAAGCTGGAAGTCGGCATCATGTCGGGCCAGGATATTGATTTTGAGATAATTTCAGACGGCGCAGGCAGGCAGAGGGTCTCCTACAAGGATGGAAGGATTTCCTACAACGGCGTCCTTTACGATGAGCTGTACTTCGAGGCAGTGACCGAATCCACCATGTTCGCAGAGCCTTCCTTCATCCTCTATGGCGTAACGATCGGAGTCGGTTTCCATTGGGAGAGGCAGGTCGACCAGAAATTTGCAGGAACCCTCAAGTTCATAGCTGCGGAAGGGAAGGTTTGGGCTGTGAATATAATCGGTGTCGAGGACTATCTCCTGAGCGTCATCTCCTCCGAGATGAAGGCTTCGGCCGGATTGGAGTTCCTCAAGGCGCATGCGGTGATCTCGAGGTCCTGGGTGATGTCCAGGATCGCCCAGCGCGGGAAGCATCACGAAATTCAAGAAGAGACTCTTCCCGAAGAGGGCGGTGAATATGTCAAATGGTTCGACCAGCAGGACCATGCCTTCTTCGACGTCTGCGCCGATGACCATTGCCAACGCTATCAGGGACTGACGATGGCCGTTGGAGACACCGTGCGCAAGGCGATCGACCAGACCTGGGGTCTTGTCCTCAAATATGGCGACGAACTCTGCGATGCCAGGTTTTCGAAGTGCTGCGGCGGAAGGATGGAATTTTTCAGCACATGCTGGGAAGAAAAGGATCCGCCGTATCTCAAATCGCTCCCGGACACTCCTTCCTGGGGGGAAGGGGAGACCCCGTTCTGCGACACTTCAGATGAGACCGTCCTTTCCCAGGTCCTCAATGACTATGACCTCGAGACCAAGGATTTCTACAGGTGGAGGACTGATTATTCAAGGAAAGACCTCTCGGAGCTTGTGCGCCGCCGGTCAGGAATCGATTTCGGCACGATTGATGATCTTGTCCCATTGGAGAAGGGACCTTCCGGCAGGATCAAGAGGCTGCTCATAAGAGGTGAAAAGAAAAACCTTGTTGTCGGCAAGGAATTGATAATCAGGAAGTGGCTGTCGGAATCCCATCTGAAAAGCTCCGCCTTTGAGGTAAAGTGGGAAGGGAACAGGCTCGTCCTGGAGGGCTCAGGATGGGGACACGGAGTGGGTCTCTGCCAGATCGGGGCTGCCGTGATGGGCTCGAAAGGCTACACCTTCGATGCAATACTTTCGCACTACTATCCCGGCTCCGAACTCGGACCGCTGAATAAACCGAATACTGATGAAAGATAAGAAGTCACCCTGGTACTGGATTCCTACGGTCTATGCGGCCGAAGGTCTCCCCAACATCATCGTAACCGGTGTCTCGGTCGTCATCCTGCTCCAGATGGGGATGACCAACACCCAGATCGCCCTCTACACCAGCTGGCTCCAGCTTCCATGGATCATAAAACCCCTCTGGAGCCCCTTCGTTGACATATTCAAGACCAAACGTTGGTGGGTCATCGCGATGCAGATGCTCCTGGGCGCCGCTTTCGCGGGAGTCGCTTTCACGATCGGATCCTCATGGTGGTTCGAATGCATCATGTTCTTCCTCTTCCTGATGGGCTTTTCGAGCGCGACCCATGACATCGCCGCCGACGGCTACTACATGATCGAACTCGACGACCACGACCAGTCTTTCTTCGTAGGAATAAGGAACACTGTCTACCGCCTGGCAGTGATCTTCGGAAACGGAGTGCTGGTGCCGGTTGCTGGCCTCATCCAGAAGGCTTCCGGAGGCAAGGTCGCCTTCTCCTGGAGCCTGGTCTTCTTCGGACTTGCCGGCCTGTTCCTGGCCATCGCCCTTTACCACAGGTTCTACCTGCCGGAGAGCGCCAACGACAAGCCGCGTAAGCTCTCGGCCAGTGAAACCTGGAAGACACTGGGCAGGTCTTTTTCGACCTACTTTACGAAATTTCCTCTGAAGGAGACCATAGTGGCCTTGCTCTTCCTTCTGTTGTTCCGATTCCCGGAGGCACTGCTCACCAAGATGAGCCCCACCTTCCTCCTGCGTCCTGCCTCTGAAGGGGGTCTTGGCCTCAGCGCGGAGCAGTACGGGCTTGCCTACGGGACTATCGGAGTCATCGGACTGATGCTCGGAGGCATCCTGGGCGGCATCCTTGCCAGCCGTGACGGTGTCAAGAAATGGCTCTGGCCGATGGTCCTGGCCCTTACCCTTCCTGACCTCGTCTACGTCTACCTCAGCGCCGGCCATGAGGCAGGAATCGGCCTCGTTACAGCAAGCATATTCGTAGAGCAGTTCGGGTACGGGTTCGGATTCACCGCCCTCACCCTCTACATGCTGTACTTCAGCCAGGGAGAGTTCAAGACCTCCCACTACTCTATCTGCACCGGCATCACCTATCTCGGTCTCATGCTACCGGGCATGGTCTCCGGTTACCTGGCCGACAGGCTTGGCTACCACCAATTCTTCGTGGTCGTAATGGCCTTCTGCCTCATTACTTTCATAGTCACTGCATTGATCAGGATAGATCCATCCTTCGGCAAGGCATCCACCTCAAAAGAAAAGAAAGATGAATAAGAAGTCTCTATGGCTGGCGGCGCTGTCCATGTTGGCGGCCGTCACCCTCAATTCCCAGGTCAAGACAGGCATCGAAGTCCTTGAGAGCAGTGGCTTCAGCGGCCTTGAAGGCAAGAGGGTAGGACTCGTGACCAATCCCAGCGGGGTGGACAGCCACCTACGCTCCACCATAGACATCCTCAATGGGGCTCCGGAGGTCAATCTCAGGAAGCTCTTCGCCCCCGAGCATGGTGTAAGGGGGGACATCTACGCAGGCGGACGGGTCGAGGACGGTAAGGATCCGGTAACCGGGCTCCCTGTCTTCTCAGTCTACGGAGCCCACCGCAAACCCACCCCTGAGATGCTGTCAGGACTCGATGTGGTCATCTACGACATCCAGGATGTCGGGAGCCGTTCCTACACCTTCATCAGCACCCTCGGGCTGGTCATGCGGGCATGTGCTGAGCAGGACATCGAGGTCATGGTCCTGGACAGGCCCAATCCGCTTGGAGGGAACAAGGTAGAAGGCTGCCTGGTTGAGGACGGATTCCATTCCTTCGTCAGCGAGTTCAAGATTCCCTACATCTACGGCCTCACGGTCGGGGAACTGGCGACCCTGATCAACGAAGAGGGGCTCAACTGCGGAGAAAAGGGCAACGAGAAGCCTCTCAAGTGCAAGCTGGAGGTCGTTCCGATGGAAGGATGGAGAAGGAATATGCTCTACGTCGACACCGGCCTTCCCTGGGTGCTGCCTTCCCCTAACATCCCTTATCCCCAGACCGCGATCGATTACCCTTCGGCCGGCATCGCCGGAGAATTCCAGGGCTATCTGAATATAGGAATAGGCTACACCCTGCCTTTCGAGGTCTTCGCCGCAGAGTGGATCGATGCCGACAAGCTCAAGGCCCGCCTGGAGAGTTACGATATTCCCGGAGTAGCGTTCAGGACAATCCATTTCAAACCATTCTCGGGGAGCTCCCAGGGCAAGATGCTCCACGGAGTGCAGTACCATTACACCGATTTCGAAGCTGCATGCTGTACCCTCACCCAGTTTTACGTGATGCAGGCCGTGAACGAACTTTATCCTTCGAAAAACCCTTTCAAGCTATCCCAGGGGCGTCTTGCGATGTTCGATAAAGTTTGTGGTACGGATTATGTAAGAAGGACTTTTGAGAAGCGACTGAAAGTCGAAGACATCGAAGACTACTGGTCCAAGGATGTCGAAGGTTTCAAGGAGCTCTCCAGACAGTACCTGATGTACGATTGAACAGCTAAAACTACGGTGATATGAAAAACATCTACAACATTGCAATCGCATCGATAGTGGCCCTGGCCATGGTTGCATTCCCTGCGGATTCATATTCCCAGGCAAGACGTTCTTCCGGCTCCTCCAGGAGCACCACCTCTTCACAGAATAGTTCTTCGATGAGGAGTTCCTCATCATCAAGTTCAAGAAGCAGCGCTTCCGTCTCCAGAAGTTCTGCACCCAGCAGCTCCAGAAGCTCAGCGCCAGCTTCCAGGCCTCAGGTAACCACCGGATCTTCTTCCAGAAGTTCCGCAACCACCTCCAGAAGCTCCGCCTCTTCTGCCAGAAGTTCGTCTTCCAGCAGCACTTCCAGGAGTTCTGCGTCAGCTTCCAGGCCTCAGGTGACCACCGGATCTTCTTCCAGAAGCTCCGCCACCACCTCCAGAAGCTCCGCAACGACTTCCAGGCCTCAAGTGACCACCGGTTCTTCTTCCAGAAGCTCCGCAACCACTTCCAGAAGCTCCGCTACCACCTCCAGGAGTTCCTCCCAGAGAGTGGCCCAGCCGATCGGATCTTCTTCCAGGAGCAGTTCCGCCCGCAGCACCGCTGACAACACCAGAAGGGAGCAGTCCCAGAGGGTCGGCAATGCTACCAGGAACGGACTCACTACCTACGACAAGAACATGTCTCGCGCCGGAAACGACGTGATGCGTGAAACCAGGAATGACTTCATGAGGATCGGCGAGGACAGGAATGTCCACAGGATCCCTCCGAGGGAGCGCGACTTCCTTGCCTATGACCGTCCGGGTCACTTCTGGGGCCACAATCCTCACTTCTACGGCTACAGGGTCAACTACCTGCCTCCTCGTTACAGGAGACTCCACTACTGGGGAATTGACTACTGCTTCTACAACGGCATCTACTACAGGCCTTACAACGGCTTCTGGGTGATCTGCAGACCTCCTTTCGGAGTGTGCATCGACCTGGCAATCTCAGACCTCGTGTTCTCGACCGTGCGCTTCGCGTACTATCACAACACCTACAGGCTCTACAATGCCATCGACGCCAACAACAGGATCATCGACGAGCAGAACCGCATCATTGCGCAGAATAACGCAACCATTGCGGCGCAGAACAGCTCCTTCGCCCTGAACACTACCAGGGCCAACGATGCCTACAGCCTGGCTAACAGGCTCGGACTGGCGCAGAGCTACGCCTACGCCAACCAGCCTTACTACTATCAGGACGGCGTGTTCTACATCGTCAACTCCAACGGTCAGTATGAGGTCATCGTCCCTCCGGCCGGAGCCCTCGTTGGGGAACTGCCCGACGACTATGACATCATCAATCTCGACGGAGTGGATTACTACAAAGTCGACGACACAGTCTACCGTACGACCCTCGTGGAAGGCAAGCCTTACCTCGAAGTCCTCGGACAGATGTACGGCAAGCTGGCCCAGAAATACAACTACGACTCCAACGGAGTCACCTACAGCAATCTCTATTAATTCTGAATGGACAAGCTCAACGATTTATTCGAAAGCTACACAGGACAGAAGCCTACAGAAACGGAAGAGCTGAATTCTTCCGGCAGTAACAGGAGATATTTCCGCCTCAAGGGCGGAAATATCTCCATTATAGGTGTAGTCGGTACCTCTCTTGAAGAGAACAATGCTTTCATCAGCCTAAGCCGTCATTTCCGTACGAGAGGGATAAATGTCCCGGAGGTGCTGGCGGTTTCCGATGACGGAATGCGCTACCTGCAGGAGGATCTTGGGGAAGACCAGCTCTACAATCTGGTATCTCATGGAAGGGAAAGCGGGGAATACAGCCCGGAGGAATGCAGGCTCCTGTGCAGCGCAATGGCCATGCTTCCAAAGGTCCAGTTCGAAGGAGCGAAAGGTCTTGACTGGAATGTCTGCTATCCTGAACCCGCCTTCAATGAAAGGATGATCATGTTCGACCTCAACTATTTCAAGTATTGTTTCTTGAAGGCTACGGGGCTTGAATTCAACGAGGTCAGGCTGCAGGAGGATTTCGAACGTCTCCGTGACGACCTGATGAAGGACATGGGCGACACCTTCATGTACCGCGATTTCCAGGCCAGGAATGTCATGGTCAAGGACGGAGAACCCTACCTCATTGATTTCCAGGGAGGCCGTCGTGGACCCATCTACTACGATGTGGCATCCTTCGTCTGGCAGGCCAGGTCACGCTATCCCGAGCAGCTCCGCAAGGAAATGGTCCGGACTTATCTGGAGGCTTTGAAAGAATATGTCCCGGTGGATGAGGAACATTTCCATGACCGTCTGAGGCTCTTCGTCCTTTTCAGGACCCTGCAGGTTCTGGGTGCCTATGGTTTCAGGGGGTATTTCGAGAAGAAACCCCATTTCCTGGCAAGCGTCCCCTATGCCCTGAGCAACCTAAGGCGTCTTCTGCAGAAGCCCTTCGAGGCTTATCCCTATCTCAACGGCATCCTCACCAAGCTTACCACCATGTCGCAGTTCAACAATATCGTGGAGGACAAACGGCTTGAGGTCAGCATATTCAGTTTTGCCTACAAGAAGGGGATCCCTGTCGACCGTTCAGGTAACGGCGGCGGCTTCGTCTTTGACTGCAGGGCTGTCAACAATCCCGGGAAGTTCGAGTACTACCGTCAGTTCACAGGGCTCGACCAGGAAGTTATCAAGTTCCTTGAGGATGACGGCGGCATCACGGATTTCCTCGGTAACGTCTATGCGTTGGTCGATAATCATGTCAAGTGCTTCATGGAAAGGAAGTTCACCCACATGCAGGTCTGCTTCGGCTGCACTGGCGGACAGCATCGTTCAGTCTATTGTGCCGAGCATCTGGCCGCCCACCTTTCGGAGAAGTTTGACATAAAGATCACAGTCACCCACAGGGAACTTGACATCGAAAAGATCCTCTAGATGAAGGCGATGATCTTTGCGGCCGGCCTTGGTACAAGGCTGAAGCCATTGACTGACACGATGCCCAAGGCCCTTGTGCCTGTGGGAGGGCGGCCCCTTCTCTATCATGTGGTTGACAAACTCAAGGATGCGGGCTTCGACGTCTTCGTGATCAACGTCCATCATTTCCCTGACATGATCAAGGAATATGTCCATGAGCAAGGAGACTTCGGAGTCAAGGTGTCTTTCTCAGATGAAAGGGATCTGCTGCGTGAGACCGGAGGAGGAATCCGTCATGCGAGGCCTTTCCTGGAGGGCGGTCCTTTCCTGGTGCACAATGTGGACATCCTCTCCGACCTTGACATCGGATGGTTCCTTTCGCAGGCCGCACCGGATGCCCTGGCGAACATACTGGTCTCGGAAAGGCAGACTCAGAGATACCTTCTTTTCGACCGTGGAATGAGGCTTGTGGGGTGGACAAATGTGGCAACCGGGGAGGTCAGGACGCCATTCAAGGACTTGAATATGTCCGATTGCCGCAGATTAGCTTTTGACGGAGTTCATTTGATTTCTGACAGAATATTCACTATATTTGATGATGACTGCTGGGGAGAGCGGTTCTCCATCATGGACTTCTACATTGGCGAGTGTGCCAAGCACAGGATCCAGGGGATCGTGGCAGAAGACCTGAGAATGATGGACGTTGGCAAGGCAGGCACGCTTAATGAGGCTGAAGCATTTTTATCATCACTCAAATAACTCGCATTATGGCAAAATCAAAATTCTGGTCCGAATTCAAGGACTTCGCAATGAAAGGCAATGTCATTGACATGGCTGTCGGTGTGGTCATCGGCGGTGCCTTCGGCAAAATCGTCACCTCCCTCGTGAGTGACATCATCATGCCCCTTGTCGGCGCTCTTTGCGGCGGCCTCAACTTCACCGACTGGAAGTGGGTCATCAGCAAGGCAGTGACTGAAGGTGGAGAGGTCGTAAAGCCTGAGGTTGCTCTCACATGGGGTAACTTCCTTCAGGTTATCTTCGACTTCATCATCATCGCCCTCTGCATCTTCGTGGTGATCAAGGCCATCAACAAGGCAAAGGCCCTTGCAGAGAAGAAGGAAGAGGCTCCTGCAGAGCCCGAGGCTCCCGCACCGAAGCCGGATGACGTGGTCCTCCTCGAGGAGATCCGCGACCTGCTCAAGAAGCAGAACTAAGCCGATCTTCAGCGTTTTACAGCCCTGACGACTTTATAGCCTGTCAGGGCTATTATTATGCTCATCAGCGGACTGATCAGGTTGAAGAAGCAGTAGGGGAGGTAGGTGATGGTGGCGACTCCAAGGATGGTGGACTGGGTCATTCCGCAGCTGCTCCAAGGGAAGAGCGGGGAAGTGACTGTTGCTGAGTCTTCCACGGCGCGGCTAAGGAGACGTGATTCATAGCCTTCCTTTTCATAGACATCCTTGAATATGCTGGAAGTCAGGATGATTGAAAGGTACTGGTCGGAGACTATGCCGTTGAGGGTCGTGCCGGTGACAACCGTCGAGGTCACGATGCTTCCTCGGGACTTGCTGAAAGAACGGATGTAGGAAGCGATGTTCCTGAGCATGCCGCTGGCCTTCATGGAAGCTCCGAAGCACATGGCGCAGATGATCAGGTAGACCGTGTTGAGCATTCCGGTCATGCCCCGTGAAGTGACCAGCTGGTTAACTTCCGGATTGCCGGTTTCCAGCGAGACGGTGTCGTAGATGGTCTTGACGATTCCGGTGAACATGACCTTCCAATGCGTGCCCTGCACTGCTGCGGATCCTATTCCTTCGATCACTGACGGCTGGAACACTACGGCCGCGACGGCTGCGAGCACTGACGACAAGGCCAGTACCACTATTGCCGGCATTTTCCTTGCGATCATGATTCCCGTAAGGAGAGGAACTACCAGCAGCCAGGGAGTTATAGTGAAATTCTCCGACAGGACCTTCGTGAATGTCATGATTTCGTTGGAATCCGTTCCGCTGTGGGACAGTCCCAGGACCAGGAATATGACCAGGGTTATGCAGATCGAGGGAACAGTGGTGAAGAACATGTAGCGGATGTGCTCGAACAGAGGGACCTTGTTCATGGACGAAGCTAGGACGGTCGTGTCCGACATCGGGGATATCTTGTCTCCGAAATACGCTCCCGAAATGATCGCGCCGGCAATGAGCCCGTCGCTGAAGCCTTCGGCCTTCCCGATTCCAAGGAGGGCGACTCCGATGGTGGCTATAGTGGTCCAGGAACTTCCGATCATCACGGACACAAGCGCACAGATCACGCAGGCCGTAAGCAGGAACACCTTGGGACTTATGATCTTGACTCCGTAGTAGATGAAGGTTGGAACGATTCCGCTCATGGTCCAGGTCCCGGAGATGGCTCCTATGAGGAACAGGATGACCAGGGCGGTGGTGACATCACCTATGTTGCTTTTCAGGGCTTCTTCGAATTCGTGCCATGGAACCTTGAAGAGCCACATGGCCAGCCAGATGCAGATTCCGGAGGAGAAGAGCAGCGCCACCTGGCTTGCGCCGAGGATGGCATCGCTGCCGAATATGCTGATGTCCAGGGCCAGCAGGATGACAAGTACAAGAATGGGGATAAGGGAGATGACCAGTCTGGACAGTGTTCTTTTCTTCATTTCGAGGGGTTCGTCCTATATTTTGCCGCAAGTTAGAAATTTTTTTATCATTTTTATGCAAGATTTCGCGAATGAGGGATTTAGTGGATAGAAACCATGAGAAAAACCGCTGAATTATTGAAGAAAGGATCAAGGCTCCTGTTGGTGTCGGTGATGCTCCTGTCATGTCAAGGGCAGACCGACTTCGACGATATTTATCCGGAGTCTGCGTCCAAGATAGAGGAAAGTGTCAGCTGGGCCAATGCGATCGTTACCGTGAAGTCCTCGCAGGCAGGCCGCTACTACTTCCAGCTGGACGACAACACGACTCTCGAGCCTTTCAATTGGTCCAATCCCTTCCATAAGGAGGTTAGGGCTCTCCTGGCTTATTCCGACACCCGGAAGCAAAGTGACCTGTGTACGAAACTGGTCTCGGTCAGCCGGATAGATTCCCTCTTGACAAAGGATGCGAACTACATCGACATTGATGACGGAATCGATTCTGCGCCCTCCGACGCACAGGTTTTCATCGTCGACACAGGTTACGAGTCCACTGCCGAACTGCTCAACAACAGCGATCCTGTCGAGATTGTGAGCAGCGGGGGCACTCCTGACTGGCTGACTTATTCCGAAGACGGTTACCTGACAATACATTTTGCGACATATTGGGGAGGCGTTGCCATCCATTCAGTCAACCTCTATGCTTCGAAAGCGCATCCTGACCATCTGTATTTTGTACATAAGAACAACGGAGACCTGCAGACCAGCTGGAGCGAAGGTCTGGTGGCATTCAAGATGTTCCACATGTACATAGGACGTAAGGATGAATTCTCCAGTCCACGTGAGATAACCCTGCACTGGATGTCGTTTGACGGGGAGAAGGAAGCCGTTTTCAAGTACGGTAAGAGGGCTGAAAACAGATAAGGTGTTGGCTGAAGATTTAGAGAGGACGGTCATTGAAAGGGCCAGGAACGGTGACGCGAGTGCGGCAAGGCAGATCTATGACCGCTACTCACGCTATCTTGCCGCAACATGTGCGAGGTTCCTGCCTGATCCTTCGGATCAGAACGACGTGCTCCAGGACAGTTTCGTGAAGATATTCACTTCCCTGGACAAGTTCGAATTCAGAGGGGACGGATCGTTCAAGGCCTGGATGAGGCAGATTTCGGTCAACGAGGCCTTGAAGCTGCTGAGGAAGAGGCGACAGTCGGTCTTTGTGAAGTTGGAATATGACTTGCCGGAGGATATTCCGGATGAGGTGGAAGAGGAGATGGATGTCGGAGATGTTCCGGGGCAGGTCCTGAATGAGATGATAGGGGATCTGCCGGAAGGTTACAGGACGGTGCTCAACCTGTTCGCCTTCGAACAGATGAGCCACAGGGAAATAGGGAGGCAGCTCGGTATTTCAGAAAGTACCTCGGCGTCGCAGTTGCACAGGGCAAGGGTGCTCCTGACTCAGAAGATTAAGGATTATAGGAAAAAGATTAAAGATAAAAATGAACGATAACAGAGATTGGATTGATGTCTTGCGAGAGAGACTGCTCGACTACGAAGAGCCCGTTCCGGAAGGGCTTTTCGATAGGATAATGTCTACTCTCGAAGCCAGGAAAAAAGCCCGCAGGAGGAGACGTATCCTGCTTTGGAGCACGGCGGCTGCAGCTGCCGTGGCCGTGGGCATCTTTGCCGGCGTCAATCTCGTCGACAATTCTATCGACAAGGGCGACTTCATCGCCCAGGATTCTCAGGAGCACCGGGCCTCCAAACCACAGACACCTTCTTCTTCAGTTGACATCGTGGAGGTGCCGGTGTCTTCCGGGAAACTTATTGCTTTCAATGCGACCCCTTCTCCGGCTAAACTGCATCCTGAAGCTGCCGTAGAAGAGCCGAAAGCCTCGGAACCAGTGCTTTCAGAGACGGAAATCCAGCCGGTGGACGCACCGGAGTCCAGACCCGATGACAAACCTGAACTTAATGTCGGGCCTGAAAAGGATGTTCCGTCTTTTGAAACGACTCATGACGGAGAAGACTGGTCAGGGTACAGTTCGGCGACTGATGACGGCCTTTCCGGCAATTGGCGCAAGATCGTGGCAGGTCTTTCAGTCTCAAGTTCGGCAGTCAACAGCCAGGACATCAGCACGGTTGAATCCAGTGTATTCTACATGGGCCTGGCCCCTGTCGCTACGTCCGACGGAGACGGAACTTCTTTCCTACCTTCTGGCAATGGCTTCATGACCAAGGGATCGAGGATTTCTGCCTTGGATTATGCCGCTCCCCAGACCAGGGCCGTCTCCGAGCCTGTGACAAAGGATGAGAACCACAGGCGTCCGCTGCGCGCCTCCCTGAGGCTGGCCTATCCACTGACCGATGCCTTGTGGCTGGAGTCCGGATTGACTTATTCAATGCTTTACAGCACGTTCACCACTTCTTCCGGAGCTACCGTGACCGAAGACGTCCAGACCCTCAGGTATCTTGGAATTCCTCTGAACCTGAAGGCTGACCTTCTGGACAGGAGGATGCTGGATGTCTATGTCTCCGGTGGTGGAATGGCTGAAAAGTGCCTCAGCGGCTTGGTCAAGTCTACGACTACAGTGTCCGGCACTCCTCTCGGAGAGACTTCCAGCAGGAATCTGTACGTCAAGCCGCTCCAGTGGTCCCTTAATGCGGCCGCAGGTCTTCAGCTCAATGTGAAGGAGACCCTCGGAATCTACGCTGAACCTGGCGTGAGCTACCATTTCGCAAGCAATGCGAACGTACGCTCGATCTACACCCAGCATCCGCTCGACTTTGTCATGACTTTCGGAGCGAGGTTCTCTTTCAGATAATGTTTTCCCTGATAAAGGGAGTCTGGTGACAATACGGAATGAAAGCAAGTGAGGGGACCGGTCTGGTTATTATCAGGCTGGCCCTTTTCCCTTTCGTGATGGATCCCATGACGTCAGACACTCCCATCGCATAGGCTGAATTGATGGTGCAGGCATTGAAAGCCTGTTCTGGGGTCAGGCGCATCTTGATGCAGCCCAGTGCCATGACGAACCTCATGTCGCCGGAAGGGGATGAGCCCGGGTTGTAATCCGAGGCCAGGGCTATTCCGAGACCTGAGGAGATATATTCCTTGGCCCTGCCGTAAGGCATGCCGAGGAAGAACGACGAGCCGGGAAGCATGGTAGGCATGGTCCTCCGTCCCTTCAGGACATCGATCTCGGCGTCGGTCGTCCTTTCCAGATGGTCAACAGAAAGGGCTCCGTACTCTGCTCCGACCTGGACTCCCCCTGATACAGCCAGTTCATTCGCATGGATTTTCGGCACCAGGCCATGTTTCAGGCCGGCTTCGAGGATCCTTGCAGTCTCCTGTGGGGTGAAGAACCCCTCATCGCAGAAGACGTCCACATATTCAGCGAGACCCTCCGCAGCGACGGCAGGGATCATCTCCTGGCACACCAGGTCGACATATTCCTTCTGCCTTCCTGAATAGGCCCTGCCTACGGCGTGGGCGCCCAGGAACGTGGCCTTGATGACAGCAGGGGTGCTCTCTTTGACACGGCGTATGACCCTGAGCATCTTGAGTTCGTCTTCGGTGGTGAGTCCGTAGCCGCTTTTGATCTCGATGGCTCCGGTGCCCTTGGCAATCATCTCGTTCACGCGCTCCATCGTCTGCCGGTAGAGATCATCCTCGGGAGTGCTGTGCAGCAGGTCGGCGGAATTCAGTATCCCGCCTCCCCGTGCCGCGATTTCTTCGTAACTCAGGCCGTTGATCTTGTCGATGAACTCCCGGTCACGTGAGCCGGCATAGCAGATGTGGGTGTGGGAGTCGCAGAACATAGGCATGGCCAAACCGCCTTCTGCTTCGATGACTTCATCTCCAGCTGAAGGGGCAGGGCATTCCTGCATGGGTCCGAAATCCTTGATAAGGCCCTCCTCGATTGTGAGGAAGGCATCTTTAAGGGTTCCTACTTCTCCCATCTCGGCGCCCTGCTTCCGCAGGACTCCTTCAGGGACTATCCCGACCAGTTCTCCTATGCCGCGAACGAGTTTCATCTTATGAATTCTATTGATTTCTCGATGAGAGGGTGCATGTAGGTGTCGTTGTCGATGAACGGAACGACCTTGCGGTAGTCATTGAATATCTTTTCAATAGCTTCGGAAGACCTCTCTCCGGACTCCTTGTGCCTGAATTCCAGGGCCTGGGCTGCATTGAACAGTTCGATGGCCAGCACTTCTTCGCAGTTGACCACTACCCTGACGAGCTTGGTAGCCGCGTTGGATCCCATGCTCACATGGTCTTCCTGACCCTGGGAGGATGGTATGGAATCTACGGACGCAGGCCAGCAGAGGCCCTTGTTCTGGCTGACGATCGAGGCTGCCGTGTATTGAGGGATCATGAAGCCGCTGTTGAGGCCGGGATTGGCCACCAGGAACTTGGGAAGCCCTCTCTGTCCTGAGATCAGGCGGAAGATCCTTCTTTCGGAAATGTTCGCGAGTTCGGACATGGCTATCGCCAGGGTGTCCATCGGAATCGCGATCGGTTCGCCATGGAAGTTGCCTGCGGAGATGATCATGTCTTCATCGGGGAAGACGTTGGGATTGTCAGTGGCTGAGTTGATCTCGTTTTCGATTACGGACTCGACATAGCGGATGTTGTCCTTGACCGCTCCGTGGACCTGGGGAATGCAGCGGAATGAATATGGATCCTGGACGTGCTCCTTTGGCCTGACTATCAGTTCACTGCCTTCGAGGAGGCGCATGAACCTGTCTGCTGTGTCGATCTGGCCCTTGTGCGGGCGGAGCTGGTGCGTGAGGGGAAGGAAGGGTTCGATCCTTCCGTCGTAAGCCTCCAGGGACATCGCGGCGATCTTGTCAGCCCATTCGGACAGCCTGTGGCACTGGATAAGAGACCAGATGGCGTGGGCGCTCATGAACTGGGTTCCGTTCAACAGGGCGAGTCCTTCCTTGGACTGCAGGGTGATAGGCTCCCATCCCATTTCGTCCCAGACTTCCTTGCTGGGGCGCACCTTGTCTTTGTAGAGCACTTCTCCCAGGCCGATCAGCGGAAGGCTGAGGTGGGCGAGGGGAGCGAGGTCTCCGGAAGCTCCGAGCGAACCCTGCTGGTAGACCACAGGCAGGATGTCATTGTTGAACATGTCCAAGAGCCTCTGAACCGTGATGAGCTGGGCCCCTGAATGGCCGTAGGAAAGGGACTGGGCCTTGAGCAGGAGCATGAGCCTGACTATCTCCGGCCTTACTGTTTCTCCCGCTCCGCAGGCATGGCTGACCACCAGGTTGTACTGGAGCTGCGAGAGCTGGTCGGTAGGGATGGTGACGTTGTAGAGTGAGCCGAATCCGGTCGTGACGCCATAGACAGGCCTTGAGATGTCCTCCATCTTGCTGTCCAGGTAGTTGCGGCATTTGACTATCGCAGCCTTCGCCTCTTCTCCGAGAACCAGGGTCTCGTGGCCCGACAGTATTTCTTTAAGCCTTTCCAGGCTAAGATGATCTTTTGAGATGATGTGTGTCATTACTACGTAATTCTTCAATTGCTTTTCTGACTATTGTATCATCTGTCAAGTTCGGGATTGTGACTTTCAGGCCCGGGGTTCGGCCCATTTCGCGCATGATTGCATGCCTGGCTCCTTCGTTACGGGCCCAGGAACGGCGCGCGATGCCGTTGTTGACGTCCCAGAAGAGCATCTGGCGGATGTGTCTTGCGGAATCCTCGGAGCCGTCGATGACCATTCCGAAACCTCCGTTGATCACTTCTCCCCAGCCTACTCCTCCGCCGTTGTGGATCGAGACCCACGTGGCTCCGCGGAAGGAGTCTCCGATTACGTTCTGTATGGCCATGTCGGCGGTGAACTGGGAGCCGTCATAGATGTTGGATGTTTCGCGGAAAGGAGAGTCCGTGCCGGAAACGTCGTGATGGTCGCGTCCGAGCACGATCGGAGCGGTGATTTCGCCGCTTCGGATGGCCTCGTTGAAGGCCAGGGCGATCTTAGTCCTGCCTTCGCAGTCAGCGTAGAGGATCCTGGCCTGTGATCCGACTACAAGCTTGTTGCGTCCGGCCTCTTCTATCCAATGAATATTGTCCTGGAGCTGGCCGCGGATCTCTTCTGGAGCAGAAAGGGCCTCTTCCGACAGGACCTTCACTGCCAGTGCATCGGACTTGGCGAGGTCTTCAGGCTTTTCGCTCATGCACACCCAGCGGAAAGGCCCGAAACCATAGTCGAAATACAGAGGTCCCATGATGTCTTGGACGTATGAAGGGTAGCGGAAACTTCCATCAGGGTTCAGCACGTCGGCACCTGCGCGGGAGGATTCGAGGAGGAAGGCGTTGCCATAGTCGAAGAAATACATTCCTTCGGATGTGAGCCTGTTGATTGCTGCAACCTGCCTTCTCAGCGAAGCCTGGACGGCTTCCTTGAACTTGCCGGGCTCTTCGGCCATCATCTTCTTGGATTCTTCCAGGCTTAGGCCTGCAGGGTAATAGCCTCCTGCCCATGGATTGTGCAGGGAGGTCTGGTCAGAGCCGAGATCGACCTTGATTCCTTCATCAGCCAGCCTCTCCCAGAGGTCCACGATGTTGCCGACATAGGCCAGGGAAACGATTTCCTTGCCGCTGACGGCCTTCCTGATCCTCGGGATCAGTTCGTCGAGATCCTCATGGAGTTCATCCACCCAGCCCTGCTCGAAGCGCTTGCGGGCTGCAAGAGGATTGATCTCGGCCGTCACGCTCACCACTCCGGCGATGTTGCCGGCCTTGGGCTGTGCTCCTGACATGCCTCCGAGACCTGCGGTCACGAAGAGCATGCCCTTCATGTTCTCCCTGGTTCCGGGAATATTCCTGGCCTTGAGCTGCTTGCGGGCTGCATTCATGACGGTGATGGTCGTGCCGTGCACGATTCCCTGGGGACCAATGTACATGTAGGAACCTGCCGTCATCTGTCCGTACTGGGAGACGCCCATGGCGTTGAATCTTTCCCAGTCGTCCTGTTTGGAATAGTTCGGAATGACCATTCCGTTGGTCACCACGACCCTCGGGGCGTCCTTATGGCTTGGGAAGAGTCCCATCGGATGACCTGAATACATGGCCAGTGTCTGCTCGTCGGTCATGGTGGCCAGGTACTGCATGACCAGCCTGTACTGAGCCCAGTTCTGGAAGATAGCTCCGTTGCCTCCGTAGATGATAAGCTCGTGCGGATGCTGGGCTACCCTGGGATCCAGGTTGTTCTGGATCATAGCCATGATGGCGGCAGCCTGACGGGACTTTGCGGGGTACTCGTCGATCGGCCTTGCGTACATCTCATAGGAAGGGCGGAAGCGGTACATGTAGATGCGACCGTAGTCCTTGAGCTCCTGGGCGAATTCCGGAGCCAGCTCTGCATGGAATTTCTCAGGGAAGTACCTCAGGGCATTCTTCAAGGCAAGGACCTTCTGCTCTTTCGTCAGGATGTCCTTGCGTTTGGGAGCATGGTTTATGGCCTTGTCGTAGGGCTTTGGCTCGGGCAGCCTGTCCTGGGGGATGCCGGCGAGTATCTCTTCCTGAAACCTATCCATTGATCGTGCTGTTTACGATGTCCAGAATCTCTTTTTCTTCTTTGACTGCCTTGGCTGCAATCTCTTCAGCTTCGGCGATAAGCGAGGCGGCCTTTTCCTTGTCCTTAAGGCCTACTGCGTTGATCTTCACGTTGAGGCAGGCTCCGAGGACTGCGCTTCTTGCTGCAAGTGCTCCGACACCTGCATCAGAGACGGAGTTGGGATTGCCTTCGGAAGCCATTGCCCTGGCAACTTCAAACACCTTGTACGAGGCTTTCATCGTCCTCAGAGGGACCTGGGAAGCGTAGAGAGTGGCTTCTTCAATAGCCGCGGCCCTTGCAGCCTTCTCTTCTTCAGTGCCTTTCGGGAGACCGAATGCAGCCATGATCCTGTCGAAAGCTGCAGTGTCCTCGTCCACGAGTCCGACGAGTTCTTTCATGAGGTTCTGGCCCTTTTCCGCCCAGTCGGAGAATTCCTTCCAGCGGTCGTCCCAACCCCTCTTGTGAGCTGACAGGTTGGCTACCATCGTGCCAAGGGCAGCACCGAGTGCGCCCATGTAGGCGGAGATCGAACCGCCGCCAGGAGCAGGGGATTCCGAGGCCGTCTCGTCAGCGAATCCCTTAAGGGTCATGCGGACAAGCCTTTCCTTCAGAGCCTGCTGCTGGGGATCCTCCATGAGGTACTCGAGGACTTTCTCGTGGGGATTGAATGGATGCAGGTCGTCAAGGCTCATGGATTTGACAGCGATCTTCATGATCTCGTCGTCGGAGATTCCGAGCGACCTCTGCTGTTTTTCAAGGTAGAACTTACCGGCATCCATCAGGACTTTCTTCGGGACAAGGCCGACTATTTCGGCTCCGGTGACCCTCAGACCGCGAGCCGCTGCCGCCCTTGAGACTTCCTCGTAGGCAACATGGAGCGGAGTGGCGTCGATGTCCGTTATGTTCATTGAGACCTGGGCGATCCCATATTCATCGATGTACCAGCCGATGGCCTTGCAGCCCTTGAGTGTGCCGGGCTGCCAGAGATCCTTTCCTTCCGCATCTTTCAGGACCTTCCCGGTGAGGCTGCCTCCCTCACGCATCTTGCGGCCCTTCTCGCGCACGTCGAAGGCGATCGCCATGGCGCGGCGGGTCGAGGTAGTGTTGAGGTTGTAGTTGACGGCCACTAGGAAATTCCTTGCTCCTACGTTGATGGCACCGCAGCGGGCAACGGTCTCGTTGTACTCTTCAGGACCGAAGTCAGGCCTGCGTGCAGGATCGGCGATCTTTTCGGGCAAGGCTTCATATTCACCGGCCCTGCAGACCGCCAGGTTCTTCCTTTCCGGCTTGAATGCGGCTGCCTCGTAGCAGTAGCAGGGGACTCCAAGTTCGTCGTAGATCCTTTTGGCCAGACCTCTGGCAAGTTCAGCACATTCCGCAAGAGTGATTCCTGCCACCGGGACCAGAGGGAGCACGTCGCAGGCTCCTGAACGGGGGTGGGCTCCGTGATGCTTCCTCATGTCGATCACCTCACCGGAGCATTTCACACCCTGGAAGGCCGCTTCGAGGACAGCTTCCGGGCTGCCTACGAAGGTGACGACGGTCCTGTTGGTCGCTTCACCCGGGTCGACGTCAAGCACCTTGACGCCTTCTACGGCTGCGATCGATTTAACTATCTGGTCGATTACACTCTTGTCCCTGCCCTCGCTGAAATTGGGCACGCATTCGATTATTTGTTTCATTTCAGAAGTATTATTCTTATGTAGGCTATAAATATAGCAATAATTATCTTATTATGGTGTCAAATCGTAATCGAAATCAGCAATATGACCAGGTGGGCCGTGATTGCCGCTACCAGGCCTCCGATCGTGTGGGAGAGAATGGCCTTTCCGGTGAGTTCACGGTAACCGAGTGAGTCCAGCATTGCGGTGTGCGTGCTGAGGAAGCCGCTCCAGCACATTCCGATGGCCGTGAAGACTGCGATCGCGTTGCCGTCGATCCATCCCTGTGCCGCGAAATTCGGGACAAGGCTCAGGGCCGCTCCTACTGCGCCCAAGGCGGTGATCGGGAAGGCAATCTGGTGAGGATCGTTGAATCCGAAGAGCCCCTTGAACAGCCAGTCGACCTTGTTGGCCAGCCATGGGAGCAGTTCAGTTCCCTGATAGGCGGCTCCGGTGTAGGCGCCGGCAGCGTCGGGGCCGAAGGTGAGCACCATCACGAGGGTGGAGATGATAAGGACGCCGGGAATGATTGCCAGACCGACTTCCACTCCGTTCTTTCCTCCGTCGAGAAGGGCGTTGAGGGTGCGCAGGAAGGTGCTTTTCTCCTCCACATGCTCAGGCTCGGAGTTAAGGGCTTCGAGTTCCTCGTCGCTCACGACTTCCTCATCCTTGTAGGCGGGATAGGCCTTGACCACGAAATGCTGCATCAGGCGTGTCGTCACGATGCAGCCCACGAAGGCTCCGAACAGTCCGACCAGAGGCTCCACGAAGTACCCCTGGCTGATCATGAATATGATTACGATCAGGCCCATTCCGAAAGCTGTTCCGAAATTGGTGAGTGAGATGAACTGGTACTTTTTGAAATAGCTGGCGAAACGCTTGTCCTTGGAAAGGGTGATGATCGCCGGATTGTCAGAAAGGAAAGTCATGACGGCCCCGAGGGAAGCCACTCCCGGAAGGTTGAACAGGGGTTTCATCAAGGGGCGAAGCACCTTTTCTATGAGTGCCACGACTCCGAATTCCACGAACAACTTTCCGAGAGCTCCGGTGATGACACAGATTCCCATCAGGTAGAACACCGTGTTGAGAAGGAGGTCATGGGCCGTGTGCATGATTGTGTTGAGCATGTTGGCAGCTCCCATCTTGATCCCCATGTAGGAGAATAGGGCTATTATGATAGCCAGGCAGATGAGTGCAGAAGCTGTACTGGTCTTTTTCATAACCTTACAGATACTCTATTTGAAAATCGTAATTCCATTGGTTGAAGTAGAGGTTGCCTCCCTCCCATTCGACTTCACCCCTGCAGAAGTCGACATCGTCGCTGCGGGGATACTGTTTTGCGGGGGAGAGTTCCCTTCCGAAGTCGTTGTTGACGACGAGGATAAAGGGGGCAGAGCCTTCCGGGGTGACCGTAGGTCCGCTGATCCATCCGGCCGGAATCCCCTTGCTCCGAAGGAGAGTCATCAGAAGGAGGGTCTTCTGGCCGTAGTTGCCATGGCCGGAGGAGAGAACATATTCAGGAATATTATCTATCGTGGAATTCTCCCTTGAGCAGGCGAGGACGATGTTCTTGTCGGTCCATGAGCGGAGGGCTTCCACACTCTCTTCAGGGGTGTCGCATCCGGCTGTTAAAGAATCGGCGAGGGACTTGATCCTGTCCGTGAATACCAGGTGCTTATCCCTCTCTTCTGTGCTTTCTTCCGCGGCCTCCAAGGCTTCGGCCGTGGGGTCGCAGGTGACTTCGAAGATTTCGTAGAATGTTACGTCGGAGTAGCGGTTGGTCTTGGCTTCCATGTAGAGGCTGCTGTGGGCGCAGGACGGCTCTGAGAAAGTTATCTTATCGGAGGAATATGCCGTGCTGTCGACTCCTGCTTCGATGAGTCGGATTCCGGTCTGGCCGGGGTAGTCGGCCCTTGGGTAGGGGAGCCAGCAGCGGAGGGTCTTGCCGGGGCGGAGGGTGTGAACCGGCACCGTCAAGCTGAACTTTACCCGAAGCCGCACAGACTCATTCACAGCCGGTGTGCCATCTCCCCCGGGCCGAGTCCATCCTCGCTTCGCTGCGGCTGAGTACGGCCCTAAGGGAATGGCAACACCGGCAGAAAACTTACTGTCGAGCAGCCGCAGGTTGGAGGCAGCATCACGGAAATACATCGTCCTCTTGCCGATCACCATCGACTCCAGCTTCCCGGACTCCGTCCAACTGTCAATCTCCGTATCCGAGACATAAGGGTAGAACTCCCGGATCTCCTTCTTCACCTCGTCTCGCGTCTTGCAGAAATCCACCGCACATCTCTGGCTGAGATCCCTTTCCCAGGAATATCTTTGCTTCAGATGCCTCGGGAGCCAGATATTGGCCGACAGGGCGACCGCCACCATCAGCCAAAGGATCTTCTCGCTTCTCTTCATCTTTGCCATGGCCAAGTAGTTCAGATTTCAAGCTTTCCAAGTGGTTTCAGGCCGATTCCAGGCCTGTCAGGAAGGGTTATCTTCCCTTTGACTACCGTCATCCCCTCGAAAAGGTCGTTGCTGATCAGAAGGTTCCCGTCCAGGTCGGCGAAATCCACCACAGGCGAGAGCTGGGCGGCTGCCGAGACAGCGCAGGAAGTCTCCGTCATGCAGCCGATCATCACCTTCATCCCTTCAGAGCGGGCGTAATTCGCCATTTTCCATGCTTCTCGCATGCCGGTACACTTCATCAACTTGATGTTGATTCCGCTGTAGGCTCCTTTGATGGAAGGGATGTCTGCCAGTCTCTGGATCGCCTCGTCAGCAAAGACCGGCAGGGGACTGTTCTCGGTGATCCAGGCATTTTCGTCCAGCATCTCCTTAGGCATCGGCTGCTCCACCATCACCACTCCGTGTTCAGCAAGCCAGTGGATCATCTCCAGCGCCTGTTTCTTGTCTTTCCATCCCTGGTTGGCGTCTACGGCTATGGGCAGGTCGGTGATCTCGCGGATAGTCTCGATCATCTCCTTGTCGTTGTCCAGGCCGACCTTTACTTTCAGGATGTTGAACTTGTCAGCGCATTCCTTGGTCTTTTCCCTGACCACGTCCGGGGTGTCGATCCCGATTGTGAAAGTGGTGTCCGGAGCCTTGCCGGGATCCAGGCCCCAGATCCTGTACCAAGGCTGTCCAAGCATCTTTCCAACGAGGTCGTGCAGGGCGATGTCCACGGCTGCCTTCGCAGCTGTGTCCCCTTCGCTCAGCCCGTCCACGTAGGTCAGGATGTCGTCGATGCGGAAAGGATCCCTGAACTGTTCCAGGTTGACCTTCCGGAGGAATGCCGAGACGCTTTCCACGGACTGCCCGAGGTAAGGGGGCATGGAAGCCTCCCCGTAACCGGTGAAGCCGTCATATTCAATCCTTACCTGGACGTCCGGGGTCGTGGTCCTTGAATAGGATGCCACGGTGAAGGTGTGCCTCAACTGGAGCTCGTAGGGCTCGAAGCTGAGTTTCATCCTGGCCGGCCCGGAAGTGTTGACATGATAACCTTCGAAACTGTTGCCGACGGTCCTCTTCTTGGCTTCTTCGATCCCGATCGACACGGCTGATCCGATCGCAGCTCCGACTATCGCTGAACCCGCGGTCTTCAGGAATTCCCTGCGTTTGATGGCCATAGGACTGTTCTAAAGAGACTCGAGCCAGGCCTTCATCTCGGGCACTTTTGCCATGGCCGAACGGAAGAGGGCCATCTGGTTGCGGGTGCGGACGAGGTTGTGCTCGGGGTATTTGATTTTGTAATATGTGTCCCCGTTGATATAGTCTGCGAAGAATCGTACGGCCTGCATGAAGGGGAAGAGGCAGGCTGCGTAGGGAAGGTTCTCCTTTTCGATGGGAGTGAGGAAAGACTTGGTCCCCTTGATGTACCCTCTGGAGAAGGCTTTGAATATCTCCATATCGAAGTCAACTTTTTCAATTTCAGGAGAATCCTCAGCCACCGGGTTTGCTGCAGTGCGCAGGAAATCACCGAAGTCCGAGAAGACGTAGCTAGGCATCAGGGTGTCCAGGTCGATGACGCAGAGCACGTTGCCATCCTCGTCGAACATCATGTTGTTGACCTTGGTGTCGCAATGGCAGATCCTCTTGGGAAGCTTCCCTTCGCGGTGAAGCTGCTCTGCCTTGCACATCTCGATCCCGTGGGCATCGATCTCTGAGAGGATCCTGTGCAGCTCCCCGTCCTTCGGGTCTGCGGCAAGCCTTCCGGACTTGTCGTCATGCACGGCCTGAACCAGCTGGCGGAGCCTAAGCTCCATGTTGTGGAAGTCTGGGATGGTCTCTCCCAGGGTGTCAGGAATGTCTGCGAGCATGGCCTCGAAGCGGCCGAAAGCCTCCCCGGCATATTCAGAGTACTCAGGATTGACCATTTCGTAGGTCTTCGCCTTGTCGATGAAGACGGAGACTCTCCAGAACTTTCCGTAACACTCGATGTAGGTTTTGGGACTGTCCTTCAGGGGAACGAATTTGAGGACCTTACGGTCGATGTCGTCCTCGCCTGCCTCTTCAAGCTTGCGGCGGATGTGTCTCGTGGCTGCCTCGATGTTGTTCTGTAGCAGCTCTACATCAGTGAATATTGCGTTGTTGATCCTCTGCAACACGTAATCCGGGGTTTCACCTGAGGTCGTGACCTTGTAGGTGTCGTTGATGAGCCCGTTTCCAAGAGGTGCGATTTCCTTGACCTCGCCTTCGATCGCGAAGCAGTTGACTATCTTTTCAAGATTCTCCATCTGAACTTTGTTTTAGTGTTTGACTGTTCAATCTTTCAAAAATAACAATATTTCCCGAAATTAGCAGGGCGGTTGTAAAAATGAACAGGATCATTTTCCATATCGACGTCAATTCTGCTTTCCTGAGTTGGACAGCTGTCAAACTGGTGCAGGAAGGTCAGCCGGACATCCGGCTTGTGCCTTCTGTGGTGTCCGGGGATCCCAATGACCGGCGCAGCATAATCACTGCCGCCTCCCTGCCGGCAAAGAAACTTGGCATAAAGACCGCCCAGCCGGTCTCGATGGCCTTGCGGACCTGTCCTTCTCTCGTGATCGTGGGCGGCGACTGGGGATGGTACAAGGAATGCTCTGAGGGGTTCATCTCCATCTGCCGGAAATATTCCCCCGTCCTGCAGCAGTTCTCGATAGATGAGTGTTTCATCGACATGAGTTTCCGTTGCTACGGCCAGGATCCGGTCGAGGTCGCGACCCGTCTCAAGGACGAGATCAAATCCTCGCTTGGTTTCACCGTCAACGTCGGCATCGGTTCGAACAAGCTTCTCGCAAAGATGGCCTCCGATTTCGAGAAACCTGATAAGGTCCACACCCTCTGGCAGAGCGAGGTCCAGGAGAAGATGTGGCCTCTCGGTGTGCGTGATCTCCTTTGGGTAGGCAGGAAGACGGAGGAAAGGCTGACTTCCTACGGCATCCGCACTATAGGCGATCTTGCCACCATCGACCAGACGATGCTCTCGAGGCTTGTCGGTCGCAATGCCGCCGTCCAGCTTCATGAATATGCCAACGGCCATGATGATTCCCAGGTTGAAACCGAGGTTGCCGAGGCCAAGAGCTACAGCGCGGAGAGGACGTTCTCAAAGGACCTGTCAGATCCGGTGGACATCGACAGGGCCCTTTTCAATGTGGCCTGTGTGGTTGCACACAGGATCCGCCGGGACAGTTTCAGGGCCTCGACGGTTTCGATGTTCATAAAGTACACGGATTTCAGGGTGGCCCAGAAGCAGTGCCAGCTGCCTCAGCCTACGGACGTTACTGCACTTATCCTGAATGAGGCCAGGAGGATGCTCCACGAGGTCTGGGACGGAGTTTCTCCGATCCGGCAGGTAGGACTCGGAGTGTCAAAACTCACTCATGAGAACTACGAGCAGATGTCTCTGTTCGAGGACCCCAGGATGGAATACTATCGTGATTGGGACCGCCAGTACGATGAAAAGCGTGCCCAGGCTGAAGATGCCCGTATGCTGGCTTACGAGCGCAGGAAAGGAAATCAGGAATCAGAGTAGTTCGATTGCAATCACTGCACAGGCCTCGGCATCTGCCAGGGCGTGGTGATGGTGTTCGAGATCGTATCCGCATGCGGCTGCCACCGTCTGGAGCTGATGGTTGGGAAGGGCGTGCCCGAAATGCCTGCGTGAAGCCCAGAGGGTGTCGTAGAATTCATAATCCGGATAATCCATCTGGTAGACTCGGAAAACCGCCTTGAGACAGCCTTCGTCGAAACGGGCGTTGTGGGCCACTAGTGGCAGGCCCTCGATCAGCGGTTCGATCTTCTCCCACACGAACGGAAAGACAGGAGCGTCATCCGTGTCTTCCGGGCCTAGCCCGTGTACCCTGCGGCAGAACCATTGGTAGTAATCAGGCTCCGGATGGATCAGGCTGTAGAACCTGTCCACTATCTCTCCGTCCCGGACCACGACGATTCCCACGCTGCAGACGCTCGAGGGGCACTCGTTTGCGGTCTCAAAGTCTATCGCCGCAAAATCAGTCATCCTACCTTGCCGGAAGTTCGCCCTTGCAGATGGCCTTGATGTAGCGCTTGACGACGCTGTGTGCAGGGGCGGGCATGCCGCCATGATCGTAGCCGTCGAACTCGTAAAGGAATACGTTGTCGTTTCCTATGAGTTTCATCATCCTCCAGAAATAGGCCTGCTCTTCGTAACGGCCGTAGAGCTCCATCTCCCGGTCACCGGAGAGGACGACCATAGGCATGGGCAGTTTCCTCACATGATAAAGCGGGGCGGTCTCGTCGACCAGAGGCTGAAGAGGCCCCATGCCCATCTTCTCGCGGACGTTGAAGTGGGTTATCTTCTGCGCGCTGTAGGGGAAGGCTCCTGCAATCCTGTCGGCATCAATTCCATAGGCTGCCAGCCAATGCTTGTCAAGGACTATCATGTCGATCAGGTAGCCTCCTGCTGAATGACCAGCGACGAATATCTTTCCAGGGTCTCCGCCTCTTGACCCCACTTCCTTGAAAGCCCAGGAGACGGCCGCAGCTGCATCGTCGATAATCTCCTTGACCTCGACCTTGGGAAGGAGACGGTAGTTGACGGCGATGATTCCGATGCCGGATTCCTTCAGAGCGGCGGGGATGTCCTTATGGCCTCCCGTGAGTCCGCCTCCATGGAACCAGACCAACGTGGGAAAGTCCTGTACGTCAGTTGGGTAGTAAAAATCCAGCACGCATCGCTCGGCAGCATATTCACCAGCCTGCTGATGGTAGTGGATCCCTGCTTCGATCTTGTAACTGCCTTGGGCGAAGGCGGCCTGGGTGAGTACCAGGAGGGTGATTGCCAGTAGAGTCTTTTTCATGACTGATTATTTTTCCTTGACACGCTTGCCGGTCATGTGTTCTATCCTGAATCGGAGAACGACGGTCCTCGGGGCGTTGCGCCTCATGTCCTCCTCCATGTCGTAACCTTCCGGGAAATATTTCTGCCCCAGCTTCCTGAGCAAGGCATCATGGACCTGTCCGTCCGAAACTTCGCTGATGCGTCCGAAGCAGATGACGCTCCGGACGTGGTACCACCAGTCCCCAGGCTCCTTCTGGGGCTCGTCGATAACAGTGAAACAAGCCTTGTCGCATGACCTGACGGCATCGAGCTTGTGACCTTCCCGGGCGCAGTGGAAATAGATGTTCCCGTCCTCGCGGAAGAAGTTGATCGGCACTGAATAGGGATACCCGCCGTCTCCGATGACGGAGAGGAATCCCCGGGGAGCCTTGTCCAGGATCTCCAGGCATTCCTCTTCAGGCAGTTCCTGCCTTACACGGCGCATAGGCCGGAAGGGTGTTCCGTTGTCTGACATTATTTGCGGTAAGTCTTGACAGCCTTGATGTAGGGCACCAGCTTTTCAGGGTGGTCCGTAGAGATGCAGTCGATGTCGTGCAGGATCCCCCAGTCGGCAACCTCGTAGTCATTGACCAGCCACAGGGTGGTCTCGATGCCGAGTTCCTTTGCCTGTTTGGCGATGTGGGGATTGTTGAGGAAGCCGTCGAGGTTGTAGGAGATGCCGTCATAACCTTTCTCCTTTGCGTAGGCTGCGTCAGGAACGAAAACTCCGCTCGAGATGAAGATCACCTTGGCTTTAGGGTCGACCCTGTGGATCTCCTTGCACATCCACTCGCTGAAAGTGGTGTACTCGACCTGGGATTCCATACCGGAGGACTTGACCATGGCCATGGCCTTCTCCACCAGGAGGGTCTCCCTTTCCTGGCTCAGCTGGGCCTTGAGTTCCATTATGATCTTGATCTTCGGGGCTTTGCGGGCCTGTGCGAACCACTCTTCGAGGGAGGGCATCTGGTGGCCGCCGGGGAGGACGACCTTGCGTGCCTCGGCGAATGTCATCTTCCTTACATCTTTCCCGTCAGTGCCGGGCACGGTGGGGCCGTGGAAAACGATGATCTTGTCGTCTGAGGTGAGATGGACGTCATATTCCACAGCATCTACTCCGACTTCCTGGGCGAAGCGGAAGGAAGCCAGGGTGTTCTCGTAAGGACCTTCAAAACGGCAGCCGCGATGTCCCACCACCTTCGGCTGGGCTGATGCCGCCAGGGCCATGAGGCCGAGGACGGCGACTAATGCTGTCTTTTTCATATTCATTTGGTCTGGTCAAAGGTGAAACTGTCCCAAGGAAGCTGGGCGTCCTTGCCCTGGTCGAGTACTGCTGCAGCGTGGCAGAGCATGGGGAAGAGGCTCAGGTCGGCCTTCCCGAGTTCGGCCTTGCGTACCATTGCGGCGTAGACTCTCCTGGAGACCACGAGACTCTCCAGGGTTACTCCTGCGAGGATGTCCAGGGCCTCCTGATAGGTCTTGCCCTCGCCGAGGAGGATACCTATCTTGCGGGTGCGGCCTCCATAGACCGTCACGTAAAGGTCTCCTATTCCTATGTTCTCGCAGTCGCGGCTGGCACCCTGCATCTCGAGAAGAAGACGCATCTCCTTGACGGCCTGGTAGAAAGCACCTGCCTGGGAGTTGTAGTGCAGGCCGGCCTCTGGTCCGTGCTCACGGTTGATGAGTCCGATAGTCATGGCGATAGCGAGGGCATAGCCGTTCTTGAGGGCGACGGCGCTCTCGAGGCCTTCTACATCGTTGGTGACGGACACATGGTAATATGAAGTCTGCATGGCTTCCTTCATCATCTTGATAGTAGCACTGTCCTTTCCGCAGAATGCCACCTCGCTGTGGTCATGGTACACGAGCTCGTAGGAGGTGCAAGGACCGCCGATAGCGCAGATCTCGCGGTTGATGCCCTTTGCTGCAAGAGCCTTTTTCCAATATTCAGGATATGAAATCAAGGTTCCGTCCTCGAGGTTGATGAGGCCCTTGGTGACGGACAGGACGGGGATGGACGGGTCCAGCTCCGAAAGGATGTTCTCCAGGAACCAGTCCACTCCGAACGAGGAGACTCCACCGATCACGAAATCAGCGCCCTTGACAGCTTCCTTCCAATCTTCGTAGAAATAGTATTTTACGCCTTCGGGGAAGGGATAGTCGAATTTGGGATGCTGTCCTGTCTTTTTGCAGGCTTCGATGATCTCCTTGTCAAGGTGGGTACCGACCAGTCGTACTTCATGTCCGTTTTCCCTTGCAGGAAAAGCGAGGGCTGATCCCATCATGCCGGATCCGATGATTGTAATTGTCTTTGCCATAATTGAATATTATTTATTGATCATTATTCGTATTTATCTCTGCCAGGACTTTTTCCGCCTTGTCGTAACCATCGGCGGGGGCCTTCCAGAGCGAGGCCAGGATGAGTGTGCCGAGGATTCCGAAAACGATCGCGACCACGAAGACGGCGTTCCAGCCGAGTCCGGGGCGGTCTGCCAGGAATCCGAAACCGATTCCGCTGATAAGGGTGGCACCGTAGCAGAAGATGCCGCAGAATCCGTTGGCGCTTCCGCTGGCTCTCTTGGTGGCGTACTGCGAACAGCTCACTCCGAGAAGGGCCTGGGGACCGTAGATGAAGAAGGCGGACAGGATGATGAACACCGCGCTCCAGATCCAGTGTGCCTCATGCGGGAGCCTCCAGAAGATTGCGAAACAGAGCGTCGCTGCAAGTGTGCAGATAGCGCATGTCCTAAGGGTCCTGTTCTTGAGGAACTTGTCAGTAACCCACCCTGCGGCCAGGGTACCGAGGACTCCTCCGATCAGTTCGGAGCAAGCCACTATGTTGGCGCTCAGGGCGATGTCGAGCCCCTTGTACTGGGTCAGGAAGGAGGTGCCCCATTCGAGGATCGTGAACCGGATAACGTACACGCAGAAGTCGGCGATGCAGACAATCCAGATGACCGGATTGCGGAAAACCATCTTGCTGACAAATTTCTTGAAGGACTCTCCGGTGAGCTGCTCCTGGGCGGCCGGGGCTGCTTCCTGATGGTCATCCTTGTCAAGCTCTTCAATCTCAGGGAGTCCTACGGACGAGGGCGTGTCTCGGAGGGCGACGTAGAGTGCTATTGCCCCGACGAAGGAAAGGGCGGCGGGCACTATGAAGCACAGGTTCCAGGCGCTGTAGCCGAAGCGTTTCAGGAGAAAGCCGCAGAGGGCTATCACCAGCCCTGCCCCGATCGAGTGGGAGGCGTTCCAGATGCTCTGCTTGGTGGCCAGCTCGCTCGGCTTGAACCAGTGAGCCATCAGGGCGGCGCATGGAGGATAGCCCATTCCGTGCACGTAGCCGTTCAGGACCCAGAGCGAACCTATCAGGTACACGAGACCGATTGTCGCCTTTCCCTCTGAATCCAGGAGGTGCAGGAAACCGTTCATCTTAGGAGAGAAGCAGATGGCCAGGTTGATGACGCATGAGAGCAGGAGCCCCAGGGTCATCAGCTTCCTCTTCGAATACCTGTCGGCAAGCACTCCGTTGATCATCCTGGAGACTCCGTAGACTATTCCGTTCAGGGTGAGGAAGGTACCCAGCTGGACCTTGCTGAGTCCGAGGGATGCTTCCATGGCCGGAATGGCCGCACTGAAATTCTTCCTGAGGAAGTAGTAGAAGATATAACCGACCATCAAGGCAATGAGTGTCCTCCACTGCCAGTACTTGTACTTTTTGATTGTCTGGTCCATGAGATGTGATTAAGAGTACACAAATGTAAGAAAAAACAGCAGAAGAATCAATAGCCGAAGGTCTCTGCCAGGATCGCCTCGCAGCCTTCGAGTATGTCCTGGAAGGAAGTCTCGAAGTCGCCGGTGTACCAAGGATCGGCCACATCCCGGCCAACTCCGGTGTAGGACATGAGCAGGTGGATCTTGCCTTCCGGGTCAGAGGGGATTATCCTCCGTAACAGCCTGAGGTTGGATGCATCCATGCAGATAATCCTGTTAAAACGGTCGTAGTCTGCACTGGTCACCTGGCGGGCTCTCTTTGAGTTGTCGAACGGCACTCCATGTTGGGTGAGACATCTCTTTGCCGGCGGATAGATCGGATTGCCGGACTCTTCGGCAGACACAGCTGCTGAAGAGATGAAATAATCATTCTCGAGGCCGTGTGAGCGGACCAGGGCCTTCATGATGAATTCGGCTATCGGGGACCTGCAGATATTCCCGTGGCACAGGAAGAGTATTCTTGTCATTTCTTGAGATTTGCAGACACAAAAATAACGTTTTTTGTCGGTTGGGGAAAATTGTGTAAATTTGTCCGATTTGGCAAATAACATTATTCTATAGAATTATGAAACTAAAAATCGTTGTCCTGGCCAAGCAAGTGCCGGACACCAGGAATGTCGGCAAGGATGCCATGACGGCCGAAGGCACCGTCAACCGTGCAGCCCTTCCCGCCATTTTCAATCCGGACGACCTTCTCGCTCTCGAGCAGGCTCTCCGTCTTAAGGAACAGAATCCCGGTTCAACAGTAGGAATCCTCACCATGGGCCCGCCCCGTGCCGGAGAGATCATACGCCAGGGCCTCTACAGGGGCGCTGACACAGGCTGGCTGCTGACTGACAGGCTTTTCGCCGGAGCTGACACGCTGGCTACATCCTATGCCCTCGCAACCGCCATCAAGAAGATCGGTGGTGTGGATCTCGTGATCGGAGGCCGCCAGGCCATCGACGGAGACACCGCCCAGGTAGGTCCCCAGGTTGCCCAGAAGCTCGGTCTCAACCAGGTTACCTATGCCGAAGAGATCAAGGTTGAGGATGGTGTCGCTACAGTCCGCCGCCACATCGACGGAGGTGCCGAGACAGTCGAGGTCCCGCTTCCAGCTCTCATCACCGTGAACGGAAGTGCGGCTCCCTGCCGTCCCCAGAACGCAAAGCTCGTCATGAAGTACAAGAGGGCTTCCTGCCCTATGGAGCGCCCTGCAGAAGTCCCTTATGCGGAGCTTTACGAGGAGCGTCCTTATCTCACTCTCAACCAGTGGAGCGTCGCCGACGTGGACGGGGATCCTTCCCAGTGTGGTCTCGCAGGTTCTCCTACCAAGGTGAAGAGCGTACAGAACATCGTCTTCCAGGCGAAGGAATGCAAGCATCTCACTGCATCCGATGCAGACATCGAGGGCATGGTCAAGGAATTGTTGGACGAAAAGATAATCGGATAGAGCCATGAACAACGTATTTGTATATTGCGAGATAGAAGGGACGACCGTTGCTGAGGTCTCCCAGGAACTCCTTACCAAAGGCCGCAAGCTCGCCGATGAACTCGGCGTCCAGCTTCATGCGATAGTTGCCGGTACAGGCATCAAGGGCAAGGTCGAGGACCAGATCCTCCCTTACGGAGTCGACAAGCTTTTCGTCTTCGACGGAGAGGGACTCTTCCCTTACACTTCAGCTCCCCACACCGACATCCTCGTCGGCCTGTTCAAGCAGGAGCAGCCTCAGATCTGCCTCATGGGTGCGACCGTCATCGGCCGCGACCTCGGTCCCAGGGTTTCTTCTTCACTGACCAGCGGCCTCACCGCCGACTGCACCCAGCTTGAGATAGGTCCCTACACCGACAACCGTTCCGGCAAGACCTATGAGAACCTCCTTTACCAGATCCGTCCCGCTTTCGGAGGCAACATCGTGGCTACGATCGTCAATCCCGATCATCGTCCCCAGATGGCTACCGTCCGCTCGGGCGTCATGAAGAAGGCTCTCTACGAAGGCAAGGCCGCAGGTGAAGTCGTCTACCCTGTAGTTTCTGAATATGTTTCCCCGGAAGCCTACGTCGTCAAGGTCCTCGACCACCACGTTGAGGCCGCGAAGCACAACCTTAAGGGTGCTTCCATAGTCGTTTCCGGAGGTTACGGAATGGGCGGCAGGGAAGGCTTCGACATGCTCTTCGAACTTTCCAAGGTCCTCCATGCAGAGGTCGGCGCCAGCCGTGCTGCAGTCGATGCAGGATTCTGCGACCATGACCGCCAGATCGGCCAGACCGGTGTGACCGTCCATCCGAAGGTCTACATCGCCTGCGGTATCAGCGGACAGATCCAGCACATCGCCGGTATGCAGGACAGCGGCATCATCATCAGCATCAACACCGATCCTGATGCTCCGATCAACAAGATCGCCGACTATGTGATCACCGGTCCCGTTGAGGAAGTCGTTCCGAAACTCATCAAGTACTACAAGCAGAACAGCAAATAAGGAGGACAAGCAATGGCAAACTATTATACTGACCATCCGGAAATCGGATTCCACCTCAATCATCCCCTCATGCGCCGCGTGGCCGAGCTCAAGGAGCGCGGCTATTCCGAGAAGGAGCATTACGAGGAGGCCCCGGTCGACTGCGAGGACTGCATCGAGAACTACAACCGCATGCTCGAGATCGCCGGTGACATTGCAGCCAACACCATAGCTCCCAATTCCGAGGATGTGGACCTCGAAGGACCCCACCTCGAGAACGGTCGCATGAAATACGCTTCCAAGACTGTTGAGAACATGGAGGCAGTGCGTCTTGCAGGACTCTGGGGTGTCACCATGCCCCGCCGCTACGGCGGACTCAACGCTCCCGAGACCGTGTTCAGCATGTGCAGCGAGGTTATCTCTGCAGCAGATTCAAGTTTCCAGAACAACTGGAGTCTCCAGAGCTGCGCCGAGACCCTCTATGAGTTCGGAAGCGAGGAGCAGAGGCAGAAGTTCATCCCCCGCATCTGCGCAGGTGAGACCATGTCCATGGACCTTACCGAGCCCGATGCCGGATCCGACCTCCAGAGTGTAATGCTCAAGGCTACCTGGAGCGAGGAGCAGGGCTGCTGGCTCCTGAACGGTGTCAAGAGGTTCATCACCAACGGTGACTCCGACATCCACCTTGTCCTGGCTCGTTCCGAGGAAGGAACCCGCGACGGACGCGGACTGTCGATGTTCATCTATGACAAGCGTCAGGGAGGTGTCAACGTGCGTCACATCGAGCACAAGCTCGGTATCCACGGATCCCCGACCTGCGAGCTTACCTACAAGGATGCCCGCGCTGAACTCTGTGGAGAAAGGAGGCTCGGCCTCATCAAGTACGTCATGGCCCTCATGAACGGAGCCCGTCTGGGCATCGGCGCTCAGAGCGTCGGTCTCAGCCAGGAGGCTTACAATGAGGCCGTGGCCTACGCAGCCGAGCGTGCACAGTTCGGACAGAAGATCAACAGGTTCCCCGGTGTCTATGACATGCTCAGCCGCATGAAGGCCAAGCTGGATGCCAGCCGTTCGCTGCTTTACCAGACTTCCAGGTACGTCGACGTCTACAAGGCCCTGGAGGACATCCAGAGGGAGCGCAAGCTCGAGGCAGAGGAGAGGGCTGAGATGAAGACTTACAGCCGCCTGGCCGACGCATTCACCCCTCTTTGCAAGGGTATGGCTTCTGAATATGCCAACCAGAATGCCTACGATGCCATCTCCGTCCACGGAGGTTCCGGTTTCATCATGGAATACAAGAGTCAGAGGCTTTACCGTGACGCCAGGATATTCTCCATCTACGAGGGTACCACCCAGCTTCAGGTCGTGGCTGCCATCCGCTACATCACCAACGGCACCTATGTCAACATAATCAATGAGATGCTTGGTGAAGAGGTCCTTCCCGAACTTCTCCCGCTCAAGGAGAAGATCGCATGCTGCGCCGGAATCCTTTCCGAGTGCATCGCCAAGGTCCGTGAGGCCGGTGATAACGAGGTCCAGGACTTCCTGGCCCGTCGCCTCTACGACATGACTGGAGAGATCGTGATGTCCCTGCTGCTCATGCGTGACGCCACCGTGGCTCCCGACATGTTCCTCAAGTCCGCAAAGGTCTATGCCGCCATGGCATGCGAGACCGTGGCCGGAAAGAGCTCCTACATCCTTAACTTCGACAAGGAAAGCCTTCCCGCCTTCCGTGCCGTCGAGGAGTAATGGAACTCTATGAATATGCCAGGCCGGGCCTGATGGCCGGCAGGAAGATTCTTTATGTACATGGATTCGCGTCGAGCGGACAGACCGGGAGCGTTGCTACGCTCCGGCTGCTCCTGCCCGGCGCGACCGTTATTGCGCCTGACCTTCCTGTCGAGCCGGCCGAAGCAATGGATTTGCTCCGGGAGACCGTCGCTTCAGAGAAGCCCGACCTCATCATCGGAACTTCCATGGGGGCAATGTATTCCGAGATGCTCTACGGGGTGGACAGGATCCTGGTCAACCCGGCCTTCTGCCTTGCTGACACCATCCTGAAAAACAACGGGCTCGGAAGGCGTGAATTCCACAATGCCAGGGCGGACGGAGAGACCTCCTTCCTTGTTACGAAAACTCTCCTGGATCATTTCAGGGAGGTTTCATCCCATTGCTTTGAAAGGGCTTCAGAGGACAGGGACCGTGTCTTCGGACTTTTCGGAATACATGACAACCTGGTGGACACCTTCGACCTTTTCAGGGAGCACTATCCACAGGCCATCCGTTTCGATGGAGAGCACCATCTCAATGATTCCGTGATCGTCCATTCCCTTCTTCCGGTCATCCAATGGATTGATGACAGGCATAGAGGAGTCTCCAAGCCGGTGCTGTTTATCTCACTGGACGACAGGCTGATGAACCATTCCAGCGGTATGCCGAAGGCAGTGGCCGTCCTTGCCCGGGATTATGACATCCACATAGCCTCTTCGGTTGACTATGATTTCCCTGGGGAGTGCAAGGACATCTTTGAATGGTGTGAGGCCAACCTGGGAGTTCCGGTCTGGAACAGGGTAACGATCTGCAACCACAAGAACCTGCTTCTGGCCGATTATCTTATCGATGCCGATCCGGATTCCTGCGGCGGACGCGATTTCATGGGTACCCTCATCCACTATGGCTCCGATGCCTTCAAGACCTGGGAAGACGTCCTAACCTTCTTCTCCCGCCTCGGAGGTCAATAATTAGCATTGCCTGTAGCCGCTACCCTCCAGAACCGCCGCTTCGCGGCCCCACCGTTCGCTTCACTGCGTTCCGCTCCGGGCCCCCCTCTTAACGTGCCGAGGGTGGCAGTGGTTCTTGGAGGGTAGCGGCTACAGGCAATGACATTCAGAGAACCGTATGCTGTCATCCTGAGCGCTGGTAGCTGTCATCCTGAGCGGAGCGAAGGATCTGTGTGTCTGTTATGTAAGTGACTGTTCATCAGATTTATAAACGATTCAACGGTCTCGAAAACGGGACCGTCAGATGTTCTAATGCATTAATTGCTAATCATTTGCATAGCAGGCATCATTTCATTATTTTTGTGCTACAAAACCAATAATCAATATGTCAAGAAAGAATTTCGGGGCAAAGCCCTATTCCTATCCGCAGCCGGTGCTGATCATTGCAGCTTACGGTGAGAACGATGTTCCCTCGGCGATGAATGCAGCCTGGGGAGGCATCTCTGACTACAAGGAGATATCCATGGACCTCAGCAAAGGCCACAAGACAGTCAAGGACCTCCGTTCCAGAGGAGCTTTCACGGTGAGCATGGGTACTCTTCCTCAGTTGGTCTCCTGCGACTATGTCGGTGTCGTCTCCGGCAATAAGGTACCCGACAAGGTTGCAAGGGCAGGCTGGCACATAGAGAAGTCCTCGTTCGTGGATGCACCGCTTATCAAGGAACTTCCTCTCGCCTTGGAATGCAAACTCATCTCCTACAATGAGGAAACCGGAATCCTGAAAGGTGAAATCGTCAACGTCAGCGCCGATGAGTGTATCCTCGACGAGAACGGTAATGTGGATGTGAAGAAACTCCAGCCTATCTCATTCGACCCCTTCAACAACAAGTACATCGTACTCGGCGAAACTGTCGGTGACGCCTTCAAGGCAGGACTCCAATTAAAATAGCAGGTCTGCCGGGAAGATGATGCCGCCCTGGCGGCGGATCTCGTCCATGATCTCGGCAACGGCGAGGGAGTTGTCCAGGCTGTTGTTCCCGGATTCCTGGCGTCCGCTTTCCAGGACGTCGATGAACTCCCTGAACTCGCAGAGATATTCATCCGGATCGCATGGAACGGTGATGTCCTGGACGGATGGTCCGCTGGCACGGCCGGAAGTCGGGGCTCCGTGGGGGATGAAGTCCACCTGGCGGGTGATGTGGATCTGGTCCAGCGACAGGATGCCTTCCTGGCAGGAAATCTCCGTACGTAACCTGGAATCCGCTATCTTTGAATACATTGTGACCGCGCTCATGCCGTCATATTCATAGACAACGCAGCCCTGGAGGTCCACCGGTTTCATCCCACGGGAAGTAGGGACGTCGCAGGTGGTGATGTCGGCCTTGACCGACTTTGGCCGGCCGAAAAGAGTTACCATCGGGTAGATGGGATATATTCCTATGTCCATCAAAGAGCCGCCGGAACAGTCCGGATTGAAGGAACTTGGGACGGGGGAGGAATCCTCACCGTTGAGGATCCTCTGGAGTTTGTCGTACTTTGAAGAGAACTGGCAGAAGGTCCCGGAGTAGTGCCTGACCTTGCCCATGGTCTTGAGGCGTTCCTGCACCATCCTGAAGTTCGGGCTCAGGGTGGAGATCATGGCCTCCATGAGGATCACCCCATTTGCTTTGGCTGCGGCTATCATCTCACTGACTTCACGAGCGTTGGAAGCAAGAGGCTTCTCGCAGAGGACATGCTTCCCGTGATTCATGCACCGGATTGCAATGTCATGATGGGTGTGGTTCGGGGTGCCGATGTAGATTGCATCGATGGATGGATCGGAAGCCATCGCATCGATGTCGGTGAAGGTCTTTTCAATCCCATGCTTTGCGGCGAAAGCAGCGGCGCTTTCCTCAGACCGTGAGCAGACAGCAGCTGCCTCGAACCTCGGCTCCAAGACTGCTCCTTTCAGAACCCAGTCGCTTATCCTGCCGGTGCCAATTATTCCGAAACGTGTCTTTTTCATTTCAGGGCTCCTCTTTCTTCAAGGTAATCTTCGATCAACGAGACGGCATTTCCTTTCTGTGACGAGCTGACCGTCAGGAATTCCCGGCCGTAGGCCTGGTAGATTTCGCGGGCTTTTCCTTTAGGATTAGGTTCGATCAGGACCAGTCCCTGGATCCTATGCCCAAGCCTTGATGCTGCCACGATGACTTCGTCGGCACAGAAGGCATCGCTTATGAGGAACACCATGTCTTTTTCAGCGAACTCTTCTTTGGACAGGCGCTTAACGATCGTGACTGCGTCTTTGTCCTTGCCCCTGAACCCTGTTGCATAGCCGACAAGCCCTTCAGTCACAAGGGTTTTGAGAACCGTTTCAGGATAGCCCGTCTTCAAAGGTTCATGGAAATAGATCACCAGCGGCTTCTTGGAAGCGTCCGAATCGTCTGGCCTGAATAACTTGCCGAAGACCTTTTTACCTTGGACGTAGTAGCTTAGTTCTTCAGTGACCACCTTGCTCCCGTCCGGGGCCTTCACCCTCTCGCGGGGTCCGCGTCCGCTGTAGATGTTCAGCCCTATGATAGCCAGAAGGGCTAAGAGGATGGCGGAACCTATGGATATAATCAACTTCTTCATAATTCCAAAAGTAAGTCTTTTTATTGAATAATTAGTAAATTCGCGGCTCGAAAAATCTATCCAACCAACCATGATCAGAAGACTTATTACCATCGTTGCAGCCATTGCTGCATTGTCCGGCAGTTCTTTCGCCCAGGAAAGGGAGAATCGTATCAAGTTCAATGAGGACGCTGACTTCTCTTTGAGGAAGGGTGCCTTTTCAGCTAAGTTACTCAGTTACATTGCATTCGGCGATCACTATATTATGAATGCGGCTTCCGGTTTTGACAACGCACAGAAGAATTCAATAGAAACGGTCGTGAACATTCTCGAATTGAGGCTTCACCCTTATGAGACCGGTCTTATCGCGCTAGGAATTGACTATGACTGGGATTGCTATCGTCTGAACAAGTCATCCTACTGGCTGCCTGACACAGAGAAGGAACGCGTCTCCATTGCTTCCATCGATAACAGCGGATTCAAGAAGATCAAGAAGTCCAACCTCATTGTCAGGACCCTGTCCGCTCCTGTCAGTTTCGAGCAAAGCTTCGGAAAGTGCGCCCTTAGGATCGGAGCCGCCGTCGAGTACAACTTCCCTGGAATCACCAAGTTCAAGGCTGTTGACAACAACGGCGCAAAGGTAAAGGAGAACCGCGACGGTGCCCGCTATGCCGACAAGATCAAGACCAATCAGATCACTTACAATGCCTTCGCTTCCCTCTCTTATGGTGGAATCGGTTTCTACGTCAAGTACAATCCGATGAAGCAGTTCGTAGAAGGCTACGCTCCTCAGTTCAAATCAATCACTGCAGGTATCATCTGCGGCCTTGGAATGTAATTCCGCAAATTATTGGTATATTCGCGAATGAGTATGCCAAAATGGAATCTCATATCGCGCTTGTCTGAAAGGAACCGGCTTCTGGTCCTGAGCGTTGTCGTTGGTCTCGTCGTAGGCCTTGCAGCCGTTGTCCTCAAGTCACTTATCAGTCTGATTCAGCACGGATTGGGCTCCGTTTTCGGGAATACCTGGAACGGTGCCCTCTATTTTATCGTACTTCCGGGAGTGGGAATGCTCCTTGCGATGCTCTTCTGCAGGTTTGTCATAAAGGACAACATAGGACATGGCGTGACAAAGGCCCTCCAGGCCGTCTCCAGGCATGATTCGCGCATCAAACCGCACAACATGTGGTCATCAGTTCTGGCCAGTTCGGTGACGATCGGATTCGGAGGCTCGGTGGGAGCCGAGGCCCCCATCGTCTACACCGGAGCAGCCATAGGTTCAAACTTTGCGCGCAGGGCGGGGATGTCTTACAGGAGCATGACCGTGCTTCTGGGATGCGGCGCAGCAGCAGCCGTTGCAGGAATATTCAAGGCCCCTCTGGCCGGCATCCTTTTCGTACTCGAGATCCTTCTTTTCAACATCTCGATGAATTCCATGATGCCGCTGTTGCTGTCGACAGTTTCGGCGACGGTGGTGTCCTACATATGCCTTGGCAGGGCTACTCCTTTCGAGTGTACACTAACCCCCTTCGATCTAAAGAATATTCCTTTTTACATTCTTCTGGGACTCTTCTGCGGTGGATGTTCCATCTATTTCACCCGTACGACCCTCTGGCTGGAGGACAGGATCGGCAAGATGGCCAATCCCTATCTGAAGTGGATTCTCTGCGCCATCGGGCTTGGCCTGCTGATCTTCCTCTTCCCTCCGCTGCATGGAGAAGGGTATGAATCGCTCGGTGTCCTACTGAACGGCAATGAACTGTCCCTTGAAGGGCAGACTCCACTTGCCTTCCTTTCACGGAGCCCCTGGTCTGTCCCTATCTTCTTCCTGCTCATCCTCCTGCTGAAGGTCTTTTCGATGACGCTTACCAATGCCGGAGGCGGCGTGGGCGGAACCTTCGGACCGACCCTGTTCGTAGGAGCGATTGCAGGTTTCGTAGTGGCCAGGACCCTGAATCTCCTTTTGTCAGGGACTTCGCTTTCAGTCCCGGAACAGAATTTCGTGCTTGTGGGCATGGCAGGCCTGATGGCAGGAGTCATGCAGGCTCCGATGACCGCCATCTTCCTTATCGCTGAGATATCAGGAGGTTATGATCTGTTCCTCCCTCTTATCCTCACGGCTACTATTGCTTTCGGAACGACGAGGATCGTGGAAAAATATTCAATTTACACGAAGCGTATCGCCCAGAGAGGGGAGCTTCTGACGCATGACAGCGACCAGGCCGTGCTGACCCTGCTCAAGGTCTCGGACGTCATCGAGAGCGACTTCTCGCCGGTGCGTATCGACGACACACTCGGACAGCTGGTGGAGGTGGTCTCAGAGTCGACCAGGAACATCTTCCCGGTGATTGACTCGAAGGGCCGTTTCCAAGGCTACGTTTCCCTGGAGGACATCCGCAAGGACATGTTCAGGGCTGCTGAATATGACACCCTCCATGTGTTCAACTTCATGAGGAGCGCAGAGGCCTACGTCTACGAGGACGAAAGCATGGATTCGGTGATGAAGAAGTTCGAGACGACTTCTGCCTGGAACCTTCCGGTCGTAAGGCGCGCGGACAGGACCTATGTCGGCTTCGTGTCCAAGTCCAAGATCTTCTCCGCCTACAGGGATGAATTGAAAATAGTATCACAGGATTAAGCCATGAAGACGATATACATTGATTGCATAGCCCGTAAACTGGGCATAAAGGACTGGCAGGTAGAAAACTGCGTCAGGCTGTTCGAGGAGGGGAGTACCATTCCCTTCATCAGCCGTTACCGCAAGGAGAAGACAGGCGGCCTGGACGATGCCGCTGTAGCTGAGATAAAGCATTGGAATGACGTTTTCTCCGAGATGGAAAAGCGCAAGGAGTCCATCCTGTCCACGATAGAAGAGCAGGGGAAACTCACCGCCGACCTTCGTTCCAGAATAGAGAACTGCCTGGTTTCGAGTGAGTTGGAAGACCTTTATCTGCCATTCCGCCCCAAGCGCCGCACCAGGGCTACCGTAGCCAAAGAAAAGGGGCTGGAACCGCTTGCGGACAAGATGTGGAACGTCGTCGTGACCGATCCTGCAGCTGAGGCCAGGAAGTACTTGAATGACCAGGTGGAAACGGTTGACGATGCCCTTGCCGGAGCCCGTGACATAATTGCCGAGAGATTCTCAGAGTCAGCAGCTACCAGGGATTCACTCAGGCAGATATTCAGGACCCGCCGGATCCAATCGAAAGCCACTAAAGCCGCTTCGGACAATCCTGAGTCCTCCAAATACAGGTCGTATTTCAATTTCTCAATGCCGATCCAGAAGATTCCTTCCCACAATCTCCTGGCAATGCTCAGGGCAGAGAAGGAGGGTTTCCTTTCTGTCAGTTTGGACGCCGACCCGGAGAAATGCGGCAACAAGATCTACTACGATTTCTGCCAGGAGCATCGTTATCCGTCCGGAAAGCTGGCCGGCCAGGTCCGCATGGCGGTAGATGACTCTTTCAAGCGTCTTCTGGAACCTTCGATCAGCAACGAGGTGATCAAGGAAGCCAAGGAAAAGGCTGACATAGAGTCGATCGCTGTCTTCGGAGACAATCTTACACAACTTCTCCTTTCTCCTCCCGTGGGCCAGAAAAGGACGATGGCTATAGATCCCGGCTTCCGCAACGGGTGCAAGATTGCCTGCCTGGACGCCCAGGGAAACCTGCTTCATCACGAAATAATATTCCCTCATCCTCCTCTGAGCGAGAAGATCAAGTCCATCATGGCTGTCTCCGGGATGATCGAGGAATATGGAATCGAGGTAATAGCCATCGGCAACGGCACGGCCTCCAGGGAAACCGAAGACTTCATAAAGAGGGTTGGCATCCCAGAGAACGTCAAGGTCTACACGGTTAGTGAAGACGGTGCTTCAATTTACTCGGCTTCTGAGGTGGCCAGAAAGGAATTCCCTGACGAGGATGTGACCGTCAGGGGCGCCGTCTCGATTGGCCGGAGGCTCATGGATCCGCTTGCGGAACTTGTCAAGATCGATCCTAAGTCATTGGGTGTCGGTCAGTACCAGCATGATGTCGACCAGAATCTGCTGCGTGAGAAGCTCGACAACACGGTGGCTTTCTGTGTGAACAGCGTGGGAGTCAACCTTAACACGGCCAGCCCCTATCTCCTAAGTTATGTCTCTGGAATAGGACCGGCCCTGGCTTCGAACATCGTCGCCTTCCGTGGGTCAAATGGAGGCTTTACCTCCAGGGAACAGCTCCATAAGGTTCCGAAACTGGGCCCCAAGGCATTTGAACAGTGCGCCGGCTTCCTCAGGATCCATGACGCAGCCAATCCGCTGGACAACTCGGCCGTTCACCCTGAGTGCTATCACATCGTGGACAAGATGGCGTCCGATCTCGGAGTCTCCGCCATACAGCTTGTCGGAAATGAGGAACTTATCAGGAAGATCGATCCGGCCCGCTATGTGGAAGGGGAGTTCGGCCTTCCCACCATCAATGACATCCTGAAGGAACTGGCTAAACCTGGCCTTGATCCCAGACAGCAGGCCCAGGACTTCAGCTTTGCTGATGACATCCGGGAGATCGATGACCTGAAGGAGGGAATGGAACTGCCTGGCATCGTGACCAACGTGACAGCTTTCGGCGCCTTCGTCGACATCGGCATCCATGAGAACGGGCTTATCCATGTCTCCCAGATGAGGGGGGCGAAGCCGAAACTGCACCAGAGAGTCATGGTCTCAGTGATCGGGGTAGACCTCGAAAGGAAACGTATTTCATTACGATTGATTAATAAAAAGTAGATTTCTTTTAACATTTGTCATATTTTGGGTTTGTTTGATTAGGTTTTGTTGAAAATATTTGATTATATTTGCCAAAGTGAAACTAACCTGATAACCAATATGACAAGTCCCAAGAGCATTTGTGACAACAAGGCGGTGATCTACGTGTTCTCCGCCTTGGCTATTTTGCTCTGGGGCATGTCCTACATCTGGAGCGACCAGTTGATAGCTCTGGACATTCCGATCTTCTTTTTCGTACCGATAAGGATCCTGATGGCAGGCCTTGTCCTCCTGGTTTTCAACCTGCTCACCTGTCAGTTCAAGCTGATAAGGAAGAAGGATCTCTGGAAGTTTGCCCTCCTGGCTGTATTCGAGCCGCTTGTCTACTTCCTTTGTGAGACATACGGAATCAAGGAGACGGGTTCGCCGACGATCAGCGCCATGATCATCGCCTCCGTTCCCATCTTCTCGGTCTTTGCAGCCTTCATATTCTTCAAGGAGAAGATCTCATTGGTCAACGGGTTGGGAATAGCCGTGACCCTTGCAGGCATCTGCCTGGTGCTCCGTTCCCAGATGGAATGCGGAACTCCCGGCAATTTCACCTTGGGAGTGATACTTCTGGTCATTGCTGTATTCTCGGAGGTCGGGCATGCTCTCTTTACTAAACTGCTTGCCAGCGACTACAGGCCGCAGGTCATCGTGATGTACCAGTTCCTGATAGGTGCAGTCTATTTCCTGCCGTTCTTCCTGACAAAGGGGATTGAGAATTATGAGCCGCGTTTCCTGTCCTGGAAGGTTCTCAAGCCTGTTTTCTGCCTTGCACTTCTCTGTTCCAGCCTGGCTTTCTCACTATGGGCAATGACCATCAAACGACTGGGAGTCGCCAAGTCCAGTGTTTTCCTGGCAATGATGTGCGTGGCTACCGCCCTGGTAGCCGAGGTGATTGGAAGAGAGCATCTTACTGCCCTGCAGTGGGGTGGAATCTTAGTGGCTGTGGTTGGAATTGTTCTGTCCCAATATTCAAAGTGCTGTTGTTCACGGCAAGACGGCCGTTGACCCAGACCATCTCCACCTTTCCCTTCAGGACTGTGCCTTCGTAGGGACTCCAACCGCATTTGTACCCTTCTCCCTTGACGGTGAATTCTTTATCCGGATCGATCACGACCAGGTCTGCATAGCAGCCCGCTGCAAGACGTCCCCTGTCTTCGATTTTGAATATCTCTGCAACCCTTTCCGAGCAGGCCGAGGCTATCCGCTCCGGCGGGATGCCGCACTCCTTCGCAAGCGTAAAAAGTACCGGCAGCTGCTCCCTGACTGAAGGGAGTCCGGACGGGCATTGAATATATGGCCGGTCTTTCTCGCTCAGGAGGTGGGGAGCATGATCAGATCCTAAGGTGTCGATTATGCCTTCTGCCAGGGCCTTTCTCAGCGCCTCCCTGTCAGAAGCTGCTTTTACGGCAGGATTGCATTTTACCTTGCCCAGCAGTCTCGAATAGTCTTCTTCGCTGAACCACAGGTAGTTGGCGGAAGTCTCCGCCGTGATGTGCGGGTTGCTGGCCTTGGCCTCACGGATCATATCGACCTCCTCGGCCGTGCTGACATGAAGGATGTGGAGTGATGTGCCCAGCCTGACGGCCTTTTCCAAGGCCCTTTCCGTTGAACGTATGCAAGCTTCCCGGCTCCTGATCGTGGGGTGGCATCCGAAGGGAATGTTGTCTCCAAAGGCCTGCCTAGCTGATTCCAGCCCGGCTTTGATCAGGCCTTCGTCCTCGCTGTGGACCAGGACAGGCTTCCCTTTGATCCTGAAGACCTCTTCAAGGCTTTCATCCCTGTCCACCAGCATGTTGCCGGTGGATGATCCCATGAAGACCTTTATTCCTCCGAATCTCTCGCCGAGACCAGTGTCAAGATATTCCTTGATCCTCGGGACATTGTCGTTGGTCGCTCCGAGATGAAAACCGTAATTGGCTTTGGATGAAGAGGATGCCCTTTGAAGCTTGTCTTCAATGGCTTCCGCGGAAACGGTGGGAGGAGCGGTGTTGGGCATGTCGATGAAGGAAGTCACTCCTCCTTCGAGTGCGGCTGCGGATTCGCTGGCGATGTCTGCCTTCCAGGTCATCCCGGGCTCCCTGAAATGGACATGGGAATCTATCATTCCGGCCATCAGGATCCTTCCGCCGAGGTCGATTGCTTCGGCTCCCGGGAAGGGCAAGCCTTCGCCGGGCCAAACTCCTGAGATCCTTTCACCGTCAATGGCCAGGCTCCCCTTGAAACTCGAGGAGCCTGTCACTATGAGGGCGTTTGTCAGGAGTTTGCGAGACATCAGCCCTTGCGATGGAATTTCCTGAACCTTAGCTTGATGACGCCCCAGAAAGCTTCGCCGAAGATGCCGCTGCTCATCTTGGAAGTGCCGAGCTTGCGGTTGACGAAGATGATGGGGACCTCGACCAGCTTGAAGCCGAGCTTCCAGGCCGTGTACTTCATCTCGATCTGAAAGCCGTAGCCTTTCATCCTTACATCATCCAGGTCAATGGAGGAGAGAGCTTCACGGCTGTAGCACTTGAAGCCGGCGGTGCAGTCATGGATCTTCATGCCGAGCACCCTGCGTACGTACTTCGATGCGTAGTAGGACATCAGGATCCTTCCGATGGGCCAGTTGACCACGCTGATGCCGTCGCAGTAGCGCGAACCGATGGCCACTCCGCCGCAGTTGCGGCAGGCCTCATAGAGTCTCGGGAGGTCATCGGGATTGTGCGAGAAGTCGGCATCCATCTCGAAGGTGTAGTCATAGTCATGGTCCAGGGACCACTTGAATCCTGTGAGATAGGCCGTGCCAAGTCCCTGCTTCCCGCTCCTTTCGATAAGGAACAGGCGGCCGCTGAACTCATCACGGAGTTTCTTGACGATGGAGGCTGTTCCGTCCGGCGAGCCGTCGTCAATGATCAGGACGTGATACTCTCCATCGAGGGAGAACACCTTGCGGATGATCGCCTCGATGTTTTCCTTTTCGTTGTAGGTGGGGATGATTACTACTTTGCTGTCCATATTCGTTATTTCGTTTTCATCATTTCCTTTACGGCAGCTTCAAGCTGCTTGTCTTCTCCTCGCAGGAGGGATGCCGGATCATTCTCGACCTTGATGTCGGGTTCGATCTGCATGTTCTCGAGGTACCTTCCGTCCTTGACGCCCCAGCTTCCGACCTGAGGGATTCCGAAGACCATCCCATTCAGCATGGTCTCCCACCAGACGGCCGTCATAGTGCCAGGCACGGGCATGCCGATCAGTTTCCCTATTCCCAGGGACCTGTAGGTGTAAGGGAAGCCGCAGGCGTCGGAGTAGTTGTCTTCGCACACGAGGACGCAGGAAGGCTTGTTCCATTTGCTGTAGGGCTCGCTGCCGATGTACTGGCCGCGGGGTGTGAAACGGATATATTCCTTGCCGCCGAGCAGGGTGGCGAGGTCGTCATGCAGCCATCCGCCTCCGTTGTGCCTTGTGTCCACCACTGCAGCGTCAGCGCTCCTGTATTTGCCGAGGAGTTTTGAATAAACCTCCCTGAAGCTGGGAGAGTCCATGCCTTGGACATGGGTGTAACCGACCTTGCCTCCGGAGAGCCTGTCGGTCATCTGTTCTCTCTGCTTGACCCATCTGCGGTACATGAGGGTACTTTCGCTGCCGACGGGTACCACGTAGAGTTCCTCTTCCTTGCCGCCCTTCTTCACTACGACGGCGGTTTTCTTGCCGACCTTGTTCTGGAGAAGCTTGAACCAGCTCTTTCCGGCTTCGATCTTTTCTCCGTCAATTGACACGATGGTGTCACCGGCCTTAATTTCGGAATCGGCTATGTTGAGGACTCCTCCAGGAAGCACTTCGGCGATCCTGAGTCCGTCTCCTTCGTAATCGAAATCATAGAGGACTCCCAGGCAACCCATGTTGATCCTGCTTCCCGGACGGTACCTGGCTCCGGTGTGCGAACCGTTGAGCTCTCCGAGCATCTCGGACAGAAGGTCCTGGAAATCGAAATTGTTGTCGATGTAAGGCATGAACTGACGGTAGTTGTCCCTGTAACCGGCCCAGTTGATACCATGGATTGCAGGGTCGTAGAACTTCTCGTCAACCTGCTTCCAGACATGTTCGAAGAGGTAGTTCCTCTCTGCCTTCGGCTTGAACTCGTAGTCTCCGGAGAAGGAGATGGGGGTGATGGCGTTGCTGGCCACGTTGATCTTGGAGATGGTGCCTCCAGAGAACATGTAGAGCGTCTTGTCGTCAGGGGAAGGTACGATCGAGCCGTACACGCCCTTCTTTATGACCTTCACGTCTCCCTTCTTGACATCGAGCATGCAAAGGTCGTTGCCTCTCTCAAGAGGGGTGACGTAATAGAGTTTCGTGCCGTCCTGGGTCAGGTAGAAGTCTCCGAGCCTGCTTGAACTGCGGGTGAGGCGTGAGATCCTGAATTCCCTGTCCTCTAGGTCGAGCTTCAGCTTCTCAGGCTTCTCGGCCTGCTTTACGGAGTCTTTCTTTTCTTTCTTCTCCTCCTTGGCGAGCTGTTTTTCGGTTTTCTCCTTGCCGCCTTCCTCTATGAGCTTGGCGATCTCTTCGCCTTCCTTGTCGCGCATGAACTTCATCATTTCCTTCCCGTCGAAGAACATGATGTAGACGTCGGATTCGGCACCCCAGCTACCGTGGCTCCTGTAACCGTTCTTGTCCGACTCCCATGTCATCGCGTAGCCCTTGAGCGACCACTTGAAATTGCCGTCCGAGTAGCCGCTGAGAGTCAGGTTGGTGATTTCTCCGGTCTCGATGTCGATGAGGGCCACGTCGGAATTGTTCCATCCTCCGTCTGCCTGGTACAGGGAAAGCAGGTACTTGCTGTCAGGGCTCCACTCGAAGCTCTGGTCTCCGTCCTGGTAGGAATAGTTCACGCCTTTGAGGAGGGATTTCTCCTTGCCGTCCTTGGTGGACTTGATGACCAGTTCGGTCCTGTCCCTTAGGAACGCGATCCAATTGCCGTCGGGGGAAACGTCCGGCTGGAAGCAGGTCTCCTTCTCGGAGGTCACGAGCTGCTCCTCGAACTTTGTAGCATAGGTGAAGTACTTCTCGTTCTTGTCGGCGAGGGTGGTCTTCCAGATGCCCCAGTGCCCGTTCCTTTCGGATGAATAGTAAAGGGTGCGTCCGTCTTTGGAGAAACTGACGTTGCGCTCCTGCTCGGGAGTGTTGGTGATGCGCTTCGTGGTCCTGTATTCAGTGGATGTGACGAACACGTCGCCGCGGATGACCACTGCTATCTCCTTCCCGTCAGGGGAGACGTCCATTGAAGAAGCTCCGTTGGTGTACGTAATGAATTCAGTGTCATTCTCATTCTCATCCTTGCTGACCGTGATGGCTATCTTGCGGGGCTCGCCTCCTTCCTTCATGGTGTAAAGATCTCCGTTCCATGAGAAACAGAGCGTGCCTTCCTTCGAGACGGAGAGGAACCTCACAGGATTGTCCTTGAACTTGGTGATCTGGGTCGCATTGCCTGCGGATCCGGTCGAAGCCTTGTAGACATTCAAGGTTCCGTCCTGCTCGGAAAGGAAGAAATAGGTCTTCCCGTCAGAAGCAAAGACAGGGTTGCGGTCTTCTCCGCGGAAAGAACTGAGCTTAGTGAAAGCTCCGTCTTCCTTGATGCGGAACCTCTGACCCTGAGCTGCGGCCGGCTTGTAAAGCCAGATATCCCTTGTCACCGAAGAGGTGTGATGCTTCCTTAGGGCATCCTCATAACCTTTATAGTCTTCGTAGATGACTTCTCCTGCGGAGTTGACGCTCATGTTCATCATCGGGAGGGAAGTGACCAGCAGCGGACGTCCGGCAGAAGTGTCGACCTGCCAGATCTGGCCTGTGTTCGGGAAGCCTCCGTAATTTGCGTCAGGCTGGAAACTGGAAGTGTACAGGATCCTGCCTCCATCCAGGACGCAAAGGGGAGTCTCTTCTCCATGGTAGTCCGTAAGCCTCTTTGGGGCTCCTCCCTGGGCGGAAGTGATGTAGATGTCCTTGGACCCCTTCCTGTAGGAAGAGAAGACAATCATCTTTCCGTCGGGAGTCCACATGGGATCCGAATCATAAGCGTTATTGGTTGTGATCTGCAGAGCCCTGCCTCCGTTGGTGCTGACGGTGAAGATGTCGCCCTTGTAGCTGAAGGCTACCTGTGTTCCGTCCGGAGAGATGGCGCTTTTGCGGAGCCATCTTGGGGTTTCCTGTGCTGAGATTGACGCGACCGTGATGACCAGGGCCGCAAGAGTGAGTAATGTCCTTTTCATATTCTACAAATATATTAATATAATTTCGTATTTTTGTTTCTGCCAAAGATTATATTCATGAAAAGAATCGACTGCTTCATCCCTTATGCTGACGACTCTCAGGTTGCGCCAACCCTGGCGGCCTTGAAGGCTCAGAATGAGGTCTCCCGGATAGAGTTGCTGGATGCAAGGACCTTCAAGAGCACGGCTTCTGTTAAGAAGATCGCTTCCATGGCGTCCGCCCCGTTTACCATGATCTACATCAAGACCACTGAACTCAGTTTCGGGGAGTTCGCCCTGGAGCGCTTCCTCTCCGTGGCTGAGGACGCTTCCGCCGCGATGGTCTACGCCGACCATTTCAAGGAGATGGACGGCGTGCGCACTTTCGCGCCTGTGATCGACTGCCAGCAAGGTGCCCTCAGGGACGATTTCGACTTCGGATCGGTCATGATCTACCGGACCTCGGCGTTGAAGGAGGCAGTCTCCAGGATGGATGCCGATTATGAATATGCCGGGCTGTATGACCTTCGCCTTAAGGTCTCGCAGAAGGGGAGCCTTGTCCACATCAATGAATACCTTTATTATGAAATCGAGACTGACACCCGCAAGTCGGGCGAAAAGCTTTTCGATTATGTGGACCCCAAGAACCGGGCAGTCCAGATAGAGATGGAGAAGGCATGTACAAGCCACCTCAAGGATGTCGGCGGCTACCTTGAGCCGGAATTCAAGGAGGTCGACTTCTCAGAAGGAGATTTTGAATATGAGGCTTCGGTCGTGATCCCTTGCAAGAACAGGGTGCGTACGATAGGGGATGCCCTCAGGTCTGCCTTGAGCCAGAAGACTTCTTTCAAGCACAACGTCTTCGTCGTTGACGACAATTCGACCGATGGCACGGTCGACGTCATCAAGGGTTTCTTGGATGATCCGAAACTGGTCTACATCGCCCAGGACAAGACCTACCATGCCATCGGCGGCAACTGGAACGCAGCCCTGCATCATCCCAAGTGCGGCCGTTTTGCGATCCAGCTGGATTCGGACGATGTCTACTACGATGAGAACACTGTCCAGAAGTTTGTGGACGCTTTTCATGCCCAGAGGTGTGCGATGGTGATCGGTACCTATCGCATGACTGACTTCAATCTTGAGACCCTGCCTCCGGGGATCATCGACCATCGCGAGTGGACTCCGGAGAACGGAAGGAACAATGCCCTCCGCATAAATGGCCTTGGAGCGCCGAGGGCTTTCTATGTGCCGATGCTGCGCAGGATCAACTTCCCGGTGACCAAGTACGGGGAGGATTATGCGGTTGGCCTGAGGGTGTCCAGGGAGTACCAGATCGGCCGGATCTACGATGTTGTCTACAATTGTCGCAGATGGGACGATAATTCCGACGCATCGCTCGACATCGACAAGGTTAACGCTAACAATCTGTATAAGGATAGATTACGCACCTGGGAGCTTCAGGCAAGGATTCTGATGAACCAGCGTAAACAGAAAAAATCTTAAAAAAATCTTTAAAAAAGTTTGCTGAATTAAAATTTCTGCTTACCTTTGCAATCCCGTTCGCGAGCCGAATGGGATTTTTTGACAAGTTCATTGACAAGACTGAAGTAAGTACAAGCAAGTACCGAGAAATTGTAACGAGAATTCGAGAGCGTTGATTTCTTAAGAAACCTGTCGGGATCGGACTTAGAGTAATAATAGTGTATATACAAAGAAGAGTTTGATCCTGGCTCAGGATGAACGCTAGCGGCAGG
>JAFUFS010000030.1 GCA_017469745.1 Bacteroidales bacterium | reverse complement strand
GCGTAGCAACCGCCTTCGAAGTTGAAGACACCCTTGTTGTCCCAGCCGTGCTCGTCGTCGCCGATGAGCTTGCGCTTAGGATCGGTGGAGAGGGTGGTCTTGCCGGTTCCGGAGAGACCGAAGAAGATGGCGGTGTTCTCACCGTTCATGTCGGTGTTGGCGGAGCAGTGCATTGCAGCGATGCCCTTCAGAGGGAGGTAATAGTTCATCATGGAGAACATACCCTTCTTCATCTCGCCACCGTACCAGGTGTTGAGGATAACCTGCTCACGGGAAGTGACGTTGAAGGCAACGCAGGTGTCGCTGCGGAGACCGAGCTCCTGATAGTTCTCAACCTTTGCCTTGGAAGCGCAGTAGACCACGAAGTCGGGCTCCTGGTCGAATTCGGCCTGGTTCTTCGGACGGATGAACATGTTGGTGACGAAGTGGGCCTGCCATGCAACCTCCATGATGAAGCGGACCTTCATCCTGGTGTCCTTGTGAGTACCGCAGAAACCGTCGACGACGAAGAGCCTCTTGCCGGAGAGCTCATCCTGGGCGAGTTTCTTGACTTCCTTCCAGACAGCCTGTGACATCTCATGGTTGTCGTTGGGATACTCAGGAGTGTTCCACCAAACGGTGTCCTTTGAGTTCTTGTCCATGACGATGTACTTGTCCTTGGGAGAACGTCCGGTGAACACACCAGTCATAACGTTGATTGCGCCGAGTTCGGTAACCTGTCCCTTCTCATAGCCGGTGAGCTCGGGTTTTGTCTCCTCGTTGTAGAGAACTTCATAGGTAGGATTGTAAAGGACTTCCTTCACTCTCTTGATACCGTACTTGCGTAAATCCATCTTTGACATAATGTATAAAATTTTAAAAATTTATTGAGTTAAACTTAACTTCTTAATGCGCGGCAAATTTACGGAAAAATATGCTATTTTTCGTACATTTGTTCAGGCATTTTGCGTTACTGCAAATTATTTGCCATGAAGACTCGCAAAGTGTTGTGATAAAACGATTTAAAAAATTTTAATATGTCGCCGGCCGATGTGTTGAAGGAATATTGGGGATATGATGCTTTCCGCCCTATGCAGGAGGAAATCATCACATCCGCCATGGAGGGAAGGGACGTGCTGGCCATCATGCCTACAGGAGGCGGCAAGTCGGTCTGTTTCCAGGTCCCAGGCATTATGGCAGAAGGGCTTACGCTGGTTGTGACGCCTCTCATCGCCCTGATGAAAGACCAGGTGCAGAACCTCGAACGAAGGGGAGTGAGGGCCATCGCTGTCCATGCCGGAATGTCCAGGCATGAAGTGGACCTTGCCCTGAACAACGCGGCCTACGGCGACTACAAGTTCCTCTACCTTTCTCCCGAGCGTATCGCGACAAGGCTTTTCCAGTCCTATCTGGACGTAATGAATGTCAGCTACATAGTGGTGGATGAGGCCCATTGCATCTCTCAGTGGGGCTATGATTTCCGCCCCGACTACCTTAAGATAGGGAGTCTCCGCGAACGGCTGGACGCCCCTGTCATAGCCCTGACTGCCACTGCCACTCCCAAGGTGGCAGACGACATCATGGACAAACTGTCATTCGAAGGAAGAAATGTCCTGAGAAGTGGTTTTGAAAGACCAAACCTCAGTTATATTGTCCGCAATGTAGAGGACAAATATTCACAGATCGTGAACATCTGCAAGGGAGTTCCAGGGAGCGGGATCGTCTACGCCAGGAACCGGCGCAAGTGCGAAGAACTCTCATCCATGCTCAAGGCTGAAGGGATAAGCGCATCCTACTATCATGCAGGTCTGGGCCAGAGCTCACGTTCGGAGCGGCAGGCTGCATGGAAGGACGGTCGGATCCAGGTCATGGTCTGCACCAATGCCTTCGGCATGGGCATCGACAAGCCGGATGTCCGCTTCGTAGCTCATTATGACCTTCCTGACAGTCCTGAAGCCTATTTCCAGGAGGCCGGACGTGCAGGTCGTGACGGGAAGCGTTCCTACGCTCTGCTGCTTTGGAACGGAATCGATGTCCGCAGGCTTGGACAGATAGAAAGCGTTTCTTTCCCTTCGCTCGAGTTCATTGCCGATGTCTACCAGAAGCTTCATGCCTTCTTCGAGATTCCTTACGACACCGGCATCGGCCGCCAGCTGAAGTTCTCCTTGGAAGACTTCTGCAAGGCATACGGTTTCCAGAGGGCGGTGGTATTCCATTCCCTGAAGTATCTTGAAAGGACCGGACACCTGACATATTCAGAGGAGGTGGACATCCCCACGAAGGTACGTATCTCCGTTGACCGGAAGTCGCTGTATGACATCGATTTGCCCAGTCAGGAGCTGGCCTCTCTCCTGGAAGTCCTGATGCGCTCGTACACCGGGATATTCTCATTCCTCCAGACTGTGGATGAGGAATATCTTGCCGGCCGCCTCGGCACGAGCGTCCCTCAGCTGAGGCAACTCCTTTATTCGCTTTCACTCGAACATGTGATCTCGTACGTTCCGGCGGCACATTCCGATGTCGTCTTCCTGCATCATGACCGCCTGAGACCCGGGAACCTGGACCTTATGCCTGACAGGTTCGAGATGCTGAAGGGCAGCTACCATGACCGTTCGCAGGCCATGCTTGAATATGCTTCCGAGACTGATGAGTGCCGGTCCCGCTTCCTGCTTCGCTACTTCGGCCAGGAGGAGTCATCCGACTGTGGCACCTGCGACATCTGCCGCGCCAAGACGGCATCATCCCAAATGTCCGTGCGGAATGAAGGCACGGCAAGACAATACACCCGGAGAAAACTGAAGGAATTCATTGAAGGGAAGGGTGGTGAGTATTCGATAACTGAGATAGTGGCAGAATTCGACAATCCGTCCAGGCAGTATTCTGCAGATTATCTGGAGATCCTCCGCCAGCTGATTGACGACGGAGAGGTTCCGATCTACAATGACTGAGATGAAACAGGACAGAATCGAACTATCAGGCCGCGAGTGCCTTCTATTTGCCTGCGACAAGCCGGCATACATCCTTATCCAGACCCTCGGACGTCACGAACGTGAAGGAATAGTCTCCCTTAACGAGATGATTGTTTCCAGATGCCAGGTGCCGTTTGTCGCCTCCGCCTTCCAGGTCTTCGACTGGTCGGAGGACCTGATGCCCTGGAGCGATCCGGCGATAAGCCGTGATCCCAAGGTCGGCCAGGCTGCAGGAACCACTCTACAATTCATTACCGATAACCTGCTGCCCCACCTTAGGGCTTTGTACGGTGATCTTCCGGTCATCATCGGAGGTTATTCCCTTGGCGGGCTCTTCGCCCTCTGGGCTTCTATGCAGGTAGACTTGTTCTCTGCTGTGGCAGCTGCCTCTCCATCCCTATGGATCCGTAACTGGCCGGAGTATTCCTCCTCCCGTCCTGTCCTTACTGGCAAGGTCTACCTCAGCCTCGGAGATCGGGAAGAACATGTCAAGAACAAGTCCATAGCCCAGGTGGGGGACAGGGTGAGGGGAGAGTACGAGCTTCTCCGTTCCTGCCTTGGAGAGGGAAACTGCATCCTTGAATGGAACGCCGGCGGCCATTTCCAGGACTGCGAATCGCGGCTTGCCGATGCCTATTGCTGGTGCCTTAATTCCTTGAATAATGCGTAACGGTTTCATTCTTACAATGGTGATCCTCCTTGGATGCATAGTCTGGACCTCCTGGAGGTTCTGGAGGATCCTGCCTTTTCCTCACTGGGGAAAGTGGCTGTTCGTCACACTGTACATCCTGGCATTCCTGGTCATATTCCCTCATTTCATGCTCGGCAACAAGATGCCGATGTCCCTTGCGACCGCTACTTATGAGATCGGAACCTCATGGATGATTTTCTTCCTCTATGCCCTTCTCATCTTCGTCGTCTTGTCGCTTGGAAGGTTGTTCCACCTTGTGCCGGCAGGCTTCCTGAAGGATTCCTGGGTAGGGACTCTTACTGTCCTCGGTGCCATCACCATGATTCTGGTCTACGGCAACATACACTACCATCACAAGTACCGTGAGTGTATCGACCTCAAGACCGAGAAGCCGCTTGAACGCCCGCTCACGATAGTCCTGGCCAGTGACCTCCATGCCGGTTATCACAACCGCAAGGCGGAACTCTCGAGGTGGGTGAAGCTGTTCAATGACGAAAACCCTGATCTGGTTCTTTTCGGTGGCGACATCATCGACGGGGCCATCCGTCCGGTGAAAGAAGGCCACTATTCGGAAGTCTTCCGCGGAATAGACGCCCCTGTCTATTCATGCCTCGGGAATCATGAATATATCTCCGGCGAGCAGGGATCAGAAGAATTCTACCACGATGCCGGGATCACTCTGCTCCGGGACTCTTCGACAGAAGTTTCGGGCATAAGGATCATGGGCCGCGATGACAGGACAAACCGCTCGCGGGCGTCGCTCCGTAGCTTGGCACCTAAGGATTCTCTGTTCACCATCCTCCTTGACCATCAGCCATACCATCTTGAAGAGGCTGAAGAGGCCGGAATAGATTTCCAGTTCAGCGGTCACACCCACCACGGCCAGGTCTGGCCGGGCAACTGGGTTACGGACGCAATGTACGAAAAGGCCTTCGGTGCCCACCGAAGAGGCGGCACACATTATTACGTAAGCTCCGGCCTGGGCATCTGGGGAGGAAAGTTCCGCGTCGGCACCAGGTCGGAGTACATAGTCTTGAAGCTGCACAATTAAGGCCGGCTTCCTTTTTCTATCTTATGAAATGCATGGGAGCCCAGGGTTCGTCGCCACGGCCCGGGGCGGGTTTCCCATCTGTCGCCTTGAGCAGCCACGCCATGTTGCGGGCCAGGGCGCGCATGGTCTGAAGCCCCTCCTGGTCCAGGGCTGCCTGGCCGGGTTCTCGGCCATACACGATGTTCCAGTACTGTGAAGTGACCACAGGCATATTCATCATCTGGAAAGGAAGATTCATAGTCTCGAATGACGCCGTGGCGCCGCCTCTCCGGCAGACCGCTACCGCTGCTGCAGGCTTGCCTGCCACATTTCCTCCGTTTGAGTAGAACGATCTCTGGATGATTGCCAGCAAGGCTCCGTTAGGCTGGCCGTAATAGACAGGGGAGCCGATGATTATCCCGTCGACCTCGAAATATTTTGCACTGATTTCGTTGCAGACGTCGTCGTTGAAGACGCAGGCTCCAGGTTTTTCCTTGCACTTGTTGCATGCGATGCAACCGCGCACAGGCTTGTTGCCGATCCACATTGTCTCGGTCTCGATCCCTTCTTCGGCAAGGGTTCTGGCGATCTCGCCTAAGGCGACCGATGTGTTTCCCTTCATCCGAGGGCTTCCGTTTATGAGCAGGACTTTCATTATAGCAGGATGTTGTGGTTATTCGATTGTGAGTCCGTCCCAGGCGGGCTGGACGATTGAATGGATGTCCCTTTCGGAGCACATGCGTTCCAGATCCTTGCAGAACTGTTCGTGCACCGGGAAGGTGTGGGAGAGATGTGTGAGCCAGGTGTGCTCGGGCCTTATCCTGTCGGCCAGTTGGAGGGTTTCGTCCAGGCTGAAGTGGGAATGGTGCCTGTTGTAGCTCACAGTGTTGAGAGTCAGGTGTTTCAGCCCTTCAAGCTTGGAGAATTCGCTCTCCGGGATGCTGCTCATGTCGGTTATGTAGGCTATGTCGCCGAACCTGAATCCAAGTACTGGAAGCTTGTCGTGAAGCCCGCGGATCGGGATGATCTTGACATCGCCGTCATCCGAGACATTTTCTTCGATCATATCCTCGAGGGAGCGGGCCGTAGGGATGAGCCTTCCGTCCGGCAAGCGGTAATGGTAGCCGACGTCATGCACCCAGACCAGCTCCTTGTCGGAGATGTCCTTCCGGATGCTGAAGGGCTTCTCATCTATCACGTGCAGATGCCATTCCGGGGCTCCGGGATATTTCGGGAACTTGAAGACATAAGGATATTCACGGATAAGGTCTTCGAGGACGTTCCTTTCGCAGTAGATTTCGGTAGCGCGCCGGTCGATGTAATTGAGTGAACGTACATCGTCCAGGCCGCCGGTGTGGTCCTTGTGGTTGTGGGTGAGCAGGATGGCATCCAGGTGGCAGAGGTCGTGAGCGAGCATCTGCATCCTGAAGTCCGGCCCGGCGTCGACTAGTATGTTCAGTCCGCAGTATTCTACGTAGACCGACGCCCGGAAACGCTTGTCCCTTTGGTCGGCCGACCTGCAGACCTGGCATTCGCATCCGATGATCGGGACTCCCTGCGAAGTTCCAGTCCCGAGGAAAGTCAGTCTTGCCTTGTTCCCTGTCATAAGATAAAGTCTTCTATAGTGTTGACCTTCCCGGGATCGTAGGGCCTGGTGACCCTGATGTAGTTCCCGGAATATCCTCCCATCATGCCGTCCTTTACGTCCGATTCCCAGAGGACCTTGGAGATCCTTCCCTTGTTCCTTGTGATAAAGTCGGAATGGAGTTCGTCGCAGAGGGCCTCGAGCCTTGCAACCCTTTCCGTCTTGACTGAGTCCTTGACCTGGTCCTTCCAGCCGGCAGCGACCGTGCCTGGCCTTCTGGAGTAGGGGAATATGTGGATGAATGCGGGCCTGATCCTGTCTTTCAGGAATGAATATGTTTCCTCGAAAAGTTCCTCCGTCTCGCCGGGGAGGCCTGCAATCACGTCGATCCCGAAGAAAACGAAAGGCTTGAGGTTGGCCTCCGGTGCTCCGGGATGAGGATCCATGACGGAACGGATGTAATCTATCCTTTCTGCGAAGAAGTCAGTCGTGTAGCGGCGGCGGACCCTGGAGAGTATCTGGTCGGATCCGGACTGGAGGGGAATGTGGAAATGGGGCTGGAACTTGGTGCCTGAGGCGATCCAGTCTATGATTTCTTCCGTGATCAGGTTGGGTTCGATGGAGGAGATCCTGTAGCGTTCTATTCCTTCAACGTCATTCAGGCGTTTGAGAAGCTCGAGGAAACTCTCTCCGGTGGTCCTTCCGAAGTCTCCGGTGTTGACTCCCGTGATTACGACTTCCTTGATTCCGGTGGCAGCTATTTCCTTTGCCTGGGCAACTGCTGATGCGATCGGGATATTCCTTGAGGTGCCGCGGGCGAAGGGGACGGTGCAGTAGGCGCAGAAGTTGTTGCAGCCGTCCTGCACCTTCAAGAACGACCGTGTCCGCTCCTCCGACGAAAACGCCGGCAGAATATCGCCCGTCAGGGACAATACCTCCTCCCGCGATTGAAATAGCAGTTCGAGGGTGTCGGGAACGACTCGGGGCTTGTCGGCGGCGCCGAAGACGGCCGCCACCCCCTCGATCGCCTCAAGCTCCCCCTTGCGCAATTCAGCGTAACACCCCGTAACTATGATCTTCGCCTCCGGCGACACCCTATGCACCTTCCTGATGACATTCCGGCACTTCTTCTCAGCCCTCTCCGTCACGGAACAAGTGTTCACCAGATAGACGTCCGCCTTCTCCTCCCAGTCGACGACATCCAAGCCGGCGGCCACGAAGCCCCTTTCGTAAGTGGAGGTCTCGGCGTAGTTGAGTTTGCAACCAAGTGTGAGAAACGCTATCTTCATATTCAGAAACCCTCGTCAACACTCCCTTTGAGTAAGTCAGCCCCTGATGTTGCAGTGACCCTTGACCATGAACATGTTCCTCCGACCGGAGGATTCTTCTTCGAGACCCTGACCTGTACGAACCAGAACTTCATGTCTGACCTTCCGATTGCATCCACGATCCTTCCGGCAACATTTTCCAGAAGGTTCGAAGGTTTGGCCATCTCCGCGGCCACTATGTCGTAGATCTTGCTGTAGTCGACGGTGTTCTCGAGGTCATCGGTCCTGGCCGCCTTCTTAAGGTCAGCCTTTCCGCGGAAATCCACCACGAAGGTGTTGCCTTCCCTGCGCTCCTTTTCCATGCAGCCGTGGAAGGCGTGGAATTCCATTCCCACGAGTTCTATGGTCATATCTCTGTCAGTAAGCATATTCATTGATGATTATTTGGCCAGAATGAGGAAAACGCAGGGCCGCTTGCCGATCGTTGGGGGAGCGGAACGCCATTGCTTGACGGTTCTGGTCATTATGGTCTGGTCGGGGAGTGTCAGGTTTGCTGCATAGCAGAGCATGGTGCCTGGCTGAAGGGTAGAAAGCAGGTCCGCCAGGAGGGAGTCGTTCCGATAAGGAGTTTCTATGAATATCTCGGTCTGCCTGAACTGTGCAGACTGCTTCTCGATTTCCCTGATCGCCTTTTTCCTCTCATCCGTCTTGGCCGGAAGGTAACCCCTGAAAGCAAAGCTCTGTCCGTTCAGTCCCGATCCCATCAGAGCGAGCATCAGCGATGAAGGACCGACCATCGGGATTACCTGGATTCCATGCCTGTGGCACAGTGCGACAAGCTGGGCTCCCGGGTCCGCAACTGCAGGAAGACCGGCCTCGGAGATCAGACCGACATCGCATGGCTCTCCATCAGGGGTGCTGAACAACTCAAGCAGGGATTCTACTTCCTCCGGGGTGGTGTGCTCGTTCAATTCGCGGAATTCCAGATCCCCGATGCGGCCTTTGAGACCCGCAGCGGAAAGATAGCGCCTTACGGTACGTGTCTCTTCGGCCACGTACCTGAAAATGTGCTGTATGCTTTCAAGGACTTGCCGCGGAATCACTTCCGCAGGATCGTTGTCTCCGAGGGGAGAGGGAATAAGGAATAATCTGCCGTTTGCCATTTCACGACAAATATACTCAATTTCTCTCAGTCTGCCGCTTGATTCTTCCTATTGCCTTGTCAAGGCTTTCAGTAGGCTCGATGATGTTGTATTCCTTCCAGAACTCGGGATCGAAATCGACAATGGCCTTGTCAGAGAGGGCATCGCGGCTGCTGAAGGACTCCTTCCTGGGGATCATGTCGGCATCACCAGGCTTGCGGTCCGTGGTGACGAGTTCGCTGATGGCAGTGAAGTCGGTCCTTAGGAGCTTTTTCTTCCAGTCGCACTTGAATTTCATGCTGGTCCTTACGTAACTGACCCTGGTTATACCCTCAGATGTGGTGTAGTCGTACCTGAGGGTAACCTCGGTGGGAGTGAACCTAAGTCCTGCTGGTTTGCTCACGAGGATCAGCCTTGTGACCTTCTCCTTGTCCCTCATGTCGAAGTTAAGGTCGAACCTTGTGAAAGCGAGGGTCTCACGGTCGATGTAGACTACACCTTCGTAGAGAGGATATGGCTGCATGATGGTAGGGATCAGCCTTATGGCAAATTGCATGCGGTCTCCGATCATCGCAGGAGTCTCCATCGCCAGGGTGTAGTTGCTCAGCTCCTTCACTGTGAGCAGCTCGTTGTTCTTGACGATGTCAAGGTCAACTGCCTGAGTCGGTCCGCCGGCCACCTTGACCGATAGTGTGTCCTTCTTGTCGGGACTCACGAGCACCCTGCTCTTGTCGACGGTGATCCTGTCTCCGAATATGCTTTCGCGGGCATAGGAAGTCTTGAACATCCTGCCGACAGCCTCGGAGATGTAGATGTAGCGATGCCTTTTCTGGATCGTTTCCCGGTAGAAACAATCGAACAAGTCAGGAGAAGAAGGGTAGTTCACCCTTATCTTCCTGATAGCCTCGTCCATGATCTTGTAAGGATCTCCGTAGACCACAATGGCCTCGTTCAGGGTCAGCCTGTTCTTTTCCATCCTGACCTTCACGGGGGAGCCGTCTTTAGGGAATTCTATCCTGGAAGTCTTGTAGCCGAGAAGATTGAATTCCAGCCACTCGGGCTCTTCAGAAGTCTTGATAGTGAAACCTCCGTCGGAGTTTGTCACAGTCGCATATTGCTGTCCCGGAACCGTAACGTTGACGTACTGAAGGGCACGGCCGTCAGCCGAGTCCGTGACTGTACCGCTTGCAGAGAACCGGAGCATCTGGGGGTCAGTCTGCGCTATGGCGCTGAAACTGACCAGTAATGACAATAGAAATACTTTCAGTCTCATAGTGTCGTCCGTTTTGAGCAAGATACGAAAAATCCGGTCTTTTTTCCTATATTTGGGAAAAATAATTGTATATGAAGAGAATTCTCCTTTCCATCCTCGTAGCGGCAATCCCTTTCGCTCCGATTTTTTCTGCTGAAAAAGCTCCCAAGAACGAGAAAGTCAAGAACGTAATCCTTATCATCGGTGACGGCATGGGCCTTGGCGCATGTTCATCCTGGATGATCGATCAGAACTACGGACCTACCTGCTTCGACAGGGCTCAGTTCGTCGGTGTCAGCAAGACTTACTCCGCTAACAACAGGGTGACCGATTCAGCAGCATCCGGTACTGCCATGGCGACCGGTCATAAGACCAACAACAGCATGCTTGGCATGCTTCCTGACGGATCGAAGCCGGCATCCATAGCCGAACTTGCCAAGGAGAAAGGTCTTGCCACCGGAATTGTCGTGACCTCGTACGTCCTGGATGCCACCCCTGGAGCTTTCTTCGCTCATGTGAAGAACAGGGGAGACCGCAAGGACATCGAGGAGGATCTCATAAGGATGAAGCCCGATGTGCTGGTAGGCGGCGGACGCAAGTATTTCGTACAGGAGAAATATGTTCCTGAGAACATGATCGACAAGGCTGTCGCTGCAGGTTTCACCTATGTTTCCTCGCCCGAGGAATTCTATGCCACCGAGAAGACTCCCATCCTTGGCCTCTTCTCCGACGAAAGCTATCCTATGGCCATCGAGAGGGACACAGACTTCCTGACTGACGCGACACTCCACACCCTTGGAATCCTTGAAAAGAACAAGAAAGGTTTCTTTGCCATGATAGAGGGCTCACACATCGACCATGCCGCCCATGCCAACAATGCCGAGCAGCTCACCTGGGAGATGGAGGAATTCGACAAGATGGTCAATGCCGCCTTCGACTATGCCGACACCCACAAGGGCACCCTGGTCGTCGTTACTGCCGACCATGAGACCGGCGGAGTCACCCTTCTTTCCGGAAGCAAGGATTTCACCAAGGGCGAGAGCGGAATTGATGTGAAGTTCTCAACCACCGGACACTCCGCAAGCCCCGTTCCGATCTTCGCTTACGGAGCTTCCGCATGGAAGTTCGGCCAGGTCATGGAGAACACTGAGATATTCGCAAGGATAAAGGCTCTCCTTATCGACAGGAAGTAATTTATTTGCAGACCATTATCCGCTGGATCAACTGATCCGTGGATTTCATACCGGACGATCCGATCTCTCCTAGATTCCGGATCGTCTTTTCTATGTCCTTGTCGATGATTCCGTCCGTCTCGCAGACACATTTCCCACGGAGGGCGAGGACTGCCGACTGGATCGCGCAGGACACTCCGGACGCCACCTTCATGGCGCAGCCGACCTTTGCTCCATCACAAACCATTCCGGTGATGTTTCCGATCATGTTCTTGATCGTGGCGCAGACCTGTTCGTAGGAGCCGCCCTGAAGGTAGACGATGCCGCATGCGGATCCGGTAGAAGCTATGACGCAGCCGCACAGGGCCGAAAGCTTACCAAGATAACCCTTGATGTGGATGGCAACCAGGTTGCTGAGGATCAGGGCCCTCGCAAGCCTTTCATCATCCACCCCGTATTTGAGGGCATAGGCGATGACCGGCATACTGACAGTGATGCCCTGGTTTCCGCTGCCGGAGTTGCTCATGGCCGGCAGTTTGCACCCTGCCATCCTCGCGTCGGAGGCTGCAGCCGTCATGCCCATGGCGAAGGACATGAAATCGTCACCGAAGATCTCGTGCTGGTTCTCCCGGATAGCCTTTCCGACTCCGAGTCCGTAGGACCCTTCCAGGCCCTCACGGGCAAGCGCCAGGTTCAGGTCGCGGTCGCCCAGGATGAACCGGATGTCCTCGTAATCTACACTTTTGGCGAATGAATATATTTCCTTGACAGTCAACTTGTAGTCGAGGGTCGACTTGTCTTCGGCCGGTTTTCCGTCTGAACCCTTGCGCATGTCGCACGCCTCTCCGTTGATCCCGGTCTCGACGATCTTGTCATGGTCGTCTTCGATGACTGCCCAGGCCTCGTCCTTCCCGTTCCTGACAGTGACCTTGACATAAAGGAGCTTGTCGGTGTCGGCCAGGCCGACGCTTACCTTTCCTTCAGCTACCATCCCCTTTGCCACGGCGACATCGACCGGCGTCAGGTCCTTGAGGACTTCCAGACCGTACTCGCTCCTGCCACAGATGGCCCCGAGAGCGGCGGCGATGTTGAGTCCGATCATGTCGGTGCCAGGGATTCCGACGCCCATCCCGTTTTTCAGGATGTTTCCTGACACTTTCACGATGACTTCTTCCGGAGGATCGACCCTCAGGATCTCGGACGCTTTTGATGCCGCCAGGGCGACAGCTATCGGTTCGGTGCAACCGAGTGCCGGCTTTACCTCCTTATGGATAAGCTCGATGATTTCTGATTCGCGTTCTGTCATGGTTGTCTCTCGAAATATGAAAGGATTTCTTCTGTCAAAACATTGATGTCTTCCTGTCTTTTAAGCACTTCCAGGGGGAAGCCAAGGCATGCCGTCCTGTAACCTCCCGAATCGAAGCAGGTTGCAGCGGAGATGTTGGTGTCAGTGTATCTGAGGAAAGTGTGTGACTTGTCGGATGCGGGAAGGATCCCGTCCGGATTCTCGACGTTGTAGATCCTGTCGTTCATTTCCTTCCAGAATTCCATCTTGCCCAGTTTGTCTCCCAGGTCGAGGGATCCGTTCTTCATCGGCCAGAGTTCGTCCGAACTGGTGGCATAGTTAGTCATGGCCTTGAACCCGAGGACCTGCTGGATGAAATCGATTGATTCAGACCTCCTGAGGGAATCGACCTCGATTGGATACACCCTGTCCCACACGTCGGTCCCTATGTAGGATCCTGAGACAAGGACGTTTCCGCCTCCTGATGTGAATTCCCTGACAGCCTCCTGAAGCATCTTTGGAAATACCTCATGCCTTACGGCCTTCGAGCCGTTCCCAACCGGAGTGGCCACTTGTTTGCCACAGATAAGGTCGAGTGCATAATCTCCTTTCTCAAGTGAGAGACCGGAGATGAATGCGTCGCGGCTGGCCGAATGGAAAGGATGGCCGGCAGCCATGATAGCCTTGCCGTGGATGGCCGTGAAATCGAAGGTGTTGCCTGGGATTATCTTTCCGGCGTACTCGCTCGAGGAAGCCCCGAACCCGGGATTGTCGTCGTCCTCCCAAGGCAGGTCCCTGCGGAATTCCTTCTGCGCTCCAATGAAATTGATCTCCCTGATGTAAGGCATTCCGGCGTCGAGTTCGTTCGTGAACCCGGCATATTCAGGAGTGTCGAACCAAGCGGGAGGTGAGAGCCTGGTGAAATTGTTCACTACCAGGACGCTTTTCCCCTTGCCTCGTGCAGGAACTCCTATGCTCAGCACTTCGGACGGGAAGCTGCGTCCGCCGTAGTTGAAGGCAATTATCCGGAAACTGTAGATCCTGCCTGGTTTGATCGTCATGTCGTAGAAGCATCTGCCTCCCGATGTCTTCGCATCGATTATTTCGCCAGCGTCGAAAGCCCCGTCGTCGATCCTGGTCTGGAGAATATATCCCCTGGGAATAGCGGTTGTTTCAAGTGTGTCCAGGGTCGGGGTCCAGCTCAATCTGATCTGGGCCGCATTTCCCGCCGCAGGAGCAATCCTGAAGGAGGTTGCAAAAGAATTGACAGGCAGGGGTTGGACCTCATATTCAAAGCCATAGCGGCTGCTAAGGTATTTGAGCATCCCCTTGTAGACGGCCCTGCTGGCGACGAACCTGAAGGAAGGGTCTAGGCCGTATTTCATGTCTCCGAAATTCTGGTGCGACAGGAGCTCTAGGATCATGCCCGGCACAGTGGTGGTGCGTGCCTCGCTGTAGGATCTGTCCCAAAGGCCCCTTCTGCTCCAAGTCGGGTTGAAGCAGGTCCTTATGTCATCCACCACCTGGCTTTGCACGAAGTCGGCATACATCCGGTGCTGCCACCTGCTCTCTCCGGTAGGGAGCTTGTCCTCACCTTCGCATTTCAGGGTGTAGATCGCAAGCGTTCCGACTGTAGAGTCATTCGGGGTGATGCCGGCATCCGAATGCATCGCGAATGACAGGTCCACGGGGATTCCCAGCCCCTCGGCCTTGGGATTGGTCCTTGAGCCTCCCGACATCCATCCGACCCAGGCGCCCCTGTCGGCGAAGTCGGAGGTGTAGTCATCTTCATGGAGATTCAGGATCGTCGTGTCTGCTCCGGCCCACTGCATCCAGTAGAATGCTCCTTCAGCGAAGGAGGGGAGGCCTGAAGTTATGAATTCGCTCGTGTCCTGTTCGGCGGTACCGCGGGCGATCTTTCCCATTCCCCCTCCGAAGCGTACCGCATCTGCCGTGATCACTGAATTATCAGCGTGAGACAGGCCTTCGGGCAGGATGCTGTCCAGGGTCACGCTGCCGGCTGTCCCGGCGTCGAACTCGAAGGTCCCGAGGTAGATCCAGGTTCCTCCTCCCATCTTCTGGTTGACAAGGTATTCACTTGTTCCCCCGAGGTGCCGGACAGTGTAGTGGGCATTCTCCGCACTGTTCGGAAGGGATTTGTAGGAGATGTAGACTGAGTATTCACCCCTTTCTGGGATGTCCGGTGTCCAGCTGGCAGATGCTTTTCCACGGCAAGATGCCTGCCTTGCAGTTCCGGCACGGAAAGGATTGTCCCTCCCGGTGTAGATGGCCTTAAAGTCGGCAAATCCAGTCCCTGCGTCCGACCATTCTCCTGACTCAGAGTACTTTCCTTCCGTCCTGACGCCTTCGGTACGACCATCTTTGAAGGCCCGGTCGTTGTCGGCTATGATCTCGTTCCTCTGAGGATCCCTTTCCCTTGGTGTCATCACGTAGGCTCCAGCATTCTCAAGCATAGGAATCAGGTAAGGGAGCACGTAACTCTGGGTGTACATGTCCTCGACGGTCTGGAAAAGAGGGGCTCTCTGCCATCTCCAAGACTGGGTCTTCTCATCGAAATAGCGACCGTGGCTCTGCCAAAGGGCGATTGTGCGCCCGGACAGGCCTTTTTCAAAGGACTTGTCTCCGACCTTTCGGATGAATGAGTCCTGCCCACGCCTGTCCTTGGCCCTGAATACGGAAGAAATAGGTTTTCCGCTGCCGTTGATGGCTGGCATCACGTAAGTGTCCAGCCTGTTGTCGCCGACATAGATATGTCCGACAGCGCGGGCCCTCCATTTCGCCGGGAAGGCATCCTTCAGTCTCGACTTGAACCAACTTATGTCAGTCCTCCTCCAGGGATAATCTCCCAAGGTGCTTGTGAAATAGAAATCCAGGTAATTCTCCCTTGGAACTATTTTCTTGAGCTTGAGGTCGACCTTTACAGTCGTCCTCTCTTTCATCCTGACTTGGACCGAGTCTACTGCAGGCTTGAACTCGCTGACCTTCTGAGCATTGATCCCGTTTGCAAAAGCAGTCAGCAAGATTATGGACAGAAGAGCTTTCCTTTTCATTCAGGAGTTCCTTTTATGGCCGGCGAAGTAGATCACGAGTACGGCGATTGATGAAACCGCCAGGGCGAGAAGGTCGGCAGCAAAGTCCCTGGGATCGGAACTTCGGTAGGATGTGAATGACTGCCCGATCTCGGTCCCGGCCGCTAGCAGCACTCCGATCAGGAATAGGACAAAGACAAGGAGAATCACCTTCCATGTCTTTCCTGCAAGGTAATCAAAGGTCCAGAAGGAAAGGATGGGGAAAGGAAGGAACATTATGAAGTGGACGATTTTGTCGGTCGGAATTCCGAAGAATTCCTTCTGGACGCTCGGAAGATTGTCGAAATGGCCGAAGCAGCACCATGCAACCGCCCCGAGGTAGGCCAGGAGCAGCACAAGACCGATGATGTTGCGTTTCTTCATTCCGACTATCCGAATATCAGTTCACCGAAGAATTCAGGCCTGTGGAAATCAGGCTTCGGGGTGTCAACCGGATTCCAGCTCAGGAAGTGCGGGTGGGCTGTCAGGTCTCCGCATTTGTAGAAATTGCCGCGGACGCTGACCGGAAGGCTTGAAGGATTCATCCCGATGAGGTCGAAGGGAATCAGCATGGCAACCGTCCAGCTGAAGATACTGTCTTTCTCATCGAGCGGCTCATGCCGGAGGGAAGAATGGCGGATGACCCTGCTCAGGACTTCGGAGGGAATCATCTCGCTGTTCAGCCTGCTGGTACGCTTGGAAGCCAGAAGGGAACCGATGCAGGTCAGCTCGAAGTTGTAGTATGTCCCGTCGAAGGGGTCAGTGACGAAGAACTCGCAGCAGCTGTCCTCCCAACTGTTCCCGTTGTCCTCCATGGAGGTGGCCCTTAGATCAAGGCCCCTTACATGGTAGATGACTGCCAGATAGTCCTTGCTCCTGGCGATCGCCCCGTTGCAGTCAGGGGCATAGGGGAACTGTTTCGGCCAGTTTAAGCTGGCGACGGCGAACTTCGATGCCTTCATCTCCATTGCGAGGTCCAGTTCATCGAGGCTCATGCACTCGAGCCCTTCGATAAGGGGTACGTTTATTCTCTTGGTCGTCTTCATATTCCTAAAGTGCCTGCATGTCATTGAGTTTGCGGTAGTGCCCGCCGAGGGCGAGGAGCTCTTCGTGACGGCCGCGTTCTACGATCCTTCCTTCATCCATCACGATGATCTCGTCGGCTCCGCGGATCGTTGAAAGCCGGTGGGCGATTGCTATCGTGGTCCTGGTGGACATAAGCCTGTCGAGAGCCTCCTGGACGGTCTTCTCGGACTCGGTGTCGAGGGAGGCGGTGGCCTCGTCAAGGATGAGGATCGGAGGGTTCTTCAAGATGGCCCTGGCTATGCTGATCCTCTGCCTCTGGCCTCCTGAGAGCTTGACGCCGCGGTCACCTATGTTGAACTGGTAGCCGCCTTCCTTCTCCATGATGAAATCGTGCGCATTGGCTATCTTGGCGGCCTCGACGACCTGTTCCATGGTGGCATTTTCCACTCCGAAGGCAATGTTGTTGAATATCGTGTCGTTGAACAGGATTGACTCCTGGTTGACGTTGCCTATAAGGTTCCTGAGGTCGGAAAGCTTCACGTCCTTGACCGGGATGCCGTCGATGCTGATCACACCCGATTCAGGATCGTAGAATCTGGGAATCAGGTCGACGAGCGTAGTCTTACCGGCTCCTGAGGCTCCAACGATGGCTATCATCTTGCCCTTTGGAATGTCCAGGCTGACATTGTCAAGCACGTTCTTGGAACCGTCCGGGTAACGGAAGGTGACATCCTTGAAGGATATCTTTTCGTTGAATCCGGTAAGCGGGACTGGTGTTGCGCTTTCCTTGATGTTGTTCTCAGCGTCCAGGATCTTGTTGATCCTCTCGATCGAGGCCATTCCCTTGGGGATGGCATAGCTTGCCTTGGAGAAATCCTTGATCGGATTGATGATGCTGTAGAGGATCACCATGTAGTAGATGAAGATCGGAGCGTCGATCATCGAATGGCCCTTCAGGATCAGGGTGCCTCCGAAGAAAAGTGCTATCGTGATGAGCACCGTGCCGAGGAATTCGCTCACTGGGTGGGCGAGAGCCTGCCTCATGGTCACCCTGCTGGTCTTCTTCCTCATGGTTTCAGTCACGGCCTCGAAGCGTCCGGACATCTTCTTTTCTGCTATGAAAGCCTTGACGATCCTGAGGCCTCCGAGCGTCTCCTCGACCTGAGACATGACGTCGCTCCAAAGGCTCTGGACATCGAGGGACTTGCGTTTGAGATTCCTTCCGATGACTCCCATGACCCAGATCATCAGCGGGGCGAAGAGCACCGTGAAGGCTGTCATCTGCCAGCTGATGAAGATAAGGGCGGCGAAATAGATGAGGATAAGGATCGGATTCTTGATGAGCATCTCGAGGGAGCCGGCCACTGAGGTTTCCACCTCCTGGACATCTCCGCTCATCCTGGCGATTATGTCTCCCTTCTTTTCCTCGGAGAAAAAGCCAAGCGGCAGGGCGAGTATCTTGTTGTAGATCTTCATCCTGAGATTCTTCACGATGCCTGTCCTGATCGGGATCATGACAGCGGAAGATCCGAAGTAGCAGGCGGTCTTCAAGGCTGTCATCACTATCAGGAATATGCACAGAGCGAGCAGGACCTTGATCTCTCCGTACTGGGCGATGTTGGATTCAAGGCTGTAGTAGACATTCTGCATCATGGAGTTGCCCATGTCCTTGAAAGGCATGTGCCACACCTCGCTCCACGGAGTGAAGACGTAGGTCTTGTCCGTCATGCGGAAAAGG
>JAFUFS010000029.1 GCA_017469745.1 Bacteroidales bacterium | reverse complement strand
TGTCCATAAGTTAGCCTTGAGTGTCGATTTTGTCGTTTTAGGGGCCTGTAACCTTTCATTATTTGTGATCAGGCTTGAATTTTTTAAAAAAATGTAATATATTTAAGGCCAATTAGGGTCTGGAATGAAAGGGAATATATTAATAATCAATACCGGTTCGACAACCACGAAGCTCGGATACTATTCCGACGGCTCCAGGGTTTTCGACGAGAAACTTGAGCACACCGCGTCAGAGGTCGCCAGATACAAGTCCGTGATGGACCAGAGCGATATGCGTCGCCAGGCGATCAAGGATTTTATGTTCTCGAGGGGGATTCCGCTTGAGGATGTGGACATCGTGATGGCAAGGGGTGGGCTGATCACGCCGGTCATCACTGGAGTGTACAATGTCAATCGGGATATGAGGGATGTGCTGTTCAACGGCAGGGACGGGATCCATGCCTGCAATCTCAGCGCTATCCTCGCCGATGATATAGCGAAGGAAATCAACGGCATCCGGGCTGAAAAAGGACTTGAGCCGCGTTTCGGGAAGACCGCGGCCTACATCGCCGATCCGCCGATGGCCGACGAGATGCTTCCGGAATGTCGTATGGGCGGCATCCCCGAGTTTTCCAGAAAAACCCTCTTCCATGCTCTCAATTCCAGGGCGATCGTGCGCCGGTACCTCCGGGAGCACGGTCACGAGGTCAATGACGTGACGGTGGTTGTGGCCCACATGGGAGGCGGAGCGACCATATCCCTCCATAAGAACGGTCGTGTGCTGGATGTGAACCACGGGCTTGGAGGAGACGGCCCCATCACTCCGGAAAGGGCTGGTTGCTGCCCTCCTTTCGAGCTGATAGACATGTGTTTCAGCGGAAAATACACTAAAGAGGAGATCAAGAAGAAGCTGGTCGGACGCGGGGGAGCCGTGGCCTATTTCGGGACCAACAGCATGGTTGATGTCGAGAAAATGGCCAGCGCGGGAGACCCGCTGGCTGTCACCTTCCTGAAGGCTTATGTCCTGAATATCTGTAAGTATATCGCGGCCATGTCTTCCGTGGCTGACGGCAAGGTGGACGCTATCCTGCTCACCGGCGGGATCGCCCACAGCAGGAAGATCATGGATGACATCAAGGCCAAGATTGGTTTCATCGCCCCGGTGGAGGTTTTCCCCGGCGAGGACGAGATCGCGAGCCTCGCCGAGAACGGCTACCTGATCCTCGGAGGCAAGACCAGGATACACACCTACGACAAGGACAGGATCATTGAAGACGAATAATGCTGCCAGTAATAACACACGATATGCTAAATATAGATTGGACCAAACTTTCATTCAGTTACACCAAGACAAGGACTTTGGTATACAGCCGGTGCGTCGACGGGCAATGGGAGACGCCTGTCGTCACTGAGGATTTCAATATAGTCCTTAGTCCCTTCGCCGGGGTTTTCCACTATGCCCCGTCATGTTTCGAGGGCTTGAAAGCTTTCCGCGGCGTGGACGGGAAGATCCGTCTCTTCCGTCCGGACATGAACGCCAAGAGGTTGAGGGACAGTGCGATATATCTTGATATGCCTTATCCTTCGGAGGAATTGTTCCTTGACATGTGCATACGCTGCGTTCAGGGCAATCTGGAGTATCTTCCTCCTTATGAGGTCCAGAGCGCGTCCCTGTACCTGAGGCCTGTCCTGTTCGGAATGAACCCGCAGCTCGGCATCCACTCCGCCAGGGATGTGATGTTCGTGGTGATGTGCTCACCTGTGGGGACATATTCGGGAGACAAGAGCCTCGCTCCCGCCAACGCGGTGATATCCAGGAACTACGACCGGTCGGCTACCCATGGCTCAGGCTGCCATAAGCTCGGCGCCAATTACGCCCAGTCTCTCCATGCCTACAACATCGCCCATGGCTCAGGCTACCGGGAACTCCTTTTCCTCGACTCGGCCACCAAGACCACGATCGAGGAGTTCGGATCGTCCAATTTCTTCGCCATCAAGGGCAATACTTATGTCACGCCTCTCTCCCAGAGTGTCCTGCCCTCCATCACCAACGACAGTTTGCGGACAGTCGCAGCCGACATGGGGATGGATGTCGAGATGCGTCCCATAAAGGTTGAAGAGCTCGCGGAGTTTGACGAGGCTGGCTCTTGCGGCACCGCTGTCGTGATCACTCCGATCTGCGAGATAGATGACAAGCCGGTCCTGGAGGGAGCCGGGATCACCAGGCGCTTTGACATCGGCTCAAAAGAGCGTTGCGGGGAGAAAAGCGAGAAGCTTTACCATGAGATCATCGGCATCCAGAGAGGTCTGAGACCAGATCCAAGGGGCTGGTGCGTATTCATCGGCGAATAGGTAGGTGGTGGACAGGCTCGGGGAGATAGAGTCAATCCTCCGGGAGGGGAGGGTCGAGGAGGCTATCGGTCTTCTCAAGGAATATATAGCCGGATCCGGAACACCTTCAGACAGGGCGTATTACCTGCTTGGCAACGCCTACCGCAAGAAGGGTGACTGGCAAGGGGCTATCAACAACTACCTGGAGGCGATGGAGATCAACCCGGACAGCCCAGCCGCAGCCGCCTATCGGATGGCCAATGACATCCTGGACTTTTACAACAAGGACATGTACAATCAATAACAATAAAGGTATTATGGCAAGAATGAAAGGAGCGACCGTCGTCGACACCGAGAGATGCAAGGGGTGTAATCTCTGCGTCGTCGCCTGTCCGCTTGACGTCCTTGCTCTGACAACCAAGGAAGTGAACCGTAAGGGCTACAACTTCGCCCATGAGGTTCTTGCAGACACCTGCACCGGCTGCGCTTCTTGCGCTACAGTGTGTCCGGATGGCTGCATTACTGTTTACCGTCTTAAAACTGAATAAGCTATGGCAGATCAGGAAATCACATTGATGAAGGGCAATGAAGCCATTGCCCATGCAGCGATCCGCTGTGGTTGCGACGGCTATTTCGGCTATCCTATCACCCCTCAGTCCGAAGTGCTCGAGACCCTTGCCGCAGAGAAGCCTTGGGAGACGACCGGAATGGTAGTTCTCCAGGCTGAAAGCGAAGTATCTTCAATCAACATGGTCTATGGCGGTGCCAGCACCGGCAAGAGGGTCATGACTTCTTCATCCAGTCCCGGCGTCAGCCTTATGCAGGAAGGTATTTCCTACATGGCAGGAGCCGAGCTTCCCGCCCTCATCGTTGACGTGATGCGCGGAGGCCCTGGACTAGGAACCATCCAGCCCAGCCAGTCAGACTATTTCCAGGCCTGCAAGGGCGGCGGCCACGGTGACTACCACCTGATCGTCCTCGCTCCTGCATCAGTCCAGGAGATGGCTGATTTCGTGGATCTTGCATTCACCCTTGCGTTCCGTTACCGCAACCCTGCTATGATCCTTGCCGACGGCGCTATCGGACAGATGATGGAGAAGGTCGTCCTTCCTCCTTTCAAGCCTCGCCGTACTGAGGAAGAGATCATCAAGGAGTGCCCCTGGGCCACTACAGGTAGAGTGGGCGGCAGGAAGCCCAACATCATCACTTCCCTTGAGCTCCGTTCCGAGGAGATGGAGGTGATCAATCTCCGCATCCAGGCAAAGTACCGCGAGATCGAAGAGAAGGAAGTCCGCTTCGAAGAGTTCATGCTCGACGATGCAGACTACGCCATCGTAGCCTTCGGATCCGCAGCCCGTATCGCCAAGAAGAGCATCGAGATTGCCCGCTCCCAGGGTATCAAGGTCGGTCTTCTCCGTCCTATCACCCTGTGGCCTTTCCCCACTAAGGAAGTCCAGAAACTCGCAGGACAGGTCAAGGGGATCCTTTCCCTCGAAATCAATGCCGGCCAGATGGTCGAAGACATCCGTCTTGCAGTCGAAGGAAGGGTTCCAGTACGTCATTTCGGCCGTCTCGGCGGTATCATTCCCGATCCGGACGAGGTCGTTGAAGCCCTTAAACGTTCATTCTAAACTCGAAAGCCATGACAAGAGAAGAAATCATAGAGAAAGGACAGGTAGTCTACCACAAGCCTACCCTGTTGAATGACACTCCGATGCATTACTGCCCCGGCTGCAGCCACGGCGTGGTGCACAAGCTCGTGTCAGAGGTAATCGAGGAGATGGGAATGACTGACAAGACCATAGCTATCTCACCTGTGGGATGCGCAGTGTTTGCCTACAAGTACATCGATGTCGACTGGCAGGAGGCCGCCCATGGCAGGGCACCGGCACTCGCCAGCGCCACCAAGAGGCTCTGGCCAGACAGGCTGGTCTTCACCTACCAGGGTGACGGTGACCTTGCTTGCATCGGTACTGCAGAGACAATCCACGCTCTCAACCGTGCTGAGAACATCACCATCATCTTCATCAACAATGCAATCTACGGAATGACCGGAGGCCAGATGGCCCCGACTACCCTCCTCGGGATGAAGACTGCGACCTGCCCTTACGGCAGGGAAGTGAGCCTCCATGGCTATCCCCTCAAGATCACCGAGATCGCTGCAACCCTTGACGGTACCTGCTACGTCACCCGTCAGGCCGTCCACACTGTAGCAGCAATCAACCGTGCAAAGAGGGCCATCAGGAAGGCGTTCGAGTACTCAATGCAGGGCAAGGGCTCCAATCTCGTAGAGATCGTCTCCACTTGCAACTCAGGCTGGAAGATGAGCCCTGAGAAGGCCAACAAGTGGATGGAGGAGAACATGTTCGAGTTCTATCATCTCGAAGACCTCAAGGACACAGGTGCAGACAAATAAATCGTAAAGGCCATGACAGAAGAAATTATAATTGCAGGATTCGGAGGACAGGGTGTCCTCTCGATGGGTAAGATCCTGGCTTATGCAGGTCTTATGGAAGGCAAGGAAGTCACCTGGATGCCGGCTTACGGTCCGGAGCAGCGTGGAGGTACCGCCAACGTAACGGTCATCGTCAGCGACGACCCGGTCTCTTCGCCTATCCTCTCCAGCTACGACACTGCCATTGTGCTGAACCAGCCCTCCCTTGAAAAGTTCGAACCCAAGGTGAAGCCCGGCGGAACAATCATCTATGATGGCTACGGCATCAGCGAGCCTCCGACAAGGCCGGACATCAACATCTACAGGATAGATGCCATGGATGCCGCGGCCGAGATGAACCTCATCAAGACTTTCAACATGATCGTGCTGGGCGGACTCCTCAAGATCCACCCTGTCGTGAAGATTGAAAGCGTCCTTGCCGCTCTGCGCAAGACCCTTCCCGAGCGTCATCACCACCTCATCCCCAAGAATGAGGAGGCTATCAGGAAAGGAATGGAGATCATCAAAAAACTCTAGTGTAGCTTACCGAAGGAATAATCGGAAGTAAACATACTTTTTTCAGGGAACCCGGACCGTCTTCTTCTCCCGAAGTGTAAAGGACGATGTTCGGGTTCTTCCTGTTGTAGGCGTTGTAGAGCCCGAAGGTCCAGGTTCCTTTACCCTTGCCGTGCCTGATGCCGACATCCAGCCTGTGGCTTGGTGGCAGCCTGCAGTTGCCTCTCTCCGGGATGCTTCCGTCATCCGCCGGGACAGTCATTGCACCACCGCTTGAATATGTCCATGAGACTGTTGCATTCCAGCCCTTCCTGAATCCATGGTCCAGGACCGCGGTTATTGAGTGACGGTTGTCGTAGCGGCAGGGGTACCAGAGTCCGCTGCCTATTGACCCGTCGGGGAATCTCCTTTCGCTCCTGGAAAGAGTGTAGCCTATCCATCCTGTTGTCTTTCCGGAACTCTTCCTGGCCAGGAACTCCAATCCGGCCGATCTTCCTATGCCGGTACTGACCTGTTCCTCCCAGGTTTCGAAATCTTCTATGAAGACGATCCCGTCATTGTATTCAACGACATTGGTCAGAGTCTTCAGGTAACCTTCGATGGACAGGCTCCAAGGGGAATCTCCACCAAGCACAAGGCCGGCATTGACCTGTTCAGCCCGGACCGGTTTCACCTTCTTTGTCACCGGGACCCAGATGTCAACCGGAAGTGTAGTCAGGGTGGGTGAGAGGAGGTGGATGTACTGTGACATCCTCGAGTAGGAGACTTTCAACGTCAGGATCCCGGACGGTGAGCAGACCAATTCCAGCCTCGGCTCCGGCGACAGGACGGTCCTGCCTGAGGATGAAAAGACTGAAATCCTCACTCCTGCATTGATTGTCAGGGATTTCACAAGACTGATCTCATCTTCTGCATAAAGCGAGGTCTCAATGCCTGTTCCTTTCGGAACGAATCGATGCCTGGTGATTCCGGCCCCGAAGGCAAGCCGTTGACCTGAGTGCAGGATCTTGTTGAAGTCAGCTTTCACGACCAGATCCTTAATGCCTGTAGAGTAGTTTTCGCTTGTCGAGTCCCTGGACTGGAAACCTGTCTCCATCGCATAGTCGCTTATTCCTGCAGTGAACTCACATTCCAGGCCAGAAGAAGTCTGCCTTCGCCATTTCATGTAACCTGCTTCATTTCCCCATGCTATGTCCGTCCTGTCTCCGTCTTCCTTGTAGTAGAGATGGTCTTTGCCCCTGAAGTAGCCGCATGAGACCAGGTCACGGTTCCCTATCCGGTGGGTGACCTTGGCATTTAGGTCGTGGAAATAGTAGTTTGCCGGAAACCTTACGGCTTTCAGGAGACCGTCAGCCAGGAAGGTGTGCATTCCTCTGCCGCTCAGTGAGAAGGTAGTCCTCCCATTAAGGACCGGCCCTTCCAGGTGAAACTTGTCGCTCAGGAGTCCTGCTCCAAGGCTTCCCCTGACTCTCTGCGGATTTCCGCCGGATGACCTGACATCGATCACTCCGGATGCCCTGCCTCCGTAACGGGCTGGAAAAGAACCTTTGTAGAGCGTGGCCTTCTCCACTGCTTCGTCCTGGAAGACTGAGAACAGCCCCAGCATGTGACCCGGACTCATGAGGGGGATGCCGTCCAGGAGGATCAGGTTCTCGTCCGGACTTCCGCCACGGACATATATTCCTGAAAAACCTTCCATGCCGCTCTGGACACCCGGCAGGAGCTGCAGGGTCTTCATCAGGTCCGGCTCTCCCAGCAATGCCGGAGTCGATCTTACCATCGCCTCGGGAATCTCGATGACGCCTGTCCCTGCCTTAGGCGTCTTCGGGCTCTTCATTTCAGAGACGATCGATTCCTTAATGACGAGTGTCGTGTCCTTGCGGGACTGTGCAGAAGCGTTCAGTGTTGCGGCCAATGCCAGAGCCGCGGCTATCGGGCGTAAGTTTTTCATGATTCTTGCAGGTTTCCCGCTAAGTTGGCAGTTTTTTCCGAAGGTTCCTTCTACTTGGAAGGGGTTTTTATTAAATTTGCGTTCATGGCAAAGAAGATTCTTGAATATCTTTTAGTTTCTTTGGCTCTCGCCGTCGTCACTGTCCTGCCCGGATGCCGGAACAGGACAGAAGCCCCGGTTGCCGAGGAGGAGACTCCAAGCCTTCCGCCTGAAGGCTTCATCGCCGACTCCCTGGAAGTGGTGGAAGGTAAGGTCAAGGAAGGCGAGACGTTCACTGCACTGATTACCCGTCTTGGGATGGATCAGGTGCAGGCCCTGAATCTTGCGAATAAGTGTGACACGATCTTCGACGTGAGGAAGATGCGTTCAGGCAACACTGTCAAAGCCTACTACGGCCCTGCCCTTGAATATGTTGTCTACGAGCATGACAAGATCCGGCGGACGGTTTTCAAGACTTCGGATTCACTCGCTGTCTGGAACTTCTCCAGACCTGTCGAGACCACCAGGGAGTACGCTGACGTGACGATCTCGTCATCCCTCTGGAATGACATGACTGCCGCCGGGGCTCCGACCCTGCTGATAGTCTCTCTTTCTGAGATCTATGCATGGTCGGTCGATTTCTTCGCCCTGCAGAAGGGAGACCGTTTCAAAGTCCTTTACGAGCAGAGTTCTTGCGACGGAGAGGTGATCGCTGTCGACACTGTCTACTATGCCGAGTTCCTGAGCGGTGAGACAATGGTGCCGGCTATCATGTACGACCAGGGAGACGGAGGCAACAGGTACTGGAAGCAGGATGGGGAGAGTCTCAGGAAGGCATTCCTGAAGGCTCCGCTCAAATTCACCCGGATAAGTTCCGGCTTCTCTTATAACCGCCGCCATCCGGTCACCGGAAAGGTAAGGCCCCACACGGCCGTGGACTATGCCGCTCCCACCGGAACTCCGGTGATGACGATCGGAGATGGTACCGTCCTGAGCGCCGGTTGGACGAACGGGGGAGGAAAGACAGTAAAGATCCGACACAATTCCTCTTACGTCACTTCCTATATGCATCTTTCGGGTTATGCCAAAGGAATAAAGGAGGGCGCCAAGGTGCGTCAGGGTGATGTGATCGGATATGTAGGTGCCACAGGGGTCGCCACCGGTCCCCATCTGGACTTCAGGGTCTGGAAAGACGGTACTCCTGTCAATCCTCTCAAACTGGATTCTCCCTCTGACGATCCGATCCGGCCTGAGAACCGGGCGGCACTGGATTCGACATTCGCCCTTTACAAGCATATAATAGATTCATTGACTGTCAGATAGAAATATGTTCAAAAAGAGAAAAATACTCCCCATCCTTCTTGTGGTTTCCCTGCTGTTCATTCCGGTGAACAGTTCGTGGGCCGTTTTCAATGAGAAGGACCTGGCCCAGACCCTCCGTGTCTTGCGGTACGAACTGGGTAAGGCTTTCAGTCAGATGGAAATGAGCCAGCTGGCATTCGAGAAACAGGATGAGGGCCAGCATGAAGAGCTCATCAACCTGGTGAACAGCTGTAATGAGCTTTCCCTGATGCTCTATTCCCAGAAGCAGGACTTCACTTTCGACCTTACCTATGCCCTGCGTCAGGTCACGGACCAGTACAGGAGTTTCACTCAGAGGAGGATGCCCTATGACAACATCATCTCCTATTTCGATGTGGAGATCGATCGCTACGACCGTCTGGTAAAGGCTTTGAAAGTCCTTCCTCCCGAACTGGAAGAGAGTACTGACAGCATAGGTCCGTCCTTGATCGATGCCCTCGCCCTCACTTTCCATGTGAACCTGCTTCCCAACCTGTCTTATGCTGCCGCTCATGATAACGATCCCGACCATTCCGGTCATCATCACGCAGGGGAAGCGCACGAGCACGAGCATGAGCACATCGATTTCCAGCTTGACAGCCTGTCCCAGACAGACAGGGACAGCTGCATCTTCTACGCTACCAAGCTTCTGAAGATGTTTACCGACATCCGTGACCACATGGTCGAGGACAGTGGTCATTATGAGGTCACGGACCAGCGCCTGAAAGAGGCTTATGACTATGCCCAGGAACGTTACAAGCTGGTCCAGAAGAAGATTTTCGTCGAAGGCCAGAGGAACTACTGGTACGTCCTGACACATCTTAGGCAATTCTCTTCCAGGGCTTTCAGTGACTTCAGTGATAAATATTCCCGGGACTACTTCGATGAGACCGTGAAAAGCGAGTGGAGGGGACCGATCGTCCTTGGATTCTCCTTCATCATCCTTGTCTACCTTGCAATCGCCGCCCTGGTCAGTTACCTTGTCGTCACATCCCTGAAGAAGCGAGTGGGAAGGTTCAATACCCAAGGCTTCATAAGCCGCCAGTTCGCCTTCATCCTGCTGGCTGCTGTGATCCTGTTCGTGCTGCTCATAGTAGTTGCAGGCCTATCACCCAGGATCGGAACTCATTTCTACCTGATGGCTTCGAGTCTCCTGGTAGAATTCTCGCTGCTGCTGATTGCCGTCCTGACTTCAATGCTCATCCGTTTCACAGGAGCCCAGATCGACAATGGCCTCAAGCTTTACACACCGATCATGCTTCTGGGCCTGCTCGTGATTGCTTTCAGGATAATATTCATTCCCAACAGCCTCATAACCCTTATCTTCCCGCCGGTTCTCCTGCTCTTCGGACTCTGGCAGACCACTGCCTTTACCAGGAATTCAAGCAAGGTTCCGAGTGCTGACAGGACCCTTGCAATCGCTTCGCTGACAGTGACCGTCGTAACCTTGATCCTTTCAGTTTTCGGCTATGTGCTGATGGGGCTCCAGCTCTACATCTGGTGGATCTTCCAGCTGACGATCCTTCACCTCATCCTGGCCGTCAAGGAACTTGTCCGCAAGTACCGCCGCAGGGTGGTGGACAAGAAAGTCAGGGCCTACAAGATCAATCACATGGCGGAAGTCAGCAATGACAAGGGCTCCTACTTCCTCGTGACATGGATCTACGACCTTTTCGACATGGTGCTGATCCCGATGCTGATCCTGGTTTCGATCCCTGGCTGCCTCTTCCTCGCTTCAAGGGTCTTCGACCTGACTGAAATCTGCAAGACAGCCCTCTTCTATCCATTCCTGGACACTGATTTCATCACCCTGTCGATGTACAAGGTGCTCGTGGCCGTGGGACTCTTTTTCGTGTTCCGGTACATTGAATATGCTGCCCGTTCCCTTTACCGGGTGTTCAGGATCCGCGGCGCCATCGCCAAGTCAGGGAGGGGAATACTCAGGGACAATGAGGTCAACCTTACCCTTGCCAACAACGTCATCTGGCTGCTTGCCTGGGGTATGTACGTGGTCGTGACCCTCGGCCTGCTTAAGATACCGACCAAATCGCTCAACATGGTCATCACCGGTCTTGCCGCCGGCCTCGGTTTCGCTATGAAGGACATCCTCAACAATTTCTTCTATGGTGTCCAGCTGATGTCCGGAAGGCTTCGTGTCGGTGACACCCTGGAGTGTGACGGCATCCGCGGAACGGTCGACAACATCAGCTACCAGACGACCACCATCAAGGCCATCGACGGAAGTCTCATCGCCTTCCCCAACAGCACCCTCTTCTCCAAGACCTTCAAGAACCTCACTAAGAGCGATTCCTATGAATATGTCGCCCTGCCTGTCGGCGTGGCTTACGGAACCGATGTAGAGAAGGCTCGCAAGGTGCTCCTGAAGGCCCTGAAGCCGCTCTGCAAGCCCGACAAGTTCGGCCGTGACATTGTGAAGCCCGCTTACGGCATCCAGATCACGCTGAGCGGTTTCGGTGACAGCAGCGTCGACCTGATGGTGAAGCAGTTCGTGCTGGTGGACCAGCGCTACGCCTATGTTGCCAAGGCCAACGAGCTGATCTACAAGGCGCTGGGTGAGAATGGAATAGAGATACCTTTCCCTCAAAGGGATGTACACATCAAAGAATAGGCTTATGATTAACATGGCTGTCTTCGTCTCCGGAGGCGGGACGAATTGCGAGAACATAATCAAGTACTTCGAAGGATCGGAAATAGCTCGTCCGGTGCTTGTTATAAGCAACAAGACCGGTCTCGGTGCCATCGAGAAGGCCGAAAGGCTCGGAGTACCGGTCAAGGTCGTTCCCAAGTCGGGGCTTAACGATCCCGGCGTGATCCTTCCGCTCCTGAAGGATTATTCAGTGGATTTCATCGTCCTTGCGGGCTTCCTGCTCGTCATCCCGGACTTCCTGATCGATGAATATGACCACCGGATGATCAATCTCCATCCGGCCCTCCTTCCGAAGTTCGGAGGGATCGGGATGTACGGTCATCACGTCCATGAGGCTGTGAAGGCGGCAGGGGAGAGGGAGACCGGTATGACGGTCCATTGGGTCAGCCGCGAGGTTGACGGTGGCACCATCATCGCCCAGTTCAGTACGCCGATTTCTCCGGATGACACTCCGGACGACATAGCCGCCAAGGAGCACGTCCTTGAGATGGAGCACTTCCCGCAGGTGATTGAAAGCTTGCTTACTTCGGAAGGAGTGATGTCCCGGAAAGGGCAGTGAAAAGGGCTTCCTGGTAGGTTTCCCCGATAGGGATCCTGTCGTTTCCAATGATAATATGGCTGCGTTCGATCGCCTCGATCTTCTGGATCTGGACGATGTAGGACTTCTGTACGCGTACGAACCTGTCGGAGGGGAGTTCCTCTTCGAGATTCTTCATGCGCATCAGGGATAGGACCGGGTCTGAGCCGTCTGCAAGGTGGATCCTGACGTAGTCCTTAAATCCTTCGATGAAGGTTATGTTGTCCAGCTCGATCTGCTGCAGCCGGTACTCCGTCTTCACGAATATACTCCTTACAACTTTATTCTCTTTCGCCTCCGGTACTGCCGAGCTTAGGCCGTACTCAGCCGCAGCGAAGCGAGAATGGACTCGGCCGGGCTCGGACTGTTCCGGAGGCCTTATGATAACTTTATAGGCGTGGTTGGCGGAGGCGAGGAAATCGTCGTAGGAGATCGGCTTCAGGAGATAGTCCAAGGCGTGGACCTTGAACCCCTCGATCGCATACTGGCTGAAAGCCGTCGTAAAGATGATCTTCGACCCTTCCGGAATCATCTTGGACAGATCCATCCCGCTCAGCCCCGGCATCTGTATGTCACAGAAAAGAAGATCCACCGGATTGTCCTGGATAAAAGCGAATGCGGAATTACCGCTCGTGAAAGAACCTTTCAACTCCAGGAAAGGAGTCTTATTTACGTAGGATTCCATCAGCTTGACGGCCAAAGGCTCGTCATCTATTATTATGCAGCTTATCGTGTTCATGATTTGGAAGTGTCTGGATTCCCGGTGCCGATCTTGAGCAGGCACCTGTAAATGTCCTGGATCTTGCCGTATTCGAATGAATAGTTCCCCGGATAGATCATCTCCAGGCGGCGGCAGAGGTTCTTTATTCCTATTCCCGAACCGCTCCTGTCCTTGTCATCCTTGGGATGGTTGCTGTTCTCGACGAGACAAGTCACGCAGTCCTCGTCTTCACGAAGATCTATCTTTATGAATGATTCCTTCCCGTCCGCAATTCCGTGCTTGAAAGCATTTTCCACCAAAGGAAGGAACAGCATGGGAGCAATCTGTCTTTCGGAAGGAGCCTCCGGAAGATTGACCTCCAAGCGGACCTCAGGCGAGCAGCGCATGCTCATCAACTTTACGTAGTCCTGGAGGAAGGCCGTCTCGCTGGCCATTGAGACTGTCGGCCTTTCGCTTTCGTAGAGAACGTGCCTCATAAGGCCGCTCAGGTCATGGACGGCTTCCTGTGCCTTTTCCTGGTCGATCTGGATCAGAGAATAGATGTTGTTGAGCGTGTTGAAGAGGAAGTGAGGATTCACCTGGCTCTTCAGCGCTGCAAGCTCGGCCTCAGCCGTCGCCTTCTCCATCTCTTTCCTCTTCCTTTCATCCTTGTACCATCTCTCTGTCATCTTCAAGGCGATTGCGACCGACACGATCCCTATGTAGATCATGGTGTTGCGGCCGATGAAGCCTATCTTGTCGAAGATCTCCTTGTGAGGCATCCCAGGCTCGTGTGGCATGGGTCCGCGCCTTGGTCCAGGTCCCGGCATAGGCCTAGCTCCCGGAGGGATCTGCCCTTCAGGGCCCATGGGAGAGAAGTACTTGAATGAAAAATGCACCAGCAGGCTTACTGCGGCTATCAGGAGGACATTCCAAAGGATGTACATCCAGAAGTTCTTCTTATAGAGATACTTCTTTATCAGGAAAAGGTAGTTCGCGTAAAAAACGATCAGGAAAGAGACGAAGGAAGGGATAAAGCGCGCATAATCCACCCCTCCGTGAAGTGGATGCCCGGGCCTTGGGGAGAATAACGGTGTGCTGAAAAGCACGGCCCAGATCGCTATGTGAAGCAGCCAGGTTAGATTCCTGGTGCCGTTTTTCCTGCTCATCATGGCAAAGTTAATCATTTTTAAACTGTTCCTGTCTCCCTGGAGGGAAATGTTGTTGTTGACTTCCAGTGACGATGCAGTCCTGCGGCGTACTCGAATTGACTGGCCGGATCGGCCACTCCGTGTTTTGGAGGCAGGAACAGTGATGAAACGTCAGTGAAGATATCCATATCAGTCGTTTTCTGGTATTATAATCGACATAATGCCCTGAAGTGTCGACAAAAACGAAGGAATTGATTAAATTTGGAAATATGAAGCTTTTGAAATACCTCTTCCTCGTTCCGACGGCCATGAACCTGGCAGGTCAGCTGTCCGGGAACAACATGCTGACGATGGTCTCGAAGCCGTTGCTCATGCCCTTGATCGCCCTTTCGGTCTGGCTCCTTTTGAAAGAGCATGGAGTCCGCACTTCCAGGGTGAAAACCATAGTGCTTGCACTCCTGTTCGGAGCTCTGGGCGATATCCTTCTGATGGTCAGCGGCACCGGCTGGTTCCTCTCCGGAATGCTGGCCTTCCTGATAGGACATGTTTTCTACTTCTGTTCCATCCCAGCGCCGTGGAAAGTGAAAGGTATTTCCGGCAAGGTATTCTCCCTGCTGCTTCTCATCGGCCTTCTGGCCGGTGTCATCTCCCTTGCAGGCAAGTTCCCGCTGGAAGGATTCATGAAGATTGCCGTAAAGTTCTATGCCTGCGCCTTTGCCTTCCTTGTCTATGCTTGCATCGTGGCTGCGGTTGACAGGAAACAGCCGTTGTACCTGCTGGCCGCCCTCGGTTTCGTGATATTCGCAGTCTCTGACACCTTTGTCGCGATCGGAGCATTTACTGACCTGAAGATCCCCCAGCGTGGCTTCATAGTGATGTCAACTTACATCGCAGCTCAGGCTATCGTGGCCTTCACTCTTGCTTTTGAAGAGATAAGGGAACTTGAGAAGACTGAATATGGTGTCAGGGTCCGCAGGCTCCATGCGCTCCAGGACGGGCTCAAGGCCCGCGAAGATGTATTCCTTGAAGCCTTCGAAAAGGATTTCGGGAAAGGAGCTTTCGAGGCCTACACTACTGAGATAGGTTATCTGTACGCTGACATAAGTCACATCCTTTCCCATCTGCGGGATTGGATGCAGCCCAAGGCAGTGCCTACTCCTTTCGTCCTGTGGCCTGGCAGGAGCAGGATCATATTCGAGCCTTACGGGAAAGTGCTGGTCATCGGACCGTTCAACTATCCGCTTCACCTGGTAGTTGCTCCTCTTGCAATAGCCTTGGCAGCCGGGAACACGGTTGTGGTCAAACCATCCAGGCAGACTCCGAATGTCTCCCGGGTCCTGGGAGACATGCTCAGCAAGGTTTTCGATCCTTCCGTGGTGGAAGTCCTGGAAGACTCTGTGTCTAACGAAGAGATGCTTGAAAGAAGGTACGATTACATATTCTTCACCGGAAGTCCGAAAGTCGGAAAGATAGTGATGGAGGCGGCTTCGAAGCACCTGACCCCTGTCACCCTCGAGCTTGGCGGGAAGAGTCCTGCCATCGTCTGCGCGAGTGCTCCTGTCCGTCTCGCCTGCGAGAGGATCGCTAAGGGCAAGTTCCTCAATGCCGGCCAGACCTGCGTGGCTCCGGATTATGTCCTCGTCCACGAAAGCATCCATGAAGAGTTCATCTCCACCATGAAGGAGGTCGTAAAGGAATATTTCGGCGACATCTCCGTCCGCCCCTCCGAAATGACCCTCATGGCGACTCGCCGTCATTTCGACCGGGTTGCAGGATTGATCCCTGCCGGAGCGGCTCCGGCGATAGGAGGGTACACCGACGCTTCGGTCAACTACATATCCCCGACGGTCCTTGACAACTGCTCTTGGGATGACCCATCCATGCAGGAAGAGCTTTTCGGCCCGGTACTGCCGGTCATCGTGTTCAAGGATCTTCAGACGGAGGTTATCGACAAGGTCAGGGCAGGGGAGAAACCGCTTTCCCTTTACATATTCTCAAAGAATCGACGCGAGGTTAAAGAAGTCCTGTCCCAGGTTTCGTTCGGAGGCGGATGTGTCAATGAGACCATCATGCACCTTGGGAATGAAAACCTTCCCTTCGGAGGTGTAGGGAATTCCGGGATGGGCGCCTATCATGGAAAAACGGGCTTCGACACGCTCTCGCATCAGAAGTCCGTCCTTTTCAAATCATCCTGGTTCAACATCGATCTTCTCAAACCGCCTTACGGTGAGAAGCTCATGCTGATCAGGAAGGTCTACAAATAGAGCTTTCCCTAGGAAAGAAGCCTTTTTACGACAGTGGAGATGGTCCTGCCGTCCGACAGCCCTGCAAGGGCCTTGTTGGCTGCACCCATGACCTTCCCCATGTCCTTGATCGAGGTAGCCCCGACCTGGGCGATGATCTCCTTGACCTTCTCCTCGACCTCGGCCTCGCTGAGCTGCTTGGGAAGGTATCTCTCCATCACTGCGGCCTCGGCGAGCTCGTTGTCTGCCAGTTCCTGACGCCCTGCAGCCACGAACTGCTCGGCAGCTTCCTTGCGCTGCTTGACGAGCTTCTGGATCATCTTGAGTATGTCTCCGTCGGTTACTTCCTTTGCTCCTCCTTCAGAAGTCTTGAAAAGGAGTATCTCACCCTTGACTGCCCTTGTGGCGGCAAGAGCTACGGCATCTTTCGTCTTCATTGCGACCTTGATGTCTTCCTGTATCTGTTGTTCGAGTGCCATGGTAGTGTTGTTGTTAGCTATTACAAATATAAGAAAAATAATCAAGGCTGTCCTTGCGGGCAGCCTTGAGAGTGTTTATCTATTCAAGAGAAAGCCTAGAGCTGGGGACCGGCCTTCACGAGGGCCTTGCCAGCACGGTTGGACTCGTACTTGTGGAAGTTCTTGATGAACCTTCCGGCGAGATCCTTTGCCTT
>JAFUFS010000012.1 GCA_017469745.1 Bacteroidales bacterium | reverse complement strand
CTGATGGAAACGCCCTTCTCGCGGCTCTCCGACTGGATCTCTTCGATTTGTTCTCGTGTAAGCATGTAAAAGTGTGTTAGTGGTTGCAAAGGTACATACCACTAACACAAACTAACAGTCGTACTTTATCGTATGCTTACGCCGCGACTAATGCCGCAGCCTTTTCCAACAGGATTAAAACTTCTACTCGGTCTTGCCGTTGAGGGAAGCGACCCAAGCCTTCTTGGAAGAAGTCTCATAAGTGGTCTTGTACTTGGTCAGCTGGCCCTTGAGGATAACCTCGTCACCTTCGGCGATTTGGGTGTTGCCCTCTTCCCAAGCCTTGTTGCCGAAGTAATAGACACTGTAGGCTTCGAAATCCTTTGTAGGATCGTCATTGAATGCTCCGTCATCGGAAATCCAGAAAGTCGCAGTGCCATATTGGGCGCTGAAGGTGTAGACAACCTTGGAGATCTTACCCTTGACGCAGACATCGGGGAATACAGGTGCAGGCTGGTCTGCGGCCTTGGCAGCCTCAGTTGCAGCCGTGCAAGCATCGATGAAAGCGATGGCACCGGCCACGTTGAAAGGAGCTCCCTCGTTGCCGATTCCATTGGCATCAGAGGTGGCACCATTTACGCTGTAGACCCATGCCTTCTTGCTGGAAGTCTCAGCCACACCCTTGTAGAGAGTGGTCTTACCACAGACGACGACCTCGTCACCAACCTGGATCTGAGCATTGCCCTCAGCCCAAGGAGTGTTTCCGAACCAGTACACGCTGTAGCACTCGAAGTCATGACCGAAGTCGGTAGTGGACTTCTTGTCCTCATTTCCATTGAAAGTACCATCGTCGGAGAGCCAGAATGTGGCGGTTCCGTAGTCGGCGCTGAAGGAATAGAGGATGGCGGAAACCTTGCCCTTGATGTAGACATCCTCGTCGAAAGTCTGTCCGCCGGTGATGGCAGCGGCGATCTCGGAAGCGGTGTAAGGGTTGGTTACAGTTCCCTTGGGATTGTCAACATATTCATCGATCTTAGTGGCGATGATGTTGATGTACCTGCCCTTGCTGGAGAGGCCGTTGAAGTAACCGGTGACGGTGATCTTCTTGCCGTCGAAGCTCTTTGCGTTGAGCTCGTCAACAGGATAGACGATGCTACCCATCTTGGTCTCGGGATCGATTCCGTCGAGGGTCATGTTGTAGTAGTTGCCGGAGACTGAAAGGGTTCCGGAGAGCTTGATGTACTCAGCCACGGAAGCATCGTATTCTGCAGCTGTGGCAGTGATGTCGGTAGCAGTAGGATGATTGACTGCATTGCCTTCGCTGTCGACGAACACGTCAGTGATGTCGGTAAGCTCAGGGACACCATTGTAGGTGGTCTTCTTAGCGGAAACCTTGACACCGTCACCAATCTTAAGGGCAGCAGCGCTGTTGCCATAGGCATAGAGGGCGCTTGTACCGTCGGAAAGGATGGCACCGCGGGTCGTGAGGGCCACGACGATGGTTGAAGGCAGGGTCTGGACCATGTCATCATCAGCAGCTGCGATGATCTCGGTCACGGTCATACCTGTGGCGGGAACACCGGCCTGCTTGATGGAGAGAGCCTTAACTGCACCAGGAGCCTTGATGGTGATGGTGGCGGTACGGTCTGCGGTACGGGTGTTCTCCTCGTACTCGAGAAGATAGTTGCCGTCAGCTGTGAGATCGGAGACCTTGATCCAGTCGGCATCCACGCTCACGAGAACGGGCTGAACCTTGGAGGATACAAGGAGGGTGTCCTTGCCGGCCTCAGGAGTGAGAGTCTCGGTAGTGAGGCTAGCATCAATGAGTGACTTCTGGACGATGGTGTAGGAAACGTCAACAAGTTCAACGGTTCCGTTGTACACGGTCTTGGGGCCTTCGACCATGACCTGGTCACCAACCTCGATACCGAATTTTGCCCAACCGCCGTCAGCATCCTTAGGGTAAGCGCCCTTGGAATTGACAGTACCATAGATGTAGATCTCACCTGTGTCATCGGCCAGATACCAGTTGCCATACTGATCGTTGACAATCTTAGTCACGGTACCGACAACCTTATAGGTGATGTTCTCGCCTGCAATGACCTCGGCGCATGTGGAAGGCGGAACTTCGACACCGGCGGGTGCACTCTGGTTGAAGCTGATGATCTTGGTCTTTGATCCCATCTTGATGTGGACCTCACCGCTTCTGGCAGCAGAAGCCTCGGTAGCGGTGATGGTAAGGCTGGACTGGCCGGCAGAGCCGTTTGAAGGGCTGATGATGAACCATGAGTCTGATGCAGTAGCAGACCATGCCTCGTCAGCAGTTACGGTGATAGTAGCGCTGGACTGGGCGTCAGCTGCCACGGTGACGTAGTCATTGGAAACTTCCAGACCGCTGAGCTGGGAAACAGGTTCCTCCACAGTGCAACCGACCATGAGGGCGGCGGCCGCCACGAATGAGGCAAGAATATATTTGAGTTTCATGTCGCGTCCGAATTATTAGTTGAACATGTATTTGATACCGATCTGCATGTACCAGCAGTTGGCAAGAGTGTGGGAGTAATCCCAGGTGCTGATACCAGAATTGACAGCAGTGGAGAACACAGGGACTCCGTCAGGATCGATCCTCTCGAACTTGATGATCTTGGCGTTGCCGTTGGTGTCCTTAGGGACATCGGAACTCCAGGTCTTGGAAACGCCCCACTGGGAATTGAAGAGATTTCCAACATTCTGGACATCCAGGCTGAGCTGCAGGGTGTTCTTGGTGTTTCCTACCTTGACGGTGAAGTCATGGGCATAACGGAAGTCGAAAACGTGGCGGAAAGGCTGGGTGACAGCATAAGCCTCAGCGTACTTACCAAGGTTTGCAGTCAGGTACTTGTCCTGGTCGACGAACTCCCAGAAACGAGCCTCATTGTCAGAGTCGATGAAACGGATTTCGCTCTTGTCCTTAGGGATGTACATAAGGTCGTAGGCGTTACCGTCACCATTCATATCGTTGGCATAGATGAAGCTGTTGCCTGCATAGCGAAGGCCCTCATAGAGGAGACTCCAGTGGTTGTGAGCCTTGTCGGTGTATGAAACAGAAGCCATCAGACGGTCAGGCAGGTTGTATGAAGAGTTGTGGAGGATGTTGAAGTTCGGGCCATCAACTGAAGGAATGTACCTCCAAGCAGCAGATGCGTTCGAACCAGGCATTCCAGTGATTTCCTTGCTGACAGTGTGAGTGTAGGATGCTGTAAAGAAGAGATCCTTTACAGGCTCGGAATTTACAGAAACGGTAGCTACGGAACCATATCCCTTATGGGTGTTGGAAAGGACGAAGGCATCTACCTTGCTGTACTTGTAGCTTGCAGGATAGATGTGGCGGCTGTCAGCGCCATTGAAAGTAGCCCAACCGGAATTGTCATCAGTGAAATTGTAATTGCTCAACATAACACCGTTGATGGTCTTGTTGAAGATGTATTCAGCAGTGAAAGTGAGAGGGAAAGCAATCGGCAGAGTGTAGTCGACAGCGATCGATGACTTCCAGACCTGAGGCATCTTGAAGTTGGGATCCACACCGGCGATCTCGCTGGGGGCGGGAGCAGATTCAGGAGTGATGGTCTTCGGATACTTATTGGGATCGATTCCGTTGAGGATGTCAAGGATCTGCCACCTGTCAGTGACCAGTTTCCCACCCTGAATCATCTTGGAAAGGACTGCAGGATCGGTCATACTGGTCAGACGGCCCTTGACGATACCGGCATTGGTAGGCATGTTGGTGAAGAACACGAGAGGAATACGGCCAGCGAAGAGACCGGTACCACCACGGATCTTAAGCCTCCTGTCACCAAGGACATCGTAAGAGAATCCGACACGGGGGCTGATCTGGATGCTGGTGTTGGGCCATTTTCCAGTGTCAACATTGCGTCCGCCATAATCGATGGCGAGGGCGGCATTGTTGGTCATGATATCGTTGTTGTTGAACGAAAGGTTGTCAACGCGGAGTCCGTAAGTAAGCTTGAACTTGTCATTGACATTCCACTCATCCTGGGCATAAGCTCCAAGCTGGTAGAAACGGACCTTAGCTGAAGGAGTCTCATCGCCGTCAAAGCCCCAGTCATAAGCCATGGACATAGGGGCGTTTCCAGAATAGAAGTCACTCAGGCTTGCAAACTGGAACATACCGGTACCGTTACGCATGTAAGTATTGAGAGCCATCTGGGCCTCGTAGCTGAGACCGGCAGTGATCTTATGGGCTCCCCTGTACCAGGTAATATCGTCCTTGATGTTGAGGACGGTGTTCTGGACATTGTTCCTGTAAGTAAAGAGTTCAGTACCGAAGTTCATGTAAGGGCTGCTGCTGTCTCCAAGGTCTCCTGCTGCGATCTCGACGAAGGGGAAGAAATTGTTCTCGTCGTTGTCACGAACATCCTGGATGTTGGAATAGGTGACAAGCAGCTGGTTGGAAAGGTTCTGGCCGATACGGCTGTTAAAGTCAGCAGAAACAGTGTAGATCTTGTTGTTCTGGTTGTAGAGGGAATTGCTGAACACAAGTCCGTCCTTGCTGGCCATTCCATTGCTCAGGGTAGCTACGTCACGAGATGTGGAAGGAACCCTCCAAGCATTGGAATTGGTGTAGTTGTAACGGAGAGCAAGCTTATGGTTCTGGCTGATGTTCCAGTCGATACGGGCAAGCATCTTAAGATTACCCTGATCCTTGTTGTAATTGTCATAGGAACCGGGATCATAACCATAATTGGACTTGAGGAAGCTTATCATCTGGTCAGCCTCGCTCTTCTTGACACGGGTAATCATCCTATCCTCGTCTGCAACTCCGTCTGTTGAAGGACGCCAACGGTTGATCTCACCAGGGCTGGGAGTGCGCTCAGCATTGACAAAGAAGAAGAGCTTGTTCTTGATGATAGGTCCACCGAGGGTGAAACCATAGGTGCTCTGACGATCCTTGGTTCTTTCAAGATCTACTCCATCAATACGATTGCCATGCATGTTCTCGTTCTGGTGATAGATGTAGGCAGAACCCTTCAGGGTGTTTGTACCAGACTTGGTGATAGCGTTGATACCACCACCGATGAAGTTGGACTGACGAACATCGTAAGGAGATACAACGACCTGGACCTCTTCGATGGCATCAATGGAGATAGGATTGCCGCCTCCAGGGAGAGCTGTCGAAAGACCGAAGTTGTTGTTGAAGTTTGCACCGTCAACGGTAAAGTTAGCGCTACGGCCTGAGCTTCCGGAGAAGTTCATTCCGTTACCTCCGTAAGGAGAGAGCTTTGCAACATCGGTAAGGCTCCTGCTGACGGTCGGCATCTCGGTAATCTGGGACGTGGAGATGTTGGTGGAAGCACCGGTCTTCACGACCGAGGTGAACTTCGATGTCGGAGCGGCGATGACAACTGAAGACTCCAGCTGCTCGTTGTCGGGCTTGAGCTGGGCGTTCAGGTTGAAATTCTCTGCAAGCTGCAGGGTTACATCGGTGTACTCAATGGTCTGGTAGCCCAGGAAGGTGACAGTCACCCTGTAGGGACCACCGACGCGCATACCGTTGATCATGTAGTTACCGTCGACATTGGCAACGGCAGCATACTGCGTACCGGAAGGGGTGTGGATGGCGACGACCGCAGCACCGGTCAGCGGTTCGCCGTTCTCATCCTTGATGTTTCCGGACATGCTGGAGGTAGTGACCTGCGCAAAGGCCGCCACTCCGACAAAGGCTGCCAGCAAAGCGGCAAATCCTTTTCTGATAAATTGAACCATAGATTGAATTTAAGTAATAAAGTATTAACTGTTTATCACAATTTCATTTTTAACGTGCGAAATTAATACAAAAACTCGGATTGCTAAAATAAATATCTTCAGGTTTTCACTCTTTTTCCAAACTCCTTTCCCAGTTGAATCTATCAGCCGCATTTTCTATCTTCTCCTCGAGATATCCATCCCTTCTCGAATGCCAGTATTCAAAGAACCGATTATTCAGTGAATAGCTGGCCTTCCCTACCTTCTTCACAAAGTTCAGGCTTTCTCCGCTCAACACTTTGATTGCGTTCTGTACCGAAGATGCATTGTCAAGTTTGTAACTCTTCAGTTTATCGGCGGATGTGAGTCGAGTCGCTATCCCCTCGCGCGCTATGCATGCGATCACCTTTCGTGCCTTAGCACTTTCAACCTTATCCAGCATTCCCCTGAATTCCTGATCCCTGCTGTCAAGAAGGTTGTCGATCGCATTCAGAATATCCTGTTTTACGACGGTCGATCCTTCAGGAACTTCAGTAAACGTCTCCTTCATTGTCTCCTGCATGTCATAGGTATTCCCGGAGAAAAGGCAATAAACCAAATTAACAGCGTCTGCTTCTATACCTCTGCCATATTCAGAGAACAACCGCTCACAAAACGAAGAATATGACTCCAAAGGGATAATGTCCAGGTTCATGCTCGATGCGCTCCTGTAAAAAGGCTCATTCGGGTATTCAAACATCTGGTTAAGCAGATGACGGGAACTACCCGAAAAGATGAAGTTGGCATTGGTCATTCTCTGAACATGTGAACGGATCATCGCCGCTGCATCCTCTGAATATTCCTTGATCTTCTGGAACTCGTCGAACACAATTATGTTCGGTCTTTCTGTCTTCTCAAGAAAGCCGAATATCGCTGAAAGCGTCATAGTTACACCCTGTGAAGGAGACACCCCGACCCTTACGGAATTCGGAAGACCGGAAAACTCGGAGAAATTAATCTGAAAATAAAGGTCTTTGAGCATATTCCGAACTTCGGTACGTCCCCTCTCCGTTTTTGCGAAAGGTGCTTCTAACAACGCGTTTTGGAACTCTTTGACAAATTCCTCCATGGTCTTGGTTCCAAATATATCCACATATAGCGTGTTGTAATTGTCCCTTATCTCCGGTTGGCAAAACAAATGTTCAATCAAACTGGACTTGCCTATTCTTCGTGGAGACTTCAGTACCACGTTTGAACCATTAGTCAGTTTTTTGATCAATTCTTTCGTTTCTGCTTCCCTGTCACAGAAATACTCGTCAGGGATAGTCGTCCTCCCTGTAAAGAATGGATTGAGCGGTTTTATCTTCTTAGACATCGTCAATATGTTTTTTTGCAAATCTAATAATTTTATAGGAATTACAATAATTATTACAATAATAATTGCTATAGCAATAATTTGATTATCCCGTAAATAGTCCTACCTTTGCAACCGAAAACTTCCGGGGACGGATTTGCACCGCTTGCAACCCCGGTCAAAAAAATGCTAAAGACATGAATTATCTTTTTACTTCGGAGTCAGTCTCCGAGGGCCATCCGGATAAGGTGGCCGACCAGATTTCAGACGCAATCCTCGACGAATTCCTCCGCCGCGACCCCGAATCGAAGGTCGCCTGTGAGACTTTCTGTTCCACCGGCCTGGTGATAGTCGGCGGTGAAGTCCGTTCAGATGCCTATGTGGACATCCAGGGAACAGTTCGAAGCGTGATCAACCGCATCGGCTACAACAAGGCCGAGTACATGTTCGACGGAGGCTCCTGCGGAGTCCTTTCAGAGATCCATGAGCAGAGCCAGGACATCAACCGGGGCGTCTCCCGGGAGAATCCCGACGACCAGGGAGCCGGCGACCAGGGCATGATGTTCGGCTATGCCTGCAAGGCGACCGATGACTACATGCCTCTCGCCCTGTACCTTTCGCATCTCACTCTTAAGGAACTGGCAGACATCCGTCACAATGAGCTCCACCTTATGCCTTACCTGAGGCCGGACTCTAAAGCCCAGTACACGATTGAGTTCAACTCTTCCGACAGGCCCGTCAGGGTCCACACGATTGTCCTGTCAACCCAGCACGATGAATTCGGATCTGACGAGCAGATGCATTCCAGGATCGAAAGCGACGTTCGGAACATCTTGCTGCCCAGGGTTATAGCCCGCCTCGATCCAGAGACTGCGTCCCTGTTCAAAGGCGATTTCATCCTCCATGTCAATCCGACCGGCAAGTTCGTCATCGGCGGCCCTGCAGGAGACACCGGCCTGACCGGCAGGAAGATAATCGTCGACACCTACGGTGGACGCTCAGCCCATGGCGGCGGAGCCTTCTCAGGCAAGGACCCGTCCAAGGTGGACCGCAGCGCAGCCTACGCCGCCAGGTATATTGCCAAGAATATGGTAGCGGCCGGAGTGGCCGAAGAGATGATGGTCCAGATCGCCTACGCGATCGGTGTCGCAAAGCCTGTGAGCGTGTATGTCAACACCAAGAGGACAGGAATAATCCCCGATGCCGAGATTGCAGACAAGATAGGCAAGCTGTTCGACCTCCGTCCTGCTGCAATCATCCGCAAGTTCGGGCTCAAGAATCCCATCTACTCCCCTACTGCAGCCTATGGCCATTTCGGTAGGAAACCCTACACGGAAAACGTGACCCTCTACGAAGACGGCATGCCGGTCCAGAAAGAAGTCCAGTTCTTCGGCTGGGAAAAACTGGATTCCGTCGACCTCATCAAGCGCGAGTTCGGAATCTAAATTCCTCCCAGCCAGCGCTGTTACGGAATAGCTTGATAATCTGAACACTAAGCAATCAGACGGTCCCGAAATCGAGACCGTCCATTCATTTAATATATTAATAATAAGGCACTTACATAACAGCGCGGCCGCTTTTGTTGTTAGGTTGAGTTTTAATTTGTATTTTAGTACCGGTCGACCGGCGCGCCGGTAACTTAAACTATTAAAACTTCAATCATGGAAGCAAGACATGCATTCATCAAAGGGATCAATGGGTTCGGGATTTTTTACCGGATGGAAGATCTGCTTGTATTATTCACTCTCGTCAGCGTCACCGTTCGTAGAATGGGATTGACCGTCCTGGCATTCTGCCCGATGTTCAACCATATTCATTTTCTATTCAAGAAAATCTCCCTGAGTGAATTACGCTCATTTATCCTTCGGATCACCACTGCCTTCGTACGAGAATATAATACCCGATATGGAAGGACAGGACCCTTATTCCAACGCCCGTTCGGCAGTTCATTGAAGAAAGGGGTAAAGATTATTATGGGCTGCGTGGCTTATATATTCAATAATCCGGTAGCCGGCAAAATGGTCAGAACCGCCATGGAATACAGATGGAATCTCCTGGCTTATCATGACAATCCCCACCCGTTCTCAAAGAAACTCCGGAAAGACCGGTGCAGGAATGTGATGAGAATCGCGTTAAGGAAAGTCGATTATTTCTTCAATAAAGGGGAATACTTATCTTACAATGTATTAAAGAATCTCTTCCAGGGCCTTGACAGGGACGAGAGCAATCAGCTCATCGACTACATTATCTTCAAGTACAACTTCCTTGCATTCAAGGACCTGGAAGAATTATACGACGGTTTCGGGAAAATGGTCACAGCTGTAGAATCAAATGCAGGATCGGAGTTCGATCTTGAAGATGAATATGGTGACCACTCATGCTACCTTGAAATGCTCTCCATCGTAAAGTCCTTAGGCTATAAAGGATCAAGTCTCAACTTCGAAAAAATCTCTGAAGAATCAAAGGACAGCCTCTTCTGGATACTCAAGAACCAGACACACGCTAAATCCTCGTGTGTAAACAAGTTCCTGCACAGAAGCCAACCATGATTTAGACACAGTACGGCTGTTATGTAAGCATCACATTACCAGATAATTACATGATCAGACGGTCCCGATTTCCGAACCGTCTAATTATGTAAAACTCGGATTATCAAGCAATTCCGTAACAGCATTATGTGTCGTCCTGAAAAAGATTACTAATAATCGAGTAGGAGGAAAACAAAGAGTTTCGGAGTTTTCTTCCTACTTTCTTTGTTTTCCGACCTCTCACACCACCGTACGTGCCGTTCGGCATACGGCGGTTCCTTACATTCTGTGCAATTGAACATAGTAGTCCATCAGGCAGGGGTAGCCTGTTCTGCGTAGGTTGTTTATTGATGCTGCTTGCTGCATTATACCGCTGCCAGCGACTGCCCAATATCCCTTGCTCGCATTTCCCCACATATACGCCCAGTAAGGCTTGATACCGCACTTGATTAGGTTCTTAACCCGTGTCTTCGGGCGCTTCCACGCCTTCCAGATACACATTCGGATACGCCTGCGCAGCCATTTGTCTATGTCTTCAATGGCAGATTTCATATCCGCCAGCTTGAAGTAGCCCATCCAGCCACGTATCGTCTCGTGGAGTACCTGTTTGCGCCGCTCGTATCCCATTCCGTTGCTTCGGCTTGTCAGCAGTTTCAATTTAACTTTCAGCTTTGCTATGCTCTTGGGGTGCGCCCGCAGCCTTCATAGGCCGTCAGTCTTCCGCTTGTAGAATGAATAGCCAAGGAACTTCATTTCGCGTGCGATGCCCACTTCCGTCTTCTCGCGATTCACCTTCAAGTGAAGCTTCTTCACGATGAACTTCGTGATGCCTTCACACACCCGTTCCGCTCCTCGCTTGCTCCTGCAAAAGATGAGACTGTCATCCGCATAGCGCACAAACGGGTGTCCGCACCGCTCCAACTCCTTGTCCAGCTCGTTGAGTACGATGTTACTCAGCAGCGGACTCAGCGGGCCGCCTTGCGGCGTCCCTTCCGGGGTCGGGTGGTACATTCCGTCTATCAGCACCCCGGCATACAGGTATTTGTGGATGAGGCTTATCACCCTGCCATCCTTTACCGTATGTGACAGGAGTTCTATCAGATAGCTCTGATTGACCGTATCGAAGAACTTCTCAAGGTCAATACCCACGGCATATTCATACCCTTCGTTCAGTATCTCCTGTGCCCTTCTCAACGCATCGTGTGCGCTGCGTCCAGGACGGAAGCCAAAGCTTCCCCCGCTGAACTGCGGTTCATACATCGGGCCAAGCACCTGCGCTATGGCCTGTTGGATTACTCGGTCAACCGCAGTCGGGATGCCCAACTTGCGCGTCTTCCCGTTGTCTTTGGGGATTTCTACCCTGAGAACGGGCGCAGGCTTGTACTTCCCCGTCAAGATGAGCTCCTTCAACTCTGTGCCCCGGAGTTCCCAGTACTTCGGTAAGTCCTTTACCGACATCCCGTCGACACCTCCGCTCCCGCCGTTCGACATCACCTTCCTAATCGCTCGGCTGATGTTATAGGGAGACACAATGAGTTCAAGAAGGTGCTTCTCATCTATCTGTACCTCCACAAGCTTGTCTTCTGTTATCTCCATAAAAGTCTGCACCCCCGAAAGCCCTTCGGCTTCCAGCCTGTCTCCTTTCGGGTGGTCAATGGTTCCTGCCATCGTTCTCTGCTCTCTTTCTTCCATAAGAGTTCCTTTCTTCAAACTTGTTTCACAATAAGGTTCGGTCCTTCACTGCCGTGCCGATATTAAGCAGCTACTATGACCTCGGCTGACTTCTCGCAGTTCGTTGTTACTGCTCGGCTTTTTTTTTGAAGCCTCGCCTGCGAGACCTCCCCAGTTATGGACGCACTCTTTCCGGTTTATACCCGCTTGGTTTACTGTCGGCAGTTCGGATAGTTATCGGGCTTTTGCTTCTTATGCAGCATTACCCCTGCCTTCCAGCCTTCTACCAAGTTCTTGTTCATCGGGCCAACCTTTTGCCGACGGCTTCCTTCAGATTCCACCTCACGATGGACACCCTTGCCTTTGGCTGTAACCTTCCCACTATCAGGGCGGTTTGTAAGCATCCGGAGAAGTACATATTGACAAAGTGAGATTACGACTGGCATCAGTGAGATGTCAGTCGTAGTATTCTTGTGTGAGTTGGA
>JAFUFS010000011.1 GCA_017469745.1 Bacteroidales bacterium | reverse complement strand
CGAGAAGAAATCCTGGCGATAGACCAGTACTGCCAGGAACACAAGATGAGCTACCGCAAGCGCCTTGACGAGCTTGAGATCCCGTTTTGGCAGTTCTACAAGGCGAAACGCAAGTACCGCCTGGAGGATGAGAGTTATGAGGGATCCGGTGAGTTTGTCCAGATGGTTCCAGGAATGTTCAGCTCCGGGATGATGCCTGTCAGGAACGTGAGGCGTAATACTCAGACGGGCGGAACAAACACCCCGGAAAGTTTTCTGACGGTAGAGTTGCGCACTCCCGGCGGTACAGCCATGCGCATCCATGGCAGTATGACCGCGGATCATCTGCGTGCAATACTCTCAGGGAATGTTTAGTCTGGACGACACCTGCCGGTACTGGCTGTATAACAGGCCCGTTGATATGCGCAAAAGCTTCAACGGGCTGAGCGGTATCGTGACGAACGCCATGTGCGAAAAGCTTCGTGGCGGGGACGTGTTCATCTTTGCCAATGCCAGCCGGAATATGATGAAACTTCTCCGGCAGGAAGAGGGAGGGTTGGTCTTATACTCCATCCGTCTGGACATGGGCAGAATGCGGATCCCTTCCGCCGGCAGTGAGGATGTGATATCCACCCATCTTGCGTATGAAAACGTCATAGGGATGGTAAAATCAGCGCTTGACAGTCCTTATGTAAGGCGGATGAAGATACTATCTAAGAGTCTGTGAATCTTTATTTTAGATAAGTAAAATAATCGACATTCGCAATAGCGAAATCGCTTGTAGAAGTCGCTCAGAGGCCATATCTTTGTATCCGGTAACGAGAGAAAAAGATGTCAGACTTGGTCCTCGAAATACAGCGCCTTCGTGAACAAAACGCCAAGCTTGCCGCCATGAATGAAACCCTTCTGGCGGAGCAGGCGCGGCTTCTGGCGCAAGCTGAGGAAATGCAGGCCGCCATCAGCAACCTTCAGTCCATGATGGCGTGGTTCCGCAAGAAGCTCTTCGGTTCCATGAGCGAGAAACACCTCCCCCTTGATCCCAATGTCCTTGAGCCCACGCTGTTCGACCAGCACCTGTCTGAAGAGGAGCAGGCCAAACTGGATGCGGAGGTGAAAGAGATGGAGGAACGGAACGCCAAGGCCATTGAGGTGAAGGCCCACAAACGAGAGGTCCGAAAGCCCATCCTTTCCGGCAATCTGCCTATTGAGGAGACCCACATCTATCCCGAAGGTGTCCATGGCAACCCTGACTATGTTGAGATCGGAGTGGAGAACACGGACACCCTGGCCATCCAGCCCGCCAAGATGTATGTCAGGCGCATCGTGCGGCACAAGTTCGTTCTCCGTTCTCAGCTTCAGATTGAAGAACCGGACAGGCAGACTTTCCTGATCGCTCCGCTGCCGGAAACGATACGGCCCAAGAGCATGGCAGACGCGAGCCTTCTGGCGGATATCCTGATAAACAAGTACATCTACCACCTGCCGTTCTACCGGCAAATCCAGAAATATAAGGAGCTGGGTGTCCTGCTGAACGACGCCACAATCAATGACTGGTTCACGTCGGTTTGCGAAAGGCTACGGCCACTGTACGACAAACTTCGAGAACAGATCATGTCCAGCGACTATATACAGGTGGATGAGAGCACGTTGCCGGTTATCGACAACGAGAAGCACCGTGCCGTGAAGGGATACATGTGGGCCGTGCGCGACGCGCTCACCGGGGACGTGTACTTCCACTATGACATGGGTTCCCGTAGCGGCGACACCGCGCGCAAGCTCATCGGTGGCTACCGTGGAGCCGTGCAGACCGACGGCTACGAGGTCTATGAATCCTTTGAGAATATGCCCGGCAAGCGGATGATCGGCTGTTGGGCCCATGTAAGGCGCAAGTTCGTGGAAGCCTTGGACGAGAACAAGAGGTACGCGAGCGAGGCCATTGTCTATATCGGCAAGCTATACAAGATAGAGGAGGAGATGCATGAGGCCGGTCTTGCTCCAGAAGATGTAAAGGAACGCCGTCAGAAAGAGTCCTATCCCATCATCCAGGAGTTCGAGAGGTGGATGGACTCCGTCGCCAACGCATTCACGCCCAAGTCCAGGATGGGCAGGGCCCTTGTCTACACCTATACGCTTCTTCCTCGCCTCTGCCGCTATGTCCTGGATGGCAGGTACAATATCGACAACAACGGCATTGAGAATGCCATCCGTCCCCTCGCTTTGGGACGAAAGAACTTCCTGTTTGCCGGCAATCACGATGCCGCGGTCCGCGCGGCCATTGTCTACTCGCTGTTCTCATCTTGCAAGGCTGCCGGTATTGAACCACGGGAATGGCTGGAGGACATCCTTATCCGCCTTCCTTCACACAAAGGGTCCATCTCTGAGCTCCTCCCCGGCAGCTGGCAAGCACTACCGACTACTACACGGTAATAACCCAACACTACCGAATAATAACCGCTACTACCTCGGTACTACCGGATAGTAGCGGTTACACTTTCAATCTTATACATGTACTTTATCGGATGCTTACAGAACTATTTGAACTCAGCCTGGAGCGCGTCCTGCTCGATCATGCGGGACAGATCCTTTACCGACTGCCTGACCGGCTCTATGCAGAACTCGGGGACATTGTAGGAATAGACTTCGTCCTTATGCCCTGAAAGATCCCTCATCGGCAGCATGAAGGGTTTATGGGCATTGCCTTCCCGGTCGAAATAGCTGAAATAGACACGGGTGAAAAGGCCGTCGTCACGCCTGGAAGTGAACACTATCCAGCGCCCGTTTGAAGACCAGTTGTGGAAGCTGTCCGCATCCTGGCTGTTAGCCTCGGAGAGCGGGCGGGATTCACCGGTGGAAAGATCCATCACCCATAGATCGCTGTCCCTATGCCAGATGTGGAAGGTTCCGTAGCCTCCGAGCGAGAAGAGAAGATAACGGCCGTCAGGAGAGATCCTGGCCTCCATCGCGCTCAAATCCTGGGACTTCGCATCATAGACTAGTTCCTCTGGTCCGAAAGTCTTGGTTGAAGGATCGAAGCTCTTGCGCATCAGGTCATAACGTATCTTGTCGAAACAGATGGCTATGCTGTCGCTCGGAAGGGTAGCTATCTCGGGCTGGCGGGCTGAAGAATAGTACAGTGTTTTTCCGTCCGGAGCCCATGTGGGGAAGGTCTCGAATGCCATCGGATCATCAGCGATCCTGCTGACAGAGTTATGGTCTATGTCGTAAAGAATAAGGTCGGAGACGGGATCCTGGACCTCCAGTTTCTGGATGTTCTTCTCGTGGAAGAACTGCCTGGTCCTGTTGACGGAATAGGCAATCAGCCTGTCCGTTGGATGCCAGGCCGGATAGACACCTGCAGAGATGGTAGAATCAGTCTTGAGGTTCACCTTCCTTGACTCATTCCCAGTGACTATGAGAGTTCCGCCGAGCACCTGGCGTACATGCATCTGCCAGTTCTCTGTCCTGTAGTTCTGGAACTGATGGCAGTTCATGCACTGCTGCTCTTTAGGATTGTAGTGCATCCTGTTGTTGTACACTTCTTTATCCTCCCCGGTGGATAGTTTTCTCTGCCTGATTGAGAAAGCGGTGTAGAACTCGTAGGAAGGGGCAAGGAGACGGTAGACAAGATAGTCGTCGATAGGATCCTCTGCGACTGTCCCGCTGAACTGAGAGAGTTTCACCCACTCCCCCTTCCTTTTGACATTCACCGTCCAGACTATGTCCGAACCCTTATTGGCATCCAGCAGGGCCTGCCATTTCTTTGAAGGGATCCTGACATCCCGGCCACGGACCTTGATTTCTCCGCCTTTCGTTCCGGAAACGGCAGTCATGAAACGGCTGCCATCGTTCAGTATCTTGAAGTCAAGCGAAGAGATGTTCGGAGGGATCACCACGTCCCTATAGTCCGGGAAAATCTCCGCTTCCTCCCCCACCTCACGGATACCGTCCGGCACCGAGCAAGAAAAAACCAGGAGCGAAAGCGAAAGTAAAACTATGATTCTGTGTCTCATCGTCAATCGGTAGTGATGGATTTGACAAAATAGCTGTAGTACCAATAAGTGTCGCCGTAATTCTTCTTGCAGGACTCGATGTCACCGGCTGACGCCTGCGAGCTGAAATTGATGAACCTCCTGACAATCGGAGAATTCTGGCCTCCCAGATCCCTAGCAACGGCATCGATCTCGGCCTGGTTATGGCCTATGTAAGCGAAGAGTATCGCTGCCTCACCCACATGCACGGGGATCTTCCGGCCTGTCTCCAGAAGCCTGTCATAATAGTACCAGAAAGTATCGATGTCCTTAGCAGTCATGGCCGCAGCAAGGCTTGCATCAAGCATGACTCCCTTGGGATCTTCCTGGAGCATGAAATGGTTCAGGATGGTGTTCTCCACCACGGCGCTGCTCATGTACTTCAGTTCCTCAAAGGCATCCAGCTGGCGGAACATCAGGTACTCAGGATCCTTTTCGAGGAGGGACCTGTCATGCAGCATGGCCCTGTACTTCCTTACCCAACGCCGCTGATACATATTCCTGCCAACTATCTTCAGGTACTTCTCGACCAGTTCAGGATTCTCCTGTCCGGTGAAAAGAGCGACCTTCGCCTGGTACTTGTAGCGTTCAAGGGTCCGCTGGAACATCATCGACATCTCCCATGCCCAACGGGTGCTGTAATTGATCAGGCCGTTGTAGAAGAAGACAACCGGGGCGCAGACCTCGGTCTGGGAGATCTGGGCCGGGGTGTCAATTCCCACAGATTCATTAGGGTAGGAGAACATCCTGTCGCAGAGCTGCCCGTTGTTCAGAAGGGCTATATTCCTGTACATCACCATTATCCTGGTAGGATGGGCGGACTTCCCTGAGAGTTTGGCAGCCTTGTCCCAGTCATTTTTCTCTATCGCGTGCTGCATTGCCAGCTCCAGATGGAAGTTCCGATTCCAATAAGGGAATATTCCCACACAAGCGACAAGGACGGCAGCGACTGCGAAAGACACCCAGATCGGTTCGTCCTTGCGGAATCTCAGGGACGGAAGCAGGGCCGCAGCGGCAATCGCAATACCAAGAGATATGAAACGACGGTGATTATCCACGAAATCCATGTACGGCAGGCCGGCCATGGAGGTGTAGTGAGTGTCGATGTGGGTAAACACCAAGTGGGTGTAGAACAGCGGGACCAGTATGCACGAGCAGAGCGCCACGATGGCTGGAATCCATTTCTTATCGGTCAGGGCCTTGACAATGATGCCAAGAAGAGCCGCCAATGAATATGCTCCAATGAGAGGATAGCCTGCAAAGGCAACAAGAACAGGAATCAGTATCCTGAGAGTCTTGCTCCTGGTCCTGACCCACCACAGGGAAAGGAGGGTGGCAGACACAAGTCCCAGAGTCTGGGAGAAAAGGAGTCCCTGAGCCCTGAAAACATAGAGCGAATAGTCGAAGCCGGCAATGAAGAGGAAGGCTGCAACAGTCGGGATGTATGCCAACATGCTTCCGGGACAAAGCTTTTTCATAAGCAGCGCCAGGCATGCAAGGCTGAGCAGCACCAGGACTATTCCAAGGACAGGAAGCCCGGAGATCTGTGTCAAGATGCTGCCCAGGACAGGAAGCAGGACCCCCGGCTGCAATCCTAGATTGGTGTAGAAAGTCATGTCCGGCCATAGCGAAAGATCGAACATCTTCCTCACAACATCCAGCTTGAGGAAGAGCACGAGAGCCATAGCGGCATAGACGAGTATTGCAAGATATTTCTTTTTCATCTCGAATGGTTACAGTCAAAACAATTGTCCGAGCTTTTCAGATACATCTTTAAAAGACCTTCCCCTCGCTAGGATTGTTCCGTCCCGGCCTATCAGGACCATCCTCGGAAGGCCTTCAAAACCATACAACCCTGCCGCCTTGTCGCCTTTTTCGGTACCTTCTGCAAAACAGTTCCCGAAGAGTCCATATTCGGCAGTCGCCTTGGCGAGGCGCTCCATGTCGCTGTCAAGGGAGACGGTGTACATAGTCAGGCCCTTGTCCTTGTAAGGAAGACAACCTGCTACAAGTTCGGGGAGAACGGTGGAAACCTCCCTGGCCCAGCTGGCCCAGAAGAGGAGGACGGTAGCCTCGTGGGCAGAGACCACGTCGGAGAGCTTGACTGCAACGCTGTCAGTTCCCTTCATCTCGATGTCCTTGAACTTCTTGCCGGGTTCAGTGTCCACCCTGGCCTGGCAGACTTTCTTGTAGTGAAGGACCATGGGGTCATCGTGAAACTCAGGAGAAAGCCTGTCACAATAGCCAAGAAGCTCCTTGTCGCTGACGAGGTTGTAGAAGTTGGAGATCAGCAGGGCTCCAAGGACATTGTCACTGTCCCTTTCGAACATCTCCTTGACCAGGTTCAGATAACCTTCATTGTCATCAGGGCGCAGGGCATCCTTCCTGACCTTGAATTCGACCATGTCCTCATTGGCCTTTGTTCCGGTTATGTCGATGTGTCCGATCCTGGCATCACCGGTCACATTGATGACTGTATTCTCCAGAAGGACCGGAATGTCTATCGGATAGACAACTCCAAGGGCATTGTTGATGTAGGCAAGGCATGGGACGTCGACCTTTCCCTTGAGGGTAAACTTTCCGTCCACTACTTCCGTTGTAGAAATGGTGTGGCCGTAGACGTCAAGAAGGCTTATCGTCCCTTCGTCAAGATCGATTATGTCACCTTTTATGATATAGCCTTTATCTCCGCAGGCTGCGAGAGCTATAGAGAGTGCCGAAAGATAGAGTAACTTCTTAAAAAGCATTGTTTTATAGGGTTCTTTTAAGGACCTGGCATTAGTATTTTACAAATATAGTAAAAATGGTTTTTTAATCGTATCTTTGCTAATCGTGACCAACGAGATTTATCTAACTACATTATAATATGAAACAGGATCTTCAGATTTTCGATCTGATTAGAAACGAAAAGGAAAGGCAATCTTCCGGACTCGAACTGATTGCATCTGAGAACTATGTGAGCGACCACGTCCTTGAGGCGATGGGGTCGATCTGCACCAACAAATACGCTGAAGGTTACCCCGGCAAGCGCTATTATGGCGGCTGCCAGGTTGTCGACCAGATCGAGCAGATCGCAATCGACCGCCTCTGCAAGATCTACGATGCTGAATATGCCAACGTCCAGCCCCACTCCGGAGCACAGGCCAACATGGCAGTCACAATGGCCTGCCTGAAGCCCGGTGACACCTTCATGGGTCTCGATCTTTCTCAGGGAGGACACCTTACCCATGGTTCACCCGTGAATGCTTCCGGAATCCTCTATCATGCAGTTGCTTACGGCCTGAATGAGGAGACCGGTATGGTTGACTACGACAAGATGGAGGAGATCGCTCTCGAATGCAAGCCGAAGCTCATCATCGGAGGTGCTTCAGCCTATTCCCGCGAATGGGACTATGAGAGGATGAGGGCAATTGCCGACAAGGTCGGTGCTATCCTGTGGATCGACATGGCACACACTGCCGGTCTGATCGCAGCCGGTCTTCTCAAGAACCCTGTCAAATACGCTCACATCGTGACTTCCACCACCCACAAGACCCTGCGCGGACCTCGAGGAGGTATCATCCTCATGGGTAAGGATTTCGACAATCCCTGGGGCATCAAGACTCCTAAGGGCGAGATCAAGAAGATGAGCGCCATCCTCAATTCGAGCGTATTCCCGGGTGTCCAGGGAGGTCCTCTCGAGCATGTCATTGCCGCCAAGGCAGTTGCATTCTACGAGGCCATGCAGCCTGAATATGTCGAGTACCAGAAGCAGGTCATGGCGAATGCGAAGAAGATGGCTGAGGAATTCGTGAACAGGGGCTACAAGGTCGTTTCCGGTGGAACTGACAACCACCTTATGCTGATCGACCTTAGGACCAAGTTCCCGGATGTGACCGGAAGGATGGCGGAGAAGGAACTCGAGAAGGCTGAGATCACACTCAACAAGAACATGGTTCCTTTCGACAGTCGCACTCCTTTCAAGACTTCCGGTGTCAGGATCGGAACTCCTGCTATCACTTCCCGTGGATTTGTCGAGAAAGACATGGTTGACATAGTCGAGCTGATCGACACGGTGCTGAGCGCAGTGGCGAAGTACGCTGATGTTGTCAATGGGGTGACTGAGGAGGGTAAGGCTGAGTACGAGGCAGTCCTGGAGAACGTAAGGCACAAGGTCCACAACATGACCGCCGGACGTCCACTCAACCGCTACTAGACCTGATCATCCAGCATTCAATCTCTAATAAGGCAGCCCTCCCGGCTGCCTTATTTCATTCTCTGCAGCAATCAACCACAGAACCGAAACTGGCGGTAATGGTGACTCACTCCTGGAGGACTCCGCTCACTGCGTTCGCTCCGGCCCCTCCCATTGCCATCTTCGTCATCGCTTCGCGATAACTCGCTGTCAACGGGCCCCTCCCCCTGCCCCTGTCCGGGGGTGGACAGGCCTCCAGGGGCGAGTCACCATACCGCCATATTATCTCCGTTGTGCGGAAGAATGAATATATCCCCGGAGGCGTGAGCTCCCGCGCTCACGGGAAGCGGGAGGGGCCCGCTGGAGACGAGCCGTGCTATGGCAGGGCGAAGGATACAGTGGGAGGGTACGGAGTGGAGCGAAGCGGAACGAAGCCCTCCGGGGATATATTCATTCTCCGCATCAAGGTTAGGGGGACAAAAAAAGGTGACCGGGAGGGCCACCTTTTTGAAGTATGTTGGGTTCAGATTACTCAACGAGAGCGGCACGGCTCTGAGGATTGTTGCCGAAGAGGTCGAACATGTGCTCAACAGTGATGTTCTCCCTAGGAATTCCGAACTGCTTGGTGAGAACGTCAACCACGAGGTTGGCACGGTTGGTAGCAAGCCTGGTGTTGATGGTCTCGTTACCGGTACCGGAGTCAGCAGAACCAGTGACGGTGAGCTTGGTGTCGGGCTTCAGCTTGGAAGCGAAAGCCTTGAGGTGAGCCATCTCGTTAGCATTGAGAGTGTCCTTTGCAAGGTCGAAGAAGAGAACAACCTGCTTCTTGCCCTCAGTCTTGATAACGACCGGTTCGGGTTTGAAGTTCTTTGCAGCCTCAAGCTCGTCCATGAGAGACTTCTTGTCAGTCTCAAGAGCGTTGACCTTGGACTGGAGAGCCTTGTAGTCAGCCTCGGTGAAAGGAAGGGCAACCGGCTTCGGAGCAACAGAGCTGAAACGATCCCAGTTGGTACGGCCAAGGTTGAAATAGATACCGGCGGTAGCAGCAGGAACGAAAGCGAAGATGTGGTTCACAGAAGCCCTGGGAGAGATTGCGAGAACCTCGTGACGGGTGCTGAGAGCGCTGAGGTCGACATAGAGACCAACCCTGTCGCTGATACGGAACTTGTTCAGGATACCAGCACCGACGGTCCACTCATCCTCAACCTCACGGTTGTCACCGTTGAGAACTTTGTAGTAAGGGCTCTTGAAGCCAAGCCAGCCAGCGGTAGCATAAGGAATAACATCCCAGAAACGAGTCTCCTTGTAGCCGCTGAGAGCGTTGGAGATGTTCCAGAGGAGGTCTGCATGAGCATAATGCATTGCATCCCAGTCACCGGTTCCATTGTCGATCATGGTGGTGTAACCAGACTTTACCCTGAAGGAGTTGTCGATACCACGGTAACCGATCCTGGCACCTACGCTAGGGGTGAACCACTTGCCGATGTTAGCCTCAACAGCCAGACCACCGAAACCGAACTTGACATCCGGAGTCGAGAAGAGAGAGTTGGCACCAGCACCGAAGCTGATGAACCAGTTGTCACCAAACTCATTGGTGAGATAAGGACCCCTGACGATGTTTCCGTTCTCGTCACGGTTGTTGTTTTCCTGAGCGAACGCAACTGACATTGCCATCAGAGCGATTGCTACGATACTGAATACTTTTTTCATTACTACAGAAATTATAATTTAACTTAATAACTTCAAAACCAATACTTTCCGCGAAAACCAATCTGCGGAACATATTCTATCATCCGCAAATATAGTCAAAATTAATTAATTAATTGCTAATTGGTCGAATAATGTAGTAAAAATATCTTTCCTCTGCTTTTATCCTGTACTGCTCGAGAGGAAGCCTTCCCCAGGAGTTGATTCCACCCACTCCGGCCTGCACCAGATCGAAGTTGACATAAGTCTCTCCCTCGGTCCTGTCGTTCTCATGAGCAGCAGCCTTCAGGGAAAGGGAATGGCGCGGCTCACCAACCTGCGTGTTGGACTTGTTCTCCCTTGAAGGAGTGCCTTTTTCCATACAATCCAGGACATTCATCGGGAAAGGAAGGGCTGAGGCTGAGAAACGCACATCGGACCTGATCTCCAGGCCGTTACCGGCAGGGTCAAGCAGCCTGAAGTACTTCATTCCGGTGTGAGTGCCGGACTCCTGGGTGCGGACATAACCGTAGTGGTACTGATCATTTACAGTCTGGACGTAATGCCCTGTCATGGCCGAAGAATTACGGTCTGAGTAATTCTCCCAAGGTCCCCTTCCATAGAAATCCACTACCGAATATTTCCCGGGCATGGCGAATTTCATTCCGAAGCGGAAAAGATCCGGAGCCTTCGAAAGGCCACCGGCATCCTTCATTATTTCACGGCACTCAAGGGCTCCGTCAGGATGGATCAGATAATTCAGAGTCACAACGGCAGCACCGTTCGCGATAGGCTCATATTCAGCAACGACTAGCCACCCGCCGTTCTCCTCCTTAACATCCATTGTCCTGAGTTTGAACTCCGGATACCTCCAGACCGCCATGGTCTGATGCATCTTCGCACCCATGTCATTCTCGACCAGGGCCCTGGCGAATTCCGGCATAAGGGGTTCAGCCATCATTTCATCACCGCCGGCGATGAAGGAGGTAAGGAACCCGGTCGACTTGTCGAAGGACACCTTCCAGTCAGAGATACGCGGTGCGTTTATTCCGGCAAAGGCATAAGAACCCGCAAACACATGTGCGGATGCCGTCTCGACATGGGAGACCTTCGCCTCACTGCATGAAGCAGGACAGGAGGCATACGGCTCAAGCGTGCCTTCCTGGACAACTATCTGGTCGTAAGACACTTCATGACCTGCAGGAAGAAGGCCGTCAGGAGTCTTCAGGACGTAGGAGACATTTATGAATATGTCCTTGCCCGGAGCGTCGATCGAAGGAACCGGAAGGTCGAGCACAACCGACTTCTGAGGAGCTGCATCAAGAGTCTCCACGGTACCTGTTGCAACAGCCTGTCCTTCCACGACAGCCGTCCAAAGGAGCCTGTACTGCGAAAGGTCCTTGAAGAAATTCTCGTTGTAGACGCTGATCCTGCCCTTCTTTGCATCAACTGCCGTTGTGAGTATGTTACGCTGTTGGTAACGTACCTCGTAGGCATGCGGATGGAGGGTCCTGTCGGCTGCTATTACTCCGTTGCAGTTGAAAGAGCCGTCCGAAGCATCATATTCATTGAAATCACCTCCGAAAGCGAAGATATGGTCAGTCCCGTCCTTTGAAGGCCAGCGAACTGCCTGGTCGACGAAATCCCAGATGAAACCTCCCTGATAATTGGGATACTTCCTGATGAGGTCCCAATATTCCTTGAAATTGCCCATGGAATTGCCCATGGCGTGGGCATATTCACACTGGATCAGCGGCCTGGAAGGATTGTTCGTCAGATAATTGACGCACCATTCGGGAGTTGCGTACATGGGGCACATGATGTCGGTGTTCCTGTCGTCCATGGCCCTCTCATACTGGACCGGCCTGGAAGGATCGTAGGCCTTGATCCAATCGTAAGATGCGCGGAAGTTGTCGCCGTTGCCGGCCTCGTTGCCAAGGCTCCAGATGATCACGCTCGGATGGTTGAAATCCCTGAGGACCATCCTCCTGTCCCTGACGAGATGGGCGGCCTTGAAGTCCTCCCTCTTGGCAAGCGTCTTCTCCCCGTAGCCCATACCGTGAGACTCGATGTTACCCTCATCCACGACATAGATTCCATACTTGTCGCAGAGGGCGTACCACATAGGGTCATTGGGATAGTGGCTGGTACGGACAGCGTTGATGTTCAGCTCCTTCATGATGCGAATGTCCTTGATCATGTCCTCGACAGAAAGGACGTAGCCCTTGTCGGCATTCAACTCATGCCTGTCAGCACCCTTGATCAGTACGGGACAGCCGTTGACCAGAAGCTGGGAATTCTTGATCTCCACCGTCCTGAAGCCGAAATCAATGGAAGTGGTCTCAACGACCCCCTTCTTGTTGAAAGCAGTCACCTTGAGGGTGTAGAGGTTAGGGATCTCGGCACTCCAAAGAGAAGGGTTGGCAACCGTGCCTGAGCAGGAAACTACTTTCTTGGAAGGGGCAGCCTCTCCGGAAGCCACCTTGCGGCCGGTCTTGTCAAGGATCTCATATCTTACCCTGTTGATTCCGGAAGTGACCTCCGCCTTGATGTTGAAGCGTCCGTCCATGCCGGCAACAATGTTGACATCTTCCAGTCTCTCCTTTTCCCTGGTGTAGACGAAGACATCACGGCCAATACCTGTAAAACGCCAGAAATCCTGGTCCTCAAGATAGCTGCCGTCGCACCAGCGAAAGATTTCAAGGGCTATGAGGTTTTCTCCCGGTTTGACATACTTTGTAATGTCGAACCGGGCTTCCAGCTTGCTGTCCTCGCTGTAACCCACCATCTTGCCATTGACCCAGACCCTGACATTAGAAGTAGCGGATCCTATGAACAGGCAGATCTGCTTTCCGATCCAGTCACTGCCCACGTTGAAGGTCCTGCGGTACTGGCCGACATAGTTATGCTCAGTTGCCGGATAAGGCGGGTTGTTCTCGTAATGCCCGCGCCAGGCGTAGCCGATGTTGACATACAAAGGATCGCCGTAGCCGTTAAGTTCCCACATTCCAGGGACCGGCATGGTCCCCCACGAGGAATCGTCATAGCCAGGAACTTCGAAACCCTTGGTGCGGCCCTCAATCGTGCTGTTCCAGTTGAACTTCCAAATCCCGTTAAGGGACAGGGTCTTCTGCTGGTCGGTGACGAAAGTGGCCCTCATCGGCATCCTGTTCTCCTCGAACACATTGGGATCCTGCCATGGCTCCATTACAACTTTCTTCTGTGAAAACGCGGTAAGCGAGACGACTGCCGCCGCCAAAACTAGGAATAACCTTTTCATTTCAGTTGATTTGCAATTATATGTCAAAGATAATAAAAAACGGCTCATTTTCGTATATTTGTTTAACCTCCTTAATCACAACCGAGCATCATGAACAAATCCTTCCTTGCGGCAGTTTTGGTCGCCATATTCCTAACTTCCTGTTCCGGAGGGGATTCCCCGAAAGGAGCCCTTGGAGTAACTCCATTGCAGAATGTCTGCCTTGACGGAGGCTTCTGGGGGCCTAAGATGGCCCAGTGGGCCAGCGTAACGGCCAATGACGTCCTAGACAAGTTCGTGAAGGACGGGATATTCGCAAACTTCGATTCTGTCGCTGCCGGAAAGCGAGACATCGGCTGGCACGCAGGCCCGCCATGGTACGACGGACTCACCTACGAGTCCATCAGGGGGATCTCGGACCTGCTGGTCCTCTATCCTGATGAAAGGCTCGAGAAGAGGCTCGACACGGTGATCACCCACATCATTGCCGCCCAGGACAATGAGCCCACCGGCTACATCAACACCTACACCCAGCTCAACCGCAACGACAAGAGATGGGGCAAGAACGGTGGCCAGCTCCGCTGGCAGCATGACGTGTACAATTCAGGATGCCTTGTAGAAGGTTCATCCGGCAAATGGGTAGATGTTGATAGGTAGATAGCCAGAAAAAGCTGGCGAATGTTTATCTTTGAAAGTACCACCAATCAAGGATAACATGCATACCAGCTTTATGTACCAGGCACTGGGTCTGCGAGACCAGGAGTGCACCAGAACACGATACGAAGATAACATGATTAAGCTTGAAATCAAAACTCGGGAGGATAAACTTCGTTGTGCGCATTGTGGCAACCGCCATGTCGTGCATGACGGGAAGACTGTGCGGGAGTTCCGCTGTGTTCCCATTGGCTCCAAGCCAATCGTGTTGGTAAAGACCGTATTCCGCCTCAAATGCAAAGACTGTGGCAAAGTGCTGGATGAGCCTATCCACTTTGCTACCGGCAAGCGTCGGTATACCCATAAGTTCGAACGGTATGTCTGTGAGTTGTCTTCAGCGATGACAATCAAGGATGTCGCGACCTTTGTTCGGGTATCCTGGGATACGGTGAAGGACATCCAGAAACGGTATCTGTATCGCCGGTACAACTGTCCGGATCTCAGCGGGCTGAAACACATCGGCATAGATGAGTTCGCTGTCCAGAAAGGGCACGTGTACAAGACCATCGTGGTGAATTTGGACAACGGCCAGATCATGTACGTTGGTGAAGGCAAAGGATCAGACTCGTTGAAGAAGTTCTGGAAACGGCTGAAAAAGAGCGGTGCAAAGATAGAGGCCGTAGCCACCGACCTGTCTGCAGCATACATCTCTGCCGTCAAGGAGAATCTCCCTGATGCAGTACAGGTATATGACCACTTCCATGTCATCAAACTTATGAACGATACGTTGGATCAGATCAGGCGGAATGCTTATGCGCGCGCTAAGGACGAGGATAAGGACTTCATCAAAGGGACTCGCTGGTTGCTTCTTATGAGCGGTGAACGACTGAAGAACTCAGAGAAAGCGCTGGCCAAACTCGAAGAGGCTCTGCAGATGAATAAGCCGCTGATGAAGGCTTACTACCTGAAGGAAAGCCTTCACGAGATATGGAAACGTGCCATAAAACCGGAAGCAGAACTACTCATCGACGAGTGGATTGCCCAAGCTAAGGCGACGAAGGTAAGGCTCTTGAGGAAGATGGCCGAGACAGTGGAGAAACACCGCGCCGGCATCCTCGCTTGGTATGACTTCTCTATCACTACAGGAAAACTCGAAGGAATCAACAACAAAATCAAGGTCCTCAAGAGGAAAGCCTATGGCTATCGGGATGACAAGTTCTTCGAGCTCAAACTGCTCTCCTTACATGACCCTATCTACCCATTTGCCGGATGAACCTTGTAGAATCTCCCGATGAATCCGAGGATGGTAACCGCCCACCCGGATGTTGTACAGCTTAGAGGCAAGACCGCCCTTGCCTGCGGCCCTCTTGTCTACTGCCTGGAAAGCATCGACAACGAAGGGTTTGACGGAATAATCAGTCCCGACATCATGCTTGAACTTAGGTGGCGTGATGACATCCTGGGAGGCATAGGCACCATAGCCGGACTCCGGAACGGAGAAGTGGTCTTCACCGCCATCCCCTACTACGCTGTCGGCAACCGCATCCCCGGCGCCGGTTACACGACGTGGGCTGGCACAAGCAAATAATACCTTCGGTAAAGCCCGAAGAAAGGTACAGTCCCTCTGTGTGACTCCGTGCGACTCCGAAAGGCTGTTACGTAAGACTCTGAGCCATAAAAAGTTAATTGTATTAATGGTCATGAAATCTCTACCATTAAAACAATTAACATTCTGATTGATAAAGCATTACATAACATCTATAAAAAAGGGGCTTAAAACGGCTTGGGTGTCCCGAAAAACTTGGACATAGGCCCTGAAGTAATGAGTCCAGTAAGTACCGAGAGGGTAGAATGCGTGTCTACGCTACATAAAGACCCTAAAAAACTATACGGGGGCAGCCCGGCGGATAGGAACACTGTTCTCATAGAGCCGATGAGAATGACATGTTATTAAACCAGTCCTAGAATAATAGGCCATCTCATTGTCTTCTTCCGAGAATGATGCTATATTTGATGACAGTTCTGAGCATTACCGCTTGCTCAAAACCCATTTACCATTATTATAAACTATTACGCTATGTTTAACTTCTTCACATCTAGTAGTTTCTCTCTATTAATTTGGGAGGCCTATTCCAATCTCATACCCCTGGGCCATTTTATTAATCACGATAAAGTGATTATTTCTTGTAAATTCGGAACTTTTAAATTACATTTGCGCTATGGGGAAGTATAGAACCATTATAGTCTATAAAGACTATTTTGAAAACTTCCTTAATACCCAACCACCGAAAGTACAAAGAAAGATCTTGCAATTTTTGAAAGTTATCGAGGAAGTCGAAATGATTCCTTCCAACCATCTCAAACATATTGAGGGCACGGAAGGCTTATACGAGATCAGAGTCATATTCGGAGGAAACATATTCCGTGTGTTCTGCTTTTTTGATTCAGGGAAAATGGTCATCCTTCTTAGCGGATTCCAGAAAAAGACGACCAAGACGCCTGCTGAGATGATACGAAAGAACACAAGACTGATGAGAGAGTATTTTAAAGAAAAGAATAACAAGAAGTTATAGATCATGAATGTAAAAACGCTTTCTGAGATTGAGGACAAATATATTGGTCCAAGGGGATCGAAAGCCCGGGAGAAGTACGAGAAGGAACTGTCCGACCTGATGATCGGATATCAGATTCGTAACTCGAGGTTGAAACTTGACCTCACACAACAAGATCTCGCTGAACGCATTGGCAGAAAGAGGGAGTTCATCTCGAGAATCGAAAACGATGGAAGTAATCTGACTATTAAAACTCTACGAGATATCGTTGAGGTCGGTTTAGGTGGGACACTAAGGATTGAAGTCTCAATCTGAAAGCTATTTATTCGCCATAAAAGATCATGATACTGTCATCAATAACCCGCAAAGACATCGAGGACACCTTTGGAGGTGAGGCGCGTTATGCGACTGATTTCGAGGCGCTGTCGCTTGATATTGCCCAAAAGACCGGGGCTCCTGTGTCAGTCAACACACTGAAGCGGCTATTCGGAACCATAGAAGGAGAAGTTGAACCAAGGCGCTCGACTCTCGACATCTTAGGCAGATACCTAGGCCACAAAGACTGGGATTCTTACTCTAAGAGTATAAACGAGAAAGGCGATTCTCAATTCGGTTCCTCCAGAAAGACAATAACTGCGGCAGGACTTGCCCAAGGGGCGAGAATCGAGATTCGATACAACCCTGGAAGAAGAGTCGTTTTGTCTCACATCGGCTGTAACGAATTCGAAGTCACTGAAAGTGAGAATAGTAAGCTCAAGATCGGGGACATTGTATGTCTTGACTCCATCTGCGAAGGATATCCCATGATCTGCTCAGATGTTGTCAGAGACGGAAAAGATCTCGGACAGTTCACGGCCGGAAAGACAGGAGGAATATCATCAATAATAATCCTTTGAATATGAGCGAAACCTCAGAGTTTACTTCCACAGACAGGACACTAGACTCACTTGCCATGGAGCCGGTGTCAAGCGGTGCAACTTGTGAGACCTTCAAGTTCCAGCAATGGGGGAAATGGTTCTTGGTCAAGCGGTTGAGGCTGGATAAAAGGTTCGATCCGATCGCCAGGGCGGCTCTTGAGAAAGAGTTTGATCTTGGCATTCATCTTGACCATCCAGGGATAGTAAGGTACTATTCCAAAGGAGAGGATGATGAAGGGCCCTATCTATTGGAGGAATACATTGAAGGTGAGACGCTTTCTGAATATGTCAAATCGAACGCTCCATTAACTAAGGATGAGATCCGAAGGGTATTCGGAGAGCTGTCAGACGCAGTCTCCTATCTCCATTCCCTCGGGATTATCCATTCCGACATAAAGCCAGAGAATATAATCATAACCCGTCAGGGTGTTCATCCGAAACTTGTGGATCTTGGCTTCGCAAGTCAATACAGTTATACTCCGCTTAATGGTGGTACTCCCTCATTCTCAGCACCGGAGCAATTCGAAGATGGTGTCGCTGCCGATGTTCGAGCAGATGTGTATTCCCTTGGAAAAGTTCTAGAGTCGATGGCCAATAGGCATTTCAGACAGCTGCTTCAAAATGCTGTATTCTTCATATACAATTATCACTATGGACAATCAGCCAATTATCCTTGAGGAATACGCTAAATGTGTAGAAGGTACCATGAGAATTCACGGTGAAATGATAGAGAACTGGTCAGCAAAGTATCCTTCATTACGACAGGAATTCGAAGAAGCTTCAACTGCTGATCTTTCACGTGTGATAAGGCGCTACCAGCAAGACATGATAGACTTCTCAAACAGTATTCAAAAATCAAGCATGGAATAATAATTTGCGGAGAAAGATTTTTTGGCTATCTTTGCAGTCCATCTTGGTGCTTTGGCCGAGCGGTTAGGCACAGGTCTGCAAAACCTGGGACAGCGGTTCGATTCCGCTAGGCACCTCAAAAGAAAAAGCGGCAATCCTGCCGCTTTTTCTTATTATTCATTGAGGGGCGTTCCCCACAAACTCTCTGCGTCTCTCCGTTCCGACTGGGGGTACTCTCGCCGATTACTATTCCACGTAAAGCAACAGGCCCTTGAGGTACTCGCCTTCGGGATGGTAAATGTTTACGGCATGGTCGGCGGGCTGGTTGAGCCGGTCGAGGATCCGTACGGAACGGCCGGTCTGGGCGGCTGCCGAGAAGACAGCGAGGGCGAATGCCTCCTTGTCCACGACCTGGGAACAGCTGAAGGTAAACACCAGTCCACCGGGAGCCACCTTGGAAATCGCGGCCGCATTGAGCCTCTGGTAAGCCCTCAGGGCGTTGCTTAAAGCCCCGCGATGCTTGGCGAATGCCGGCGGATCGACGATCATAAGGTCGTACTTGTCTTCCGGGACATCACGGAGAAAGTCCATGGCATCCGCGCATATGTCTCCATGCATCCAGGCATCAAAGCCGTTCAAAACCATATTCCTGGAGACCATCTCCACCGCCTTCTTGGAGCTGTCTACTGAATCGACATGAACGGCCCCGTTATTGAGAGCATAGATGGAGAAGCCTCCGGTGTAGCAGAAAAGGTTCAGGACATTTCTTCCCTTTGAATATCTGCCTACGAGAGCCCTGTTCTCCCTCTGATCAAGGAAGAAGCCGGTCTTCTGGCCTTCAGTCCAATTGACAAAGAACTTGTTGCCGTTCTCCAGGACAACCTGCTCGTCATCGGAGAAACCCTCCGCCTTGTAGATGTAGCCGTCGATAAGATCCAATCCGGCCTTGAAAGGAGCCGTTCCGGAACTCTTGTCGTAGACTGCCTTGAGCGAAGAACCGAAAACCGTCTTCAAAGCCTCGCAGATCGAAGCCTTGGCCCTGAACATACCGACTGAATGGGCCTGCATGACGCAGACTCCGTCGTACCAGTCGAGGATGAGGCCGGGAAGTCCGTCTCCTTCACCGTGAACCAGACGGAAGCAATTGGTGAGAGGTCCGGAAGTGAGTCCGGCAGCCTGACGTACCCTATAAGCCCTGGATATCATAGCCTGCCAGAAATCCGGTCCAAGCACATCTTCGCCTGAGAAACTCAGGATCCTTACCGCAATCGATCCGATCTGGTAATGGCCATAGGCAAGGAAAGAACCGTCGTGGGCGAAGACACCGACGACATCACCTTCTGCCGGTTCTCCCACGATCTGAGCGATGGCTCCGGAGAAAACCCAAGGATGGAAACGACGGAGGGAGTCTTCCCTACCCTTCTTTAATATGATCTTTGTCATTCTTCTCAGCGTTTTTGGGAGGATTGGGGAGCATCTGCTCCGGAGTCAGCGGATGTTTCTCCGAAGACAGAAGCTTAAGATACATCTGCCTGCAGACCCAGGCGTCAGTGGCGGCATAAGCCTGCTGCGCTTCCGAAAGGGTCTCGGCCTCCCAGTTGGAAAGCTGCTGAGTCTTGGAGATACGGATTCCCATGATGATGGCGGCCATCTTCTTCACCGCCTTGTCCTTGATTCCATATTCCCAGACCATCTTCTGGAGGTCGATGAACCCCTTTGGCACGAAATCATGATGCTTTTCAAGGCCACGCACGTCGTCATTGACCGCCGCACCGATTTTCAGGATTCTTTCGTCGGACAGGATGGCCCGGAGAGCCTTGGGGATGTCGCCCATCAGCTTGATCCTGAACAGAAAAGCCCTCTCGGCTCCGGAAAGCTGGAGAAGGGAGACCCCGTAATGGGGCTGCCCAGGCGAAAAACAAGGTCTCGACTCAGTGTCAAAACCAAGGATCTTTTGTCTCTTAAGGTACCTTACAGCCTTCAGATATTCCAGGCCCAAACTGTCAATAACCTTGATCTTGCCTGGGAAGGAGGCTGGTTCGAGTTTCTCTATTTCTTCAGGGCTTATGCTTATTTTGTACATATGAGACGAAAGTGTTCGGAGCGAAGACCCCAACTGTGTCGGCGAAATATTCGGGGACAAGCTTGTCTTCGAAACTGACGATCTTATAAGGAGGCGTCGAGGCACTGGAGACCGTCATCAGCAGGTTGGCAGCCGGATAGGCTATCTTGTGTGTGAAAAGCTTCTTATCCCTCATGATCCTGAAACAGGCTTCAGTGAATGAGAAGGTTGTGTCAGTGGAATAGATGACAGGGATGTCGCAGCCGATCTCTTCGAAGAAGTTGCTCACATCATCGCCTCCATTCTCAGCGAGTTCGGGCGAACAGAGGATGAGAATCTTGCAGTGGACAGATGAATCGATCGCAGCAAGAGCATTCCTGACAGCCACCTCACGCATGGCAAGTTTTCCCTCCTCCCCGACGAAGAGGGAGTCATAAGGGGAATTCACGAAATCCAGAAGGGAGACGATCGTCTCGCCGGCGAAATCAGGAAGGCCGTCCTGCAGTTTCCTGGCATCTACATTGTCGAAATCATCGACGACCATCATCTTCTCGCTGACCGAAAGGCAGTGAATCGGATCACCTACAAGGAATATGGGGCCGTCGGACTTACCTGCTGCTGCGGCAAGTTTCTGCAATGCAGGGAGGGAGTCATTAAGCAGGTCGTCCACGAAAGGGATGCTGTCATAATGATTCACGACTCTCCGGTTGCAAGAGAGCGCCAGAAAGACGAAAGCCAGGAATATGGGCAAGAACCTTTTCACTACAATTGTTTTATTGACAACGCAAAGGTAGTAAAATCATTTCAACAAAGAAAGAATGGCCGGGACCAGCAGGCTCCGGATGTACTCTTCTTCCATGAAGTGAGTTCCCTCGTAGATCGTCCAGCTCCCCTCACCGAAATACTTCTTCCAGGTGCGTACAAGCACGACTCCGCTCCTGCGGAACTTGTCACGGGTACCGAAGAAGGCGTGGAAATAATCCTGGCTTCCATTCCTGGGCGTGTTAAGCAGGGCTTCCTCCCTGACACCTATCCACTTTAGAAGTATGTCACGGCTGAAATGGAGGCTCTGGCGGTCTCCCTCCTTCGGCTTGTAGTACCAGTCGAAGAAACGCGTCACACCAGGGATCACTGCCAAAGCAGCCAGAACCCTGAAAAACAATGGAGCGTTGAGGGAAGGTGACACGAAAAGATGCGGGACTCCCTTCACTGCAATGGCATGGGTAGCGCCCAGGCTCTCCCCTATCACAAGGTCAGGAGACTTTTCAGCAACCCAGGAAGTAATCTGCTCCCTGGCAGTTTCCGGGTCGAAGCTGTAAGTCCTGATGACGACCTCGAAACCCGGGCCGAGGACGTCTTTCAGGATGGAAGGGATACGGCTGTCCCCTCCACCGCCCATGCCGTGGACATAGAGGATTGTTCTATGCAGATCCTTCACTTCGTTCAGGATGACAGATGTGAATCAGGAATGAGGGCGAAAACCAGGTTGATGACGATGTAGCCGACGAAAGCTGCAAGGACAGCGAGTGCCCAGGAAGACTTTGTGACTAGCACGGCCACCAAGGCGATGACGCAGACTACTATGAAAGCAATCCGCTTCGCCACATCAGACCTCGAAGCTTTGTTGCCGCCTCCGAATTTCATGGAGAACATCGGGATCTCGGAGACCAGAAGGGCACATAGAGCCACAGCTAGGACAGGGATCAGCACAGGTTCCTGGCACCAGGAGGAAAGAAGGCTCTCCGGTGCTGAATTGACATAATAGGCCAGGGATCCGCAGATCATGGCAGAGGCCGGTGTAGGAAGCCCTATGAACCCGTGATGCTGTCTCTCGTCAAGGTTGAACTTGGCAAGCCTTAGAGCGGAAAAGACAGCTATTAATAAAGGGATATACCTCAAGACGCCCCATGCAGAGTTGCCCAGATTGAAAAGCAGGAGAGACGGAAGTACTCCGAAACTGACCATGTCAGCAAGTGAATCGAGTTCCTTGCCGATTCCGGAAGAAGCCTTCAGAAGCCTTGCCGCAAGGCCGTCGAAGAAGTCGAAAACGGCTCCGCAGATCATCAAGACGAACCCTAGGTCAGGCCGTCCGTCCATAGTGAGAATCACCCCCATGACCCCGCAAAGGAGGTTCATGGAGGTGATAGAGTCTGGAATGTGCTTCCTGATGCTCATTTACTTGATGCCAAGCTTCTTCTTCATGTCCTTGGAGAGGGCGTCCTTATGGACGACGATGTCGATGGACTTGCCGGCGACAAAGTTCTCTGAGCAATAGTAGATACCCTTGTAGTTGCCGCTCTCACCCCAGGAGTTCTTCACCATGTAGTAAAGGGTTCCCTCCTGATCCTTGGCGATACCGAAGATGTGCATGCCATGGTCATCGGTGGTAGTCTGCTCGTCGAAGCCCTTCTGGCGATATTCCTGAGTGGGAACGATCTCCTTGGGGATCGTGACTGAAGGCCTCTGGGCAGCGGCGGGGCCGTTACCGGTAAGACGCTGCTGGTCGGTCTGAGGAATAGCTGCAGCGGCATCAATAAGACGGGCGACACCTGTCCTGGAGAAACCTCTCTCGGAAACGTCAGAGCCCCATGCTGCAGTGTAACCATTCTCGACAGCGGTCTTGAGGATCTGCATGAACTCGTCGATAGGGACGTTGTAAGCGGTATCCCACCTCCAGTTATCGCAAACCTCGATGGCGAACTTGGTGTAGAACGGATGATGTGTGAAGGAAGTGATGGTCACATAGTCATCGGGGACAATACCGAGTTCATCCCTGTAGGATGCAGGAGTGAAGGTCTTTCCGTTGACTTCAAAAGTAGTCGGAGGAACGCCGAGGAAGTTGTCGACGATAGCGTCGAAACCGCCCTTCCAGTTCTCGGAGAGAGCGCCCCTGTTGGGCTTCTTGGCAATAGCCTCGACATAAGCCTTGGTGACAGCGTCGATCTCACCGTGTACGGGGAGGGCCTGCTTTCCGGGCATTGCAGCCTGAGGAACTATACCATAGTCCCTGATGACATCGAGGACATCATCAGCCTCGGAACCGGCGCCGAAAGTAAGGTTACCGTTCAGACGGACATACTTCTCTGCCCTGTCCTTGTAGGACTGGCCGACGACGAACATCTCGGAGAGATCAGGATACTGGGCTGCATCCTTGATGCCCTTGATCCTGATGACCTCGGACTCGAGGAAGGAGATGGTTGAGAAGCACCAGCAAGTACCGGAGCTGTTCTGGTTCTTGACCGAAGTGATAGGGTTCTCCTTAACTACGGTGAATTTGTACTCAGGCTCAGCTGCCTGAGGCCTAGGCTGCTGTGCAAAAGATGCTGTGGGGATCAGCATTGCCGCGAAAGCGACGATCAATAAGCTCTTTTTCATATTACTTGGAATAAGATTAATAATTTTCAGCCTTTACCTGGAAATAGCTCTGGGGATGGTTGCAGACGGGGCAGACCTCGGGAGCCTTCTTTCCGATGACAATGTGACCGCAATTGGAGCATTCCCAGATAGCATCCTCGTCGCGGGTGAAGACGACGGCTTCCTTAACCTTGCCAAGGAGCTTCCTGTAGCGCTCCTCATGAGCCTTCTCGATGGCGGCTACACCTTCGAAAAGATCGGCTATCTCGGCGAAGCCCTCTTCCCTGGCTGTGGCGGCGAAACCGGAGTACATGTCGGTCCACTCGTAGTTTTCTCCGTCAGCGGCATCTGCAAGGTTCACTTCAGTCGCAGGGACTGAACCACCATGAAGAAGCTTGAACCATATCTTGGCATGTTCCTTTTCATTCTTTGCAGTCTCCTCGAAGAGCTTGCTGATCTGGACATAACCGTCCTTCTTGGCTCTGGAGGCATAATAGAGATACTTGGTGTGAGCCTGGCTCTCACCGGCAAAAGCAGTCTGAAGATTCTGCTCTGTCTTTGTTCCTTTCAATTCCATATTGATCAACATTTCACTAGATTGGACAAACGCAAATGTAATAAAAAATAACTACTTTTGCAGGCTTTTGAAAAAGATTATGCCAGCTGCCCGAAGAAAGATACGGAAGAAGAAAATCAAGGTGTCGCCTTGGGCCGCCGTGGGCGCTGCAGCGCTCATCCTGCTGGCTCTGTTTCTTGCCTTCCACAGATGGGACTTCAGGAGTGATGCTGAAAGGGGTGCGAAGGTGCCTCCAGGCACCTGGAGGTACGGAATCGACATCTCCCACAACAACGAGGGGAAGATAGTCTGGGACTCCCTTTTCGTAATGACAGACTCCAAGAGAAGGACGGTCCGGGATCCCTACATAGCTGCCGAGATCAAGCCCGTCAGTTTCGTGTTCATCAAGGCTACTGAAGGTGCTTCCTTCAAGGACAAGGATTTCAAGGAGAACTGGAAGGCCGCCGGCAAGACCGATCTCCGCCGTGGAGCCTACCATTTTTTCCGCAGTTCAAAGGACGGAGAGATCCAGGCCCGCAATTTCATAAGTACCGTCGGAGACCTGCGTTTCAAGGACCTGCCACCCGTACTGGACATAGAGACGATCCACCTCGGCTGCTCCAGAGAGCTGTTGAACACCAGGGCCAAGCAGTGGCTCAAGACAGTGGAGAAACGCTATGGCAAGAAACCGATCATTTACGCAAGTTCTTCTTTCATAAAGGATTATCTGGACAAGGAAATAGTCGGCAACTACCCCATCTGGGTCGCCCACTACGAAAAAGACAGTCCAGCCTATGAGGGCTGGACCTGGTGGCAGTTCACCGACAGGGCCGTTGTGAAAGGCGTGCCGGGTGAAGTGGATCTTAGCGTGATGCGTACTGATTAATCCGAAACCGCTGAGAAAGCCATACCATCCCACTTGTAAAGCCTGGCATTGCAGTTCTGCAGGCCTGTCTCGGGATTCCTTCCGTTTTCAGAAATATAGAACAGTCCGTCGCCGAGCGGAGAAACACCCGTTGAGCCATACTTGAACCGTACTCCGCCCACAGGTTTTTCGGGAGAACCGATCATCGGATGCTTCTTCTTGTCATAGGAGACTCCGTCCACGAGTTTCTTGACCGGCTTGGAAGCGATGTCGAAGGTGTAGGTGTCGTAATTGGGGAAGGAAGGCTTCGAACCCTTGTACACGAACATGAACATCTTCTTCAGGGAAGGGTCGTAAGCCATGTTCTGGACTCCCCAGTTGGTGTTGCCGGTGAAAACGAAATACTTGTCGAGAGGCTTGGAAGGGCCCTTTGAATAGAACTCACCGAACTTGACCGTCCCGGCGTATTTCGCAAGCTTCTTCATGTTGTAGCGGAGCAGAACCTGGCAGTCATTGTCCTGGCGGTCCTCATCCTTGTAGATTCCGTAGGCGACATAGAGATAGTTCCTTCCCTTCTTCTTACCAATCTTCGGAGCTATGGCCACGCCGTCGATTCCGGAGCAGCCGTACTTATGTTCAAGTTCCGTTCCGTCCTGGCCCTTGACCTTTGCGTGATAGTCCTTCGTAGCATCCTTGACACAGACGATTTTGAAAGCCTCATTGTTCTCTGAGTCCATTCCGATCTTGTTGACCTTGTCCACGTCGATTATCGCAATGTAGAACATCGACCTGCCCTTGGCGAAATCGGAGAGAACCTGGCCGATCACGTCGTCCTTGCATTCGAGCGAAGCATAGACCGTCCTGGAGGCACTGTCGAAAGTCATGGCACCCAGATGACCCTGGATACGGTTGACAGAACCAAGCACCTTGCCCTGCATGTCAGTTACGATGAAGGTGTCGGTGAAGGAGAAATACATCCGTCCTGCATCCTTGTCGCAGACGATACCCTGGACATGGTGGGAGCCGCCTTCCACGAAAACCTCCTTGGGCAGGGCTGAAGTCTGGGAGAACAGAGAGACTCCGGCCATGATGCCTAAAACCAGTAAAAGAAACTTTTTCATATTCATCGATTATTGTTCAATTCTTCTATCATTGCGCGTGCGACAGCGGCGGAAGCGCCGGAGCCGCCGAGGGAAGAGCGGATCTGCGAGTATCCGTCCTGCATCTCCTTCCGGTAGTACTCGTCATCGAGGAGCCTTCTAACCTCGAACAGGACATTGTCAGGGGTGAAATAATCCTGAAGCAGTTCACAGAAGCAACGCCTGCCAAGAATAAGATTCCCGAGACTGATGAAACGCACCTTGATTATGCTCCTAGCGATCATGTAATTGACGGCAGCGGTCCTGTAGGCCACCACCTGGGGAGTGCCGATGAGGGCGCATTCGAGCGAAGCGGTCCCGGAATTCACCACGGCAGCCCTGCTCTGGCGCATCACCGAATAGCTCATCCCGGACACGACTTTCACATATTCCCTGTCCCCGATGTACTTGAGGTAATCGTCCTCGCTCCTTGAAGGTGCCGCCGCCACGACAAAAAGGTAATCCGAATAGTCCCTAAGGGCGTGCATCCTGTCAGCGAATTCCATGAAGGTAGGCATCATGGAACTTATCTCTCCCGTCCTGGAGCCGGCCAGCAAGGCTATCATAGGCCTGTCAGGAAGCCCTGACCTCGAAAGGAATTCCTCCCTCGACTCCGAAAGGGCCACCGAATTGTCCACAGCATCGACAAGAGGATTGCCTTTGTAGACAAAGTCGACACCCTTACTGGTGAAATAAGGAATCTCGAATGGAAAGACTATGAACAGCTTGTCCACATAAGCCTTCAGCTTCTTGATCCTGCCTTCGCGGGAGGCCCAGACCTTCGGGGCGATGTAATAGAAAACCTTGAAACCGGCCTTGTGGGCTGCCTCAGCGACGCGGAAATTGAATCCCGGATAATCGATCAGTATGACCACGTCCGGTTTCCAGTCGATTATGTCGGAGACGCATCCGGACAGGCGGCGGGCGAATTTACGAGGATGCAGGAGGACCTGGGTGAAGCCGATGACGGCTCCTTCGCGATAGTCTTCGACCAGCCCTCCCTTTTCGGGACGGACTGAAGCCATCATAGCTCCGCCCCAAAAACGGATCTCGGCGTCAGGGTCTTCTGAATATATTCCCTTCATCAGGTTGGATCCGTGAAGGTCCCCCGATGCCTCGCCTGCTATGATGTAGTACCTGGGCATCAGAAATCGCTGTTCATGAAACCGTTGAGACGGTCCACCTCCTCGAAGTCAGTCCTTATGAAAGTCTGAGGGGCGATGGACACGTAGCCGTCCTGGACTGCATGATGGTCAGCCAGGCGGTCGTCCTCAGGGGTGTCGTCAATGAATCTCCCTCGCATGACAAACATCTTCTCGCCTTCCTCCACTCCCTCCAGGGGCATGGCGCCGTTCCATGGCTCGAGTTCCTCGATCCAGAATCCCTTGCCCTGATGGCACACGCGGACTCCCTTGATCTGGACTCCGGACGGAGGAAAATTGATGTTGTACGAGATACCCTTCCTCTCAGGAAGATTGGACATTATCCTTTCGAATATGGCGGGAAAATATTCCTTGACCTTTGAAAAATCAGGATCGTCGCCGAACTCGCAGAGGGAGACTCCGATAGCGGGGATGCCGTTGATGGCAGCTTCCTCGGCGGCTCCGAGGGTACCGGAATAGTTCGTCGCGGTGGCAGTATTGGTACCATGGTTTATGCCGCTGATGACCACGTCGCACCTCCTGTCCGGGAATATCTTGTCGAGGGCGTACTTCACGCAGCTTGCCGGAGTTGCATCCAGGTAAGACCAGCTTGCACCTTCTTCTTCAAGTACTTTCTTGTAGGACATCAAGGTAGCTCCAAGAGACACAGCCACCGACATCCCTGACTGCGGACGTTTTGGGGCCACGATCGTGAGGTGGCCGTAGGGACGCATAACGGACACCAGCTCCAGCAGTCCCCTGGCACCCAATCCGTCATCATTAGTTATCAGTATGTTGAGGTTGGAGAGCATATTCATAATTTTAGCAGACAAATATACTATAATTCCGCTTTTTTTGGTAATTTTGCAGTCTGGAATGTATTTAAACAACTTAATTAATATTTTTAAAAAATGGTAAAACTTGGTATTAACGGATTCGGCCGCATCGGCCGCATGGTATTCCGCGCAGCAGTTGAGAATTTCTCCAATGACATCGAAGTTGTAGGTATCAACGACCTCCTCGACGCCGATTATCTTGCTTACATGCTTAAGTATGACTCCGTCCACGGAGAGTTCAAGCATGACATCGCAGTTGACGGCAACTATCTCGTAGTCGACGGCCACAAGATCCAGGTCTTCGCAGAGAAGGATCCCGCCAACATCACTTGGGGCGCCCTCGGTGTCGACGTCGTTGTCGAGTCCACCGGTTTCTTCCTCACCGCCGAGCTCGCAGAGGCTCACATCAAGGCTGGTGCCAAGAAGGTTATCATGAGCGCTCCTTCAAAGGATGCTACTCCTATGTTTGTCTACGGTGTCAACCATGAGACTTATGCAGGCCAGACCATCATCTCCAACGCGTCCTGCACCACCAAATGCCTTGCTCCTCTTACCAAGGTCCTCAATGACAAGTTCGGTGTAAAGCGCGGCCTCATGAACACCGTCCACGCTGCTACAGCTACCCAGAAGACCGTTGACGGTCCTTCCAAGAAGGACTGGAGAGGCGGCCGCGGTATCCTCGAGAACATCATCCCGTCCTCCACGGGTGCTGCCAAGGCTGTTGGCAAGGTTCTCCCGGAACTCAACGGCAAGCTCACCGGTATGTCCCTGCGCGTTCCTACGTCTGACGTCTCCTTCGTTGACCTCACCGTCGAACTCGCCAAGCCGGCTACCTATGATGAGATCTGCGCTGCCATGAAGGAAGCTTCCGAAGGCGAACTCAAGGGTATCCTCGGTTACACCGACGAGGCTCTCGTTTCCACCGACTTCCGCAACGACGCCCGTACTTCCATCTTCGACGTCAAGGCCGGTATCCAGCTCGATCCTACCTTCGTCAAGGTTTGCGCCTGGTACGACAACGAGTGGGGTTATTCCAACAAGGTCTGCGAAATGGCCAAGGTGATCACGAAGTAATTTTCGCGACTGAGCAATTTTCTGGAGAGGCTGGAACGGCTATGTTCCGGCCTCTGTTGTCTTTGTCCCGCTTTTTCCATAACTTTGCGGCCGTTTTTCAATCCAGATCATGAAATCGCTCAGGGAATTGTATAAAGTCGGCAAAGGGCCGTCATCCAGCCATACCATGGGCCCGAACCGGGCTGCGAAGATGTTTGCGGAGCGTCATCCGGACGCTTCGTCATTTGAAGTGACGCTGTACGGAAGCCTGGCGGCAACCGG
>JAFUFS010000010.1 GCA_017469745.1 Bacteroidales bacterium | reverse complement strand
TTTCATCTACCCTGTAGTAGTGAAGAATCTGTTGTTTAAGGTCCATAGAAATCATTGTTTAGAGATTTACTTACGCAAATCTACAATGCTTTCCAATGGCCCCTTTTTCAAATAGAATCGTGGGGGAATTTTACTTTACTATTTACACATTAATTGTTAAACATTTGTGCATACTTCTTTGACACCCCTAATCAAGCCTGTCAAACATGTCAAGAAATCTTGCAAAGAATCGGTATTTTTCAGGATATCATCCTTTGCACGATTCTTTTCCCATGCTTCATTTAATTGATTGATTTTAAGCGATTTATTTGAAAAAGAAAAAGCCATCAGTGGATTTCTGATGGCTTAATCGATTCATTTGAGAGCGGAAAACGAGACTCGAACTCGCGACCCCGACCTTGGCAAGGTCGTGCTCTACCAACTGAGCTATTTCCGCAGTATTTTAGTTTTTGTACTCCCGTTTTGGTGAATCGGGATTGCAAAGGTACGATAATTTTGGATAAGACCAAATTTTTTTGACTGAAATATTACGTATATTTGTGTTCGGAGACAATAATAACACTCAATAATCATGAAAAAATTCATTTCTATTCTGGCCCTGGCACTGCTCGGGACATCATGGGCAGGAGCCAAAGTGACCCTTCCCTCTTTCTTCAGCGACAACATGGTTCTCCAGCAGAACACCGAAGCAGCGATCTGGGGATGGACGGATTCCGGCAACAAAATCACGATCACTACCACATGGACAGGAGTGAAGTTTACGGCAATCCCGGACAAGGACGGCAAATGGACCGCGAAACTCCAGACCCCCGAAGCCGGAGGCCCCTACAAGATATTCATAAATGATGGAGAAAAGCTGACCCTTGAGAACGTCCTGATCGGAGAAGTGTGGTTCTGCTCCGGCCAGTCCAACATGGAAATGCCCGTCAAGGGTTTCGGTTCGCAGCCGGTTGAAGGCTCCTCCGATTTCATCCTCGGAGCCAATCCCAAGACTCCCATCCGCATGTGCACCATCCAGCGCAAGGCTTCCCTTAAGCCGGTCCAGGAAAGCGTAGGTTCATGGCAGGAGAACACTCCTGAAGCCGTTGCGTCCACTAGCGCTACCGCCTATTTCTTCGCAGTGAGGCTTCAGCAGTCCCTGGGAATCCCTGTCGGCCTTCTTATCACCGACTGGGGCGGCTCCACGATCGAGACCTGGCTCAACCGCGAGACCATCTCAAGTAAATTCGGAAAGGAATTCAACCTCGACTTCCTCGATGGAACCGAACTTCCCAAGAACCAGCACCAGACTCCCTGTACCCTGTTCAACGGCCAGGTCGCCCCTCTTATTCCTTTCACCTTCAAGGGAATGCTCTGGTACCAGGGTGAGTCGAACCGCGGAAGGGAGGAGCAGTACATCCGCCTTCAGAAGGAATATGTGGCAATGATGAGGGATCTCTTCCATAATCCTGAGGCTCCATTCTACTTCGTCCAGATCGCACCCTATCCTTACAGCGCCCCGGACAGCTTCGTCTCCGGCTATTTCTGCGAGGCACAGCGCAAATCCCTCGACGTGATCCCCCACAGCGGCATGGCCGCCACCCTTGACATCGGTGAATATGGCACCATCCATCCTTGCAAGAAGCAGGAGGTCGGCTACCGCCTCGCCTACCTGGCCCTGGTCAATGACTATGGCCTGAAGGGTATCGACCCGAATTCACCGACCTACGAAAGCGTACGTTTCGAGGACGGCAAAGCCATCGTGACCATGAAGGTCGACGGCATGGGACTCGCTCCCATGGGCCAGGATCTGGAAGGATTCGAGATTGCAGGCAAGGACAAGGTCTTCTTCCCCGCCACCGGAAGGATCAACGGCAAGACCGTGACCGTCAGCAATCCCCAGGTCACTGAACCCGTGGCTGTACGCTACGGATTCAGGAACTGGACTGTAGGAACTCTATTCAACTGCTACGGAATTCCTGCCGGACCTTTCCGCACCGACGACTGGAAGCTCTAGAGCTTCGTCGCAGGAACTCTTTCGAATGTGATTTTGACGGGGAGGATCTTACCCTCCTCGTCAAATTTCATTTTTTCCACGCAAACAACCCTGTTGTTGCCATCCTTGGAACCGAGAGGGTGACGGTGGTAGACGATGTAATATTCATCCTTCCCACGCCCCTTGACCACTGAGTGGTGGCCTGCGCCGGTGGCTACCTCCATGTCAGACTCGAGGATGGTGCCTATGCGCTCGAAGGGACCGAAGGGGCTGTCGGAGATTGCATAGGCCACATGGTAGTTGGGCCCGGTCCATCCGCCTTCACTCCACATGAAGTAGTACTTTCCGCCGCGCTTGAGCATGAAGGGCCCTTCTACATAGCCCTTGGGAGTTATCTCCTTGAAAGTCTCACCGTCCTCGAAAGGAACGATGCTCTTCAGATCGTCTCCCAGCTTGACCATATTGCAGTGACGCCATCCGCCGTAGTACATGTAGTATGTCCCGTCGTCATCCTTGAAGACGAACTGGTCGATCGGCTGTGCGCCGTTGATGACCTCGTCAATCAGAGGATAGCCAAGGGCGTCCTTGAACGGCCCGGCGGGGTTGTCGGCGGTCGCGACTCCGATGCCGCCCTCCCCTTTCTCGTGCATGTCATTGGCGCCGAAATAGAAGTAATAGGTGCCATCCTTCTCAATGACCGACGGAGCCCAGAGCGCCCTGCGGAGCCAGGAAATATTCTCCTGAGAGAGAACCTTCTCATGCTTAGTCCAGTTGACCAGGTCCTTCGAGGAGAAGGCGTCCATGAACAACTGCTCATTGTAGGGCTTTGAATATGTCGGATAGATCCAGAATTCCTTCCCGAAAACCACTCCTTCAGGATCGGCGTACCAGCCTTCGAAAAGGGGGTTGCCGCTCATGCGGGCAGGGCCGCACGAAGGAACAACGGCCAAGAGTGCAAAAATCAGCACTGTTGCCGTTAAAAAAACAGAATATGTCCTATTCACGATGATCTATTTTATCTCTCCGGTCTTGGAAGACTCTGACTTTTCGTCCTTGACATCCTCGAGGACATCCTTGTTAACCACAGACTTTACCGGGGTTGGGATCGATGTTGAATCAGAAGTGTGGGACTTCGGGGGCTTGGGGACAATGACTACCTTGGAAGGAGACTCATCAGTGTAGCACTTTTTCATATCTAGACAGTATTTGAGGGTTAATCCTTGGATGCACGATGCCTCTTTCCAAGATAGGAATCTATAGCCTGGACCGCTTCCTGGATGTCTGAGACATCGGTGAAGTTTTCAGGATCCGGCTGGGCGGTAAGCCACTTGATGGAATAGAGGCCATAGTCCGTCTTGACGAAATCCTTGATGGAAATGCTCCCGTCCAGAGCATAAAGCCCGGCAGTCTCCTTGTCGATGGAGTTCTCGAACCTGGCATCGCGCGAAGACAGGTGACGGTTGAGATTGTAGACTATCGAAGAACAGGAGTCATAAGCACGGATAATCTTCATGGACAGGCCGTTGCTCTTGATAGACTGGAAGACTGAGGACATCTTGAGGAGTTCCAGGGCATCCTGACTCAAGGAGAAGGACACATCTGCGAATATGATGCTGGAATGATAGTCCACTGAATCTTTCGGGCATTTTTCCAGGGAATCCTTATTCGACAGGATGTATTCGGCAGATGCCTTTTCCTGGATAAAGTAGTCAGTCATGGTGGAGATGTCCTCCATGTTGGCAACCAGTTCCGAACGGACCAGCTCCAGGGAAGAGCGTGTCTCTTTTTTCTCCTTGGAGCGGTCAATCATCCCCTGGATCGTGAAGGTGATGAAGATTCCGAGGATGACCGAGAGGATGTTGCTCAGGAAACTGACTACTGATTCTTTCATGCCGGCAAGATTTCTATTCAGCGTTTGCCACCTTGATCACAAGCTTCTTAAGAGGTCTGTCATAGGCAGCCCCGTCTGCCGCGAATGAGGGATTGTGCAGGTTCCTGGGGAAGAAGACGAAGATGTAGGGCTGATCCACTTCCTGCGTGTAGTAGACAGTGTCGTCGGAGAGATAGAAGCCCGCCTCGATTGAAGGATCATATTCACTGAGGACATTCAGCTTCGGGCTGTCGGCGGGGCAGACTCCCCATTTGACAGGGCCCTCGGTGAGCTGGATGTCGATGTAGTCGTGGTGGCCTTCGAGTTTCGTCTCCTCGAAAGGTTTGGGAATATATTCGGAGAATACGGCGTAGCACTTCTTCCCGACAAGCTCGGTGGTACCGAATTCTGTTATGCCCGAAAGGCCAGGGGCTGTCTTGGCCAGACAATCGAAAGCAGCCTCCCAGAGGTCAGGATTAGCCTTGTACTGGCGCATAAGTTCAACAAAATCCGTGGAAGGATGGAACTGTACTGTTATTCCTTTGTCAGCAAGAAGCCTGGAGGCCATCGCGGCTGCATCTTCCTTCTTTGATCCGCAGGAGACCGCTGCCGCTAACGAAGCAATTGATATCATGATGAGGAGTATTCTTTTCATTGTATTTGCATTATGTTGTCTATTTTCACAAAGATAAGCAATTTACCCGTCACTTTCTGAACAGGGCATCAAGTTCTTCAATCTTGAAGCGAACAGACACGACAGAATGTTTCTCGGCCCCGGGATTGTACTTGACATAGGTAGTGGCGACAATGGTTCCGTCAGGCAGGAGTTCCAGTCCAGGATAACCGCAGTCAGAGCCAGCAAAACTGTGAAGGAGTTTCACTTTGTACTGGCCCGAACGTCCGTCAATTATATCGCTCCATGTCCCGACCCACGCTACGAAATGGCCCTTTGTAGGACTGTTCGGAGCCATGTCCCTGAAAACTGAGATGATCCTTCCATCAGGAAGATACGTTGCCATATGCCGGTCTCCAGTCAGGCCCCATGGTGTTTCCTTCAGAGGTGTCCAAGTCTTGCCTTCATCCTTAGAGGTCATCATAAGGGAACACCCCTTTCGCTGGTTCTCTCGGGCAAGGCATAGAAGGGTGTTCCCGTCAGGAGAGCGCAGCACGCAGGGCTCGCAAGGAGACTTGTCTGAGACTTCTCCTACGAGACTGGACTCCTCCCAAGTGAGGCCTCCATCGTGGGATACTGACTGCCATAGCTTCAGGGGTGCACGATCCTGATCGGAATTGCCCCTGTGGTACATTCCGAGATAATCCCCGTTCTTAAGTCTGATTATTGAAGTGAAAGCCATGATGCAAGGCTTTCCCAGCCTGACAACCTCGCTCCATGTCTTACCACCATCTTCGCTGAACGAATAACCCATCTCCCGATATGTAGCCTCGGATTCCATCTGGGCGAAAACAAACAGGCGCTGCTTGCCGTTCTTGTCGGTGAGTTTATAGATGCTTGGACAGTTGACCATTCCCTTCCACTCCGCAGGCGCGGCTTTGTTCTCCCAAGTAAGACCTCCGCCGTAACTGAAACCGATGAAATCAGCAGGACCTCCATGATTCTTGGACCATGTGCAGATCAAGGTCTTGGAATCATCCAAGAGAACAGTTGTAGGATGACCGTTGTACAAATCAGAAGTACCTGCAGCTATTACCACATGATGGTCTGTCCTCTCGGAAAAATCCCTCCAAGGCAGGTTCGAACGGTAATCCTGAGCTACGGATGTAACCCCTGCCGCCAGGATAATGCAAAAGGCTAAAAATGATCTCATTGAATCTATATATCGAATAATTCTACATCTATGTCGAAATCCCTGAAGGAACCTGGATCAAGATAGTCCAGGGTACCTTCTGCAGCGTGGGCTGCCCTGCCTGTCATCTTGCAGCTTGCAGGCTCGAGGCCGAACACGTAGTCGGAGTTTTCGAATTGCTTCCATTGTGTAAGATAAGGAAAATCTTGCGAATTGAAATGGAGTGCGATTCCGAATCCAAGTTTCGGGTTGGCCAACGAAACCTTAGTCCTTCCATCATCACCTCCGCACATTGAGTGGAAGAAGACCTGCTCAGGATAACGTTCCTGGGGTCCTTCAATCTTCAGATATGATCCGAATCCTTTCGCAGCATCCTCGTCACGAGGCTCAACCGCTGACGAGGGAATGTCCAGGACGGAACCGGGGCTGAGGAACGGATAACCGAAATTGATGTGGAGCATGAGCATGAAGGCTTCCTTGTGGAATCCTGCGTTCCGGACACGATTGCGAATGGTGAAACCATTGCCCATTACAGGGATCGAATACTCCCTCTCAAGGATAAGGTTCTGTTTGAATATTCGTCCGTCTCTTACGAGGCCTTTCACCCTGATTACAGGATTCTCAGATGTCCTGTCCGTGAATGCACAGACCTCCTCAGCCGGAGTGTTGGAAATGGTTCCGTGAAGACCGAAGTCTTCTCCGTCAACAGCGCAAGGCGCACCAATGTGCCGGAGACCGCAGGTTGTAAGAAAACCCACGAAAAAACTGTCGAGAAAGTCAAAACCGATTCCGCGGAAATATTCAGGGGCGACTATTCCGCATTTAGAAAGGTATGACAGGTTGATCCCCTTGTAAGTGAGACGGGAGACGTCCAATCCCCTGTCCGCCAGGACCTGCATTTCCAGGCCGGATCCGTTCCTTATCTCAAAAGCGCGGACTCCCTTCGCCTTTCCGTCGGAAAAGGTAAAGGGAGTCGCTCCATAGAGTTGGGAAGGATGACCGATAAATCTGTCTGTATTCATCCTTGATAAACTATTTTTTCAATTCAAATACAAAATCATTGCAAGGAGACTTTTCCCGAGCATGTTCCTTGGTAACATCGGATATTCCGAAAAGAGGTGAGTATGTATGGACCTTGACGGTCTTGCCGTCCGGCTTGAACTCTAATATCCTCAACCATCCATCGCCACCGTTGCCACTCATTGCCCCATCAATACCTTGCATATTGAACATCATCTGGTAAACTTCTTTTCCGGCAGAATTCCTGTCTACCCTCCAGCCATTGCCTGTCTGCATGTCTTTGCTGGCCTTTGCCACATGACCACAGATGACCATCCTTATGTTCGGAGTGTCCTTGATCAGATTGTCCCAGATAAACTGGCCGCCGTTTTCCTTCTGGTCATCAAGGAGCATCTTGTACATCTCGTTCATGACATACCCTGCAGGCATCCCTGCGCCGAGATATGAATGAGTCATGAAGATAACGAACCAATCCTTGTACTCATCTCTCATGCACAGCTCATGAACCCAGTCAAGCACTACCTTTCTCGGCGCATATTCAGTAGTAACTATAAGCACATTCCCCAAGACAGGATCATTATACTCATAGGCCGAGTTCTCAAGAGTCATGACGCCGAGCCGGTTGAAGGTTGTAGCCACAAGCCTTTCTCTGTTCTTCTCATTGCGGGAAATAGGAAAGAATCGAGGATACTCAGTGATAGGGCTCTCTGAACGAGTGTAGCCGTAATCGTGATTGCCGGGGCTAATAACGTATGGCAAAACATTGTCCAAGCGGCTGAATATCCTTGAAACACCTTCCCATTGTTCCTCGCTCGGCAAGTTGCCGAAACGGGGGAAAGGTGGGGCTATACATGAGTTCTGGTCAACCAGGTCCCCGGTGCAGAGGACAGTCATGACATTGAGGTTCTTCCTGTTCTCTTTCACCCAAGAGACCATAAGATCGAATATTCCCTGATTGTAGTCGAACTTGATATAGCTCTGGGGGTCAGGAAGGATAATGATTGAAGTAGAAGCAGGATCTTCAAGTTCGAATATGTCTGCTATTTTAAGTTGTGAAAAAGCAGGGGCGGTCGCCAGGACGGCGGACGCCAGACTCAAGAATATCTTTCTCATAAAGATCAGAAAGGATACTCGTTGCAGAGATAGTGCTCGATAGGTTCGTCCTCCTCGATGTTGGAGAAACGGCCTTTAGGAATAAGGAAATAGTTGTCTGTCTTGTCGTCGTTGACGAACGAAACCTCTCCGACAAGAGCGTCACCACCCTCGGCCCAGAAAGTATGGTAGAGGTAAGGTGTGTAACAAACGCTCTGGCCAGGCTTAAGCTTGATGGTCTCACCAGCCTTGAATACTTTTGACATACCGTCAACCTGGACATGGACATCGGTTGAATCGAGTTTGCTATCCTCAGTTGCATTCCAGAGTTTCATGCAGAGGAGTCCACCGCCACGATTGATGATGTCTTCTGTCTTGAGGACATGGTAATGCTCGGGAGTCACCTGGCCGTCACGGACAACCATGATCTTCTCGCAATACACTTTCCCACCCGGCTTTGCGATGTTTCCATTGCGCAGGGTTATCAGGCTGAGGCCAATCTTCTCAAAGTCCCCCCAGCCGAAATCGGTTATGTCCCATCCGATTCCGTTCTCGAATATTTCCGAGCAGCTTCCGGCCACTGCCTTCCAGTCCTCGGGTTTGAAAAAAGCCCATTCGGGAAGCATGAAACGATGCTTCTCCATCAACTCCATGTTGTAGCGGATGTAGGCGTTTACTTCACTTCTTTTCATTGTCCTAAAGTTTATTCAAGTCAATTACGTCACCGATCCTGATCTGCTGGTACACAAGGTTGGCACCGCTGCCCTCGTAGATCACGCCGATGTTCTCGTTGTCCACTGAGATCATGCAGGAATAGCCTGCCCCCTGTCCTTCGTCGACTTCAAGCACCGCCGGCCAGGTCATACCCTCGTCAAGACTGCATCTGATCGAATGATGGACCCTCTTGTCAGGATCGTTAGGGTTGAAGAAGAACAGCAGTTCTTTCTCACTGCCATCAGCCATTTTGTACATATGCTTCAAGATTGAAGCCTGGCAGGTCGGTTCGGTCAGGACATGGCCAGAAGTGGGATGAACCTCCCAGGTCTGTCCGAGATCCCTTGTGACAGCGACCAAACGGCCGTTTTCCTCGTGGTTCCCACGGTTCTTGCTCGAACGCATGTTCAGCATTATGGATCCGTCAGAAAGCTGGACGCACATGCTCTCATTGGAATGCACGGCCGGATCGGCAAAGGCGGGCTTGCCTGACTGCCAGGTCTTTCCGCCGTCCCTGCTGGTAATAAGAGTGGAAAATGCGCTGGCATCCTCGCGCCTGCCCTGGGCAGGGAAAACCAAGGTCCCGTCCTCCAGGGTGATCCCGGCTCCGGGGCCGTTGATAGTGAGGCAATACTTTTCAGGCTTGACCTGACGGGTATAATTCATGGGCTCGCTCCAGGTCAGGCCGTCGTCCGTACTCTTCACTACCATCCACTGGGAACTCTGCTTCACATCGTAACCCGGATGGGTTCCGTTAGTCCTCCACTGGTGATTCCAGGCCGTCGACTCTTCGGTCAGCCCCTCGATCCATTTCCCTGTTTTCTCATCAATCACTCCATGCATCCAGCATGCAGCGATGTAGATGTCACCTGTGTTCTCATCGACCAGGATGCAGGGATCGCTCACTCCGTTGTATTTCTGAGGCAGTCCTCCCCACTCTCCCATGTCCATAGCCACCATCATCTCTGACCAGGTCTTTCCACCGTCTGTGCTGCGGTTATAGCAGATGTCGATGTCACCCTGGAGGTCGCGGTCACGGTCACGGCGTGCATCATAGATTGCCAGGATCGTTCCTTTGGGCGTTATGGCGAGGCCAGGGATACGGCAGTTGTCGACACCGTCCTGGTACCTTTGACGGAGAGCAATTGCAGTCCTCAGGACAGGAGCTCCGGAGCAGTCCGGAAGCACCTTCCCGTCAGACGTTATCAGTTTGATACCCTTAAGGGCGATCTTGTTGTCGAGATCCACCTTGTCAGCAGTCCCGAGGCCGATGGCAAGATCAGCCACCGGCCCTTCAACCGGAACCGCTAAAGCAAGTTTGACAGTCTTCTCATGAGCGTCGGTTATCAGATCCGCCTCCACAATGGTCTCGTCTCCTAAGAGGACAGCCACCTTTCGCACATCTCCCAACCCCGCGGTAGCAGCGAGATTCACTTCCACGGCTTTCAGGGAATATTGAAACCCTTCGGGAGCTGCGATTTCAACCGAGGCTATCCTGTTCATGTCCTTAAGGGCAAGGACAGGGACATTGGGCACATTGACTGTCGAAGTCAACGTCTTGCTCTCCCGCACGCAACCTGCCCCAAGGGAGAGAATCAGGGCGAATGTCAATAACTTTCTCATGAGAAAACAATGATTATTTGTCAAGACCAGGTGTCTGGGTGATGTTGGGATTGGTGTTCATGCAGGCGTCCGCCACAGGGATGTAGAGGATGTTCTGCTCTCCGCTCCTTCCGACAAGCGACCAGATACGGGTGAATGCCTTTCCGTTGCGTACGATGGTGAAGAAACTCTTGTTCTCGCACGCGAACTCCTTGAGGTACTCGTCGATGATCACATCCGTGACCTGATCCTTTGTCAGAGTGGTAGGATAGGTATTGTCCTTTCCGTAGGCACGTTTAACCAGCTGGTTTATGTAACCGACCGCAGCAGCCTGCTGCCCCTGGCCGTTCTTTGCTTCAGCCATCATCAGATAAGCCTCGGCGACACGGTACAGGATCATGTCGGAATCAAACGTGCGGGTGTCATTCGCCCATGTCCCTGAGAACTTGGCAAACCACCTCCAATAAATGTCGGTGTCGTCGAATTCCTTGAATGTGACATTGAGACGGGCATCCTTCTCGACTCCTTCGGGGACACTCTTCAGGAAAGCTTCATATTCCTTAGTAGGCGTAACGTACTGGTTGTGTGAACCAACCTGGATAGGATTCTCGATCTTGGAGAGATCCGTCACGTACTGATAGACACAGAGGTACAGGCTCGGAGCACCTCCTGTGAACTCAAGCTGGTTGTAGTTCAGGGAAGAGATGATCTCGGAATTGTTCTCATTGGCAACTCCGAAAACCTTGGCGAAGTCTGCCTGAAGCTTATAAGTGGAGCTGTTAAGGACAGCGTTCAGGGCACTCTCAGCCTTGGCATAGTACTCACTCTTGCCCTCACGGCCGGCCATCCAGAGGTCAAAGTCTGCAGTAAGCATTGCAATGGCCTCCTTGTTGGTCGTATAGTGGTTGACAGTGGCACCTGACACCACGGACGCTGCGGCGGTAAGGTCGGACTCGATCTGGGAATAGATCTGGGCGACTGGAGTTCTGCTAGGGAACATCTTCTCAGGATCGTCGGACTCGAAGCCCTCGGTCAGAAGAGGAGCGTCTCCCCAGGAACGGGCAATTATGAAGTAACACCAGGCACGGAGATAATACGCATTGGCCAGAACGGTGTTCTTGGTCGTGACATTGGTGAATTCTATCTTCTCCGCGTGGTTGATGGCCAGGTTCACAAGATTGATCACTGCATAAAGGTCAGCCCAGTTGGTTCCTGTGTTGCTCTTCATGATGATGTTGTCCTTGTAGTGCATGATGCTGGTGTCATCGATCAGTCCCTGGTCGTAAAGACCTGAGCGGTATTCCGCCCACATAGCCATGTTGCTTGCAGTAGCGGAACGGAACCTCGTGTAGGCACCATAGATTTCACTCATCATAGTAGATTCCTGCCAGACATTCAATGACGTGTACTGACTGGGCTGGATGACGTTCAGATCACCATGGCAACCGGTCAGGGAAAGCCCGACAGCGAAAACGGTAAGGATGTATGCTATCTTTTTCATATCGCCAATCATTTAAAAGGTAATCTTAGCACCGAAAGATATCTTCCTGATCGCAGGATATGTCGCGAATCCGGTTCCGTAAGTGTTGCTGGAACCAAGCTCCGGATTGATGCCTTTGATTTCGGAGAAGTACTTGAGGTTATGGCCGGAAACAGAGAGGAGAATGTTCTGGATGTTCGCCCTCTTGAGCCATGGTGTGTTCAAGTTGTAAGAGAGACTGACGTCGCGAAGGCAGAGGTAATCATTGTGCTGGACGAAGTACTGGTTGACCTGAACGTTCTTGTTGAGGTCGTCAGCATCACATCCCTTGTACATCATGAATTCGCTGTCAGGATTGGTCTCCGGATCCCAGCACTTGTAGACCCAGTTGGTCAGGTTGGCGTTTCCTGCGAAGATGTTCTTCAGGATCTGCGCCTCAAGACCGTTGTAGGTCTGATAGCCGAGGGCCCAGTCGAAGTAGATGTCGAATACCCAATTCTTGAAAGTGAAGGTATTGCCCATACCGCCGGTGTGTTTAGGAAGGATGTTGCCCCTGAGGAAGCAGGCATCTGTACTGTTGACAATTCCGTCACCGTTGTAATCCTTGTAGCACCAGTCACCGATGGTAACCTTACCGACGGAAGCATTCTTGTCAGCATTGAAGTTTCCTGTGTTGACAGCCCACCAGCTGTTGACATAGTCATATCCTCTGGAATTCGAATGATAAGGAGCAGCATCGGCCTGGGCCTGAGTCTTGATGAGGTGGTCAACCTCGTAGCCGTAGAAGTTACCCAGCCTCATTCCCTCCTGGGTACCGCCTATGTACTGAGTGGTTCCATCAGCCATCTTAACGACTTTGGCGCCGATTGCGTTGTTCGGCAGTCCATTGTCAGGAAGGCTTACGACAACGTTGTCGTTCCAGCTCCAGACGAACTTGGTCGTCCAAGTGAAGTTGCTGCGGACAATGTTGCGGGTGTTGAGTTCGAAATCAATACCATAGTAACGTACCTGTCCGATATTTGTCTTTACGGAACCGTAACCTGATGTGTTCGGAAGTGTCTTGGAGAAGATCAGGTTGTCCGTAAGCTTGTCGTACCAGTCGAAGCCCGCAGTGATCCTGTTCTCGAAGAGACCAAGGTCGAAACCAAGGTCGAGCTGGGTCGTGTTCTCCCAAGTCAGGTTGGAATTCGGCATCGCTGAGGTGGTGATGGCAGCATTGCCGTTGTAGTTGGTCGTCAGTCCGAACTGTCCGACGGCATCATAATAACCGACATAGTTGTTACCGGTCTTACCATAAGATGCGCGAAGCTTGAGGTTATTCAAATTCCTGATCTTGAACCAAGGCTCTTCGGTGATCACCCAACCTGCTGAAGCTCCAGGGAAGAAACCCCATTGGGAACCTTCAAGGAAGCGGGAAGATCCATCATAACGGAACGTCAAGGTAAGCAGGTACTTCTTGGCAAAGTCGTAGTTAAGACGTCCGAAGTAACCTATTCCTACTTCTTTTTCCTTTGAAGATGTGGCATTGGTGTAGGTGGAACCTGCATTAAGAGTGTGAATAACATCCGTGGCAGCACCTTGGACTGCAGCAGTGGAAGTGAAATAATTGTACTTCTGGTAGGAGTATCCTGCCATGACAGAAACCGAATGCCTTGCAAAAGATTTGGTATAATTCAGATAAGCCTCGAGTTTGTCTCTCTGCCATGTCGCAGTGGAAGTGTTGGCCGGGCGGTTTCCATTGTAGGTAGTCTTGCCGTAGAAGTACTCGGTAGTCCTTACGTCAAAGAAGGAAGAGGCCTGGGCAACAGCTTTCAGACCGGGGAGGATGTCCCACTCGATCTGGCCGTTAACACCGAAACGATGACGCTTCTGGTTGTTGTCCACATAGTACTCGTAGAACAAGGGGCTGTAGGAAGAAGCGTTGTAGCTCTTGGTAGGAAGACCTTCATTCTCACCATAGTCATAGTAGAACTTCTGTGTCGGAGGCGTGAGCAGACCTCTGGAGATGACATTGTACTGGTTGTCGATCAGGTTGGTGTTTGTCTGCTGGTAATCAAGTCCTCCCTTGAACTTCAGGTTCTTCGTGATCTTCACGTCCAAATTGGTGCGGGCGCTGACCCTGTCATAATCGGTGCCGGCAACCACTCCTTCATCATCAGTGTAGCCGATGGATGCCATGTAGTTGACATTGTCTGTTCCGCCGTCGACAGAAACATAGTAGTTCTGCCACCATGCAGGTGCAAAACTCTCCTTGATCCAGTTATTGTCCTGGAATATTATGGTCTTGCTCGGATCAAGAGGATCTTTCATGGACTTATAACCGGCCGGAATCGACTCTCCTGCCTCCAGGTAACGAGTTGAATACTGACTCGCCTTTGAATTCCCAACCGAGAACGCATAGTTGTCGGCAGTAAGGTGAGCCTGGCCGGAATTGTTGAGAACATGGTTGTAGCGGGTACGCTGGAGAGTAAGGAACTCCTCCGATCCCAGGTACTGCAGCATCGATTCGGGCTCCTGATAGGCCAAGGTAGCGTCAAAAGTAATCCTTGGAGCCCTGCCTTTAGTTCCGCTCTTGGTCGTCACGAGGACAACACCGTTGGAAGCACGAGAACCGTAGATCGCTGAGGAGGCCGCGTCCTTGAGGATTTCTATTGACTCGATGTCCGCAGGATTGATGGCTGCAAGAGAACGTTCGATACCGTCAATCAGGACGAGAGGGGTCTGGGTACCGTTGATCGAAGAACCTCCACGGATAAGGATGGTCGGATCCGATCCCGGGGTAAAGTCCGTAGTGTAAATGCGGGCTCCTGCAACCTTTCCCTTGAGCGCATCTCCTACTGAAGCTACCGGAATATTTTCCATCTCCTCACCCTTGACCTTGGTAATAGCCTGGGTGATCGTACGTTTTGTCTGGGAACCGTAACCTACTACCACCGTCTCGTCCAGGAAGAAATCCTTGTCAGTCTGGAGAACTACGTTGATAACATTCCTCTCACCGACAACCACGGTTTCATCCGTGTAACCGATGAGGGAGAAGACAAGGGTCTGGCCCTGACGGGCATTGATGGAGAAGGCTCCATTGTCACCGGTCATGGTGTTCTCGGTACTGCCTTGAACATAGACGATGACACCCCGTAGAGGCGCTCCGGTACCATCCGACACTTTGCCGGTAATACCTCGCGTCTGGGCGATGACGCTGAACGGAAGCAGAATCACCACGGCAAACGCAGCCAGATGTTTAAATAATTTCATAATTATGGGGTTTGATTGTTGAGTCTGTCGGTTAACAATTAGATATAGTCGAAGAAGAGGGTCTTCCTTAGATCAGCTTCCATGCTGGCAAGTTCTTCGTCCGAGACAGGTGCAACCGGATAACGGCACTGTCCGCAATCTACGCCTGCGAGTTTCATGAAAGCCTTTCCTGCCCTGACTCCTCCGCCATGGGCGATAAGCACATCCACGATCTTGACTGCCTCGTACTGCCACTTCCTGGCCTCGGCGAGATCACCGGCCTTAAGAGCGTCGATAACATTCTGGTAGATCCTGGGAACATAGTTGTAGGTACTTCCCACTGCGCCCTGGGCTCCGCAGATAAGACCTGCGATGAGCATTTCGTCATAGCCGTTCAGGATGTTGAACTCACCGTCACAAAGGTTGACGATCTTCTGCATCTCGAAGAAGTCGTTGTGAGTGAACTTGACACCTGAAAGATTGGGCATCTCTTTCTTTCCTTCCACCAGGAATTCATCCACGGGCAGCTTGACTCCGGACATTCCCGGGAAGTTGTAGAAATAGAACGGCAGGTTAGGAGCTGCCGCTGCAATCGGCTTGAGGAACATCACCAGGTCATGCACGGAAGCAGGACGGAAATAATTGGGAGCAATTGATGCAATGGCATCAGCTCCAGCTGCAGCCGCATGAGCGGAAAGCTCTACACTGTCCTTTGCACAGTTGCTTCCTACGTGGACCACAACTTTGAAGCGGCCTGCTGCACCGGCAACCCAGGCTTCTGCGACCGCCTTCCTTTCTTCAACCGTGGTGGAAGCATATTCACCTGTAGAACCGCAGATGTACACTCCAGTGACGCATCCGAAACCGGCGATCTTTTCAGCATATTCAGCGATTTTGGGAAGATTTACACTTCCGTCCTCGTTCATCGGGGTGAAGGGGGCGGCAATCAGTCCATTCAGAAAATAGTTTTTACTCATGGTAATATATGTTAATGTTACAATTATTCCTTTCTATTCCCTGGTGGGAAACATAAGGCTGGCAAGATAGCCTACTATGAAGCAGGTAATGAAGCCCACAGTCGTGTAGAGCAGCAGGTAGACAGGGGTGTACTTGGCCACGATGAACTGGACCAGCACGCTGACGGCCATACCGATCAGGGCTCCCGTTGCATTTGCCCGCTTGGTCACCATACCGAGGAAGAAAAGGCCTCCCATGCTGCCGAGCACAAGACCGAGGATCTTGTTGAACTCATCCCAAAGGGAGTCAATGCTCCATGTGGCCATCATGCAGGCGAAAAGGAGCGAAAGGACTCCGATCACAAGGGTGGCGGTCTTGGCGACTCCCAGCTCCCTGGTCTTGTCTGTCTCGACTTTTCCAATGAGATTGGGACGGATGTCCACCACATAGGCTGTAGCGGCAGAATTCATGCTTCCGCTAAGGGTAGACATGGCAGCAGCGAATATTCCGGAAATCAGCAGACCAGTGAGTCCGACGGGCAGGCTGCTGTAGATGTACCACGGGAAGATGGCGTCAGTGCTGTCCATCGTGACGCTGAGCTGGGCCGGACTGGTCTTGTACAAGACGAAGAGCAGGGTACCGATCGTGAAGAAAATCAGAGTCGCCGGAATCGTGATCACTGCATTCGTCAGGACGCTCCTCTTGGCGGCTTTCTCAGAATTGGTAGACAGATACCTCTGCACCATGCTCTGGTCGGTGCCGTAGGTGGTGATGTTAGTGAAGACCGTTGCAATCAGCACCGTCCACATCGAGGCATTAGTCAGGTCGAATTTGGTGCTCCCTAGGAAGAACTTGCCGCTGTCAGCGGCTGTGGCGATTGCTCCGGAGAAGCCAAGCCCGCTGGTGTGGATAATGTGGAAGATGCAGAACAGGGCACCTCCCAGGAGGATCACTGTCTGAAGGGCATCGGTCCAGACTACGGCCTCGATTCCCCCCATCCTGGTGTAGATGATGCTGAACACACCCATCAGCGCAATGCAAAGGAAGATGTTCATGCCGGTCACAATGTGAATGGCAATCGAAGGCAGGTAAAGCACGACTCCCATCCTGCCGACCTGATAGACGATGAATGCTATCGAACAGATTATGCGGGTAGCCTTGTTGAACCGGACTTCAAGATATTCGTAGGCGGTGGAGATGTTAAGCTTCCTGAAAAAGGGTATGAAAAGGAAGATTATCAAGGGACAGACCAGTACGATTCCGGCATTGAAAAGCATGTAGCTCCAGTCAGTGGCATAGGCCTTCGCCGGGATGGACATGAAGGTGATCGCGCTGAGGGCTGTTGCAAACAGGCTCAGGCCGGCAGCCCACCAAGGGATCCGCTGCCCGCCCTTGAAATAGTCATCGGAGCTCTTCTGCCTCTTGGAGAAATAGAAGCCTATGAACACCAGGGCCATGAAATAGAGGATCATCACAATCATGTCGACTGGCTTGAAGCCTCTTCGGACCTTGGAGAATTCATAGGTCAAAGCCTTCACCTCGGAGCCATCATTGACGTATTCCACCAGTTTCCCGTCAGAAACAGCCCTGTACAAGAGCGTTTGACTGCCGGATAGTTCCGGATAGGGATAAGGGGTTAACGTCCCTGTGATCGTGTGATAAAGCAGCATCGAAGGGCCTCTGTCTCCGACCAGGACTATGTGCGCAGATCCTTTAGGGAAAGCACTGTGGAACCGGCCTTCGGGTACATTCGCAGGCAACTGAACGTCATCCCATTTATTGAGGCGCTGGTTGTAGCGACGTATTGCATCAATCCTGGATGACTGAATGAAGACATATTTGCAGAGGTCACTCCCGGAAGACTGCCAGGCCATGATAGAGTCTCCGGGGGCTGAAGGGGCAGGAGAGGTGGAAGGGGGGATAATACTATCAGCTGACACACAAACTAGTTGCTCTGGGAAACCATTCACCATTCTGTCGGATTCTGCAGATGAGCACGAACATGCCAATGCCATCGTCACGACGGCAATTGAAAAACACTTTAAAACAGCTTTCATCGGATTAATTGGCTTCTCGTTAATAAATGTGGTTTACTCCCCCCTTTCCATTCCTTCGGGGTAAAAATACAAATAAAAACAATAAATAATATTTATTTTGACAAATATTTATCAATAATAATCGAAAATACAATAAAATGGAAAATATGTACGATTTATTAAGTCGGCGATTATATCGGACATATTTATCATTTTTTTATATATTTGTATAAATTGATAACCCAAATCCAGATGAACGGCTACCAAACCCTCGTCGAACAGACTCAGAAGAATATTCTCAGCTACATTTCCAACAATCCGGACATCAAACAGTTTCCGAAAGAAAGCGAGTTTGCTGAGATCCTTGGCGTAAGCCGTGGAGTACTTCGCGAATCCCTAAGCCAACTCCGCGCTCTTGGAATAATAGAAACAAAAAGAAAGAAGGGCACAAGCGTGGTGAGTCCGAATGTGTTCGGCGTACTCAAGCCGTTGATCGGCACCGGTCTGCTGGATAAGAAAGCTTTGACGGATCTCTACCAACTGCGTCTTATGCTGGAGATCGGAGCCGCCGATTTCATATTCATGGGTAAGAACGACAAGTTTATGGCCGAACTTGACGAGATTGTAGGAGAAGAAGCCAAATTGGATCAACAGATGAATCTTGCCAAAGACGAAGCCTCAAAACTTGAAATCGCTGAAAAATTAAAGGATGTCGATATCCAGTTCCACGCAAAACTGTTCGAAATCACCGGCAACCAGGACCTGATGGATTTCCAGTTCATCGTCAGGCACTTGTTCTCATTGTACTCCCCCAGGCTGAAGAAAGATTACCACGACCGGAATGTCGTTTCTCACATCGGGTTGTACAACCTTTTGCGGAACGGCACTCCGGACGCCTTCAGAATGGCCATGAGGCTTCACCTCAGCACACAGTTCGAAAACATGTGGGCCAATATCGAAAAAGCCAACGCCAAATAATTATCTCGGACTGCAGTCGTAAAGCTCGGCCTTGAGGGACTTGACCTCGGAATTGACGAGGGCCCTGACCTTGAGGCCGGGGGTTTTCTTGTAAAACCTGGTGCCGAAGATTTCGGGCTTGCCGGCTTCTTCATGGGTCAGGGTGTAGACCCTTCCGTTCAGGGTCACCTCGATGGTGCCTACAAAGTCGAGAGTAAGGATAGCAGAGGCGAAGTCCGGTGACTCGGGATCCCACTCGACAGCCTGTCCTTCAGGCAGCCTCATGCGGAACTTACGGAACACATCCATGGGCTTGCGGCCTTCGGTCTGATGCCAGTAGAAATCCGAAAGCTCAATGGTAACTCCGTCAGTCAGCGCCCTCTGCTCATGAGGAGCAGGGAAGATCGAGGCCTGGACCTCGAAGCCGGCGTCCTTGACTGTCTTGATGTACTCGGCATCGAGCATGTCATGCTTCATGGTGCTCATTCCGCAGGTACCTCCAAGTTCCTTGAGCCTCTCGATAGTCCTGGGAGCAGGATCCTTCCCCGGATCGAGGAGTATCAGGCAGCTTGAATAATCCCTGGCGTGCTGCAGGGCGGCCTGGGAGACGTCGAAGGCGATGAACTTGTCGCCGAGCATCTCATGAGCGAGCTGGTAGGATTCGACAACGGCGCTGTGGAGCATCGGCACAATACCATATTCACGGCAAGCTTCGAGTTCTTCCTTGAGAGTGGGGATGGGGACCCTTAAAGCCGGGTCGGTGGAAGCGAGAACGTACTTCGTCCTCAGTTCCTCGAAGGTATGCTCAGTGACCTTGACGGGCTCCTCGATGACTGAATAGTCGGAGGCGTTGCGCATGGTGCGGTTGATCGTGTTGTCGTGCATGATAACCATCACACTGTCAAGGGTGTACTTGACATCGCACTCGATGGCAGGATAGCCGTACTGGGCGGCCATCTTCACTCCTGCCGGGCAGTTCTCATTGATGTAGAACTCTTCGCCGTCCTTTAGCCAGCAGCCCCTGTGGGCGACTGCCATGGGAAGGTCGACAACCTCAACCTGGCTGCATGAAAGAGCCAGCAAAGCCCCGAGGAAAAGGGCAGAAATCCTTCTGATCATATCTTCAATCATTTATTGTTGCACTTCTTGATGACCTCCAGTTCTTCAGCATCGAAGGGAGTGTGATCCTGACGGAAGATGTCATGGAACCAGACTTCGGGTTCTGCTCCGTCCGGACGGGGGTCGCTCCATGCGAAGATTGTGTTGGTCTTGCCGGAGACAAAGCCCCAGTTGATGGCGCCCACGTTGTTGGCCTTCAGAAGAGGCATGATCTTCTGGAAGGTACAGCCACGGGTGCGGGCCATATATTCAGTGTTGATCACCGGGCGGCCGTATGCCTTGAGTGTGTCGATCGCCTGCTGCTGGTTCTCCTCGCTACCGGAATAGTTGTGATAGGTGATGATGTCAGATTCTTCAAGCTGGATCTTGTTCAGGTCCGTCAGGGTGTTCTTCCAGACTCCGACAGAAAGCGGCTGGGATGCTCCGGCTTCGCGGGCCCAGCGGAAGGCGTTCTTCAGGAGAGGAATGGATTCATTGCCGTGGTCGCCGTTGCCGGGTTCGTTGTACAGATCCCAGAGAAGGACTCTCTCATCCCCCCTGAAAGTAGTCACGAGGTCCTTGAGGTACTTCTCAAGCTTGGGATAGAGCGCGGTGGTGTCGGCCCTCAGAGAGACTGAAGGATCCTGGATCCAACCCGAATTGTGAACTCCCGGCTTTGGTTCCGGCTGCTTCCCGTAGGATGACTCTGCATTCCAGCAGTCGTCGAAAACCACGAACATGGGTTTGATCCCATGCTTGCTGCAGATGGACAGGAAATTGTCCATGCGGCTTTTCAGACCTTCAGGATCATTCTCGTACACGACGCTGCTGAGGAAAACCCTCATGGTGTTGAATCCTAGTTCCTCGGCCCATCCGAGTTCCTTGTCTATCAAGGCTGCGTCATAGGTGTCGGCGCTCCAGGCCTCGATCTGGTTGATGGCGGTGGCAGGAATGTAGTTGCATCCAGAAAGCCAGGGCAGAGAGGCGTACCAAGCCTCAGCCTTCTCGGGTGTCCATCTCTCAACAGGTTTGACTTTTGTCTTGTCCCCGCATCCTGAAGCGAGCAGGGAGAAAAGCATCACGACAGCAAAAAATCTTGTTTTCATCTTTATAGTGTTTGTCAAATAATATTCGGTGTATTCCAGATTTTAGTTTCAGAGCAATGAAGAGTGGTAGAGAGGCCTCCGCAGCTGAAGCGGAAGTCGCCTTCCTCTAGGCGCCACTTGCCGTCAGCGCCGACAAAGGCCAGGGAGGAGGCCGGCACTTCGAATCTCACCACCTTGCTTTCACCACTCTTAAGGTCTATCTTGGTGAATGCCCTGAGCCTTTTTACATCGGGAATATGGCTGGCCACCAGATCGCTGGAGTACAGAAGCACCGCCTCGCGCCCGTCGCGGCCACCGGTGTTCTTAACCTTGACCGAGAATTCGAGGACATCCCCGGCACCGAAAGTTTCAGGCCCCTCGTACCTGAGGTCCGAGTAGGAATATTCAGTGTAGCTCAATCCATGACCGAAAGGCCACTGGATGTCCACCGCATCATCGCAGTCATAGGTGTGCAGGGAGTTGATGTGCTTTGAATATGTGAACGGAAGCTTTGCGCTGAAGTTTTCATCTCCCGAAAGGAGGGCAGCAAGGGCGTCTCCTCCGTAGTTACCGGGCAGCATCACGTCAACCACTGCATCCACCAACGGCTCGATGTCCCCTATTATCCTGGGACGCCCCTCGTTAAGTACCAGGACGACAGGCTTTCCTGTCGCGGCCAGAGCCCTGACAAGGTCCTTCTGGTTCGATGAAAGATTCAAGTCGTCAATGTTACCCACAGTCTCGCAGTAGGAGTTCTCGCCCACGCAGACTATTATCACATCAGCGTTCCGGGAAGCGGCCACTGCCTTGCCGATTTCGGGAGCATTTTCCCTCGGCCAGTCATTGACTGAAAGGTCATAGGTCACACCCGGCTCGTAGATCACATTCCCTTCTCCGAATCTGGCGCTCAAGGCCTCGAGGATCGTGTTGTACTGAGGCACATAGGAATCTCCTTCGCCCTGCCAGGTGTAGGACCAGCCTCCGTTCAAAGTCCTGAGACTGTTGGCATTGGGCCCGGCAACCAGAATCCTGGAGCCTTCGGCTATCGGGAGCGCTCCCTGATTCTTGAGAAGGATTTCTGACTCGAGGGCGGCCTTGTAGGAATCTTCAGCGAATTCCTTGCTGCCGAACCTGGGAAATGCATTGGTGTCCCAGACCGGATTGTCGAAAAGGCCCGCCCTGTACTTCAGGCGAAGGATCCTGCGGACCGCATCGTCTATCCTGGACATCGGAATCTCCCCGGTACGTGCAAGTTCGACCAGGATCTTGCAGCACTCCTTGTCGTAGGGTTCCATGATCATGTCCACGCCTGCGTTTATTCCTATCTTTATCGCCTCACGCTTATCGGCCGCCACATGATCACGCTCGTAAAGGTTGTTCAGGTCAGACCAGTCGGTCACGATCATTCCGTCCCAGCCTGTCTGCTCCTTTGCCCAGCCGGACAGAAGGGTCTTGTTGGCATGAACCGGCATCCCGTTCACCGAAGAGGAATTGACCATTATGCTGTGCGCTCCAGCCTTGAATCCGGCAAGGAAAGGAGCGAAGTATTTTTCTCTCAAGTCATGCTCTGGAACATAGGCCGGAGTACGGTCCTTGCCCGTGTACGGAACACTGTAGGCTATGAAGCACTTCAGGGTGGCCGATGTGTGTTCCAGGTCAAGATGGTTGGGGTCTTCACCTTGGAGGCCAAGAGTTTCTTCAACCGACATCACCGTAGCCAAGAAGGGATCTTCTCCCCAGTTCTCCCAGATCCTCGGCCAGCGCGGATCACGGCCAAGATCGACGGTCGGAGTGAAGACCCACGGCACCATGGCGGCGCGGGTCTCATAGGCGGTCACCTCCCCCATCCTCCTTGCAAAAGCAGGATAGAAGGTGGCTGCCAGATTGATCTCATGTGGGAATATGGTTCCGTCCGTGAGATAATTCGCTCCATGGACCATGTCCAGGCCGTAGATGCACGGAATCCCGATCTTCTCCATGGACTTCTCCTGGATCTGGCGGATCATAGCAGCCGTCTGCTCCCTGCTGTGAGCCCTCCCGTTCATTACGTTCAGGATGGAGCCGACCTTGTACACTCCGAAGATCTCGTCCAGCTTGGCAGGATCAAGGGCTTCGTGGGTCTCGTCTTCAAGGACGGAAATGGTCAACTGGACCATCTGTCCTGCCTTCTCTTCCAAGGTCATTCCCTTGAGAGTCTTCTCGACACGGGCCTCAAGGTCGGCGTCCCTGTGGGCGCAGACCGGAGTCTTGTCGGAGCCGCATGAACTCGCGACCAGCATCAGCGGCAGAAGCAAGGAGGCGTAGATCTTATTCATTTTTCTTGAAGATACGTGTAAGACAGAAACCTATGAGAAAGATAGCCGTGGTTCCGAAGACTATCGTAAGATAAGTGTGGATCGGGCAATGAAAGACCGGAAGACTCATCCATGCTATGACCATCAGCCCGGCTGCGACCGCTACGATTGAAGCCACCCTGTCGGGCTTGCGGCACACAAGGGCAAGCAGGAACAGGCCGAGCATTCCCCCGCTGAAGATAGAGGAAAGCTTCCACCAGGCGTCCAGGACACCGTCAATCTTCTGCATTGCAAGACCGATGAGGATCCCGGCCAGTCCTACGATGGCTGAAGACAAGTATAAGACAGCCATCTGGGCTTTGGAATCACCTTCGCCTCTAGAGGAAAACTTGGAATAGAAGTCAGTAAAAACTATTGTAGCAGAGGAGTTTATGCTCGTTGAAACAGTACTGATCCCTGCCGAGAAAAGGGAGGCGATGACAAGGCCTGTCACTCCGGCAGGAAGACCATGGACGATGAAATAAGGGAACACCTTGTCTCCGGCGATGCCCTCCGGAAGGAGGCCGGGCTGGGCCGTGTAGTAGGCATACAGTGCCGTGCCGATGTACACGAACACCATCGAGACCGGGATGTAGAGGAGGCTGCCGAACATCGTCCCCCGTACGGCCTCCTTGGTCGACCTTGCGGTCATGTAGCGCTGGATGTAGTTCTGGTCGATCCCGAAATTCTGGAGGTTTATGAATATTCCGTAGACCAACACGACCCACACGGTTGGTTCGCGGAGGGTGAGTGACAGGCTTCCGAGGCTGAATTTATGGTCGGCAGCGGCGATCCTGAAAAGCTGCCCGGGGCCCTCCGGCATTCCGAAGGTCAGGATCAGGGCGCAAACGAGGGCGCCTGCAATGAGGATTATTCCCTGGACAGCATCCGTCCAGACCACGGCGGAGATGCCGCCCAGCACGGAGAACACGAGGGTAAGCACACCTGTCGCTATGATGATGGTGCTGATGTCCCAGCCGAACATGGTGTTCAAGGGGATTGCCAGGAGAAGCAGGATCGAACCTGTCCTGCAGACCTGGGTCAGAAGATAGCAGACCGCCACATAGCATCTTGCCCACCAGCCGTACCTGTCTTCCAGAAACTGGTAGGCTGACACGCTCCCTATCCCCCTGTAGAGAGGAATGAATATCCTGGCTGCCAGCCAGGTAGCAATCGGAATGGTGAAACTGAAGATCAGCTGGTTCCAGTTGCCTGAATATGCTCCTCCGGGGAGCCCCAGGAAACTTATGGAACTGACAAAGGTCGCGAAGATGGACATCCCGACAACCCACGCAGGCACATTGCCTTCAGCCTTCGTGAAGGCTGAGGCTCCTGAACCGCTCTTGCGGAAGAAGCTGCATCCGAAGAAAAGGACTCCGGCCACGAAGACTGCAAAGACTATGTAATCCAGGGCCGAAAGTTCCATTACCGGATTGATTTAGGGTTGCGCACAAGGTAGAAATGGCCGTCCTCACCGCCGAGAAGGATATCGCGGACCCCGTCTCCGTCCCAGTCCACGGACGTGGGGCAGGTACTGTGTCCGGCCAGCCGGCTGCTGCTAAGGTCACCCATGTAGCGGAAAGTTGTGTTGACCCCGTCGCCGGAGACATTCCTGAACCACGAAGCGTTGCGGCTGTCGACAATCAGGTCGGGACGTCCGTCGCCGTCCCAGTCCGTGAAACAGAACTTGCGCCTTCCGGAACTTCCCGCCTTGCCTGCGTTGAGCCTCAGCAGGCCGGGTTCCGGGTTGACGACTCCGCTTATGTTGTTGTACGAAGAGCAGTTCTCGCAGCTGAAGACCCTCTTGCCCGGCTTGAAGAGCACATCCCCGGGGATCCTCTCATAAAGGCACAGATAGCCTTCCTGGTCCAAGGTCACAAGGTCATCGAGACCGTCCCCGTTCCAGTCTATCATAACGGGAGAAGTACGCCACTGAGTGACCAGGGTACCTTCTTCAGGTGTCCACCAGTTCCACTCCGGCTTCGGAGTCGAACCCTCCCATGCGACCTTCACGGGACGCGGTTTGGAGAACTTGAGCCCGCTCCTGGATCCTTTATTCCTGAGCCACTGGACCTTGCCCCAGATCGAGTTGAACACCACGTCCGGTCTGCCGTCTCCATCCATGTCTGAGACGGAGAGCACCGTGTAGCCCCATTTCCTTTCCGCAGGGCCCTGGATCGATCCGTTTTCTCCGGCCATGACCCTGAAGTGCTTCCTGCCTACTTTGAACAGTTCCGGAGTTCCCCAGACAGGGTCGGAGCCTCCTGACAGATTACGTATCAGGCAGATGTCCCCGGCCGAATTGCCGGAGATTATGTCCTCGTCACCGTCGCCGTCCCAGTCGTAGCTGCACGGAGTCGCGAGAGCCCCGAACTTGACCAGGTCGCCTTTCTGGAGGAAGTATTTCATGTCCTCGAAGACAGGCATGTGCCTGCGCACCCGTCCGGTGTTCCTGAGCCATGACACGGTCCCGTCTTCGTCTCCTACAAGCAGGTCCACATGACCGTCACCGTCGAAGTCACAGGCCACGGGGACTATCATCTCGACATGGACGGAGATCTCGCCATGCTTGTTCCTCAGTCTCCTCCCCTCAGCATAACTAGGATTGTCCATCATCTGGATGTTCTCGTACCAAGTGAGACCGTCGGTGAACTCACCGCAGATCACATCCAGGTCGCCGTCACCGTCGAAATCGGCTACGCAAGGGGTAGGAGCCCCGAACGTGCTGATCGGAAGCGGTCCGGCATTCTCATAGACGCCGTCTATGTTCTTGATCAGGTGGACATAGCCCTTGAGAGGGCCGTTCTTCCAGTTGCCCTCAGGGTCGTAGGCATTGTCCCATCCGTATTCCTTCCAGGTGTCGATGCCCACGATGATGTCCCTGTCGCCGTCGCCGTCAAAGTCGACATATTCCCAGGTGTGGCTTCTCTTCCCTTCCAATTCGATCGGCTCGCCCTTGTAAGGGATGGGAACCGGCTCGGAGTAGAGCTTGTTGCGGAAATCTGAATACTCGAATCCGGGAGAGAGAACCCTGACCACCCCTCCAGCTTCGGACATCCGGATGTAGTTTCTCCCCTCGTCGGAGATCTTTACCGCCCTGTCGAAGAAGGGTTTGGCAGCAGAGCCTATATTCCTGAAAAAATAGAGCCCCCTGTAAGGAGTGTCAGGGCAGGAAAGCACCAGGTCGCGGATCCCGTCCCCATCGTAGTCCATCGGAAGGATGCAGTTCCACAGACCGACGGCGACATTGTCCTGAACGTCACCGCCGTATTTCAGAAGCTCCGCCTCACTCTGGGCGGATGCGGCCGACCACCAAAGCATGATGACGGCGGCCAAGGCCAGTCTGATCCGACAACTCATAACCGGGGAATATCTTATCAGAACAGGAAGTGCAGTTTCTCAGGAAGACGGGTGTAGTCGTCGATGCGGATGTAGTCCATCCCGTAGATGCGGATCTGGCTGTCATTGCCGCCGTCGGCGAAGTCGTCGCCCACGAACAGGATCTCGTCCTTGGAATAGCCTTTCTCGGCAGCATAGCGCATCACGGCGTCGTACTTGTTGTACTGCTTGGGAGTGATGTCAAAGGAAGTGGTTCCACCGATGAAGACAGAATAGTCCTTGAAAATCTCCTTCACCTCGGGGTACATCTCGCGCCTCTTGATCTTGTCGGGATCAAAGGCGAGCTTGTCGGCTGCATCCGGCTTGGTGCCGAGCAGGCCGAAGGTGACCATTCCTGACTCGTGGTACTCCAGAGGATCGCCCTTGTAGGAAGTGTAGCCGTACTTCTTGCGGAGTTCCATGCACTTCTTGTCCATGAACTTCCTGTCCACATCCGCTTTCTCGGTACGGACAATCTTGAACTCTCCGTCAACGATCCGGCTCTCCTCCATTCCGTAGTTGCCCACGATGGTGATCGGATACTCGCCCATCTGGGTGTAGATCCTCTTGCAGTTGCCTGCACCGGCCATGATGATTTCGTAACGGGTGGCAAGGGTGTCGAGCACTGCCCTGTTGGCTGCCGAAAGCGGCTGCTTGTGCTGGGTCAGGGTGCCGTCGAGGTCGAAGGCGATGAGTTTCTTGGTCTGCTTCCACTTGAGTTCACGGATTGCTCCCATCAGGTTCTGCATGGCCTGGGGCTGGTCGGAACTCACATAGTCCACGTTGTGCCTTATCGCGAAGTCCGCAAGATCGTAGCTGTTGACCGGCCACAGAACTGTCTGCAAGCCAGCTTCATGAGCCTCGTCCAGCAGATGGGTCTTGTTCATCACAGCGCTCATGTGGTAGGAAACTCCGGCAAATCCCCTGTCCAGAAGCTCCTGGGTGGAGAAGGTCTTGCTGCTGGAAATGGGCATCACAAGGGCGCCTTTCTTCAGTCTCACGATCTCGTCGCAGAGATGCTCGCTGAAAGAGATGAAGACCATCTGGTCGTACATGTTCATCTCATCGCAGAGGGCGATCACCTTTTCGGCAAGGAGAGTCTCGCGTTCCGGAGTAGGATGGGCTTTCAGCTCAAGGAAAAGCGTCAGGCCAGTGGTCTTCTTTGCCTGGGTGAAATACTCCCTCAGGGAAGGGACGCGGTCACCGTTGGGCAGGACACAGGACCTGACGGTCTTGTAGTCCAGCTGCTGGACATTCGCGTAGTTTGTCCCGGCGATCTTAGGTCCATGAAGGATCACCAGGGAGTCGTCGGTCGTCAGGTGGACGTCCAACTCAACCGCCTCGACGGCAAGTTTCTGGGCCCCCTTGAGGCTCGTAAGAGTGTTCTCGAATGATCCTGGATGGGCGTAATAGCCCCTGTGGGCCATGATCTTGGTCTGGGCGCTCATCGTCGTCAGGACAGCGGCGAAGGCAATGATTGTGGTTAGTAGTCTCTTCATGATAACAAAGATAAGGAATATTAACTAAATTTGCTGGCAGTATGGCAAACAAGAAAGGAAAGATATTGGTCGTCGACGACAACGTCGGCATCCGCAAGGCCCTGAAGATCCTTCTCCCGGTGTATTTCGCTGAAGTGGAGGCTATTCCTTCCCCTTCCACCCTGGTTGCGACCATCGAGAGCTTCCGGCCGGACGTGATACTCCTGGACATGAATTTCAACACCGAGATCAACACCGGCAACGAGGGTCTCTACTGGGCCGGCGAGATCAAGAAGTTCGCCCCGGAGATCGAGGTCGTGCTCTTCACTGCCTACGCCGACATCCAGCTGGCGGTCGAAGGCATGAAGCGCGGGGCCTTCGACTTCATCGTCAAACCTTGGGAGAACGATAAGCTCATCGAAGTGCTGACCGCGGCCCGCGACAAGGCGCAGAAGGCGCGCCCATGTCATCCTGAGCGAAGCGAAGGATCTGGCTCCACGATGTTCTGGGGCTCCTCCCAGGCCATGAAAGCCATCCGAAAGAGCGTGGAGAAAATCGCCCCTACCGATGCCACCGTGCTGATCACGGGCGAGAACGGTACCGGAAAGGACGTGCTCGCAAGGGAAATCCATGCAATGAGTTCCAGAAGAAGCAAGCCTATGGTGGCAGTGGATGCAGGGGCCATCACTGAGACCCTGTTCGAAAGCGAACTCTTCGGCCATGTCAAGGGAGCCTTCACCGACGCCCACACCGACCACGTGGGCAAGTTCGAGCAGGCCAACGGAGGGACTCTCTTCCTCGATGAGATTGGGAATATTCCTCCGCACCTCCAGGCCAAGCTGCTCCGTGCCATACAGAGCCGCAGCATAGTGCCTGTCGGAGGCTCACAGGCCAAGCCGGTGGACATAAGGCTCATCTGTGCGACCAACATGAACCTGGAAGCCCTCGTCAGGGACGGACGTTTCAGGGAAGACCTCTACTACAGGATCAACACCTTCCATCTTTCCCTTCCCCCTCTCCGCGAACGTAAGGAAGACATCGTGCCCCTGGCAGAGATCTTCCTGGCCGACTTCGCCGAGAAGTACCACCGCCAGCTGACCGGACTGGACGACAGCGCCAAGGCCTCCCTTGAAGGCCACCGTTGGAGCGGCAACATCCGCGAACTCCAGAACTGCATCGAGAAAGCTGTCATTCTGAGCGAAGCGAAGAATCTGTCGGTAAAGGATGTCCAGCTGGATCCTTCGGGCAGCAAAGCCTCCCTCAGGATGACATCACAACCGACCTGTCATTCTGAGCGAAGCGAAGAATCTTCCCTCGACGAAGAAGTCCAGGTCAAGGAAGCCATGCAGCGTACTGCAGGCAACATCTCGGCGGCCGCCAAGATGCTCGGTATCAGCCGCCCGACCCTCTACGCCAAGCTAAAGAAATACGGACTTTAATCCATGCCCCTCTGGCAAATCATACTTCTCGTTGCTGCAGTCACCATCGCGGTGGCGGCAATAGCCGCCGTCATCACCCGCCGGAAGGACATCCGTAAGGTTGCCTACATGATGGATGCCCTTGAAGACGGCGAACTCAATTTCCGCTTCAAGGAGAACAACCGTTTCAACAGGACCCTGAACAGGATCCGTTCCATCTTCGAGAGGCAGAGGGCCGCCCATGAACAGGATTCCTGGACCAAGCTGATCCGGGTGCTGACCCATGAGATCATGAACACAGTCTCCCCTATCGCCTCCTTGTCCGACGCCCTGGCCGAGTCGGTAGACGAAGAAGGACACAGCGAACTTGACGTGAAGGCCGGACTCGAAACCATCTCCGATTCCTCGAAGAACCTGATCAAGTTCGTCCAGACCTACCGCCAGCTCAGCGGAGTGGCCAAACCGATAAGGAAGGCTATCGAGGTTCGCGAACTTATGGACAAGATAATCTCCCTGAACCGCGAGTTTACGGCTTCAAGGGGTGTTTCATGCCGCTACTTCGAAAAAGACCAGGACCTTATGATCTTTGCCGACGAGGGCCAGATCTCACAGATCCTTATCAATCTCATCAAGAATGCTGTCCAGGCCGGGGCGAGTCACATCGAGATCACCGGCCAGATGGGAACCGAAGACGAGGTCATCATAAGGGTCTCGAACGACGGAGATCCTATTCCTGTCTCAAGCCAGGAACAGATCTTCGTGCCTTTCTTCACCACAAAGAAGGAGGGCAGCGGAATCGGCCTCTCCATCTCGAGGCAGATCATGCGCAACCACAACGGCACGATCGAACTGGTCCAAAGCGACGCCTCCTCGACGGTCTTCGAACTCACATTCAACTAGAAAACGATGTCCTTGGGTTTCTTGAGATGACCGCCTTCGTTGAAGTGCTGGTTGTCCGGAAGCTGGATGTTGGTCCTCCCGGCACCTTTCTTCATAAGCTCCTTCAATTCAGGAAGATAATGCTGGTACACTCCCCTCGGGGTCGTGCCCTTTTCCTTGCAGACGCTGGCGGCCATTCCGACCACTTCGCCCATCATGGCGCCTGTACGCATGAGCCTCGTCGAACCAAGGGTCACATGGGTGGTGGAAATGTCGCGGCCGGCCATGAAAAGATTGTCTATATTCCTTGAATAGAGGCACCTGTAAGGAGCGGCATAAGGATAGATCGGATTGCTCTTGGTAGCTGCCTTGAACTCATTGCCGGGGAAATTGGCGGAATTCGCCGGATCCGGGAAATGCAGGTCGAAGTGCCACGTCATCGTGAATGACGCGTCCTCGTGGAAGACCTGCTTGTCGACGTCGTCCTGCTTAAGAATATAATCTCCCACCAGGCGCCTGGATTCCCTCTTGCCGGCGACATAAGCCACCCAGCCGAGGGAACGGTTGGCGTAGTCCTCTTTCTTTGAACAGTGGTTCTTGAGGAAGCTCCAGTTGGAATAGACCACCAGGAGGCCGTAGTCCCTTATCCTCTCGAAATCATTGATCTGGTCCAGGTTCATGCCAGTCTCCCAGGTCCATTCGCCCATGGTCACCTTCTCGCTGTTCTCTTCGGTGAACTTGACCCCATATTCAAACTCAGGGAAAGAGGATTTCTTCGGTTCTTCGACGCTGTACCATTGCACGGAGGATCCCATGGTGAGCTTGTCCCCTTTCTCAGGGGCCAGGGACTCCCCGAACTCATCCCTTCCTTCGCGGCCCATCATCCAGTCCGCGCCAGCCATGAAGCCCAAGTTACCGTCGCCAGTGCAGTCGGCGAACAGCGGAGCCCGAAGGAGCCGCTCCTCGGCAGTCTCTATATTCCTGATGACTACTGATGCGATCTTGCTTCCTTCCATGTTGACTTTCACGGCCCTGAAACAAGGCAGGTAAGTCAGACCTTCCTGGCCTTCGATGAAGGCCAGCTTCTTGTCATCCTCATAGTTGGAAGCCGGCTGGGCGTTGCCACCCTTGGAATGCCCGAATTCCCTGAGCATGCGCCCGAGGGCGGGATAAGGAGGCTGCTCGATGTAGGCTCCCAAGTGGACACGTATTTCCGAAGAATTGTTCCCTCCGGGGATCGGACGGTCGTTGACAAGGGCCACTTTACACCCGAAACGTGCCGCGGAGACCGCCGCGCACATCCCTGCAACTCCCCCACCGATCACCACGAAATCATATTCACCCCCATCGGAAGGCTTTTCGGGAAGGGCCCCCACCTTCCGGCGGAACGTCCTGAGGGCCTCCTTGTCTGCAGGAGGGACGTTCCCCTCTTCCTTTGTCAGCCAGAGGGCATCGCAGCGGCCGTCAAAACCCTTCAGGTCTGAAAGGGCCAGCGTTGTCTGCCCTGGCTTCAGCCTGGCGCTGCCGGCGTACTGCCACTGCCAGGAGTCGCCCTTGACGCCCAAAACCGTCTTCAGCGGCTTGCCGTCAATCTTGATCCTGAAGGCCCCGGGACCCTCGGACGAAGTCCAGGGAGAGGTCCAGTTGTAGGTGCGGACCCACACATGGTACACACCGGCTTCCGGAATATCCAAAGAAGTCGAAGCATCTGCCACCGGAACACCCATGCCATGGGCTATCAGATAAGGCGATCCCATCTGGTCCATGAACTGCTGGTCGACCGACCAGCCACCTTTCGAAGTGAAACTCTCAGCCTCGACAAACAGTCCATCCGCCGGCACCGGCTGGGCCTGCGAAACAGTCGGAAATCCAGAAGACAGCAGGATGGACAGCAATCCTGAAAGGGTAAACAACGATCTTTTCATCTTTACAAAGATATGTAAAGTTCTTTACAAAAGTGTAAAGTCTTTACAGTTTTTTACACTCTTACAGAATTTGTAAATAATTAATATTCAGAGTATTATCCAATTTGGCACGCTCGATGCTTGCACTTTCGGTGAAAACGGAAAAGATTATGACAAAAAAATCCTTCATAATTAGTATTTGTGTGTTTTGTGTGATGGCCCCGGGGCTTGCAGGAAAGCTGCACGCCCAGGAGCCTTCAAGACTTATGACGCTCAAGGATTGCATGGAATATGCGATCTCCAATTCGACCAAACTCCGTATCCAGCAGGCCGCGATCGGTGATGCCAGGATAGCCCGAAGGGATGCCATCCTCCAGGCTTTCACTCCGAACATCAACAGCAGCACCTATGCCTACTACAATTTCGGACGTTCAATCGACCCTGAAACCAATACCTATTTTACCCAAACCTCTTTCCACAACAGCTACAGTGTCAGTGCCGGCTTCGACCTTTTCAACGGCTTCCAGGCAGTGAACAATCTCAAAATCTCAAAAACCGGACTTGCAATCAGCGAATCACAAGAGAAGCAGGCCGAAGCCGACATCTGCCTGGCTGTGATGGAAGCCTACTACAACGTAGTTTACTACAAAAGGTTGGCGGATGTCTACGAAGAGCAGGTCGGCGCTGCTGAACTTGCTCTCACTAAGGCAGTAAAGCAGGAAGAGATCGGCCAGAAAGGCCACGCCGACGTGGTCCAGATGGAAGCCGACCTCGCCGACAGGAAATACGACCTGACCAATGTCAGGAATATGTACAAAGACCAGCTCATGACCCTCGGCGACCTGATGTTCTGGCCTGCGGAAGAAGAACTGGTGATCGAGACCTCCCTCCCACGCTGGACTGCCGAACCAGTAAGCACTGAGGAAGTGGTTGATTTCGCCCTTGAGAACAATCCGCAGATCCAGGTGGCCGAATGGACCATGCAGAACGCAAGAAGGGAGCTCGCTACCACTAAATGGCAGCTCCTCCCCTCACTCGGACTCTATGCCGGATGGAACACTTCCTACTACAGCATCCAGAACGCCCAGACGAAGCCCTTCCAGAACCAGTTCAAGGACAACGCCGGTAAATACGTCGAGATGTCGATGTCGCTTCCTATCTGGGGAAAGATGCAGAAGCATTCCAAGATTGCGAAGCAGCGCAACGCCGTGACGAAGGCAACCGCAGAGTACGACCAGAAGCGCCGGGACATTGAGTCCGAGGTGCGCAGGGCCATCCAGGACTGCGAGGGCACCGGGGCCGCCTACCTTCAGGCCCAGCATAAATCAGAGGTCCAGGCGGAGGCCTACAACCTCAACCTGAAAAAGATGGAGCAGGGACTTATCTCCCCTCTGGAGCTTCAGACCGCGACCAACAACTACCTGAAGTCGAAGGCCGACGAGATGAACTCGCTCTTCAAGTACCTCATCAAGCAGGCGGTCGTCCGCTACTTCAATGGAACTGAATATATTAACCAATAAGATTCTTCAGTCGCCTTCGGCTCCTTCAGAATGACATTATGCATTGTCATTCTGAGCGAAGCGAAGAATCTGATAAATAGAGTAATACGAAACATCATGGATAAGATCATCGAGAAGAAAACAGGTTGGAGATTGGCATTCACGAAGAAAGCCCTGCCATACTGGCTGGGAGCCCTCCTGGGAATATTCATAATCTACCTCATTGCCCGTCCCAACAACAAGACTCTGAGAGTGGACAAGGACACCCTGACCGTGAGCACAGCCTCAAAGGGAGAGTTCAACGACTACATCAGGGTGAGCGGCCGCGTACAGCCCATGACCACCATCCAGCTCAGCCCGCAGGAAGGCGGAATGGTGCAGGCGATCCTCATCGAGGAAGGTTCGACCGTAAAAGCCGGGGATCCCATCCTCATGCTCTCGAACGACGGTCTCGACCTCCAGATCCTGAATGCCGAAGCAGAGCTGGCCGAAAAGGAAAACATCCTAAGGAACACTCAGATCCAGATGGAGCAGCAGAAACTCGACGTCCGCCAGAACGAACTTGAATATGGCACCAACGTGGAGAGGCTGCAGCGAGCCTACGAGCAGCAGAAGGCCCTCTACGAGGACAAGCTGATCGCCAAGGAGGACTATCTCAAGGCCAAGGAAGATTACGAGCTGTCTCAAAAGAAATATGACCTCATCCGTGAGCGTTCGCGCCAGGACAGCCTGTACCGTGGGACACAGGTTGACAGGATGGAGGAGAGCCTTGAGAACATGCTTTTGAATATGCACATGATCCGCAAGCGCAAGGACAACCTTATCGTGAAGGCCCCGATCGACGGAGAGCTTGGACTCCTGGACGTCGTACTAGGCCAGACCATCGCCAGCGGAGCGAAGATCGGCCAGATCAATTCCGTAGGCACCTACAAGGTCGAAGCCCAGATTGACGAGCACTACATCGATCGCGTCGTGGCTGGCCTGGAGGCCACCTTCGAGCGCCAGGGGGAGACATATTCAACGGTCATCAGGAAGGTCTATCCCGAGGTACGTGAAGGAAAATTCAAGGCTGATTTCAAGTTCGACGGCGAGCAGCCGGACAACATCCGCGCCGGACAGACATATTACCTCAATCTTCAGCTCGGCCAGCCCGAGGAGGCTGTCATCATCCCTCGCGGCACCTTCTACCAGAAGACCGGCGGCAAATGGATATATGTTGTGAACAAGGACGGCAACAAGGCCATCAAGAGGGAGATCCGTATCGGACGCCAGAACCCTCAGTACTATGAGGTTCTGGAAGGCCTGGAGCCCGGCGAGAAGGTCATCACCTCCGGCTACGACACCTACGGTGACAGCGATGTACTGGTTTTCTAGATCCTTCGGGCTTCGCCCTCAGGATGACATAACATTGTCATGATGACAAAACACTGTCATTCTGAGCGAAGCGAAGAATCTGACGAAGCGAAGAATCTGACGAAGCGAAGAATCTGACGAAACGAAAAAAGATAAAATGAAGGTATTCAGAAAGACGGGTGTTTCGACGGTGATCAATGTCGTCGGGATGGGGGTCGCTCTGGCGGCAGCCATGATCCTGATGGTGCAGGTACGTTGGGACATCACTTACGATAAGAACTTCGAGGGACACGAGAAGGTGTTCCGGATGGAGAACAACTGGCTGGACGAAGGCCTTTTCAGCACACATATCAGCAGGCCTATGATAGAGCGCGCCAGGAGCGCCAGCCCGAATATCGAAGCCGTGGGTACGTTGTCATACCAAGGGGATCAGATATTCTACAAGGAAGGCGACAAGGAATCGGCCATAACGATTCCGGCCGTTATGGTGGACAGCACCCTATTCTCGGTATTCCCTTTCGAGTGGGTGGAAGGTTCGGCCAAGGACTTCAACGTTCCGGGGAACGCTGTTCTGAATGAGGCCTTCGCCAAAATGATATTCGGGGAAGAAAGCGCCATAGGAAAGACGCTCCATACCGGCAACATCGCCTCCCACATCATCGGTGTATTCAAGAATACGCCACGCAACTACAGTATGCATTGCGGGATTGTCGCGAATCTCGGGGACAATCATCTGGAAGACTTCAGCGAATGGTCTTATATCTCATACTTCAAATTGAAAGATCCTTCTCAAGCTAAGGAGACCGAGGATGCGATGTATGACGCTCTTCGGGAAGACATTTCATCCGATGAAGACACTCAGGATCAATGGCGCAAAGGATTCAGGATCGCCCAAATCCACGACGCTCATTTTGAAAGGGATGTGAAGGCGAATGTCCCCAGCGCCAACAAGGCGATCACCATCACCCTTGCCGCGATAGCCATCCTGCTGATTCTCATCGCCATCATCAATTTCATCAACTTCGCCTTCGCCGAGATTCCGTTCAGGATCAAGAACATAAACACTCGTAAAGTTCTTGGCGAAAGCAGAGCTTCGCTCATCGGCCGTCAACTGGCCCACGCCGGGCTGATCGCCTTGGCGGGATTCGGAGTAGCCTGCCTGACCGTACACATTGTGTCTGGGACTTCCTGGGCATCCTACGTGTCTGATTCCATGAAACTTAAGGATATTCCCGGAATACTCGCCCTGACCCTTTGCGTGGCTTTGGTCTCTGCGGTTGTGGCCGGATTAGCCCCGGCGCTATACTCCACCTCGCAACCGGCCGCCCTCGTGCTGAAAGGCTCCTACGGGACAAGCGTCAAGGGACGCGCGTTGAGAAACGTCCTGGTCGCGCTCCAGTTCGTGTTGTCTTTCATATTCATAATCATGGCGCTTTACGTCTCGGTCCAGACCAAGTTCATGATCCGCAAAGACATGGGGTTCGATCAGGCGAGAGTGCTGCAAGTTTGGTGCGGCTATTACGCCGGAGGCCAGCATGAAGCGTTGGAATCCAAACTACTCCAGAACCCTTCCATCGAGGCGGCGACTTTCTCCGACAACATGATTGTCTCTGACCAGAAGATGGGCTGGGGCCGCACGGGTGACGACGGGAAACAGGTCTTTATGGAGGTACTTCCGGTCACTGAGGACTTCCTGAGGTTCTTCGGCCTCCAGGTCTTGGAAGGTCGTGATTTCCAGGCCTCTGACAACCAGAGTGAGACTGGTGTTTTCATTGCCAACGAAAACTTTATCCAGAAATTCCCGCAGTACCATGTGGGTAGCCAGCTTGGCGGCCATGTGGACAATACAGAGATTGTCGGTATCGTCAAGGACTTCAATTTCAAGAGTCTCCAGCATCCGATGGAGCCGCTGGTGCTCCTGGTCTGGGGTAAGACTCAGTGGCGCAATTTCAGCACAATGTATGTCAGGATGGCTCCTGGAGCCGACTTCAAAGAGGTCTCCGAATTCCTAAAGAAAACGATCTGCGAGTTTGACAAGACAAGGGAGCCGGACCAGGTGAATGTCCGTCATCTGGACGAATGGATCGAGAATATGTACAAAGAGGAAGAGTCGCTGGGGAAACTCATCACCATCGCTTCGTTCGTGGCCTTGCTCATCGCTATCATCGGAATCATTGGCCTGGTGTTCTTTGAGACTCAGTTCCTACGCAAGGAGATCGCCGTGCGCAGGGTCAACGGAGCGACTGTAGAGAGCATCCTTGGGATGATCAACCAGAAGTACTTGATTATGGCGGGAATAAGCTTCCTTATCGCCTCACCTGTAGCATACATGATCATCACCCATTGGCGGAAAGGCTTTGCCTATCAGGCTCCCGTGCCGGTGTGGATATTCATCGCCGCCCTGCTGGCCGTTGCCGCCATTACCCTGGCCGTCGTCACCCTCCAGAGCTGGAGAGCGGCAAATGCCAACCCGGTAGATAGTTTGAAGAATGAATGACATTGTCATGTTGAACGCAGTGAAACATCTAGATTCTTCGCTTCGCTCAGAATGACAAAGTAAATATCAGGATGACAAAGTAAATAATAGAATAACAATTAGTTAAACAAATAATAATTTAAGTTATGATTAAAGTTAGCAACCTTTCCAAGATCTTCCGGACGGAAGAGATCGAGACCACAGCCCTCAACGGCGTCTCATTTGAAATCAAGGACGGCGAGTTCGTCGCTATCATGGGACCCTCCGGATGCGGTAAATCCACCCTTTTGAACATCCTCGGACTTCTGGACAACCCCACTTCCGGAAGCTATGAACTCCTTGGCACTGAGGTAGGCAGCCTCAAGGAGAAAGAACGCACAAAGTTCCGCAAGGGCAACATCGGATTCGTGTTCCAGAGCTTCAACCTGATCGACGAACTCAATGTCTATGAAAACATCGAGCTCCCGCTACGCTACCTGAACATCTCCTCGACAGAGCGCAAGCTCAAAGTCACAGAGATTATGAAGAGGATGAACATCAGCCACCGTGCACAGCACTTCCCGCAGCAGCTCTCGGGAGGTCAGCAGCAAAGGGTGGCTATCGCCCGTGCAGTCGTGGCTGGTCCGAAGTTGATCCTCGCCGATGAGCCTACCGGTAACCTGGATTCCAAGAACGGCAAGGAGGTGATGGATCTTCTTAAAGAACTCAATGAGGAAGGAACCACCATCGTGATGGTGACCCACTCCCAGAAGGACGCTGCCGTCGCCCAGAGGACCATCGACCTCTTCGACGGCCAGATCGTCTCCGACGTCAAGAACGAGCTTTAGATTCTTCGCTGACGCTCAGAATGACATTCCAGTAGTCAGAATAACATTCCTTCTGTCATTCTGAACGTAGCGAAGCAAAGTGAAGAATCTCATGAGAAGTTTCATAAAGTTTCTGAGTCGCAATAAGTTATACACCGCCATCGAGGCGGTGGGGCTGGCCGTAAGCCTGGCGTTTGTGATTCTGATTGGCTCTTACGTGGTGCAGCAGTACCAGGTGGCGCATGAGTCGCCGCAGTGGAAGCGCACCTTCGTGCTGGGGAATGACGATTTCTTCGGCCTTACCTACTGGGACAAGGAAGAGCTGGAGATGAACATCCCTGAGGTCGAGGCTGTCTCCCACATGAGCATGATGTGGCAACCGATCGTCCACGACGGTGACCAGACGATCCAGTGTTCCGGCCTGGAGGCCGACGCCGACTTCTTCAAGGTGTTCCCGCAGTACCGGCTTGTGGAAGGAAGCATCGAGAACTTCGTGGGAAAGGATGACATCCTCATCAGCGAATCTCTGGCCAGGAAACTCTCATTAGGTGACGAGAGCCTCATCGGAAGGATAATCAAGGTGAATGACTCGGAATATACAATCAAAGGCATATATTCCGATTTTGAGGGCACCTTCTTCATGCCTTTCGATGTCTTTACGCACATTTCCGAAAGCTGGGCAGCCGAGGAGGCAAAAGCCTTCAACAGCATCGGCAATTACACCACATGGTACCGTGTGCGGGAGGATGCGGACTTGGCAGACGTCCAGTCCAAGGTAAAAGCCATCCTTCATAAGAACTACGATTCCACCTGGAGCGCGGAGAGAGTGGACACATGGCGGGGTTTCCGAATGGACGAGGCCTTCTTCACCACAGGCAACAGCAACGGGCTGACCCGTCAGGGAAACGGCCAGATGCTGAGGCTCCTGACCATCGTAGTCCTTCTTCTCCTGCTCTCGGCAATATTCAACTACGTCAACCTTAGTCTGGCGCTTACCGGCAAAAGGGCCAAGGAGATGGCCACCCGCCGTCTTCTCGGAGCCGGCAAGACCGGAATCCTGTGGAAGTACATCGGCGAATCAGTGGCCTTCACCGCCGTCTGCTTCGCAGCAGCTCTCCTGCTGGCAGACCTGCTGGCCCCCATGGTTAACAGCTTGGTCTCGGTAAGTGACCCTGATGAGATGATGCTGGGCATCGGCGACAACAGTGTAAGGCTTTCCTTCATGCTCTCGCCCGGCTACATCCTGGCTTACATAGTAGGCATCCTTGTCCTGGGCGTCATCAACGGGTTGCTTCCGGCTTTCGCGGCCTCGCGCTACCAGCCCATCGACGTGATCAAGGGCACGCTGCGCCGCCGTAACAAGATGGTGTTGAGCAAAGTGTTCATCGTCGTCCAGAATGTCCTTTCGGTCTTCTTGATAGCCCTGGCCTTGGTAATGGAGGTTCAGATGCGTCACATGATGACGCGTCCGATGCATGCAGCGACTGACAATCTCTACTACATCGAGTATTCCGCCCAGAACTACGATGCCATGAAGCTGTTCAAAGACAAGGTGGAACAACTCCCCTTCGTCACGAAAGCAGGCGTCGGACGAGGTATCCCGGGGATGCTGAACATGACCATGGGAATAAAGGTGGACGAAGAGCATCACATCGACATGCCCATCATCATCTGCGATTCCACCTATTTCAAGTTGTTGGGCATGGAGATCGAGGAGGACTTCGGCCACCCGCTGGTCCACTCGCTATGGATGAGCCGTTCAGCATTCAACGGGGCGGGAGTCTCCGACACCTCGACCGTATTCCCGAGAAGAATCAGCATGAACGGCGCGAGACCGGAATTCATCGGCGGAATCGTGACGGACTTCCCCGCCCGTCCGGCTTCAGAGGGCGAGATGAATCCAAACGGAGGCATTATCGTGACCCGGGTAGAGGAACTTAATTATGCGAACTGCCTGCTCATCGGAACCACCGGAGAAGACGAATCCTATGAAGACCAGATCCTGCAGGCTTACCGGGAATTCCGTCTGGAGACTTCAGGAGTGGAGGATCCCGCCTGGCGGTACGGCTTCATCAAAGACATCAACCGCAAGCAACTGGCTCCGGTACGGAGAACCTTGCACCTAGTGGAACTCTTTGCCGTACTGGCGGTTCTGATCTCCCTGCTGGGACTCCTTGCTATGAGCACCTACTTCGCCGACGAAAACACCAAGCAGATTGCAGTACGGAAGGTGTTTGGAGCCGACGTGGGCAGCGAGACTTTGCGGAATGTCCTGAGTTACATGTACTTGGTAGGCGTCGCCTGCCTGATCGGAATCCCGCTGGCGATCTGGGCCTCAAGGCTTTACCTGGAACGGTTCGCCTATCGGATCTCCGGATATGGATGGGTGTTCGTGGCCGCAGTCCTGATCGCAGTGGCCATCGCCTTCGGCACCGTCCTCTGGCAGACCCTCAAGGCCGCCCGCACCAACCCCGCCACCGAACTGAAAAAGGAATAAGAAACTGTTTTGAAATCATACAAAAAATTTGTTAAGCATAATCTGGACACAGGCCAGCTGTACCATAGCTTCAGCTGTCTCCGCCAGGAATTCATAGTCGATAGTCAGTCGGCGGAAGTTCTCCAGCCAGGAGAAGGT
>JAFUFS010000001.1 GCA_017469745.1 Bacteroidales bacterium | reverse complement strand
TAGTTGAATAATTGCTCATAACTTTGTAATGATCTGATAATCATAAAGTTACGAAAAATATTTCAATTAACCTACTGATTTTCAACTATTTACGAGCTCTTATAGCAACTTTTTTCATTCATTTCAAAACAGCTTCTAAAATATGAGAAGCTACCTGAAGTTTTTAAGTCGCAACAAGCTTTACACGGCCATCGAAGCTGCCGGGCTCATAGTGAGCCTGGCCTTCGTGGTTATTATATCCTGCTATGTCTGGCAGCAGTTTGCAGTCACCAGGGAAGCCCCTGACTACAAGAGGACTTTCGTTGTAACCCTAGGACGTGAGGAGCTGCAGGCCATCCCCGGAGAGATCAGCGTACTGACGGACCGTGTTCCTGACATTGAAACCGGGGCAAGGCTTTGGAATTATGGGACCGGCGGCTGGTTCAAAGACAATGTAATCCAAGGCGGTGTGGATGTATGTCACATCGATCCCGAATTCTTCGACATATTCAAGTTCGACTTCATAGAGGGATCACCTGAAATTCTCAGGGACAGGGACCAGGTCATCCTTGGGGAGTCTTTCGCCAGAAAGCTCGCCCCGGATGAAAACATTGTCGGAAGGACGATGGTCCTCAGAAAAGACACTGTCCTCATAGGTGGCATCGTCCGGATTCCCGAGAATTCGCAGATCAATGAGAGAGATGTCTACAGGGCTTTCCCAAACAAGGACGAAATCACGACCGGGGGATTTGTCATACCTCTCTCCCTGGCCCTCATACGCCTCCGTGAAGGAGCAGATCAGGAGGCCGCGAGGACTCTTATCGACACGGTAATAAGGCAGGAGTTTTCCGACTGGTACAAGATTCGGGAGCCGGAATACAGGATGACAATGCCTATAGGCGAACTCTATTTCTCTCCAAGAAACAAAGGAAGCATATTAAGGACAGGGAACAAGAACCTTGTCTACACCTTGATTGCCGTGGGGATCCTTCTTCTGTTCTCAGCTCTTTTCAATTACATCAACCTGAGCGTGGCCCTTGCCGGCAAGCGCTCAAAGGAAATGGCCATCCGTTCCACCCTGGGAGAAACACGCCGGAAGGTAGCGTGGAGATATGTCTCGGAGGCCGTCCTCTTCGTTACGGCCTGCATGGCACTGGCCCTCGTACTGGCGAAGTTTCTCGAGCCGGTTTTCAACAGGATAGTGGCCGGGGACATCAATCTTGACCTTTCATATTCAGCTCCTTATCTTGTTTCTTACGTCCTGCTTGCAGTGCTGGTCGGAATGATCTCCGGACTCATCCCGGCCTGGATGTCTCAAAGACTGGATCCTGTGGCTGTCATCAAGGGAGAACAAAGGCGCCAGACGAAGGCTGTGTTCTCGAAGATATTCATCGTAATCCAGAACGTCCTGACAGTAGGACTGATAGCCCTTGCACTCGTCATGGAGCTCCAGTTCAAGCACATGGTAGACATGCCGCTCGGTGCGGACGTGTCTGGATTGTATTACATTAGTTCCGGTACGATTGGAGACGATCAATTCGCTGCAAAACCTTATATTGACCGCATTGGAAAGACAAACGGCTACCCTGGACAACGGAAAATAATGATGTCTGCTAATCTGGGGGATAACAACATGATTGACATCGGCATTATAAATTGCGATTCGGAAGCTTTCGACATGTTCGGTTTTGAAATAGTCCGGGATTACCATAGGCCTAAAATGGGTTCGGTCTGGTTCAGCGAATCAGCAATCAGGGCATATTCCATCGACGAGGACGAACCTGTAATTCCGGACATGCTCAAGTCCCATTACCTGATTAAAGATCATGAGATTGGAGGAATCGTTAAAGACTTCGCCGTGGAAGGTCCCAGTAAAGTTACGGGTGCACAAGTCGGCATCTTGTCCATTGACGACACCCAGGGGCAGAGTGGCAGAGTTCTGAAACTCAACCGATTGGATTCACAGGTAAGGGCCGAACTGAAGGAAATCGGCCGGCAGGAGAGCATCCGGCTTACCGGAGATGAATCCTACGTGGACAAATTCGGACCCATCAGCGAATTGATTGAGCACGGAATGACAAAGGAGCGTAATTTCATCATCCTGATCGAGTTGTTCATGCTGCTCGCAACCATCATCTCGCTCCTCGGACTTGTCGCCATGAGCGCCTACTACGCAGGGATTCAGACCAAGGACATCGCAGTCCGCAAGGTCTTCGGCGGGACTGTCGCTTCCGAGACCTGGAAGGCTGTCACTGAATATCTTATCCTGGTCGGGGTAGCCATCCTGATCGGGGTGCCGATCGCCATATTCCTCGCGGAGCGCTACCTGAGGCAGTTCTGGTACAGGATCGAAGGCTACGGCTGGGTCTTCGTCGTGGCCGCACTTATCGCCATCCTGATCTCCTTCCTCGCCGTACTCTGGCAGACCCTCCGCGCCGCCCGGACCAACCCCGCCACGGAATTGAAGAAAGAGTAATATTAAACTAACGAATTATGAAATTATTATCACGGAACAAACTGAACACATTGATCGAGGCGGTAGGTCTGGTCATTTCTTTCACTGTATTCATCGTGCTGATGAGCCAGGTATGGTACGATGTCACATTCGACAAATCATACCCGGGAAGCGGGAGGATTTATTTGTTCGAATGGCCTCAGAGCCGTACAAGGAATCAGGCGCCCTACCAGAGTCTCATGAACAGGCCCCAGATCCAGGCGATCAGGGATGCTTCGCCGGAAGTGGAGGCTGTAGGCACAATGAGTGAGTCTATGCTGGTTGATTCCAGCAATGACACCCCGATGGAGTTCCTTGCGGCGGCACTGGTTGATAATGATTTCGTGAATGTTTTCCCTTTCCGCATGGTGGCGGGAACGCTCAACGGCTTTGACAACCCTGAATCCCTTTTGCTTTCAGAAACCTCGGCCAAGACCTTATTCGGAGGAAGCGGCCAGGCTGTAGGAAAACATCTGAAATTGGAAAGGAACGGGATCCAGGAAGTTACCGTCATAGGTGTGTTCAAGGATTTCCCGGTCAACTCGCTCATTGCGGGAATAGGAGCCTTCGGGCAACTGGGCGACCTGTACGCTGGGAACAATGACCCGAACTATGAGTCTTTCGACGCTTTTGTCAAGCTCCGTAAAGGAGCGGATCATAAGAAAATCGCCCCGGTCCTTGCCAAGGCTTTCGAGAAGAACTGGGTCCTGTGGGAAGACCAGGACACTCCTTCGGACATAAGGGAACGAGTCCTGAATGAGTCAAGGCTTGTCACCTTGCATTCAGCGCATTACGACTCATTCTTAAACGGTACTGGAAGCCCTAGCCGGGACTTCATACTGACAGCTATCGCGCTTATATTCCTTCTCGTCGGCCTGCTTAACGTCTTCAATCTTACTAATGCCGAACTCCCGTTCCGCATACAGGGCAACAGCGTCCGGAAGATCTTTGGAGCTGACAACTCCCAGATTCTGGGAAAAGACCTGATGAAAGCCGCCATCCTCTGCCTGCTGTCTTTTGGAGTAGCGCTGATTATCACCATATTCGTGTCTGGCTCACCTCTGGCATCATTCCTCACTGTCCCCCTTAGGATCGGACCGCTTCGTCCGGTACTCATTTGTTGCCTCCTGGTGGCATTGGCCGGATCACTTCTTGTCACGTACATACCATCGCGCTATGGCAACTCCTTCTCCCCTTCCTCTGTCCTGAAAGGAAGGATCAGCCTATCAGGGAAGGGTAAGGAATTCAGGATAGGAACCTTGGCCCTTCAATTCCTGCTCTCATTCCTGTTCATCGAAGTCGGACTGATGATAGGAATACAGAATAATTATGTCTCGAATTTCGATCTGGGATTCCAGGTAAAGGACATAGTACACTGCTGGCTTGGTTTCGAGACCGCAGCCAAGAAAGAGACGGTCAGGGAAGAGCTGCTGAAAGACAAGGACATTGTCGACATCACTTTTGCCAACCAGTCTATTCTGATGAAATCCCCTATATTGAACACCAGGGAATCCAATGGGGTCACCGCCCGTTTCGCAGGGATTGATGTCAGTCCTAACTATCTGGATTTCTTTAGTTTCGATATTGTAGAAGGGAGAGGCTTCACTGAAGAAGATGGAGAGGCCTCAACAGGAGTGTATGTGGTGAATGAGGCTTTCATGAGAGCTTATCCGGAGATCAAGGTAGGATCTCACATGAAAGGAATCAGGGTCAATTGTCCTGATACGGATGCGGAGATTGTCGGGGTCGTAAAAGACTTCAATTACCAAGACCTGACACACCCGATAGAACCTCTTGCATTCTACTGTTCCGGCGAGCCGAGTCGAGAAGGAGACCTGACACCAAGATATTTCCGGGCTGAAGTGAAAACCGTTGAAGGGAAATCAGGAGAAATGGCCGGAAGGTTGGCTGGGATCCTGCACAAAATAGGAGGGACAAAGGATGCCAGGGTGTCCCTTCTCATTTCGTCCGCAAGGAAACTCTATAGCGGGAACGCCGCGGAGAGCGCCTTGGTAAAGACATCCTCCATCTTCTCGCTGCTGCTTGCGCTTCTGGGAATATTCGGACTCGTCTATCTTGAGGCTCAGACCATCCGCAAGGAAGTTGCGATCCGGAAAGTCATGGGAGCATCCACAAAAGACCTGATCTGGATGATGGCTCGGAAGTATATTGTTTTCGGGACTGTTGTGTTCGCCGTTTCCGTTCCTCTGGGAATATGGATAATCAGCCGCTGGATGGAGCAGTTCTCCGAGAAGGCGCCCGTCCCGGCCTGGATATTCCTCCTCGCCTGGCTCATCGTCATCGGGACCACCGTAGCCGTCATCTCAACCATGGCCCTGGTCGTCTCCCGCACCAACCCGGCAACCGAACTGAAGAAAGAATAGATCCTTCGCTACGCTCAGAATGACAGTAATATGGTCAAGATAACCTTTATCTGTCGTTCTGAGCGACAATGTCATTCTGAGCAACAATGTCATTCTGAGCGAAGCGAAGAATCTAAGGAAGCAAATCAATACGCTGTTTATTCACACTATCAATCAAAGCATCTTTCCTTACACGTTTCCAACCCTTCAGTTGTTTCTCCCTTGAGATCGCTTGTATAATGTCAGAGAAAGATTCATAGTAAACAAGTTTGTAACAATGATATTTTGCGGTAAATACAGATCCACTGCCGGACTTATGCTCAGCGACTCTTCTTTCCAAGTCGTCGGTGACACCGATGTACAACGTGGAATTGTTGTTACTGGACATTATGTAAGTGTAATAAGTTATGTACATAGTTCAATTTTTAGATTCCTCGAGCTTCGCTCTCAGAATGACAAGAAAAACAAGAATGAAGGGGATATTAGCATCGCGACTCCTTGCTCGGTAAAAGCGAAAGGAGCATACCGTGTATATTTATCTCTTTTTGACCCATCGTTTGAGGTCACAAATTGTGACCTCAAACTGATTTTCAATGAATTGTACTCTTCTTGGGACAAGGTAAACATAAAATCATCTGGAAATCGATCCAGATTCCTACGCACCGCCTGCTTCAAGGCTTTTGTCTCCACTTGGTACAACCTTGCCAGATCGAAGTCCAGCATCACCTTCTTTCCACGGATCTCATGGATAAGGTCTTGAACAAGAACAATTTCGTCTTTCATAATAAACAGTTTAGATAGTAACGTCACAAATATAACAGATTCCTGTCAAATATGAGAAGCTACCTGAAGTTCTTAAGCAGAAACAAACTGTACACGGCCATCGAGGCGGTAGGACTTATTGTGAGCCTGGCCTTCGTGATCATTATCGGCAGCTATGTGTGGCAACAATTCGCTGTGACACGTGAGAATCCGTACAGGGAGAGTATATATCTGCCCGGACTGCCAGATTATCCGGGACTGACTTATGGATTTCCGGATGTCATCACTGAGATTCCTGAGATAGAGACGATAGCCAGGTACTGTAGCGTCGCACCTTCTTACGGGAAAAATGAAGTTTTGTGGGGAGGAGCCGTTGACCGTCAGTTTTTCGAGTTGCTGCCAAACTACCATTTTGTGGAAGGAAGTCCGGATGTACTGTCATCACCGTCGAACATCATAGTGACGGAATCATTCGCGCGAAGAATGGATCTTTCTCTTGGGAACAGACTAGAACTGAGCGGGAAGGAGTATACCGTCGCGGCCATTATCGAAGATTCGAAGGGAACGATTATGAGGGACAATGAGGCTTTCCTCCCTATTGAGAACTTTAAAGACTCCTGGCAACCTTTTGATAATTACGGAAGTACCATCTGCTTCATTAAAGTACATCCCGGCACGGAGCGGCAAGTGCTGTATGATAAACTGGAAGCGGTTTGTAAGAGGGTGTATCCGGATACGTACGGACGGTCATTTTTTGACCACCTGGAACTATTCCGTTTCGATGAGTTGTTTTTCAAGGACACTGGAAGCCGGTTCCTCCACGGAGACCTGAAAACTATCCGGACACTGCTGCTGGTGGGACTCCTGCTCCTGATCTCAGCGATTTTCAATTACATCAATCTATCCGTAGCGCTCACTGGCAAAAGAGCGAAGGAGATGGCCGTCAGGCAATTGTCCGGGGCACCAAGAGGGCGGATAGTCGGCAAGTACATTAGCGAATCCGTCATATTCACAGCTATTTGCTTTGGTGCTGGACTTCTGCTCGCCGAGGCTTTCACCCCTTTGATGAACAGGCTGCTGAGCAATCCTGACGTGCCTATCCGGGTAGCTTGGACACCCGGTTATGTTCTCGCATATATCGGAATTATCATCGCGGTCGGGAGCCTTTGCGGTGTCATCCCGGCAATTATGGCGGGACGGTACAACGCGTTGGAGGTGATGAAGGGAGGCTTCCGGCGCAAGACAAAGATGGTCTTCAGCAAAATATTCATTGTGCTTCAAAGCGCGATGTCCGTCGTTTTGATCGCTCTTGCCATCACCATGGAGGCCCAGGCTCGCAAGACACAAAAGCGGCCGATGAATTACAACTTCTCTGACAAGTTCAATCTCTCATTCATCACCGAAGACGATCCAGATCCTCTGAAAGACGCTCTCTTACGACTTCCTTTCGTAAAACGTATCGGCAAATGCGCCGGCACTCCTGGCATCAGTGCCGGCGGGCAATATAGCAAGACAAGAGACGGCCAGGACATTATGTACCGCTTCTACAGGATGGACAGCACTGCTTTTCAGATGTTCGAATTCGATATTCTGAAGGATTACAACGCACCGGTCGTCAACAGCGTCTGGTTTTCTGACGAAAGTTTTGCCGCGAGTGGCTTTGACGATAAGTATCACGATATCAGCGTACTTTCACAGCGGACGAATGGCTGCGATCAACTGGCAGGCATCTTCAGGGCCTTTCCAACAAACAACTCCAATATGGGAGAAGAGGAACATGCCATTATATCCATCCGTCCGGACGACATGTGGGCCGGCAGCCTTGTCATCGAGACGACCGGGGATCGGCAAGAAGCATATTCGAAGATTATGGAAACCTATGAGGCCTATGCAAAGGATCGTGAGGTGTATTTGAATTACCCTTCCTGGATAGACGAGACCATAGCCGAGGCCTGGAAACCCGCCCGCAACAACATGCGCCTGGTGGAGATTTTTATGATGCTTTCAATTCTTATCTCCCTCCTGGGCCTGTTGGCCATGAGTACATACTATGCCGATGAGAAATCCCGTGACATCGCCGTCCGGAAGGTCTTTGGTGGAACTGTTAACAGCGAGGCCAGGCGCACGATCCGGGATTATATGATCCTTGTCGGCATTGCCTGCCTGATCGGAATCCCAATAGCCGTCTATGCTGCGCAGGAATATCTTAAAGACTTCATTTACAGGCTGGAAGGCTATTGGTGGATATTTGTCGTGGCCGCGGTCATCGCACTTGTGATCTCCTTCCTCGCCGTACTCTGGCAGACCCTGAAGGCCGCCCGCACCAACCCGGCAACCGAACTGAAGAAAGAATAGATCCTTCGCTACGCTCAGAATGACATATTGTTTAAAACCTATCCGTTGCCTCGGCTCTTTCCGCTTCTCATCTATCTTTGAGGAGAGCTCGCCTATTGCCAAGTATAGGTTGTCAATGTCTTGCCTTAGGTCTTCGGATAAGTCGTTCATTGCTTCCATGTTTTCCTCCTGTTCTTGTTTCAGCAGATCAACTCTGGCCCTGAGTTCATTTAATTCCAGCGTAACCGATGAGGCAGCAAGCAAGTACTCCCGGACCCGGACAAACGCTCGCATAATAGCGATGTCGGCTGAAATAGCGACATCACTCTTCAATAAACCTGACAACATCGCGACACCTTGCTCAGTAAAAGCGAAAGGCGGGGCGGATGTGTTTCGTTTCAATCCGGTCACATTTTGTGACCGGATAACTTGGTATTCCTCGGCGCTCAATTGGAACATAAAATCTGGAGGAAACCTTTTTATATTCCTCTTAACGGCCTGGTTTAAGGCTTTAGTCTCCACATGGTACAACCTTGCCAGATCGAAGTCCAGCATCACTTTCTTTCCACGGATCTCATGGATAAGGTCTTGAACAAGAACTATTTCGTTATTCATAATAAACAGTTTAGATTATAACTCTACAAATATAGCAGAATCCTACCAAACATGAGAAGTTACCTGAAATTCTTAAGCAGAAACAAACTGTACACGGCCATCGAGGCAGTGGGGCTTATCGTGAGCCTGGCGTTCGTGCTGCTGACGGGTCATTTCGTCTGGCTCCAGAGACAGATGACCAGGAACGTCCCGGACTACAAGGATGTGTACACTTTCTACAGGTCGATGCGCGGCAGTTCCGGCGTCGGCTTTTCCTGGGGAACCGCCCTTCAGGCAAAGGAGGATATTCCCGAGGTGGAGAAGGCCGCCATGTTCTGGAAAGCGATGTCGAAGGAAGAGAGCACCATCGATATTGACGGCGCTAAATACCATGTCCAAGAGTGCATGGTCGGCGGTGACTTTTTCGACATATTCCCTTCCGAATTCGATAGAGGAAACGCCACGGTCCTGAACGACATCTCCAACGCCATTATTTCAAGGTCCTTCGCCAACCGCATTGGCGGCGAGGCGGCGGCTATCGGCAAGGTCATCGATGGGAAGTACACCATCTCCGCGGTTATCAAGGACACACCAAACCCGATTTTCGGGGAGCCGGATGTGATAGTCAGCATCGAGAACCTCACCAACAGGAAAAACAGGCCGCACATGCTGGATGTGATCCCGTTCGTAAAAGTCAAGAAAGGCACCGAAAGGGCGGCACTTGAAGTGAAGGCCGACTCCCTAGCGGCCAAGGCCTTTGACGCTTTCGGAGCCAGGAACTTCCTGGAGGACAGTGGATTAGTCAGGTACGACGAACTCTGGTACTCCCCCGCCAACAACCAGAGTCTCAAAAGCGGAAGCCGCTTTTACACAAGGATCATCCTGCTGATCACTATAATCCTCCTCATCTCGGCGATATTCAATTACATCAATCTCTGCGTGTCCATGACGGGAAAGCGGGCCAGGGAAATGGCCACCAGAAGGGTGCTGGGAGCCTCGAAGGAAAGCCTGTTCGGGAACCGGATCCTGGAGTCGATCCTGTTCACGACAGTATGCTTCCTGCTCGCAGTCCTTCTCGCCGAGGCTCTTACGCCCTGGTTCAACCGCATCATCGGAGGCAGCATTCCGGTACAGGTCAGATATTCCCCGGGTTGGCTGGCTGTTTATGCCATATTCATACTCCTTGTCTCCTTCATCCAGGGAAGCCTTCCTGCTTGGATAAGCACCCGATTCCCGGCCATCTCGGTCGTCAAGGGAGAGTTCCGGGCCAAAAACAAGCACGTGTTCAGCAAGGTGTTCATAGTCCTGCAGCACGTGTTCTCCATCGTCCTCCTGGCACTGGCCATCGTGATGGGGCTGCAAGTCTCACACATGATGGGCCGCCCTCTCGGAGCGGATGTGGACAACGATTTCTATGTCCAGCTAAGCGACTTCGACCTTCAGACAGCATTTGAAGAGAAGGCTTCGTCCCTTTCTTGCGTCAGCAGGATCGGCCACAGCACTTATTTCCCGGGAATGGTCGAGGAGATGGTTACCGAGGACAAGGAAGGCAAACTCTTGAGCCTGGCCGTCCTGAATTGCGACGCCACTGCTTTCGACATGTTCGGGTTTGACGTCAAGGAGAAGTTCGAGGAACCTGCCATCGGGACAATCTGGATCTCAGAGAAGGAGATGACCCGATTCGGAGTGGACAGGAACACTGAGAATCTCAGCCAGCACTACGTCACCGGCCGGTCGATCGGGGGAATTATAGGAGATTTCGCCCCGAACGATGTGCTGAGGTACGATTCCGGAACCGGGAGTTACGTCCTGATAGGGCCGCCAGAGGAGCAATACGGCCTGCTTATCGAGACGGCCGGAGACAAGAAGGAAGCACGGAAGAGCCTGTACGAGCATTACAGGGATCTAAGCATCGAGCGCAACGGGATTGAAGACAAGCCTTACATGTTCGGATATATTCCTGAGATAATTTCTGAGAACCTTGCGGAGGTGAAGGACAGGCTTTCGCTGGTCAGGCTGTTCATGCTTTTGAGCCTGCTCTTGTCGGCCCTCGGCCTCGTGGCCATGAGCGGCTACTACGCGGATGAGAGTTCCAGGGATATCGCGGTACGGAAGGTGTTCGGAAGCACCGTCGAAGGAGAGGTCAAGAAGACCGTCCTTGAATATCTTGTCTTGATGGCCATAGCTGCCGTCGTGGCCGTACCGCTTGCGGTCTGGCTCGCCGGAAAGCTCCTGGAGCAATATTCCTACAGGATCTCGGGCTACGGCTGGGTCTTTGCGGTCGCAGTCATTGCCGCCGCTCTCATAGCCCTTCTCTCCGTCCTCTGGCAGACCCTCAAGGCCGCCAGGACGAATCCGGCAACGGAACTGAAAAAGGAATAGATTCTTCGCTGCGCTCAGAATGACATTCTATTCCACCGGGAAGGTGAAATAGGTGTCCGGGAAGGGCTCGTCACGGAGGGTAAAGTGCCACCATTCGCTGTCGAGGGCCTTGAAGCCGTGGCGGAGCATGGCTTCGCGAAGGACCATTCGGTTGGCGAACTGCTCGGGGGTGATGCTCCGGGAGGCTGGGCTCTTGTGGTTGTCGCCGTTATATTCGCCGGTGTCAGGATTGCCGCAGAAGTCAGGATGACTCTCCGGGCCAAACCAGTCGAAGGTGCCGCCCATGTCGATGTCTTTGCCGGTTATCCCATCGATAAGCGTCAGGTCAACGGTCGAACCACGGGAATGGCCGCTCTTCTCCATGATATATTCCTGCTCGAAAAGCACGCTCTTGTCAAGGTCGGGGTAGAAGGCCTTCTTCATCAAGGTGTCAGAACGGTCAGCCGCCCAGCGAACGAAATGGGAAACGGCTTTCTGCGGACGGTAAGCGTCATAGATCTTGAGGCGGTAGCCCTGTGCCTTCACATCGTCGCTGACGGCCTTCAGGCTGTCGGCAGCCTCCTTGGTGAGCAGTGCCGTAGGTTCTTCATAACCGTCTACCCTGCTGCCTACGAAGTTGTAGGTGCTGAAATATCTTATCTCAAGAACCACATCCGGAACAACCTCGGTGATCTTCACGAAATAGTCACGGCCGATCGACAGGCGGGAAAACTCCTCGCGGGCGGCGGCCATGTCCTCTTGGAATTCAGGACTGGCCTGAAGACTTGCGAAGCCGATGCTGGCTGCCACTCGGCTCGCATCCACATCGCTCTGCCAGTGGGCGCCGGCGATCACGCGGCTGTTACCATATTCCCAAGCCCTGGAATAGACATAATCGGCCACGGCAGGGTTCACCTCCGAAAGGAGCATGGCGGCGAGCCAGGAGCGGATGGTATGGCCGGAAGGATAACTTCCTTCGCCACGAAGAACGTCATCTTCGCCGGTCAGTGTCGTCTCCTTGAAATATTCAAAAGGACGGATGCGGTGGAACCAGGCCTTCGGGGCCACCCTAATCTGATCCACAGTGCGCAGGCTCCTTTCTAGTACGTTCCAGATAGCCGGGGTCTTTTCCTCCGACACTGCCATGCCGAAATTGTCGTCCAGTTCGTCCAGAAGGGCCTCATACGTCCAGACTGCATCCCTACGGGCCATTTCAGCACGAGCGGGATCCTTTCTCTCCTGCTTTCCCCAATTGTAACGCTGGACATCCAACTTGAATGCAGGAGTTCCCTTTTCAGGAGGGGCCGGAAGGCATTTAACAAGGTCCGGAAGCTGCTCTGTAGTAAAATACACAGGCTTCTCCTGTGACCACGCTAAGACGCTGCCAAGGAGGGAAAGGATGGCAACAAAATAAAGCCTCATGGAACTTATCTCTTATCGATTATCTTAGCATTGGGATATTCGGCCGGATTGAAGGTGACGCTCTTCTCGGAAACACCGATGCCCACATTCTCGATGCTGACAGTAACTACTGACTGCTTCATCCTCAGGTAGATGGGTAAATTGGTAGCCTTGGACACGGCAAGATTCATCTTGTTGGGATCATCCTTATCCTTGTTGGACTTTGACTTCTTGCAGAGTATGTACCAGGCATCGGCAGTCTCTTTCTCAAGGACCAGGTCATAACCGTCTGTCAGGCTGTCGAATGCTTTCATTTCCGAATTGCCCTTATCCTTGTCTTTGGACGGTTCATTCGATGTGATTACAATTTCATTGGTCTGCTGGTCATATTCCCACTTTGTGGTCTCATTCATCCACATGATGGCCTTCTTGTCCTTCCCGGTCGCGACAGTTTTCATCTTCTTTCCCAAGACCATATTGTGGGACTTGACTGTTCCGACGATAGGCATCTTTATGTTCAGATCCATTATCAAGCCTTCGGCTTCAGCCCTGTCCAACTGGACAGACATCTTCTTGACGATTTCCTCAGGAGTTTGGGCATTAAGGCCTGCTGCGCCCAACAACACTGCGACAAAGGCCGCTACTATGTACTTGATCTTCATTTGGTAGGTTTTTGTTCGGTTTTGTTTTGATTCTGCAAATATACTGCCTCAGATTGAAAAATCCCCGTTGTGCGGGTGTAAAGTTCTTTACAAAAGTGTAAAGCTTTACAGTGGTTTTACACCTTGTGTTTTAGCGTAAATAGCTGATGTTCTTCTCGTTAAATAGTTTGGCACGGCAAGTGTTACATTCCGGGCAGAGATACGTTTGATAAAAGAAAAAACAAATATGAAAAGACACAGTGACATCCTTATCAAGGTTCTTTCCTTGGGCATCGGACTGGCGGTGGGAATCGTCCTCATCGCCAAGGTGTTTTTCGAACTCAGTTATGACAGTTTCTATAAGGACATCGACCGGGTGTACACCATCAACACCTGGATCTCCATGCAAGGAAACGAGAAGGACTATGGCCAAGTGAGCGGCGCCGTGGCGGTGGGCTTCATGGAAGAGGTACCGGGTGTGGAAGTGGGCACGCGCACCACCTTTGTCTTCAACGGTGACACTTATGTGGACGAGGGCGGCAACAAGCTGAAGGCCACGCTCGTCTGTGCAGACACCTGCTTCTTCAAGGTGTTCGACAGGCCGATCCTGGCCGGAGATCCGGTGAAGGCGCTTGGGAACTTTGGCTGCGTGATGGTCAGCCGTAGCTTCGCCGAGAAACTGGGCGGTGTACAGGAATGCATCGGCAAGCAGATCTACAACGATGACATGGAGGGCTTGAAAATGACCATAGAAGGTGTCTTCGAGGACTTCCCCAGGAACGGGAGCCTGGACTATGACATCCTTCTCTCGATGGAGACGTACGGCAAGCAAAGTACGGACAACTGGAACGGCAACGACCGGTACAAAGGCTATGTGAAGTTGATGCCCGGCGTGGACCCGAATACGCTGGCAGACGGCATCCGAAAGATGCAGGAGGCGCACCAGCCGCTGGACATGATTGAGGCGCAGGGAAACACATTCCGTTATTTCCTGAAGCCTTTCAGCAAGATGCACACGTCGGCCCCGGAAATAAAACAGCAGGTGATTCTGCTGTCGATTGTGGCGGCACTGCTTATTCTCATCAGCCTGCTCAATTATATCCTCATCGTAATCTCCTCGCTGGTTAAGCGTTCCAAGGAAGTGGGCGTACGAAAGTGCTACGGCGCAGAAGGCAAACATATTTATGTCATGCTGACGAAGGAAGCATCTATTCACCTTATTCTTTCCCTTGCCTTCGCCGCCATCATTATCTTCGCTGGCCGGAGCATCGTGGAGAACCTGCTGGGCGTGCCATTCCAGACGCTGTTGGTGCCGAAGAGTGTCGCCGCAATCATCGCCGTCATCCTTTTCGTGCTTCTTGTCTCCATCGTCGTACCGGCTGAACTCTATCAGCGAATTCCGGTCTATGCTGCCCTGAAGAACTACACCGAGAACTCCCGGGCTTGGAAACTCGGCCTGTTGGGTGTTCAGGTGCTCATCAACGTGTTCCTCGTGGTGATGATGATTATAATCGGCCGGCAGTATCAGATAGTTTCCCATGCCGACACGGGCTATGACTATGATAACCTGTACTACATCAGCATATTCGATGGTGACCGGCAGGCGGTGTCAAGGGCGGTTTCTACACTCAGTAGTCTGCCGGAAGTGAGCGGCGTGGCAACTGCCTACAACCTGCCATTCAATGGCTCAAACGGCGACAATGTCTATCTTCCCGATGACGACCGCGAGCTGTTCAACATTGCCGACCAGTACGAGTGCTCACCGGAGTTCTATGATTTGATGAATATTCAGATTATAGATGGACGGGCTCCGAGGGATTCTTCGGAAATAGTCGTGGACGAAAAGTTCGTATCCAAGATGGCGGAGTTCGCGGATTGGAGCGACGGTGCCGTTGGCAAGCAGGTGTTCATCACCGGACACGACCGTTCGCGTGAAGAGGAGCGGAGCTATTTCACCATCTCCGGCGTGTACAAGAGCTACCTTATCGGCAATCTGACCAGTGTGGACCAGCGCCCCAGCGCCCTGTTCTACGGCGAGATCGGCTCGATGTCTTCCTGGATGCCGCACATCCTGTTCAAGATAGATCCTTCGGCCGAAGGCCTCAGCTTGACAAAAAAAGCCCTGGAAGAGGCCCTAGAAGGCCGTGAGATCAACATCATCTCCTACGAGGAGCAGATGCGCGCGGCCTATGCGGACAATAAGAAGATGAGGAACACGATGACAATCGGAGCCATATTCTCGCTCCTCGTTGCCCTGCTCGGCCTGATCGGCTTCATCCGGGACGAAAGCCTTAGGCGTTCCAAAGAGATGGCCGTCAGAAAGATAAATGGAGCGACTTCCAAGGATATTCTTGGAATATTCGCCTCCGACATCCTCAAACTTTCCCTCGTAATGGCCGCCTTCGCCTGCGCCGGAACCTTCTTCGTGGCCCGCAAGTGGCTGGAGCAGTTCGCCGAGAAAGTCCCCCTCAATCCATTCTATTTCCTCGCCGGAACACTGGCTGTGCTCCTCATCGTCCTCATAGTGGTCGTCCTCAACACCTGGCGCATCTCCACCTCCAACCCCGTCGACTCCCTGAAAAATGAATAGTTATGAGTAGTTACCTGAAGTTTTTAAGCCGCAATAAGTTATACACCGCCATCGAGGCGGTGGGACTGGCGGTGAGCCTGGCATTCGTGATTATCATAGGCTCGTACATCCTGCAGCAGACGTCCGTGGCGAGGGAGAATCCGCTCCGCAAGGAGATCTACAGTTTCGGTCTTCAGGACTACTACGGCCTCACGAAGGGGTTCACGGATGTGCTCCGTGAGAGGGTGCCGGAAGTCGAAACAGCCACTTCCTTCATCAAGGAAGAGGCAGTCGCCGTCACTTTCGAAGACGGCACTTCCCTCCAGACAAGCCTGTTTGGAACTGACACGGACTTCTTCAAGGTATTCCCGAACTATTCAATGGTCTCAGGGAACCTTGAGGCCCTGTCATCGACCTCGATGTGCCTCGTGACCGAGTCTTTTGCCGCGGCACATTCCCTTTCACAAGGCAGCATCCTGAAAATCAACGGCATAGATAGTGACGTCACCGTTGGAGGAATAGTCCGGGACTTCAAAAGAACCTTTATCAAGAACTGTGACATCCTCCTGAGCGTACGGAGTCAAAAGTTTGACCACTACAGCCTATTCGACCAGTACGGAGCCAATGTTACCTTCGCGAAGGTCCGCACAGGCACTGACAGGCAGGCTCTCTATGACAAAGTCATAGCGATCTGCAAGGACATCTATCCTGGTTATGGGACAGGATTTTTCGAAAAAGTCTCCATGACAAGGCTAGACGAAATGTTCTTCAATAAAGAAATGGCCATAGACGGACGTTTCAGCCGTGGAGATGCCGGGACGCTGCGACTGCTGGTGATTGTCGCCCTGCTGCTCCTGGCTTCGGCGGTTCTGAACTACATCAACCTGACTTTGGCGCTAGGAGGCAAAAGGGCTAAGGAGATGGCGACAAGGGAACTCCATGGAGCCACGAACGGACAGATCCGACTCAAATACCTTGGCGAATCCATCCTCTTCACCACAATCTGCTTCCTGTTCGCCTTGCTTATCGCCGTGGCAATGACCCCGGTGTTCAACACCTTTATCAATGATCCGGACATCCCGGTCAAGATATCCCTCACCCCTGCCTACATCAGCCTGTTCCTGATTCTGGACATCGCCATCGGTCTGATGGCCGGCCTTCTGCCTGCCGCCGTCGCCGGAAGGTATAAACCGATCGACATCGTGAGAGGCACCCTTCGCCGAAACAGCAAGATGAGGCTCAGCAAGTTATTCATAGTTGTCCAGAATGTCCTGGCCGTCCTGATGATCGCCCTTGCACTGGTGATGGAGGTCCAGTACCGCAGAACCTTGAACCGGCCAATCAACTGCGACATCTCCGACTGCTACCAGCTCAACGTTTACAGTTCTCAGGACAAGGCGGTTCTCCTCGAAAAGCTGAAGAATCTACCCTGCGTGCTTGAGGCAGGCTTCGGAGGCGGGCCGGGGATCAATCCCGGAGGGCAGTATGCCACCGACATGGAAGGCAACTTTGTCCTGTACCGGTTCTTCAGGATGGACACCACTGTCTTCCGATTCCTTGGCATCGATGTCGTGAAGGACTTCGGAACACAGGTTCTTGACTGCGTCTATTTCGGGGAGAAAGCTTTCGCGGCAGCCGGCTACAGCGAAGACAACCATGACATCGGCGACCTGTCCAGAAGGACCAGCGGAGCTTTGGACATGGCCGGCATAGTCAAAGATATTCCTTGGGACAATACCAACCTCAAAAGCTCGGAAATCGGGAGCGACGGGAACATCGTCATAAGCATCCTCAATCCGGCGACTTTCCCACTCCGATGGGCTCCGATACTCCTGAAGACGACCGGGAACCATAAGGAAGCGGCAGAAGCCATCATGAAGACGGTCAAGGAATGGGATTGCGGCGAGACGCTCAGCATCAACGTAAATTCCTACCTGGAAGACAATTTCAAGGCCGGACTGGCACCCACCAGGAACAACATGCGCCTGATGGAACTGTTCACCTTACTCGCAGTTCTGATCTCCCTGCTCGGGCTAGTCGCCATGAGCACCTACTTCTCCGACATCCGCTCCAAGGACATCGCGATCCGGAAGGTCTTCGGAGGCACGGTTGAGACCGAAACAATCAAAACTATCAAGGAATATCTTATCCTGGTCGGTGTGGCCTGCGTCATCGGCATCCCGCTTGCAATATGGGCTGCCAGAAGCTACCTGGAAAGGTTTACCTGGAAAATCGACAACTACGGTTGGATCTTCGTCCTGGCTGTGCTCATCACCTTTGCGGTAGCCTTGCTGTCTATAATCTGGCAGACCCTCCGCGCCGCCCGCACCAATCCGGCTGAGGCACTGAAAAAGGAATAGATCCTTAGCTACGCCCTTCGACAGGCTCAGGGCAGGCTTCAGGATGACAACTGGGTAACCTGATTATCGCAGGGAAGCGAATTGATCCAAATATCGATTGGCAGCGGCAAGTTCGGGGAGGTTGCGTTCCTCGAAGGCAGCGCAGTACAACTCGCGGAAACGACATAGTTCTTTCCACATAGCACTGCGGGCCGATTTTCCTTCGTCCTTACGTCCGTACCTGATGGTGAGATCGATGAGCTCCTGGAAACGGACGAACGCACTTAGGGCACGGTTTTCCTTTCCTGCCTTAAGAGCGTTCAAAACTCGCGATGTCTCGCTGCCGATGTTGGCCATCTGCTGCGGGAAACTGAGCCCGGCCCAGTGACCGTTTTCCAGGGAACTATGCTGCATTTACTCTGTAATGAATTTATCGACGATAGATTTAATGGCTTCACGAACCTGTGGGTTCTCGACATCACGCGAAGGATTTCCCTGCCAAGTTCGGATATTGATCAGGGAATCATACTCTATGGAATCCTCACCTTCTTCCTCTACCCATAGATTGAAGCCCCAAAGGTCTTCCTCAGATGAGCCATCCTCTAGAAGCAATCTTTCAAGATCAGCATGAAGATCGGCATCAATGGCCAGCAGACAGCGCCTTACATCGGCTACACATTTAATCATGTCACCGAAAGTATTTTGCGCTAACTCTTTAAGCACAATGCGGGTAATAGGCTCTTGAAGAATCTGCATAATCTCGCGTTTTGACAAAGATACAAATTAATGAGCAACATCACTACCTCAAGATGACTCTTCCCCAACCTGATATTCACCTTCCCCCCCGGGACCCCATGCAGGGCCGTGGGTGGCGTATTCACCGGGCAGGCCAGCCATTTTTGCCTCGCCTGCCCGGCAGGCATGTCCTTGAGACAATTCAGTGGTAGTTCACCCGGGCAGGTGACTTTCCGATTGGATGCTACTTCAGACAAAACACAGTATTATCGTGGGGAATTGAGTATATTCGCTGAAAACTGTAATCGCCATGTCAATCAAGTCCATGCCCGTCTGGAAATGGGTGCTTCTGCTTATTTTGTCTTTCGTCCTGGCCTTCATCATGTACGGCCTGGCCCAGTTCGCGACGGATCTTGCCCCGGCTGGATGGATCCGTTGGATCGCTTTTGTGGCAGTGTCGGTGATAATGATCCTGCTCTACGGCCTGTTCGTGAAGTGGTTCGAGAAGCACAAGGCGAAAGACATCCCTCTTAGAAAATTGGCAGGCGACACCGCGAAAGGTTTCGGCATCGGGATGCTGTTTTTCTTCCTGGTCGTCGGGGTGATGATGGCTGCAGGCCTTTACAAGATAACTGGATTCGGGACTGACAGGCCAGGAGCGATAGTATCGGCATTCTTCATGTTCACCATGGTGGCAGTGGCGGAAGAAATCCTTTTCAGGGGCGTCCTGTTCCGCTGGATCGATGAGAAATGGGGCTTCCTGGCAGCTTTGCTGGTTTCTTCGCTTCTTTTCGGGGTCATGCACATAGCCCAGCCTAATGCGACCTGGTGGTCTTCGCTGGCCATTGCCATCGAGGCCGGACTGCTCCTCGGCGCAGCCTATAAATGGTCGGGAACACTTTGGCTCCCGATCGGAATCCACTGGGCATGGAACTTCTTCCAAGGGAATATATTCGGATTTGCCGTCTCAGGCAGCGATTCCGGGGCGTCACTGATCCAGTCTTCCGTGGCAGGCCCGGACATCCTCACAGGAGGTCCCTTCGGCGCCGAAGCCTCGATCATCACGGTCCTGTTCGGCAGCGCCCTTTCCGCCTGGTTCATATTCAAGGCCCTCAAGGTCCGTTGAACACGCCTCCCAGATATTATCTGACCCGCTTGAAGGTCACGTCTCCTTCGAGGAGGCTGGGGCCGTTGATGTTTAGTTCCACCCGCTTCAGGATCAGCTGCTTGTCGCTGCACTCCATCACTTGATAAAGCACTTCGGGCTTGTAAATGTCTTGATTATCGTTCGACCAATCGTGGTCAATCCCATAAAGGTATAGCTGAGGTTGTGCTCCTTCCAGGGGATAACCGTTCTGATGCGGTGTGAAATGGAAACTGGCATCGCTGTCTCCGGCAAATACATCCGAGACGTGGATGTCCAGCAGAAAGAAATCTCCATTATTCGGATCCCCTTCATAGAAGGTCCATCTGACAAGTCCGGCATCCTGCACACCTTCCGGATAAACCTTTTCCCATGTCCCTGGAAGTTTTCCTAGATCAATCTCCGGGAAAAGGTCTTTCGTCCATTTCTCACAACCACACAGCCCCGCTACCAGCAGGAGAGCACACATCGCAGTTCTTAAAGCTTTTTTCATTGTTTTTAGTTTACCCTCCTAAATCCGGAAGTCCGGTTTCCTTGCATAGTTTTCTATAATTATTTCGTCAGACTCTATCAGAAAACAGCTGCTGCCTTCATTATTGCCTTACTTGCAATTCACCTGCCCGGGTGAACTACCACTGAATTGTCTCAAGGGCATGCCAGCTGGGCAGGCAAGGGAAAAAAGGCTAGCCTGCCTGTTGAATATACCACCCATGGCCCTACAGGGGGTCCCGGGCGGGCAGGTGATTTTCGGGTTGGGTCAATGCCTGGTTAAATCAAGTCTTTGACCTCCTCGTAAACAAGGCCGGAAAGGCGTGTGATTTGTTTAAGGGAACTGTTGTACCGGGAGCGAAGCGCCCTGGCCAGTATCAGGCGTTGCCTTGTGTCAAGAGTCCTGACAGTCTCAACTCCGAATAATTCAAGGCATAACTCCGTCTTATGTTGTCGCATTTCCTGGATCGGCATGGTTAAATGGGATATTGTCCCGCCCCTCGCATCGACATCATCCTCTTTTGTTTTGCATAAGAAATAATTAAAGCTTTTGCATGTCTTGAATATCTTTTCGACTATCCCGTACGCCAAATATATTCCCGGAAAAACAATCTTCCCGATCATCGGTACATTTTCTTCAGGGACTACCTTTGTTCTGAGCAACCTCAGTCTTTCATGCCGGCTCACAAAATGAGCGTTTTTTTGATAGGCAGCCTGATCCATCCAGGCAGGTGAACTCCAAAGCCCGGTCCTTCGGAAGTATAACGGACCGCTTGACCAAGGGTAATCCCATCCCATGAAAGGGATTCCTCCCACCGGAGCATTCTTTATTGTGTAACAGATGACAGTTTTCAGATACACATCATCGGTTACAGACTGATAGTCAACGGGGACATTGTCCAGTTTGTGCCTTTCACCATGAGCCGTGGCGATGTACTGGGAAGTGCGCCTGACATATTCATGCATGAATCGGTTGCATTCGCTGAATTCTCCGTACAACACGAAATGGACATGGGTGTCCATAAGCGAGAAGGCCAGGATGACTACTTTGAAACTTTTCACAGTGACGTAGATGCGATTCATTCCGGCGATGAAATCTTCCACACCGTAGAACATGGCGTCTACGGTATTACCGTCCGTACTGAAATGCCAGCAATTCTTGATTATGATTTTCTGACCCCTTACAAAAGGCTTGTCCAGTCCGAGATCCGAGATGATCTCTTTAAGAAGTTCTTCATCCATGATGTTTAAGTTTTATGTTTTGCGAAGATAGTTAAATCGACGCAAAAAATCACCAACTGGGAATTCACCTGCCCGGATAATCAACCACAGAATTGTCTCAGGGACATGTCTGCCGGGCAGGCGAGGCGAAAAAGGCTGGCCTGCCCGTTGAATATGCCACCCAGGGCCCTGCAGGGGGTCCCGGGCGGGCAGGTGAATGTCGGGTTGATCAGGAGATCTCGATCTTGAGGCCTTTGCTGAGGGCGAGGAGCTTCTTGGAGGTCTCTGTGCTCTGAAGGAGCTTGGTACGGACCTGGAGGATGGCCTTGTCGTCAGTCACGACAAATGAATCTATCTCGATCTTGCCGGCCTTGGCTTCGTCCATGAATTCGAGGAGCCTTTCGCTGGTGACCGGAGACAATGTCACGGTGAGGATGCGCTCACTGTACTTGCTTGTAATGAAATGCATGGCCTCGAGGCAAATGACGGTAAGGAGCATGGCCGCAACGGACAGGGAATACATCCCTGCCCCGCACGCAAGACCGATGGCAGCTGCGACCCAGAGTCCTGCCGCCGTGGTGATGCCCCTGATTACGTTTTTCTGGAATATGATTACTCCGGCTCCGATGAAACCTATTCCTGAAACAACCTGCGCCGCTACCCTGGCATGGTCGAACTGACCCTTGAAGGCATATTGCGAGATTATCATGAAGAGGGCGCTGCCGAGGGCCACGATGAAATGCGTACGCACTCCGGCCTCCTTTGCCCTGAATTCACGCTCGAAACCTATGACCCCGCCAAGAATGCCGGCCACGAAAATCCTAAGGATAAAATTCCACTCTATCATCATGTCTGAATAAGTTTAAAACAAACCTGGAGTAATGCTCAGCCACTTAAGGACGGTCTGGCCGAACAGAAGGATAAGCAGCCAGCTGAAAGTCATCATGGTGATGCCGAACTTGAAGGCATCAGTCTGGCTGTACTGGTTGGTGTTGTAAAGCAAGGCCGCCGGCTTGCTGTTGAAAGGCAGCACGTAGCAGTGCTCGATGAGCATAGAGACCGGAAGGGCAAGGCTCATGGGCATGAAGCCGAAACGCTGCTCGACTCCCAGGGCGATCGGCACGAACACCATCGTGCGGATGGTCTTGCTCTGGAACACCAGTCCTGAATACATCATCAGGAAGGTCAGGATCACGTACAGGACCCAGTAAGGTGTTCCGGAAGTGATGCCCATGGAATCGAAGGCCGCATTGACCATCGTGTTGGGAAGGTCTGTGGCATTGAGGCCGCTTCCAAGGACATAGGCTCCGGCAGAGAAGAGCATCAGGTGCCAGGGGATGTCCACGTCGTTCCACTTCACCACTCCTATTCCCGGAAGCAAGGCAAGGCAGGCTCCGATCAAAGCGACGATGGTCTCGTCGATGTTATGGAAGGTGCCCTTCGTGACCCAGAGGAAGAGGACGACAAGGAATATGCAGACGGCTCTCCATTCCTGGGCGCTCATCTTGCCCATTGCGTCGAGCTCCACTTTCAGTCTTTCTATTCCTCCCTCGATCTGGGGCTTCTGCTCGTCCTTTTTCATCGGGAAGAAGATATACATCCCCACCAGCAGGCCCACGATCAGGATTATGACGCTCATGGGGCCTACGGCGATCAGCCAGTCTGCATAACCGAAATCGCAGGAGCCGAGGAAGCCGGCGATCAGGGAGATCGCAAGCAGGTGGGCGCCGGACCCGGTGTAGAAGGCGTTGGCTCCGATGTTGACCTGGAACAGGTTCTGGATCACGAGGTTGCGGCCGAAGTTGTTGCGGTGGCCGTCAGATGCTCCGTAGATGGCGCAGATCACCATGAATATCGGGAGCATGATGGTAGCCTTGACCGTGGTAGCCGAGATGAAGGCCGACAGCACAAGGTTGATCACCAGGAAACTCCAGAGCACTCCCTTAGCGCTTTTTCCGAACTTGATCACGAAGGCCAGGGCCAGTCGCTTGGCAAACTGGGTCTTGACCAGCATGGAGGCCAGCACGAAACTCAGTATGTTCAGCCACATCACAGGGTGGCCGAGCTGGGCCAGGGCCTCCTTCTGGGTGGTCACGTTGAAAAGGACCACACCCAGGATCAGCAGGAGGGATGTGAGATAATTGGGCAGGGCCTCGGTCATCCAGAGGATGAGGCTCGCCACGAAGATCGCCAGCATTGCATAGTTGGCGCGGATGAAACCATCGAGGCCGAGTACGCCGAGCCGCTTCTGCGCGGTGGCGGCAAGGCCGCTCTGGTCTATGTTGTCGATGAAGCCTATGTGGCAGAACCAGCATATCCAGACAAAGGCGACTATCGCCAAAGGACCGCCCAGACGAGCCATCCAGATCTCGAATTTGGATTTCTGCATCTTAGGCAGTTTCTCGATCTTGTAGTTGTTCATGTCCAGCGGGTCGAATGCCGGAGCCGCCTTTGTCCCGATATCTGCTGCCATGGTTACTTCCAGTTCTTATAAGGGTTCTTCATCAACATTGAATTGAAGTACTTGGGATCGCCGGTGACCTCTTCGCCCAGCCACTCAGGCTTGTCGAAGGGCTCGTTCTCGTCTGCGAGCTCCACCTCGGCGACGGTCAGGCCGTCGTTGTCGCCGTAGAACTCGTCAACTTCCCAAGTGTGCTTGCCGTCGGTGTTCTTCACCAAGTAGCGGGTCTTGTCGATAACGCCGGGCTCGGCGAGGTCGAGAAGGGCCTTCACCTCGTCCACGGGGATTTCCTTCTCCCACTCGAAACGGGAAGCGCCGGAGGCGTTGCCTATTCCCTTGACAGTGATGAAACCTTTGTCACCCTTCACCCTGATGCGGACTGTCCTCTCGGGAACGCTGCTGAGGTAACCCTGGGTGATACGTGTGGCCTTGAAGGCCTCGTTCTTGAAGTCTCCCTTGACCAAGAATTTCTTTTCTATTTCCTGAGCCATATTCTTATTCGTTTGCTAAAGGTTTGTCAATCATGCCGATAACCCTCTTGATAGCCTGGAGGTAGTTGATGTTCTCGACTCCTTCGAGGCCGCAGTCGGCGATGGTCTTCTTGATGTCCTCGATCTCGGTGGATTCGGAATTGATGGTCACGACCTTGGCACCGTTGATGAGCACATTGCCCACCTCGCAGATAGTGTCGTTGACCATGTAGCCGAAGCGCTGCTTGTGGACGCGGACGGCGGCAAGGTCAGGATTGGCCTTGACCATGGCGATAAACTCTTCGTAGGTGTATGTGTCCTTGGTGAGGGCAGGCATCTCGACCATGAAGGCAGGGAAGACTTCTTTCTCAAGCACTTCGCGGGAGATGGGGAATTCACCCTTCATGAGAGGATTCCACTGCTCGAGACCATCGACAGTCTGGACATAGGTCTTGATGTCCATCTTGCCGTTACGGATCTTGGTGTTGTTGATGTCGTTCTTGGATGAGATGATGTAGATCTCATCACTCTCCCTCTCCCAGACCTTCTCGGGGACGGGGACGGAAAGACGTGCCATTCTCTTGTGTGCTTCGCAGAAGCACTGACCGAAGCTGCGGAATTCAAAGCGAGGCTTGCTCTGCTCGCCGATTTTAAGTTCTGCCATATTTTTTTGATTATTAATAGGTTATTGTTTTACATCAGGATCTTCCTTACCATCCTTTGAGTTGGCTGCGCCGGGAGTGAAAGCATCTGTCTGCATCCACTTTCCGCTTCCGTCAGGAATACGGCTCCAGGAACCCTTGTTGTTGGAGAGCGATGCACCCCATTCGCCGGAATCCATCTTCTCACCTCTCTGGAAATAGTCAATCTTGTTGCCCTTGGTGTCGAACAGCTCGATCAGGACGCTCTTCTTGGCGGAGAAGCCGCTTGAGAATCCTCTGGGAGTAGTTCCCTTTCCACCGACAATGGCGAAGAAGCCCTTGGCAGGCACGACCTCGCCGTCGATTCCGGTCCAGCAGTTGGACTCGTCCTTGCTGATGGTGACACCGGTGAGCTTGATAGGATAGTCGCTGGCGTTGTAGAGCTCGAAGAATTTCTCCTCGTCGGCACCGGCGCCGTAGACCTCGTTGAGCTTGAGTTTGCTCCAGTCGGTTGCAGGGTCGCCTACCTTGTAGGAATATTTGTCCGAAGTGGTGGTGAAACCTGCATCATTGTTGACAACAACCGTAAAGCTGACCTCGGTTCCGTCAGCCATTGCAGGGATAGTTGCGGTGAAACTGGTTCCTGATCCGCTCATGGTCACGGTTCCGCCATTGTAGTTAAGGGTGGCGGAAGTCACGGCCTGAAGGCCTGTCACGGTGGCAGTCACCTGGACAGGAGCTATGGAGGTCGGAGCCTCCGGGCTGAAGACCACTTTCTCGATTGTCGAAGGGCCCTTGTAGATTTCGTCTTTCACGCATCCGGTGAGTGCCAGAAGGACTGCTGCAGAAATAAAGAATATCTTTTTCATGATCAGTGTCTTTTAAAATGTCATACTAGAAGTCGATTTCGAAACGAAGGGCAAGCATGTGGTAGTCGACACCGGCCTTTCCATCAGCAGCAACGACCTTCTTGTAGTCCTTGGTAGGCTTGCCTGCAGAATCCAAGCCAACATTCAGCTTGTCCTTGCCGTTAGCATAGCGGTCGTTGTTGTTGAACTGATAGTTGAGCTGCATCTTGACGTTGTTGTTCACCCACCAGTTGAGTCCCAGGGCATAGGCCTCGGAGGCGCCGCCGTAGACATTGCCGAAATTGAGGTCGCAAGTCTCATAGCGGGCGCAGAGTTCAATGTCACCCCAGTCGCGTCCACGCTGGATCTTGGTGTACTTGCCACCGTTGGCATCATAGCGCTGCTTTCCGCCGAAGAGAAGGTAACCGGCCTGGACGTACCAGCCACCGAAGTTCTTAGTCTCAGGATCAGCTGCATCCGGTTTGAAATGGACATTGTCACCGATGTAGGCAGCCTCGTAACGGAGACCGTTCCAGTGACCGGCAAGCTCGGCCGTCCAGAGGTTGTTGTGGTCGAATCCGGGAAGGTTGTTGGTGTCAATGTACTTCTTGCGGTTGATGGAAGTGGAGTTGCGGGCGCTGGCACGGTAAGTACCCCACTCGCCTGTCGCCAGGTCGGTGGTGGTGGTGCGATAGGAATATGCGGCACCGATGTGCAGGCTGGCATTGTCCAGCTTGTAAAGAGGACGGAAGACCAGCTTGGTGGTCAGGGAGTATCCTGAATTGCGGCCGAAGTCCTTGTTGTTGTCAGCGACGTTGGTCCATTCCTCTGCCCCGGCTATGACCTGTGAGAAAGCACCGGCTGAGAACCAAATCCAATCCTTGGCGTATTTGGCGTTGATTCCGAGATGACGGGAAGGAGACAATGCGGAACAGACCATGGGGCGCTCCATGAATTGGAGGTAACGGGATGTAGTGTTCCTCTGGATCGAGAAATTCTCCTTGAAGTTACCGACCTGGAGATCGAGATACTTGACACCGGTATAGCGGACGATGGCGTCTTTCAATTCCGCCAGACCATTCGCAAGGTCCATGTCGAACTCTCCGTACCAATTCTCATCGATCTGGCCCTTGACAGCGAAACGGGCGCGGCGGATCTGAACTCCGTTACCGATCTTGTCGGCGTAGTCGGGAGCCCCGAAGAACACGGCACCGTCTGCCTGGGCACGGATGTCGAACCATAGTTTGTAGCCCGAATTAGGAGACTCGAGAACCAGGATTCCGTCCTGTGCCTCTACATCCAGGCGGTCGGATTGGACAGCCACTCCGTACTGATTGTACTTGACCGTCTGTTTCTGGGCGAGGGCTGCAGGCACTGCCAGCAGCAACAACGCGATTATGAAAGGTATTTTACGCATAATTAGTTAGGTAATTGATTAACTATATGGATTTGATAAACTTTATAAGATTGTCGCTCCGGTTGAGCCCCAGTTTGGAGCGCAGACGGTAGCGGTTGATCTCGACACTTTTAGGGGTTATATTCATAAGGGAAGCTATGTACTTGCTGGAAAAGCCCTGGCGCAGCAGGTTGGCAAGCTTCTTTTCATTTTCAGTGAGATTGGGATAGGCCTCCGAAAGGCGGAGGTTGAAGTCCCTGTGAAGTACTTCGCTTCGGGCGTAGAAGTCATTGATTTCCCGTGTGAAGTACATCCTTTCACGGAGCGAAGACAGAAGTTTGTCTGTCCTGGCGTCCTTCTCCTCGCCGTCCGGCAGAGAGCGGACTATGCTCAGATCCTCGTAGAACTGTTCCATGAACTTCTTCTGGTCTCCGATGTTGAGAGCGAAATCCACCAGTTCCTTGCGCTTGAGATCAAGCTTGTTCAAAAGGTCCTTTTCGGTCATTTCGGCCTTGACCTCCAGGGCGGAAAGGGACTTCTGGGTGGAATAGACCTGCTGCTCGCGGGAGCGGAGGATCTGTTTCTGCAGGTCCTTGCCCGTCTGCCAGCGGAAGAAAAAGACTCCTCCGGCGATGAGGAAGACCAGGACAAGGACGAAGACAGTCCCCGCCGGTGTACCGTCCATAACCTTCACAAGGCAATAGGCGAACATCAGGGCAAGGACCGGAGACAGGATTGACGCTGCCAGAGTCTTCAATATCTCCTGGCCAAGCACCAGGGCTCGCTGCCGGGCGACGCTGATTCCATAAAGGGCGGCAATGAACAACAATCCGACAGGAAGCGGAGTCGCAGCCATTCCGGCAAAGGCGGGAAGCGGAGATGTGAAGAGGAGCAAAACCGCTGCCATGGAAATGATTACGGAAGAAATGGACTGGGCATTGATGTCCAGGTCATAATCCGCCAGGTTCCAAGTAGCCATTGAGACTTCCTTGTGCATGAACGGATAAAGGACAAGGGCGCACCCGGCCGCGATGCTTGCCCTGAACGCATCGGAAACAGGTGCCGCCTTGGTAATGTATGTGAAAAGGATAGAATTGTTCAATGAATATGCGGCCAGGAGCAGGAAGGAGGCCAGGATGGAAACACCCTGCAGCCTTGCATCCAGGATTGCGAGATGGATTGTCCGGTTACGCAGGGACAATGCATAGAGCCTGTAAAAACCTCCAGCCAGAAGGGCACAAAGTAAAGGTGCAGCCACCCATGAAAGAATATATGAACAGCCTGTAGAAGGGCTGATGCTACCGGTCAAGGCAAGAGACACTCCCGCCAGTGACGCTATGAAAGCATAAGGTACAGCCGGGTAACGGCAGAATAATCCTGCAATCAGAGACGCTCCTGCCGTGGCCAGTCCTATGGGAAGGACAACTCCTGCCGAATCCGGGGCGAAAAGGCCCGAAGCAGTGTCTGAAACAGGAGAATAATCTATAAATAAAGGAAGGACAAGACAGAAAAGCATCAGGATGGGCCAAAGGTACCTGACTGACAACCGCTCCCCGGCTCCGGAGGCAAGAATGCTGCCGTTCACCACCGGGAGATCACGGAGGACGGTCAGCGATCCTGCCAGAAGGATGGATGCTATGATGTACAGGTAGGCTCCCATGATTCTTTACAAAGACCGCTTGATTGCCATGACCGAAAGCTGCTCCGCTACCTTCACCGCCGCCTTGGCAAGATCCTCTATGTGAAGGGCGAAGTAGCGGAGATGGAATTTTTCACTGAGCTTGAGGTCGTTGACCATGTTGTGGAAAACTGTGCGCTTGATCGACTGTGAAAGCTTGACCGCTTCCTTTTCATAAAAATAGACCCTGTCGGTCGTTTCAGCCACGTCTCCTGGCTGAGTAAAATAAGCCTTCGCGCCAGGGATTGTGCTCTCGACTGCAAGCGATGCCAGTTCACTGAGCTTCACGAACTCGCGCCGGAGCTCGTCGGGGACTTTCGGAGTCTCTATCTCGAACTGGACAAGGTCGACGCTGATAATGGAAATGATGTGGTCGAAACGTTCGAGGAGACGCATGATGTCTCCGCGGGAGCGGATCAGGTAACCCCTCGAGTAAAGTGTGCTCTCAATTTCACGGATGATGGCACCGGCCTCGGTCTCCAGGGATGCCATGGAAGTGAGGTTCTCTATGAAGCCGGATTCATCCCTGTAGAGGTAATTCTTAACACCGTCGCGGAAAACCAGCAGGGAATGATCCACGATGCCCAGAAGCTTGTCCATGCTGCCGATCAGATTGTCCGCTTTCTTCCTTGAGAATATGTCGAAGAGTCCCATATAGAGCGTTATTATTGATGTAATGATAAGAATATTTGCTCTAAAATCAAAAAGTTGTAGAGAAACAGAGTGGCCCGCATCGGTAATGCAGGCCACTCTGGAGGGGGTGATATAGAGTTATTGTAGAGTTTTCAAAAAAGGGTCAGGCTACTCCTTGTAGAGTCCCTGGCGGGAGAGCTGGTGGTCCAGGTTGGCAAGACCGTAGACGACTACGGCAGTGACGGTGGCAGAGTGCTCCATGTACTCGGGAATTACCTTGTTGTAGATGTCCCTCTCAGTGTGCCAGATCTCCTGGTACTCGAAATTGTAGCCCTTGGGATCGGACTCCTGGAAACCGATAGTGGGAACACCGTTCATCGCAAAGTAAGCATGGTCGCTTCCGCCGGCGCTCTTCGGACGAGGCTGGGGCTCACCGGGGCGTTTGTTGACTGTGAACGGGACCTCGGGATCAAGATCCATGATGGGCTTGCAGATTTCCACGTAGTCATCGTACATTGCCGGAGGAACAGTCACGCCTGTCGACATGAGAGGACCGCCGTCGCGGTTGATGTAATTGGAGATCTTCTCGAGAGGAACGGTCTTGTTCTCGACGAAGAACTTGGAACCGAGCAGTCCGTACTCCTCGCCTGTCCAGATGCAGACCATGATGGAACGCTTCGGCTTGGCGCCTGAAGTGGCGAGAAGCCTCGCGACCTCAAGATTGAGGCTGGCTCCGTTGCCGTCGTCGACGGCACCGGTACCGTTGTCATAAGCGTCAAGATGGCCGCCAGTGAGGACATATTCATTGGGATACTTGCTGCCGCGGATGATTCCGATGATGTTGTGGTACTTGACCGGGCCGCGATAGAAGTGGTTGCGGATGTCAAACTCGAGCTGGAAGATGTCCTTGCGCAGGACTTTCTCCTTGATCACCTTGAACTGAGCCTCGTCCAGGCAGATGTCGCAGACGGTCGGCAGGTTTTCCATGGTGATGTTGTAGCAGTTGGCACGGTCGTACATGATCCTGAGAGGAACCGCAGCGGAACGGATGAAACCGAGGACTCCGGCCTCGACCATCTCCTTATAGAAAGGAGCGGTGACCTGCTTGTAAGGGAGCATCTCCTTCGGAGTCTCGTCCCTGTGAGTCATGTTGTAACGGCGGATTTCCATGTTCTGGCGGTCGATCTCCTCGTTCTGCTTGATGATCTCGGCACGGTCCTGGTTGGCCTTTTCTGACCAGTCGATCGCCATTCCCGTGGACGGGGCGTCAAGAAGTACCCAAGCTCCCTTGAGGGCTCCCTTCATCCTCTCAAACTCCCTTCTGGAATGAGGTTCGACCAGTACATGGCCGGTCTGCTTTCCGCGAGTTGGTGCAGTGTAGGCAGGGGTACCGAAGTGGAGAGGGAAACCGTCTTCGCTGAGCATGCGGCCGTACCAGGGACCGCGGTCGAAACCTACGTTGATTTCACCGGCTTCCTGAACCATCACTTCAAGGCCCCAGGATTCGAACTGTTCCTTGACCCAGGCCTCGGCATGAGTCAGGGCGGAAGATCCGACGGGACGGCCTCCGATGTAATTGGCCAGATGGTTTTCATGGACCATCACCTGATTGTCATTCTTTCCCGTCTCGATGATCTTCTTGACGGTCTTGTCCTGTGCCATTGAGGGCACAGCCAATGCGACAGCCATGACGGCCGTCATCCAAAAACTGACGATTCTTTTCATATTGTACTGAATCAATAGATTATTTCCAGTCGTTTTACAAATATTGGAAATAATCTGCATAAAGACAAATCCTTGAGCGTCAGAATCTGTTCAGGAAGCACTGGATGGTGTTGGACATCAAGCAGCAGATGGTCATCGGACCTACACCTCCGGGGACAGGGGTAATCACCGACGCCTTGGGCTCGACCGAAGCGAAATCCACGTCACCGCAAAGTTTGCCGTTCTCATCCAGGTCCATTCCGACGTCAATGACTGCAGCTCCTTCCTTGACCATGTCACCGGTCACGAACTTGGCCTTGCCGATGGCAGCGACAAGGATATCAGCCTGCCTTGTGACCTCAGCCAGGTCCTTCGTCCTTGAGTGGCAGATGGTTACGGTTGCATTCCTGTCAAGAAGCAGTTTCGAAATAGGAAGACCTACGATCTGGCTCCTGCCGAGAACTACGGCTTTCTTCCCAGCGATCTCAACATTCCCTTCCTCCAGAAGCTTGATGATGCCCATCGGAGTACATGGAACTACGCAGGTATTGTTGGGGCGTTTCTGCCAGAGGGCAGCAGTGTTGAGCGGATGGAATCCGTCCACGTCCTTTTCCTTGGCGATTGCCTCGATGACCTTGGTCTCGCTTATGTGTTTGGGAAGAGGCAGCTGCACCAGGATTCCGTCCACGGTGTCGTCAGCATTGAGCGATGCAATCCTGTCCAGCACTTCCTGCTCAGGAGTGTCTTCTGGCAGGCGATAAGTCGTGTGCTTGAAACCTACGACATCGCAGGCTTTTTCCTTGTTCCTTACATACGTCTGGCTCCCGGGATCAGTACCCACCAGGATCACCACCAGATGTGGCACCCTTCCGTACTTCTCCGGAAATGTCGCCACCTGCTCCGCCATCTCGGCCTTCAACTTGGCCGCCAGTTCTTTGCCGCTTATTACCATCGTATTGTAAACTAACTATTATTCAATTACTTCCCAAAAACAAACAAACTTCTGTCATTCTGAGCGAAGCGAAGAATCTCACAGCACCCAATGACCGATGTCAGTCCTGTAGAACAGGTTGTCGCAGTGGATCTTCCGGACCGCTGCCAAAGCCTTGTCTCGGGCTTCCCTAAGATCCTTTCCGGAGCCGACCACCATAAGCACGCGGCCACCGGCAGTCAAGATCTGCCCGGATTCTGCCTTCGTGCCCATGTGATAGATGCGGATTGAAGGCTCTTCCAAAGCATCCTCAAGACCAGAAATCTCGAATCCCTTTGAATATGAGCCCGGGTAGCCCCTTGAAGCCAAGACGAAACCAAGAGTGGCCTCGTCTGACCACTCAAGCTCCGGCATCAATTCCGATGCAGGGACGATCTCCCCTTCCTTATCCATCGTTCCCTCAAGAGATTCCATCGCTGTGCCACCTTCAGCAATCGCACTGAACACCTCATAGATGTCGGTCTTAAGACGAGGCAGGACAACCTCGGTTTCCGGATCGCCGAAACGGCAGTTGAATTCCACCACCTTGATGCCCTGGGGAGTCTTCATAAGCCCGCCGTAAAGGACGCCCTTGAACGGGCAGCCTTCAGCCACCATGCCGGCAGCAACAGGCTTCATGATGTGCTCAAGGGCATATTCATAATCCTCGTCGGTGATGAAAGGGAGCGGGGAATATGCTCCCATGCCTCCGGTGTTGGGGCCTTTGTCGCCCTCGAAGGCACGCTTGTGGTCCTGGGAGAGCACCATCGGGAACACCTCTTCACCGCAGACGAAGCAGAGGAACGAGAACTCAGGGCCCGTCATGAACTCCTCTACTACGACCTTCCCGTGCCCGAATTTGTCGTCCAGAAGCATGTCCTTGAGGGCAGCCTCAGCTTCTGTCATGGACTCTGCGATTACGACGCCTTTCCCTGCAGCCAGTCCGTCGTACTTCAGGACGACCGGCATCATCTGACGACGGACATATCCCAGAGCCTCGTCATATTCGTCGAAAGTCTTGTAGGCCGCAGTCGGGACATTGTATTTCTCCATGATCCGCTTGGCGAAGTCCTTGCTGGACTCGATGGTCGCGGCGGCCTTGGAGGGACCGAATATAGCCTGCCCGGCCTCAGTGAAAGCGTCAACGATGCCTGCAGAGAGAGACGCTTCAGGACCTACGACTGTAAGGTCCACTCCGTTTTCCTTGACGAACTCCAGAAGCTTCTCTATTTCAGTGTCTTTGATTGGCACGCACTCAGCCTGGGCTGCTATTCCTGCATTGCCCGGAGCGCAGTAGATTTTGCGGACGTGCCTCGAGCGGGAAAGGGCGTCCACAATGGCGTGTTCCCTACCGCCTCCTCCGACAACGAGGACGCTTTTGCCCAAGTAATCTTCCAGGTTGATGGTTTTGCCATCCTGCTTCTGGATTTGTCTCAAATGGAATACTCCCATGGCCTATCAATGTTTGAAGTGTCTTTCTCCGGTGAAGAGCATGGCGATGCCGAGCTCATTGCATTTCTTGATGGAGTCTTCGTCGCGGATCGAGCCGCCGGGCTGGACTATGGCCTTGACGCCGTACTCGGCCGCCAGTGTTACGCAGTCATCGAACGGGAAGAACGCGTCGGAGGCCAATACTAAGGAAGGAGGTTCTGGCAGTCCGGCCGTCTCGCTTCGCTCGACCCCACCGTTCACTTCGTTCACGGTCCCCCCTCTTAACGTGCCGAGGGTGGCAGTGGCCGGACTTGCCAAACCTCCTTCCCCTCCTATTGCCTGTTCCAAGGCAATCCTTGCACTGCCGACACGGTTCATCTGGCCGGCGCCGACGCCGAGGAGCATGCCGCCGCAGCCGACTGCGATTGCATTGGACTTGACGTGCTTGACCATCTTCCAGGTGAACTCAAGATCGCGCATCTGCTCCTCAGTGGGCTTCGTCTCGGTGACGCACTGGTCGAGGGACAGAGGACAGATCGAAAGGTCCTGGTTCTGGACCAGAAGGCCGCCGTTTACGCTGACGCAGCTCATCTGCTCCTTGACCTCGACCCCCATATCGACCTTAAGGACCCTCAGGTTCTTCTTCGTGCAGAGAAGCTCAAGGGCGTCCGGAGCGAACGAAGGAGCCATCACGATCTCAAGGAATATGGGCTTGAGCATCTGGGCAGTCTCGAGATCGACCTCGCGGTTGAAGGCCACGATGCCACCGAAAATGGAAGTCTTGTCGCCTTCGTAAGCCTTGGTCCAAGCCTCGGCAATTGTCTCACCGACTCCTGCGCCACAGGGATTCATGTGCTTGAGGCCGACAGCGAAGGGCTTGTCGGTGAACTCACGGACTATGTTAAGGGCGGCGTTGGCATCCTGGATGTTGTTGTAGGACAGTTCCTTGCCGTTCAGCTTCTCTGCTGTTGCCAATGAATATGGAGCCTTCTTCAAGGTCTTGTAGAACTTGGCCTCCTGATGAGGGTTCTCACCGTAGCGAAGAGGCTGGCAGATGTCATATTCAAGGAATAGCTTCTCGGGAAGGCCGGCCTGGGGGCGCATCCATGAGGCAATGGCCATGTCGTACTCGGCAGTGTGTGTATAGGCCTTTGCGGAAAGCTGCAAGCGGGTTTCACGGCTGGTATGGCCATCCCTGCGAAGTTCGGCCAGGACGACGGCATAGTCCTCGGGGTTCACAACGATCGTGACGCTCTCCCAGTTCTTGGCGGCGCTGCGGACCATGGAAGGACCGCCGATGTCGATGTGCTCGATTGCATCCTCCATCGTGACGTCCGGCTTGGCAACCGTCTCACGGAAAGGATAAAGGTTGACGCACACAAGGTCGATGGTTCCGATCCCGTTCTCTTCAAGCTGGCGCATGTGGTCGGGAAGGTCCCGGCGGGCCAGAAGGGCTCCGTGGATCTTCGGATGGAGAGTCTTTACCCTGCCGTCGCAGATCTCCGGAAAGCCGGTCACGTCGCTGACGCTGGTGACGGGCAGACCTGCCTCTTTCAACATCTTCATCGTTCCGCTGGTGGAAAGCAGTTCCCAACCCAGCGACACAAGTTCGCGGGCGAATTCAACCACGCCCGTCTTGTCGCTAACACTTATTAAAGCCCTCATGAAATGATCTTTTTCTTAACTACAAATTTAGCTATTTACAAGGATTATTTCAGCATCTTTCACAACAATTCACTGACATTCAATTTGAAGATGTCTCCGGCTAATAGTCTCCAATTTTGAGACTTAAATCATTTTAGGTTTTGAATATTATTTTATAATATTGCGATAGATAATTTAGCTTACACTATGAGAATTGGTACAGAATCATTTATTCATTGGAACTTTGACCCGGTGCTGTTCTCCATCGGGGACTTCGGAATCCGCTATTATAGCTTGTGCTGGGTAATCGGGTTCATTCTGGGATACTTTGTCATCAGGCAAAAGTTCCGGAAAGATCAAATGGACCTTTCTCTCCTTGAGCCTCTCCTGCTCTATGTCATACTTGGAGCCTTGATCGGGGCAAGACTTGGTCACTGCTTCTTTTATGACTGGAAATATTTCTCCCACCACCCGCTTGAGATCATCCTGCCAATTTCAATCACGCAGTCCGGGGTAAGGTTCACCGGTTACGCTGGCCTAGCCAGTCATGGAGGAGCAATCGGGCTGATACTTTGTCTTTTGTTATTCAGCAAGAAATATCATGTTCCCTTGCTTAACCTACTTGACTACCTAGCCTTTGCAGCCCCTCTGGCAGGGGCGTTCATCAGGATTGGGAATTTCTTTAATTCAGAAATACTTGGGGCTCCGACAGGAACCGATTGGGGCGTCATCTTCGACAGGGTCGATATGATTCCAAGGCATCCAGCACAACTATATGAGGCACTGGCGTACCTCATCAGCTTCCTTGTACTAGCGTATTACATCAGACACCGCAAGAAGCATCAACCAGGTACTCTTTTCGGACTTTCAATCGTGCTGATATTCCTGTCTCGTTTCATCATAGAATTCTTCAAAGAAGTGCAGGAACCTTTTGAAGTCGGATTAAGGGGAACCATAGGGATGAACATGGGACAACTCCTGAGCGTTCCATTCATTATTATAGGAATATTCTTCTTGTTCAGGAAGAACTGAACAGCTACGCCGTGATCCTTTTCATGTGGCAGAGCATGAGCTTGCCGTCAGAGTCGCGAAGGTGCATGCCGTTGCCCTCGCACCATTTCCACCACTTGCAGTCCCCGCACTCGTCCTTCTTCATCCACGAGCGATCCCGGTAGGGCTGGAAGCGGTTCTGCCAGACATCCCAGAAGTCGTCCTTGTAGATGTTGCCCTGGTGATAGTCCGAACGGATGCTGGTACATGCCGAGATCGAACCGTCGATCAGGACGGAACCGACTGTCACGCCGGCCTGGCAGGTGTAGAAATGATCCCGGACCTCGCCTTCATAATGGCCCAGGAAGCCTTCGCAACCGAAGCTGGCCTTGATCCTACCCTCCTTGCGGGTCTCCTTGATGAAGTCCAGAAGGCCCCTGAACATCTCGGAGGGAAGCTGGAGGTCAGGATCCTGGGCGGCACGGCCGGTCGGGAATATGGAGAAAAGCCTCCAGTTCTTGAGCCCCAGGCCGATAAGGTGCTCCTTGATCAAAGGCAGTTCCTTGAAGTTGCGCCTGTTGACACAAGTGACCACGTCGAAGGCGATGGCATTCGAATCCACAACCATCTTGATGGCCTTGGAAGCCCGTTCGAAACTGTTCTCGCGGCCACGGAGCCAGTCATGGTTCTCCTGGAGGCCGTCCAGGCTGATGGTCATTGAATGGAGCCCGGACTTCAAAAGCCGGGAATACCTTTCCGGAGTGAGGCCGTAGGCATTCGTGACCATGCCCCAGGGGAAGCCTCGTGAATATATTCCTTTACCACATTCTTCGAGATCGGGGCGCATGGTGGGCTCGCCGCCGGAGACGATGACGAAAACCTTGTGGGGATCGGTGTGTGAGGCTATTCCGTCAAGGACCTTGAAGAAGTCCTCCTTGGGCATGTCAGGCGTGTTCGCAATCTGCTTGCAGTCGCTTCCGCAGTGGCGGCACTTGAGGTTGCAGCGCAAGGTACTCTCCCAGAAGAGCTGCAGCAGCGGATGGTCCGCCGTCTCGGACTTCCTGATGGAGGCCGCGATGTCCAGTGCGATCCTTCTTCTGAGCGATACTTCTGCCATTACTTCTTCTTAAGTTTCTGGGTACCGGAGACGGTCTTTTCCCCTCTGTACCAATGGTTGTCTCCTTCCTTTGTCTGGACAGGCTTGAAGTCGGCACTGTCCTTTGCGTAAACCCCGGTCGTATCCTCGAAAATCACCCGGACATCATCTATCCAGGAATTGTCATAGGTCCTGACTGCCTTACCGGAAGCGTCAGTCTTGATGGTTTCCAACTCCTGACGCCTGATGTCATAGTTCGATGGATGCAGAAGGACCGGCGAAACATGAATGTCTTTCAAGGGAGAACCTGACTCATCAGTCACCCTTATGTCAACCTTGAATTCTCCATGGGGAGTGCCGTACTCGCACAAAATCGGGCCATCGATAATTCCATTGATTCCATCACAAGAAGTGAAACCCAACACACCCAGCACAAAAGTACCGAGGGAGGAAAAAACTTTGTGGAAAAGAGTTTTCATAATCTAAAAGTTATTCATCTACACTCTTTAAATCCACAAAACTTAAAACCTTGCATCTAAAAAGGCAGAATCTCTACTCCGGGCTTGTCGGTGACCTTGCCGATGACTGAGGCCTTGTCGCCATGCTGGGCGAGAATGTCGATAGCCTCGCCGGCCTGGGCGGCATCGATGGCCAGCACCATTCCGATACCCATGTTGAATATGTTGAACATCTCCCTGTGCGGAATCTTTCCGTACTTCTCAAGGAAATGGAAGATCGGCAGAATCTCCCATGAACCTTCATGGACCTCTATTCCCTGGCCTTCCTGAAGGATCCTCGGGATGTTCTCGTCGAAGCCGCCGCCGGTGATGTGGGCGACTCCATGGACGTCCAGCTGACCGATCACGTCCAGCACCTGCTTGACATAGATCCTGGTGGGAGTGAGGGCCACGAGGCCGAGGGGCTCGTCGGTTCCGAGCTCGGGATAAGCCTCATGGAGATCCAGCCCGTTGTCGGTGAATATCTTCCTTACCAGGCTGAAGCCGTTGCTGTGGACACCTGTGGAAGCGATTCCTACAAGCACGTCTCCGACCTTGACCCTTGTCCCGTCGATGAGCTTGCTCTTCTCGACTACACCGGTGGTGTAACCAGCGATGTCATATTCACCGTCCTCGTACATGCCAGGCATTTCGGCAGTCTCGCCGCCGACGAGGGCGCAGCCGGCCTGGCGGCAGCCTTCTGCCACTCCGGCCACTATGGCTTCGACCACCTCGGGACGGGTCTTTCCCTGGGCCACATAGTCAAGAAAGACGAGCGGCTCAGCTCCCTGGGCCAGAACGTCGTTGACGCACATAGCAACTGCGTCTATGCCGATGGTGTCGTGCTTGTCCATCGCGAAGGCGATCTTTAGCTTGGTTCCCACTCCGTCAGTTCCGCTGACGAGGACGGGTTCCTTGATGTTCAGGGCGCTGAGGTCGAACATTCCTCCGAACGCACCGATATTGCCCATCACGCCAAGACGGGCGGTGGACGCCACATGTTTCTTGATCCTTCTTACAACATCGTAACCTGCTTCCAGGCTGACGCCTGCCTTCTCGTAGTCAACTGCCATGTCTGATAAAGTTTTATTCTTACAAATTTAGCCATTTAAGAGGAATAAACCCGCATTTTTCGGATATTTGCATCCATGGACGCCACAAAAATCATTTTCGCCACCGGCAACCGCGGCAAGCTCCGTGAGGCTTCCGAAATCCTCGGGGAAGGCTTCGAACTCTTCACTCCCATGGACTTCGGACTCACCGACGACATCCCCGAGACCGGCACCACACTCGAAGAGAATTCCCTCCAGAAAGCTGAATATATTTTCGAAAGGAAGCATTGCAACTGTTTCGCCGACGACACCGGCCTCGAAGTGGAAGCCCTCGGAGGGGCCCCGGGGGTCTACACGGCACGCTATGCCGGAGAATCTAAGGATTTCGGAAAGAATATGGATAAGGTACTCGCAGAACTTGCGGCCCTGGAAGCTTCAGATCCTTCCACAACCAGAAGGGCCCGGTTCCGCAGCGTCGTGACCCTGATCCTGGACGGCAAGGTCCACCAGTTCGAAGGCATAATGAACGGAACCATCGCCCGCGAGAAATCCGGCCGCGGAGGCTTCGGCTACGACCCCATATTCATTCCCGATGAATATCCCGGGCTGACTGCTGCGGACATCACCGAGGAGCAGAAGAACGAGATCTCCCACAGGGGCAAGGCCCTCCGCGCCATGGCCGCCTTCCTTCGTTCCTGTCATCCTGAGCACCCCTGTCATCCTGAGCAAAACGAAGGATCTGATTCATGAAGTCCAAGGCCGAACTAATAGTCCTCAACCACACCAAGTTCGGTGAGAACTCCATAGTCCTGCACACCCTCAGTGCGGAATATGGCCGCCATGGTTTTCTGGTGAAGGTCAGCCCGAAGACGGCGATGGCTCTCTTCCTGCCGCTTAACATCCTTCAGGCCGAGGTGACCGAGAACCCCAAGTCCGACCTGTGGTTCGCCCGGAACTTCGTGAGCGTCACCCCATTGAACGGGATAAGGAGCAATATTCACAAGAACACGATGACCCTGTTCATGAGCGAGGTCCTCTACCGGGTGGTGAAGGACCAGACCAATGAAGACGGGCTGGCGGACTGGCTCAAGGGCCAGATCCTGACTCTGGACGCCCTTCAGAGCGACTTCGCCAATTTCCACCTGCTTTTCCTGCTGAACCTCTGCTCTGCCCTCGGCTTCGACCCAGACACCGCCGGCCTCGCCCCGTTCGTCACTTCTTCCAATTGTCATCCTGACAATTGTCATCCTGAGCGCAGCGAAGGATCTAACCTCCCTGCCATCGACTCCCTCATCAAACTACCCTTCGCCGAGGCCCTCCTCATCCCCCTTTCTGGAGCCGACCGCAACGCCATCGCTGAATCCATCCTCCGCTACATCGAATTCCACACCGAATCCGCCGTCAACGTCCGCTCCCTTGCCGTCCTCCGCGAGATCTACGGTTAGCCCGCGGACTTTGTTATTCATGGGAATATTCCTATCTTGTAGAAAAGTCGAGTAAAAATGAAGAAGATCGCTATCCTGGTAGCTGCAGCTGCATTATGCCTTTCATCGTGCGGGCCGAAGGTCCAGAAGGTTACGCTGGAACCTATGCCCATGCTCTACGGAGATTCGTCCCGGACTGTCCTGCCCTTTTCCAAGGATCCGACAGTCATCCGGAAAGGCGACGCCTACCTGATCTACTATTCAATCAAATCCTATGAAAAGCCTGTCAGCCCTGAAACCGTCAATGGCTGGCACACCGGAATAGCCAAGAGCACCGACCTTGTCAACTGGACAAGGGTCTGCGACCTGGACCTGCGGGACTCAAAGGGCAACAGGATCTACGGAGCTGTGGCTCCCTGCGTCAAGGTGATAGACGGACAGATCCACATGTTCTACCAGCGCTTCTGGGATGAAGCCAAGAACAACAACATCTGGCATGCTACGAGCGAAGACGGAATAACCTTCACCAACACCTGCGACACTCCGGTTTTCATCCCGGAGACTTCCTGGTCCATCAACAGGTCCATCGACGCTGAGGTCTACCGTGTGAAGGACAAGCTGATCCTGATGTTCGCAACCAGGGACAAGACCGGCACCTACCAGATGCTCGGCATGGCTGAAGCTCCCTACGGAAGTGACTATGGCCCTGACAAATGGACCCTCATGTCGACAGAAGGTCCCTTCCTTAAGCCGGACATGGAATGGGAAATGAGCTGCATCGAGGCTCCGACCGTCATAGAGCACAAGGGTGTCTGGTACATGTTCTACGCTGGTGCCTACAACCACGAGCAGCAGCAGATAGGTCTCGCCACATCGATGGACGGAATAAACTTCACAAGGATAGATCCGGACGGTCTCCTGTTCACCCACGGCGAGGAGGGGACATGGAATCATGGGGAAAGCGGCCACCCGGGAGTCTTCCAGGACGAGGACGGCCAGGCCTATCTCTTCTTCCAGGGCAAGGACTCCCCTGACGGCAATTACATGCTCTCTGTCTGCAAGGTGCATTTTGAATAATCCAGAATGGCACGATATTTAGTATTTTTGCAGGACGGAGAATTGAATATGAAAAAAAGAACTATAATACTGGCCGTTGCTGCATTGTTTGTCAGCTGCATGGCCTCCGCGCAGTCCCAGAGTTTCAAGCTCGGGAAATGGACAGAAATCCAGAATGCCATCATCAAGGAGCTCAACCGCTCCTACGTTGATTCCCTCCCCATAGACAGGATCGAAAGGGCGGGAATAGACGCCATGCTCGGCGACCTGGATCCTTACACCGTCTACATCCCTGAGGAGGAGAACGAAGACCTCCAGATGATGGTGAGCAAGAGCTACGGAGGCATCGGTGCAGTCATCTACAAGCCGGACAAGGACGGGAATGTGATCATCAACGAACCCTATGCCGGATCGCCTGCGGTGAGGTACGGCCTGCGCTGCGGTGACGAGATTCTTGAGATCGACGGAGTGTCCACCCACGGACTGACCAGCCAGGAGTGCTCGGACAGGATGAAGGGCAAGCCCGGAACCACCGTCAAGTTCAAGGTCAAGAAGGTTTACACCGACGAGATCGTGGAGATCGACGTCGTCCGCGAAAGGATCCATCTCCCCGATGTTGAATATGCCGGGATGCTGGATGCCGAGACCGGCTACATCTACCAGAGCGGATTCACTGAGAATGTCTCCGGCGACATCCGCAACGCCGTCCTGAAGCTCAAGAAGCAGGGCATGAAGAAGCTGGTCCTCGACCTTCGCGGTAACGGCGGAGGCTTGATGAACGAAGCCATCAACATCGTCTCCCTCTTCGTTCCGAAGGGATCGCTCGTGGTCTCCTCCAAGGGCCAGGGAATAAGCGAACAGAAATACAAGACCACCACGGAACCGATTGACACTGAGATCCCTCTTATCGTGATGGTCGACTCCGGCTCGGCATCTTCTTCAGAGATCGTGACCGGCGCCCTCCAGGACCTTGACAGGGCTACCGTCATGGGCACCAGGACCTTCGGAAAGGGACTGGTACAGAGCATCAGGCCGCTCCCCTACAACGGACAGCTGAAGGTCACGACCGCCAAGTACTACACCCCCTCAGGCCGCTGCGTCCAGGCCATCGACTACGCCCACCGCAACGAAGACGGCAGCGTGGGATATATTCCTGACTCGCTCACTACCGAATTCAAGACCGCCCACGGAAGGATCGTAAAGGACGGAGGCGGAATCACTCCCGACGTTATCGTAAAGGGACATGAATACAGCCGCCTGACCTATTCGTTGGTATATTCATCGATCATCCAGGACTACGCAATCAAGTTCGTGAAGGAGCACAGGAGCGTTCCTGAGGACTGGACGATGAGCGACGCCGACTGGAAGGATTTCGTGGATTACGCCAAGACGAAGGAATTCGACTACCGCTCAAGCGCCAAGACCTACTTCGACCTGCTAAAGAAGGAGCTCGACAAGGACGGTCTCTCGGACAGCATGAAGGATCAGGTCGAAGCCATGCAGAAGGCCCTGGAGATGGACAAGGAGACCTTCCTCAATCTCAAGAAGGATGAGATCGTGCCGTTCGTGGAGGAAGAGATCATGGTCCGCTACTACTTCCAGGAAGCCGGGATCAAGGTCCGCCTGCGCTACGATGAGCAGCTCAAGGAGGCCCTTACCAAGCCGCTGATCAGCTACTAGAACATATTCACATACATCATGACTGACATAGGCAAACGGATCCTGCAGATCCTTCTGCTGTCCGCACTCTTTTGTGTGACGGCATCCGCTGCAGAACCATTCCGCATCGGCGTCGCTGGAGTGACTCATGACCACCTCAACGGCGTCGTGTCCCAGCTCAAGCAGGGAGACATCCAGGTGGTGGGTGTCTGGGAACCCGATGAGCGCTACCTGCATTCAAATTCCCTGACCAGGCTTGTCCCGGAAAACCTCTTCTACTCAGACCTCGGCAAAATGCTGGATGAGACCCGTCCGGAAGCCGTTGTCGCCTATGGATCGATCAAGGAGCACCTTGCAGTCGTGAAAGCCTGCGCACCAAGAGGAATCCATGTGATGGTCGAGAAACCCCTTGCCACTACCTTCGAGGAAGCCAAGGAGATGGAAGCGCTGGCGAAGAAATACGGAATCCTGCTACTGACCAATTACGAGACTACCTGGTACGCCTCGAACCACTACATCAAGCAGGAGACCGATGCAGGCAGGATCGGACCAATCCATAGGATAGAGGTCTACGACGGCCACCAGGGCCCTTCAGAGATAGGTTGCAGCAAGAAGTTCCTGGACTGGCTGACCGACCCCGTCCTCAACGGAGGCGGTGCAGTGATGGATTTCGGATGCTACGGAGCGAATCTGGCTACCTGGATTCTGGGCGGTCAAAGACCGACCAGCGTCTACGCAGTCCTCAAACAGAACAAACCTGAAGTCTATCCCAAGGTTGATGACGATGCCACGATCATCCTGGACTATTCAGGAACGACAGTCCAGATCAATGCATCCTGGTGCTGGCCCTACAATCGCAAGGACATGTACGTCTACGGCCAGAAAGGATTCCTTTACCAGCCTGATCCCAAGCACGTTACCGATGCAGCAGGCAAACCGGGCGTCGAAGCGCCGGCCCTGGCAGCCCCGATTGACAATCCTTTCCGTTACCTTGCCGCAGCCGTGAGAGGGGAACTGATTGTGAAGCCTTACGACCTCTGCTCCCTGGAAAACAACATGATCGTGATGGAAATCCTCTCCGCAGCGGTCAAAAGCGGCCGTACCGGCTCACCGGTCCAGCTGGACGGGCCGAAGAATGACGGTTTTGCAGAAGCGGAACCATATTTCCTGAACGCCAGGAAAGTCTTGGCCAGCAACGACTTGGTCATGAACCCCGTCTCCGACTTTGACTGCGCAGACCCCTCGGTCGTGAAGATAGGAGACTGGTTCTACTGCTTCGCCACCGGCTTCCCCGTCAAAATCTACAGGAGCCGTGACCTCTGCCAATGGGAATTCTACAGGAATATGTTCCCTGGCCCTTCTCCCGACGATCCGTACGGCGATGGCAAGAAGGATCCTATGAAGACCGGGGCCAAGACCCGCATCAACTACTGGGCTCCGAGTCCGGCAGTCATCAACGGAAAAGTCGTAGTGTACCTGACGCTCTTCGTCTCGATGGAGAATGACAGGCAGGTCGTCTGCGTCGCTGATGACATCGACGGAGAATTCCGCTATGCCGGAACCCTCAACGTAGGCACGCCTGAACATCCGACTCCTCAGGACGGACAGTACTTCCTGGACGACGACGGAAGGAAATACCTTGTCTGGGGCGATGTCAACAGCAAGGGCAATTACGTGCGCGAACTGGCCAGCGACGGCCTCCGTTACAAGGCCGGCAGCAAGCCTCACTACATCACCAAGGCCTACGAGGGCGGATATATCTACAAATATGGAGGGAAATACTATTTCTTCTGCTCCAAGGGCTATTACAACACCGCAGACTACACTCTGTGCATGTCAGTTTCTGACAGGCTGGACGGAGAATGGCCCGATCCTGTCCCCGTACTTAAGTCCGACAGCCAGGACGCCATCCTGAACGGATCCGGCCACAACGGGGAGATCATAACCGACAGCCTGGGCAGGATGTTCATGGTCATGCACACCCATTGCGTAGGACTTATTCCGCTTCGTGGAAGCTATCATCCCAGGCCTATGATGCTGATGGAATTGAAAGACATCGACGGAACCCTCACCTTCGTGAACCACAAAGGCGAGCCTACCACCCGTCCCGAATGGCTCGTTCAGCGCCCCGTGTTCAAGTAATGGCTGCCGGTCATTTCCCTGCACTACTGCCAAAGATTACTGAAGATTCCATTCGCAGCTATCCTCAAGGTTGCCAGCGAGAGCCTTAATTACATTGACACCCTTGTCCAAAGTAACTGGGAAGCGGCAGATATGATATTCATCAGGAGTCAAGGAACCGACGGTCCTGCCATTTAGCGTGAGCGTTACTCTTGGAGCGTTGCTGAAGACCATCACCTCAGTCTGTGAGTGAAGGCGGAGATTGTTGCGCCGGCCCTCAATGTAGACCATGGGCACTTCCGACCAGTTGGCCTGGTAAAAATAATAGGCATCCTTGCAGACTTTACGGTCACGTGTTACAAGGCCATTGTCGTTGATTCCTGGACGATCGCCTTCGGTGCGGTTGGCAGCGCCGAAATCGAACATGTTCCAGATGAACGAACCCCAGACAAAGGGTCTCTCGTTGATGATTTTCCAGTTCTCAATATGATAGAATGTCTGCCAGTTCTCTGGATGCCAGTATGACGTGGGAACAGGTTGTTTAAGAGAATCCTGCTGATGGAAAATGCTTGCTCCTGCTCCGTATTCACTGATTGATAGTCTTGCCTCCGGATGCTCGGCGTGATACTTATCAAGGAAGGTCGCCAACGTCCTTGGAGAACTGCCGTACCACCCGTCATAACGATTGAATCCTATCTCATCTGTGACTTCATTCATCGGGTCATCACTTTGATTAGACGCAGCAGTGGTAGGCCGGTACGGATCAAGTTCATGAGCCATGGAATTGAGTTCTTTGATGTATTCGATAGGGTTGTCCCCTTGACTCTTCAGTTCATTGAAAAGACCCCATACGCAGATTCCAGGATGGTTGTATTGCTGATGGATCAATTCAGCCAGCTGCTGTCTTCCATTCTCCTTGAATGATTCTTTATCCACAAAACCTTTATCCGCGTACCCTCCTGGACCGACGAATGGGATTTCAGCCCATGTGACTATCCCATACTTGTCCAGCATGTCATAGAAATAAGTTGCGTGAGGGTAATGCGAACCTCTGAGTGCATTTACTCCCATCTCGTACATGAGTCGGACGTCCTCCTCATGGTGTTCTTTCCTTAGCGCGTTTCCAATCTCTGAGCGTTCCTGATGACGGCATACTCCCCTGAGTTGAAGGTGTCTACCGTTAAGGAAAAAACCGTCTTGAGAATCGAACCGGAAATATCTGAGCCCGAGGTTCTGGTGCACCCTATCCAGCTCTTTTCCATCTTCGAGAAGAGTTACGACAGCATTGTACAAAAACGGGTCCTGGCGCGAATTCCACAAATGCGGGTTCTTTATCGAAAATCCGATCGTCTCCCCTGTTATCTTCGTGCCAGCTGCCAGCTTGAGTGTCTTTTCCTTGGCAAGTACCGTATTATTCCCGTCACTTATGTCCAGCCTGACTTTCAGGTTACGGTCCCTGTCAGAAGAATTGGACAGCATAACCTTAAGGTCTACATCTGCTGACTTGTCTGTAACCTTTTTCTGGTAAAAATAAACCCCAGGAGAAGCAAAGTCCTCAGGAGATATGCAAACCTTCTCAGTGATGATGAAATACACATCCCGATAGAGACCGCCACCTATGTTAAAATCTCCCACCAGCGGCATCACGTCAAGCTGTTCGGAATTGTTCACCCTGGCCCAGAGTTCGTTCTCCTTACCATACTCAAGGCGGTCAGTGATGTCATATACGAATGCCGTGTAACCACCGCGGTGCTCCCCTACAAACTTACCGTTGAGAAAAAAGTCACATACGCTGTTGGCACCTTCAAATTTGATGAACACTCTCTTCCCTTCCCACTCCGCAGGAATGATCACTTTTTTGGTATAATTACCAATTCCACGGTGATAATCATAGGTGCCTCTTGTCCCGTCCAGGGCATTCCAGCAGTGAGGAAGCTGAACCATCACACCGGCTCGCTTGTCAAACTCATATCCATAACGGAACATCCAGCCGTCATTGAGATTCACAGTCCTTCTCTGGGCCAGAGCGGACAGTGGAAGCAATGACAAGAACAAGAACAGGACGACTTTTTTCATAATATGATATCGGTTATTTCGTCGAGAAACGATAGATACAGGTGTGGGTATATTTTTCACCAGGCTTCAGATACGGATCCGGGAAATCCGGCTTATTCGGGGCATCCGGCCAGTTCTGGGTCTCAAGAGTTATGGACCCATATTTCTCCAACTTGGTACCATATTTCCCTTCAGTCTTACCACTCATGTACTGCCCGCTGTAAACCTGAAGACCTGGTTGGTCTGAGAACACTTCAAGGAATATTCCCGAAGATGGATCATAAACGGAAGCAGCCTCCGTCAGCTTCTCTGAAGACAGATTGATGCAATAATTATGGTCGAAACCACCTCGACCACGGAGCAACTGCTCGAAATCGCTTTCGAAGGCATCCCCGATCTTGTGAGGTGTCCTGTAGTCCATTGGAGTCCCCTTTATGTCTATCGGGGGATCCATGACATCCAGTCCGTCGATACCCGTTATCTTGTCACCATTGATGTACAACACGTAATCTTCTATTGTACCTCCCTGTGAAAAGTTGAAATAAGGGTGATTGGAGATGTTGACCGGCCGGGTTTTGTCCGTCGTGGCTTCATATTCAATCTTGAAAGAATCGTCCTTGGTCAAGGAATATTTCATCCGTATGTCCAAGTTGCCAGGGAATCCTCCTTCACCATCTTTGTGGATATAATGGAAGGTAATGGAATTCTTGGTCGCGTTTTCAATCTCCCACACAATCGAATCCAAACCCTTGAATCCACCATGAAGAGTTCCTTTTCCCCCATGGTTCGTCTCCAGATGGTATGTCACCCCATCGATGGTAAAAGAAGCATTGGTGATCCGGTTGGCGACAGGTCCTACGCATGAACCAAGGAAACGGTCGCTGGCATAGTGGACATATTCATCGATAGTATTTCGTCCAAGGACCACATCTTTATACTCACCGTTTCTGTCGGGGACAAAAAGCGAAACAACCCTGCCGCCGAAATTTGTCGCCTGCAGGGCTAGGTGCTTATTCCTTATCGTAACCAACGACACCGGCTTCTCATCTACCACGGTGTCGAATCTTGTTTCGTCAAGCAAAGCCGGTTCTGGCTTTGCAGAACAGGCGGCCACCAGGAAGGTGGCCACCAACTGCAACCACTTATTCATTTACCACAAACTATTTCACATATTTTTCATAGTCACTGTCCGTAAGTACAGAATAATCTGACACAAACAGATTAGTAAACACTCCCATACCTCCTTCCTCGGCTGCGTCGAGGATGAAGTTCTGAGGCGCTGCATTACCCTTGCTCATCCCGACTGTCATGTTGGTAACCACTCCGTTGAAAGCGCCTTCCGACTTGAACACGGTGTGGAACATTCCTTTGCTGGAGTACCAGTAACAGAAACAGTCGGTGTAAACGCTATGACCGCCTTTGCTCATGAAGCCTATGCAGTATTGGTCGCTGTAGCAGAAGCTGTACCAATTGTTATGGCTTTCATCTACAAACCCACAGCTAGTCTCATATTCGCCATTTTCATATCCACCCAAAGAATAAAGAGGATGAATATTACGAAGGCTGTTGCCTCCGGAACAAAGTTTCACGCCGATGTGAACTCCAGTTATCCTCATGTTTGAGAATGTGTTGTCATAGCCGATAACCAGGACACCGACACTGGAAGGATTCTTGTTGCCTACTATGTTAACGTCATGAATGTCACAATCAGAAGAACCGTTATTGGCGCCTTTGTTGATCTGTATTCCAATCTGGACGTTCTTGATTGAAGTGTTACGGATCACTGTCTCACGCCCGCTGTCAATTGACACACCTGCGGCTACACCATTGCCGTCGATAATGCCGCCGTCAAGATAGTAATTGCTGCCGGGAACATAAACCGTGTTGAAGGGATCCTTGCCGCCTAAACGGATCATGGCTTCTTGATGAGACCAATCTTTCGTTGCACGGATGGTAGCGTAGTTTGAAAGCTGGAGGGCTACGCTTTTCGAAGGATCAGCCGGAGTGTTGATCGGCTTTGAAATCAGATAGACTCCGTCCGGAAAGAACAATGTACGGTTAGGATTGTTATCAATCACCCTCTGAAGTGCATCACTGACATCATTTACGCCGTCAGCTCTGAGATAATCAGTCACTACGACATATCCTTTTTCTATCGCCGCATGGGTCTCGGGGGAAACTGTGTTGTCATTCCCTTTCGCACAAGAGATAAGAGCCACACAGAAACCCACGAGAACCGCAAAGGCATTTTTGATCAGTCCTGACATCTGTTTCATTTGTTAACGGATCTGAATCTTAACAAGGCCTCAAGGAAATAGTAGTCCGCATAGGTCAGAGGAACATCCACCTCGCTTCCGGCGAGTTTATGACCTACGCTGTGCTTCAGGAGGAAGCCGCAGAGCTCTCCCGGAGCTGCCAGGTACTCTGGTGAAGCCAAAGTACGCAGCTGCTGTTCAGCGACTTTCAGGCATTGTCCTTTCAGCCCACTATCAGCAGTAAGGGTGCTCAATTTGATAAGGGCGGATGCAATGATCGCACCTGCGGATGCATCCCTCAGGTCATTGGGGATGTCAGGAGAATCGAAGTCCCAGAACGGGATTCCGTCTTCAGGAAACTTCGGCAGCAAAGTCCTTGCTATGTCCTCTGCCTTGGACAGCATGTCCGCCTCCTTGCTGAGCTCGTACATCATGGTGTAGCCATACAGGCCCCAGGCATTTCCACGTGCCCATGCAGAATCATCCGAAAGGCCCTGGACTGTCTGCTTCAGTCTCACTGCACCGGTCTCGGGATCATAGTCAACAAGATGGTAAGATGTACCGTCCGGACGGAAATGATTCTTTATTGTCGTCCTGGCATGGGTAAGCGCGATCTGCTTGAGTGAATCATCTCCGAAACGCATGAGGAGCTCGAGGTTCATCATGTTATCGATGATAACCGGGAATTCCCACTTTCCTCCTCCGTTATGGTTCCAACTGCGAATGACCCCTGTCGTGGGTGAGAACCTTGCAGCCAAGACCTTGGCGCCCTCATGAAGCATAGCACTCCACTGGTTGTCCCCGGTGAGCCGGAGAGCATTGCCGAAACTGCAGTTAAGCTGGAAACCGATGTCATGGTCGGTCTTGGTCTTGACAATCAGGGAATCAAGCTTGTGTGTCTGCTGGATTGCCAGATCCTTAAGGGCTTCATCTCCGGTGTACTCGTAGACCAGCCAGAGGTTGCCGGGGAAGAAACCGCTGCACCACCAGCCTATGTCAGCGGTGACCAGACCACCATTCTCATTCAAGGTCCTGGGAGTCTTGTCCTGAGGCAGGCTCTTCGCAAGAATCGGGTACTGTGTACTTGCCAATGTGAACACCCGGTCTGTCAATGCGTCCATGGACTCCTTAGAATCCTTGCACCCACCGATAAAAAGCAGAGGAACAAGGAAAAGAATCAACAAATAACTATGCTTCATAGAACAACTTGATTATTTCTTGGTTATAATGTAGCGATAATTTCCGGATTTCTGAAGCTTTTTAGCTTTGAGGGAGATCCTGTAGATCTTGTCTCCCCAGACAGAAGTCAGTTGTTTATCAGTAAGATCTATGGTCTCAACTCCTGCCGAGAAAACATTCTTGTCATATTTCAATTCCATCCTCTTGCCACTCACCTCAACTGTAACAATCCCAGGTACGGATGCATCAACATTCCCCCAGGTCATGAAATTGATCTGGTTGGGTTCCTTGGCTTCAGACAACGTAAAGGAATCCGCAACTGTAAGAACCTTCTTGTCCATCTTATAGGCACGCACCCACTTCTTGACAGCGGCTGCTTCAGGGTAAGCTTTGGAAATGTCAACAGAGAAAGTCGTTGGTGTCGATTTGGCGTCTGCGGCCCTGAAATTGAACCCATGTTCCTGGGGGACTCCGTTGATCATGGGAACATTATGATAGTTCGACTGCATTGTCCAGATGCTGTACCGTTCACTGCTGAAAGTCTGCCTGGTGTAGGTTCCGACTCCAACGTCGATGATCATAGGCTGATTGTCATAATAAAGATTGAAACTGCCAATGTCATTATGGTTATGACTCTCATCGTTGTATCCTCCTCTTGATGCTACGAAAACTCCGTTGTCATTGGACATGTAGTGGAATTCAGTTTCAGGATACCATGTGTAATTGCTCGGAACAAACGTCTCTTTCGCATTCTTGAATTCCTCGGCATGCATAAGGCTTTCCAGATAACGAGAAAAATCAATGGTTGCAGAGGGTTTGAACGGAGACTCTGCCGAACGCATTGCTGCATAGCCTTTCATCAAATCACTACCAACAGCATCGCCATACCTGTAGATGAGATCCATCAATCCTGAGCCACTGTGAGCAGACGCATCTGCAAAATTGACACTCCAGCCATCTCCGACATAAGACCTAGCAATGAATTCTCCCATGTCCCGGACCATTTTCTCATCAAAAATGGACACCTTTCCTCCGGTGATCATGTACAAGGCGTTGAGATAATCATACAGCTTCCCGGCCGCATGCCCCCAGTAGGTAGGGCCCTCCTCAATACCGCCATCTCCTTGAATGTCATTAATATACAAGTCAACGGACCGAACTGTTTTCCAAACACCCTGGGCAAGCCTCTCAGGATCGTCTTCCATCAGCATGAAACAAAGAAGAGCATTGGAATTGCACCATGGGTTCCAGTTGTTCTGCTTCTGGGTCTTTGCAAATCCCATCCACCAAAAATCCTCTCTCTCCAGATAAGAATCCAATTCACGATACTTTATCTCTTCTTTCAATCTTTTGCTGATTTCTGGCTGGAGCTTGTCCAACTCATCTTTCAGGAAATAATAAATCCATGAAAACATCTGTGAAATACCACCTTGGGTAAGCTCCAGAGTATTGTCTCCTTTCACTGGCAATGAGCGCTTAGCATATGAATAGGGAGCCAGATGAGCAGAAAGCGCCCAGGACGTCATTTCACAAGTGTGCCACACGCCATTCGCTATCATAGGGACGAAGCGACCTTTCCCTTCTGCCAGTTCGGCTGCGAAAAGAGAAGCAATCGCACTTAAATTGGCATTCAGTGGTACCTGCATTATGTCTCGGTCGCCGGACTTCTCAAATTCGATGTAGTCGGTCGCTTCGACAACCTGCCAGGCGTAATTAAGGTATTTCTCCCCTTTGGCAATGACGTCATTCTTATATTCTCCCATCATGCGATCCCATCCTGCGCGATCATTGTAAGAAGGATAGGGCACCCAAGCGCGTTCCTGAACGATAACCTGCTTCAGATTCTCCAGGCTTGTCCTGTTCTGTATCAGGTTTCTTTCAACGGATTGAACAGGGGCCTGAGCGTATGAAAGAACACATCCGAAGAAGGCGATAATTGCAACTATTCTTTTCATTATCAATAATTTAATATAGTTTCAGTATTAAAAAAAACGTGAGTACTACTCCGGAGACATGAATATACGGACTTTAAGGCAACCTTTGGCCTTTGCTTCATAGCGTCTGAGATGTCCATTCCTGCTCCCGTATTCCTTGCCTGAGTCAATGATTTCCCCATTCGACTTATAGTGGCATATCCATCCCTCATCTATGACCGACATGGTACTGCCGCTTGTCATGGGAGTTCTTTCCCTCTCTCCGTCGAAAACGAGGACCGGCAGGGTCAAGGACATTTCCCCTTCTCCTTTCAGTTTCATCGCCAGTCCATGACGTCCCAGGCGGCATATCCAGTAAGATCCTTTTCCATCGGTCATTACGACCTTCCCCTTTTTTGCAGCTACTATCTCATATTCATCCCAACACGGAGCGATGGCTAACGGACCTTCATTCTCTACATCAATCCTGTAGCTCGGATGCCGTACCGAAGGGCATGGAGACGCCAAGGCCAAGGTAGGCGGAGCATTCTCTTTTTGCACCCGCCCTATTCCGGGAGAATCATATCCGGGCTGAGCTTTCCAGTCAAACTGAACGGTGTAACCTCCCGCATTCATTATTATACGGTGGAAATCATCTGAGGTAATGAAGGTAGAACGTTCCATCCTGCTGTGGGATGGTTCTATGGTGTCATCCGCAAAACGCCAGGCAAGGTAAGCCCATGATGCCGTCGTGACCATATACTTATCGAAATAGGCATAAGTCTCGCAACCGTAACCGCTTTCAACAGGATAACGGTTTTTGACGTGATGCACAGGTTCCTGCCCTAGCCAATAGGCTAATGAACTGACAGCTCGCATAGCAGCAGACTTGAAACGTCGGGCTGAAGCCATGTCTCCCCGTTCTTTCATCCAGGAAGCATAGTACTCGCACACCGCAGCATAGAAAGCCTCGTTGTGAAGGAACTGGTTGCTTCTTCCTCCATAGGGAATCTCACCTGTGACTGATTGCATCTGAAGGGTTCTTCCTGCCGATTTAAGGAGTTGCTCCTCAATCGCTTCCTTGGCCGGCCCATCATAGCCGAAGTCAAGCGCAGCCATATACTGCAGCCGTGTAACAAGGTCATAGACCATTGGGCTATGCGGGTCCCTATACATTCCGTTCTCGTCGAAGAAACGAAGTTGATCCTTGAGATAACGGTCCGCATATTCCTTCTCCCCGCCAATGCCGGCCATGATCCTGGCACATTCGCTGGCTGCACCGAAAACACACCAGTTCCTGGCTGTCTGATCACCTGGAACAGGTTGAACGGAGTAGATGTCTTCCGCCTTCATGTCCTCTAAGGCTTTGCGCCAGGTGCTTGTTTTCTCAAGGGGGAATGTCCCAGCCTTCTCAAGTTCCATGATGCAGCACACTATCTCCTTGACGGCGAAATCATTACCTATCTCCCCTTTTCCCTGGTTCTTCTGGCGTGCTATCGGTAGCTCGCGGACACAGATGTCCATCATCTCCTCAAAAAGGCCTTTATTCCCGACCATCCTTCCCTGCGAAATCAAGATTCCGAGATTTGCAGTAAGACGTGCATACCCGTGTTCCGTAATTCCGTCCCGGTCAACACGCTTAACGTAATCCCGGATTCGTTCAGGAGAATAGGCCTCAACAGACTTCTGCATAATGTCGAGATAGACGGATGAACGTTCTCCTCCAAAGAGGATCGATCCAACCGTTATTCCCAAAAAAGCCAAAGCTGTTAGGAGAGTTCTCTTCATTTAAGGTGTTTCGTTAATACTATTTCCAATCATTCGTAAGTACGAACCGGAAAGATTCCAAGGCATCCGGAGCAAGAGTCGCCGATGTCCACCAATAAAGCTGAGTACGAGAAAGCAGATCAAGGACGGCATCCGCATCTCCAATTTTATTACCGTCAATGAAAGCGAAAACAGGTCTTCCATATCTGCGGGCCACGGCTCCTATCCATCCGATCTGCTCTTTCTTGAAACTGCTTTGATCATTCCGAACCATGTTTCAGAATCCTTGATTTCAGCTTTCGACCAGCACGATCCAACCATGTAACTGATAGTCTGTCCCGAAATTATATCCTTGAGAATCAATGCATGATCGAGTTCCTTCGAGAATAGATGAGACTCAGAATCCGGCATGACGATAGCAACTCCGATAAGGCCATCTTCCGGTTCCACGCTCTGATCAGAAGCCTTTTCCCAGATAGCAAGTCTTCCGGGACTGTCCAGGCGATCTACCACCGTGGACTGATCCCCATGTAATTTGAAACCTGCTGCAACAGTCAGAGAGTCCGTTCCTGTGAAAACATAAGTGTCTTCCACCTTAATAAAATAAGAGTCCGCCTCAACGGTCACTTTTTTCTCCAGGCTCACATTGATTCCTTCCGATGCCTCCCATTCAGGATAGCCTAGGACAAAAACAATCCTGTCATCCGATTTCTCAAGCACTGTACTTGAGCGGTAGTTCGTAGCAGGCCAGCACAAACGATTGTATAAGTAGGGAACAGAAGCCCCGCCTCCGAGACTTACAGCCACTTTGTAACAATCCTTGCCGCCGTGATCATGGTGATAGTAGCTCCCATCTTTCATTGCACCTGCATACCAATCATCAGCCACAAGCCTGCCAGGCAACTTCACCCAGACATCAAGTCCTGGGGAAGTGGGATCGCCTTCAAGGGCCTTCCCGTAGAAACGTCCGGCGATCAGATTGTTCTCAAACACGAAATCATCCGCCCTCTCAGGAACCTCACGAGCCATGACCTTAGGGGCAGGGTTGTCCCTACAGCCAGTAACTGCCAAAAGTACGGCACATGCGATTGATAAGGCTTTTTTCATTATTTCAAATCTTTGGTATCGCACCAATCCATGTCGTTATAGTCATCATTCTCTCCACACATCGCCCAGATAAAAGTGTAGTTCCGGGTTGCGCAGGCTGAATGAATGCTCCATTGAGGAGAAATGACAGACTGTTCATTATGCATCCAAATGTGCCTGGTTTCCTGAGGCTCTCCCATGAAATGGCAGACTGCCGCATTCTCAGGAACCTCGAAATAGAAATACACCTCCATGCGCCTGTCATGGGTATGTGCAGGCATGGTGTTCCAGGTGCTTCCAGGGGCGAGTTCCGTCATTCCCATTTGAAGCTGGCAGCACGGTACAACTTCCTTGACAAGCAGACGGTTGATAGTCCTTTCATTGGATTCTTCAAGCGATCCAAGGTGCATCACCACTGCATCTTTCTTAGTCACCTTCTTGACTCCCGTCTCGCGATGTGCAGGTGCTGAACAGAAGTAGTAATGAGCAGGGGCCTCCGGATCGGCACTGGTAAAAACAATGTGACGGTCTCCACGTCCCACGTAGAGGGCCTCCTTATAATCAAGAAGGTATTCATCATCGCCCACTTTTACACATCCGCGGCCACCGACATTGATGATTCCGACTTCCCTTCTCTGTGTGAAATACTCTGCTCTCAGAATATCCGGAGCAGAAAGGATCAGCTCTTCCCTTACAGGAACGGCACCTCCGGTTATGATCCTGTCGAACATGGAATAGACCATGTTGATCTCATCAGGAGCCATGACCTTTTCAACCAGATATTCCTTCCGGATGCGCTCCGTGTCATAGTGCTTCGCATCCAAATTGCTGGATGCCTGGCGAACCTCACAATTAATTTTCATAATAGTAAAATTTCATTCTGAACCTTGTCATTCTGAACGAAGTGAAGAATCTACTTCGGCTGCTTCCCGATATAAGCCAGTATTCCTCCATCAACATAGAGTATGTGGCCGTTCACGGCATCAGAGGCATGCGAAGCGAGAAAGACTGCCGGTCCACCAAGTTCAGAAGGATCGAGCCAGCGTCCTGCAGGAGTCTTGGCACAGATAAAAGAGTCAAAAGGATGGCGGCTGCCGTCGGGCTGTGTCTCGCGTAGCGGAGCAGTCTGGGGAGTTGCAATGTAGCCGGGACCGATGCCATTACACTGGATGTTGTACTCACCATACTCAGAGCAGATGTTCCTTGTCAACATCTTGAGACCACCTTTTGCTGCGGCATAGGCAGAGACAGTCTCACGGCCGGGTTCGGACATCATAGAACAGATGTTGATGATCTTTCCCTCCCGTCTCTCCATCATTTCCGGCAGGACAGCCGAAGATACGATGAACGGTGCAACAAGGTCAACATCTATGACCTGCTGGAACTCTTTCCGCTCCATCTCATGCATGGGGATACGCTTGATGATTCCTGCATTGTTGACCAGGATGTCAATCTGACCGACGTCCTTGTGAATCGTCTCGACAAGAGCCTTTACAGCAACTTCATCAGTCACGTCGCAGACATATCCGTGGACGTTTTCGATCCCTGCCTCACGGTAGTTATCAAGCCCTCTCTGAAGCGCTGCATCGTTGATATCATTGAAGATGATGTTCTGAGCACCAGCTGCAACAAAGGCCTTTGCTATGTTGAAGCCTATACCGTAAGATGCCCCGGTAATCCAGGCATTCTTGCCTTTCAAAGAGAATAAATCATTCATGCTATAGCTAATTTGATATCGGTAGCGAATATACAAACGTTTGTATTTAAAAACAATACCATTCTTGTAAAAAATCTGTAAAAAACCACTTCGCCGGTTAGATTCTTTACAATTATTTCAAAAATATTCGCTTATTACCACAAACGTTTGTATATTTGGATATCATATAAAATCAGCATGGTAACCATCTCCGACATCGCGAAATCCCTCGGGGTGACGCCTTCAACCGTTTCAAGGGCTCTCGCAGGAAGCCCCAGAGTTAAAGAGTCTACTCGCAAGGCCATCTCTGAAGCGGCAGCATCGATGGGCTACGAACGAAATGAGCCCGCTTCTTCTTTACGAAAAGGTCATTCCAATGTTGTTGGGATTGTCGTACCAAGAATAAACAGGGCATTCTTCAGCAGTGCAATCAGTGGAGCGGAAACGGTGCTGAACGAACACGGCTATTCAGTGATCATCTGTCAGACTCATGAAAACCTGGATGACGAGATAAAGGCCCTTAAGACATTGAAGAGCAACCGTGTCGCCGGAGTCCTGATCTCTCATGCCAGCTCTTCCACATCGGGCGACCACATTTTGGAAAACGTCAGGCAAGGCACTGTCCTGGTACAATTTGACCGAGTCTTCAGCGACCTTCCGGGACCCAAAATTGTCAATGACAATTTCCATGGTGCTTATGAAGGCACCCATCACTTGATTGAACAAGGCTATAAAAGGATCGGCCACATCGCAGGATTCAGGGACACTGAAGCCTACATGGACCGTCTGAATGGTTACAAGCAGGCCCTGACCGATATGGGGATCGAAATCGATGAAGATATCATTTTTTATGATTCCATCGTTGAAGAAAGCGGATACAAAGCCGGAAAGATCGCCCTCGAACGAGGATGTGATGCCATCTACTGTGCAGGAGACTTCTCCGCATTGGGAGCATATATCGCGGTCAAGGAGAGTGGGGTCCGCATCCCTGATGATTTCGGAATAATCGGCACTGCCAACGAGTTCTTTACAACAATCATGTCTCCTTCGATCAGTTCAATCGCACAACATCCCTATGAAATCGGCAGACGCGCCGCCCAAGCATTCCTTACTTCTTTGAAACCGGGAGCCAACGTAGGTAAAATCGTGGTTGCGATGGAAATCAAAGCAAGAGAGTCTTCTTTAAGAAAAACCGGCAGATAACAATCAGATACCATGAAGAGAGTAATCACTTTCGGAGAAATCATGCTCCGGTTGTCCACTCCTGGCTACCTTCGATTCTCGCAAGCCAGACAATACGACGCCACTTTCGGTGGAGGCGAGGCTAACGTTGCAGTTTCCCTTGCCAATTACGGGATAGACGTTCAATTCGTCACCCGATTCCCGGACAATGATATTGCAAAGAGCTGCATCCGCGACCTCCATTCATACGGAGTCAACACAGACTTCTGTATCTTCGGAGGTGAACGCCTAGGAATATATTTCCTTGAAACCGGAGCTGTTGCTCGTCCCAGCAAGGTTGTATACGACAGGGCACACTCGGCTATTTCTACTATCGAGACCGGGATGATTGACTGGGACAAGGTGTTCGACGGAGCAGACTGGTTCCATTGGACGGGAATAACTCCCGCCATCAGCCAAGGAGCTGCAGATGTCTGTCTTGAAGCCATAAAGGCCGCGAACCGCCGGGGAGTCACTGTCTCCTGCGACCTCAACTACCGTAAAAATCTATGGAAATACGGCAAGAAAGCTTCCGAAGTCATGCCCGCACTCGTTGAAGGTTGCGATATCATTCTGGGAAATGAAGAAGATGCAGAAAAAGTCTTTGGCATCAAACCAGAAGGTTTCGAAGTGACCGCCACCGGTGGCGCTATTGATCAGAAAAGGTTCCAGAGCGTAGGAGAGCAGTTGATGACCAGATTCCCTCGTGCAAAAAAGGTAATAATTACTTTGCGTGGCTCAATCAATGCCAACCACAACACTTGGGGTGGCGTCCTCTGGGACGGAAAGACACTCTGGCAATCACCGCGTTATGATATTACTCACATCGTGGACCGTGTAGGCGGCGGAGACAGTTTCATGGGAGGTCTTATCTACGGATTGCTTACATATGAAGGAGATGATCAGAAGGCCCTCAACTTCGCTGTCGCGGCCTCCTGCTTGAAACATACTGTTTTTGGAGATTTCAATCAGGTCACCGTGGACGAGGTCGAGAACCTTATGAATGGCGACGGCTCTGGCAGAGTCTCCCGCTAGGTGTCGCTCCGAATTGTGTCATTCTGAGCAAAGCGAAGAATCTATATTCTTCGGCAAGCCTCAGGATGACAGAAAACACAAATAACGTTTTTATATGGCAAAATATACTAAGTTACAAGTCATCCAGACAATGAAAGAGACGGGCATGGTTCCCGTCTTCTACAACGCAGATCCCGAGACTTCCAAGAAGGTCCTGAAGGCTTGCTACGAAGGGGGTGTCAGGGTTTTCGAGTTTACAAACCGAGGAGATTTCGCTCAGGAAGTTTTCGGAGAACTTGTTAAGTTCTCGGTTGAAGAACTCCCTGGAATGATCGTAGGTGTCGGTTCAGTAATAGATCCAGCCACAGCTGTAATGTACATTCAACTTGGAGCCAACTTTGTAGTCGGGCCTCTTTTCAATCCCGAGGTAGCTCCGGTCTGTAACCGAAGGCTCATCCCCTACTGCCCTGGTTGTGCGACTCCGAGTGAGATCGGAACTGCCCAGGAAGCCGGATGCGACATCTGCAAAGTCTTTCCTGGGGATGTACTTGGACCTGCCTTTGTAAAAGGTATCAAGGCCCCTATGCCATGGAGCCAGCTCATGGTCACAGGAGGAGTTAAACCTACCCGGGAAAACCTTGAGGCATGGTTCAAAGCAGGTGTAACCTGTGTTGGGATGGGCTCCAACCTTTTCCATAAAGATGTGATTGCTGCTGGTGAATGGGGGAAGATCACCCAATTATGCGCTGAAACTCTAGAGATCATTAAATCATTGAAATAACATGTCAACACAGAAAAAGCTGATGACTGACTGGAGATGGTGGATTTGCAGCCTTCTCTTCGTTGCCACAACCGTTAATTATCTGGATCGCCAGGTCCTTTCTTTGACTTATGAGGAATTCATCAAACCTGAGTTCCACTGGTCTGATGCAAATTACGGAACCATCACATCCTTTTTCTCTATTTTCTACGCAATAGCATGCCTCTTTGCAGGCAAATTCGTAGACTGGATGGGCACGAAAAAAGGATATTTGATTTCTATCGGAGTATGGTCCGCCGGAGCTGTCCTGCATGCAGCCTGCGGATGGGCTACCGCTCATCTTGGTGGGTTCGGCTCAGTAGCCGCAATGCGTGCAGTGGAAGCAGGGAGCAATGCCGCACTTGCAGTTGCCACTACTTCAGTGTATCTGTTCCTCCTATGCCGTGGAATCCTCGCCCTGGGAGAATCGGGGAACTTTCCTGCTGCGATAAAAGTCACTGCTGAGTATTTCCCAAAGAAAGACAGGGCTTTTGCTACCTCAATCTTCAATGCCGGTGCTTCAGTGGGCGCCCTTGCGGCTCCCCTATGCATCCCACCTCTGGCAAAGGCTCTTGGCTGGGAATGGGCATTCATCATTATCGGTGGCCTTGGATTCATCTGGATGTTCTTCTGGGATTTCATGTACGACAAACCCGAAGTCAGCAAGCATGTAAATGAAGCTGAACTGGAATACATTCATCAGGATGATGCTGAAGAGGCTGCAGAAAAGGCTGCACTCTCTCAGGAGAAGTCAATCCCGTTCATCCAAGCTTTCAAGTATCGCCAGACTTGGTCTTTCATTGTCGGAAAGTTCATGACAGACGGTGTCTGGTGGTTCTTCCTATTCTGGGCTCCTTCGTATTTCAGCAACCAATTCAACGCTCCTGCCACATCATTCAAGGGTCAGGCTCTGATTTTCACTCTTTACCTGATTGTGACAGTCGTCTCCATATTCGGAGGCTATCTTCCAAAACTGTTTGTAGAAAAGAAAGGCATGCATCCCTATTCAGGACGCATGCTGGCAATGTTGATATTCGCATTCTTCCCTCTTTGCGCCTTATTCGCTCAACCCTTGGGAGTCCATTTCAATTCTCCTTGGTGGCCTGCAGTCCTTATCGGCTTGGCAGCCGCCGGACATCAGGCTTGGTCAGCGAATATATTCTCAACAGTAGGAGATATGTTTCCTAAAGGTGCGATTGCCACTATCACAGGGATAGGTGCGATGGCAGGAGGTGTCGGTTCAATGATAATCCAGAAAGCGGCAGGCAACCTGTTCACTTATGCAGAGAATGCAGGTGCTGCTTTCCGCTTCCTTGGATTTGAAGGAAAGCCCGCAGGTTATTTCATTGTTTTCTGCTTCTGCGGAATAGCTTACCTTCTTGCCTGGACAATAATGAGAATCCTCGTCCCTAAGTACAAGCCGGTCAAGATCTAGAACTCGAAGGTCTCGATCTTGAGGGTGCCGTTCTCCTGGATGATGCCGACATATTCGGCAAATTCAGGAGTGGCGGAGTGCTTGTCGAGACAGGCCTGGTCCTTCCAGGTCTCGCAGATCATGAACACATCCGGGCGGGTGGCGCTGCAGAAAGTGTCATAGGCGATGCAGCCTTCGTGTCCAAGTGATTTGGAGGTAAGAGCCTTTGCGGCCTCCACGGCCTTTCCCATGGCGGCCTCATTCTCGGCAGCCTTGAAGAAGCAATTGATCCTGATCATATTAATAGTGATTAGAGTTGTTCATTTTCAATCAGTTCATAGTCCAGCAGCCTCTGCTCCAGGTTGGCTGACTTGACACGGATCCTAACCGGATCGCCGAGACGGAAGACCTTCTTGGTGTGCTTACCGACGATCCTGTAGTTCTCCTCGTCGAAGTCGAAGAAGTCGGAGCGGATGTCACGGAGAGCGACCATTCCCTCGATCATCTCGGGCTTGATCTCTACGTACATTCCCCATTCAGTCAGGCCTGAGACTGTGCCGTCATATTCCTGACCAACCTTGTCGACCATATATTCAATGAGCTTGTACTTGATGCTGTCGCGCTCGGCGTTGGCGGCTATCTGCTCACGCTCCGACGCATGGACGCACTGCTGCTCATAATACTCCTTGTTCTGGCTCTCGCGGTTGTCGAGATACATCGCCAGCAGGCGGTGGACCATAGTGTCCGGATAACGGCGGATCGGAGAGGTGAAATGGGTGTAGTACTTGAACGCCAGACCGTAGTGGCCGATGTTGTCCGTTGAATATACTGCCTTGGCCATGGAGCGGAGGGCTATCATCTGGAAGGCGTCGCACTCCGGCTTGCCCTTGGCATCTACGAGAAGGGAGTTAAGCGACTTGGCGATGTCCCTTCCGGAGCCGGTAGGACCCAGCTTGTAACCGAAGTTGCCGACGAAACGGCCCAGTCCGGCGATCTTCTCCGAATTGGGTTCATCGTGGATTCGGTAGATAAAGGTCTTGGCGTTCTTGTCCTCCTTGCCGTTCATCTTTCCGGAGGTGGCGATGAATTCGGCCACGCTCTTGTTCGCAAGGAGCATGAACTCTTCGATCAGCCAGTTGGCTTCCTTGGAGATCTTTTCGTAGACCCTGAGAGGCTTTCCGGTCTCGTCGACCTCGACCTTCATCTCAGGACGCTCGAAACTGATGGCTCCGGCCGAAAAACGCTTCTTTCTCATGATGGAGGCCAGCTTGTGGAGCTGAAGGACAGCGTCCCTGATCTCCTGGGTGACTGCCGGATCCTCTGGCTCCTTGCCCTCGGTCTCGATGATCTTCTGGGCTCCTTCATAGTCGAAACGGAAATCGGAGCAGATCACGGTACGTCCGAACCAGCGGTCAACCACCTGGGCCTCGGGAGTCATCTCGAACACAGCCGAGAAAGTGAGCTTGTCCTCGTTGGGACGCAGGGAGCAGAGCTTGTTGGAAAGCTTCTCAGGCAGCATGGGAACTGTCCTGTCCACAAGGTAGACGGATGTTCCGCGGGCCTGGGCCTCCTGGTCCATCAGGGTTCCGGGCTTGACATAGTAGGAAACATCTGCGATGTGAACGCCCACCTCGAAGTTGCCGTTCTTGAGTCTTGTGAGCGAGAGGGCATCATCGAAGTCCTTGGCATCGGTAGGGTCTATCGTGAAGGTAAGGGTCTTGCGGAAGTCCTTGCGGCCCTTCAGGTCCATTTCGGTGATCTCTTCGCTGATAGCATCCGCCGCGTTCTCCACGGCCGGCTCGAAACGATAAGGGAGACCATATTCAGCGAGGATCGCATGCATCTCGGTCTCGTTGGCTCCGGGTTCGCCGAGCACGTCGGAGATGTATCCGTGGGGGTTGGGTTCTCCGCGGTCCCAGCGGTCGATGATCGCAGCCACCTTCATGCCCTTCTTCGCCCCTTCGGGGAGGGTGTCGAAGTCGACCGTGATGTCGTAAGGCATGGTCCTGGACTGCATCAGCACCCATGCCTGCCTGCCTACGAGGTGAAGGATTCCCACGAAAGGAGTCTTGCTCCTCTCGACGATCTCAATGATCTCTCCTTCACGGCGACGCACGACGTCCCTGCCGGGTGCCGGCTTTCCCTTGCCTCTTACGACAGGAGCCTTGGTCTGTTTTTCCTTGGTAATGACGCATCTGACAAGGTCGCCATTGAGGGCTCCGCGAGTCTTTGATGCTTTCACGAAGACGTCGTTATCCTTGACGTCTCCTTCCGGGACGACGAAGACAAAACCGTCCCTGCTCATGTGGACCTTTCCGGTCACTTCTTCGAATTTCCGCTTTCCGCCCTGCCTGGAACCGAACTGCTTGTCACGGTTCTTCTTGAGGGCCTGTCTTCCATTCCTGGCGCCACCTTGGCGCTTGCTTGATTTTTTCATTTCTTAATACTAATAACACTGCAAATTTAGCAAATTCCATACTATCTTTGCATAAGGCATGAATAACTAAATAAATCCAGATATGTCAGACATCAGAAACGACAGCAGGATCGTCCTTACCCTGGACGCCGGCGGAACCAACATGGTCTTCGGAGCCATGAAGGGAGGCGAGTACTACGGCAACACCATCACTCTCCCTTCAAATGCCAACAACCTCGACCTTTGCCTTCAGGCTATGGTCCTGGGGTTCGGAACGATCATCGAGAGGCTCGGGAACGAGAAACCTGTGGCTATCAGCTTCGCTTTCCCCGGTCCTGCCGACTATCCCAACGGCATCATCGGAGGCTTCCTTCCCAATTTCCCTTCTTTCAGGGACGGAGTAGCCCTCGGGCCCTTCCTCAAGGAAAAGTTCGGGATTCCTGTTTTCATCAACAATGACGGCGACCTCTACGCCTACGGAGAAGCCCTCGGCGGAGCCCTTCCCGAGATCAACAAGAGACTGGAAGAAGCCGGCAGCGCCAAGCGTTACCACAACCTGATCGGCTACACCTTCGGTACCGGTTTCGGAATAGGAACCGTCATCGACGGCCGTCTCAACAGGGGTGACAACTCCTGCGTCGAGACCTTCTGCCTGAAGCATCCGGACATGCCTGACATCATCGTCGAGGACGGAGTCGCGGTCCGCGCCATCAAGAGGGTCTACGGAGAGCTTTCCGGCAACAAGGACCACGGACTGGAGCCCAAGGAAATCGGTGCAATCTGCAAAGGAGAGATGCCCGGCAACAAGGAAGCAGCCATCAAGGCCTTCGACAAGATGGGCGAGGTTGCCGGTGATGCGATCGCCACTGCTGTGACCTTGATCGACGGTCTCGTGGTGATCGGCGGAGGCATCATGAACAATCATGAGTATCTCATGCCGGGAATCCTTCGTTCCATGCGCGGAAAGATGCACCAGCTCACGGGCGAAGAACTCAACAGGGTTCAGATGAAGGTCTACAACCTGGACAATCCTTCGGAATTCGTCGACTTCGCCCGCGGAGAAGCCCGCAAGCTCAAGGTCTACGGCAGCGACAAGGAAGTGGTCTACGACCCCCAGAAGAGGATTGGAGTGATGCGCTCGAAGATCGGAGCCAGCATGGCAATCTCCCTCGGTGCCTATGCATTTGCCCTTTCGGAACTTGACAAATAACGATATGTATCCCCTGAAATTCAAACCATATCTCTGTTCCAAGGTCTGGGGCGGAGAGAAAATCGCCGCCTTCAAGGGCGTCTACACCACCCGCAACAGGATAGGCGAAAGTTGGGAAATCTCCGCCGTGGACGGTCACGTGTCCGTCGTCTCGGAAGGTCCCCTCGCCGGCAAGTCCCTCACCGAACTGATCAATGAATATGGCGCCGGCCTGGTCGGGCGGAAGGTGTTCGAGAAAAACGGAACGGAGTTCCCTCTCCTTATCAAGTTCATCGATGCAAAGGACAATCTTTCCGTCCAGGTCCACCCTGATGATGCTATGGCGTCCAGGATAGGCCCCGGCCTCAAGGGCAAGACGGAAATGTGGTACGTGGTAGGTGCCGACAAGGGAGCTCATCTGCTGAGCGGCCTGACGCAGGAAATCACCCCCGAGGAATATGAGGAGAAGGTCAATGACAACACCATCACCGATGTCCTGGCCAGTTACGACGTCCATCAGGGAGACGTGTTTTTCCTGCCCGCAGGAAGGATACACGCCATCGGAGCAGGAACCTTCGTCGCTGAGATACAGCAGACTTCCGACATTACCTACAGGATCTACGACTACGGACGCCTGGGACTGGACGGAAGGCCTCGCGAACTTCACATCGAGAAGGCTAAGGAAGCGATCGACTACACCGTCTTCCCTGACTACCGGACAAAATATTCCCCGGTCAAGAATGCCGAGACCCCTCTGGTGAGCTGCAAGTATTTCACGACCACTCTGTTCGACCTCGACAAACCAGCCTCCAAGAACCTTTCGGCCTTGGATTCATTCGTCGTCGTAATGTGCGTCGGCGGAAAGGGAGAACTTGTTGACAACGAGGGAGATGGTTCCGTCCACAGAGTCAGCCTGCATCAAGGTGAAACAGTCCTTGTACCAGCAACTTCTTCAACCATCGAGTTCCACCCCGACGGTCCCATGACCTGCCTCACCAGTTTCATCGAGTAGGTTTGTTATCATAATTTTGGTTTGTTGTCATTTTGTTGTATTTTTACAAAAATGACAACAAATGAAAAGTGCCGTTTCTAAAATACAGACAGGGATCAGGCTGGAGCCTGAACTATGTGACAGATTGAAGACCCAAGCCAGGATGGAAGGCCGGTCCTTCAATAACTATGTGGAATGGATTCTTTCAAAGGCGGTCTCCGTCAACTATCCCAAACTGTCTGATCTTAAGGTTTCAGAAGAGATCCTATCATTGGGAGAGACCCTTCCCCATTACACTGCCGAGGAAATCGAGGCTGATGAACGTCTTGCTTATCTGCTTTCGAAATGAGAGTTTTTCTTGACACCAACATCCTGGTCGATTTGCTTGACAGCTCCAGGGAGAATTTCATGCAGGCAGCAATAATCTTCGAGGCTGCGAAAGAAGGCTTTCTGGAAGTCTGTATCTCATCACAGTCCATAACCGACTGTGCCTACATAGCGAGGAAGAAACCCTCGGATGTATTCAGGGCCGCACTCAAAAGAATCCTCCCCTTCGTCGAAATCCTTCCGCTGACAAAGGATCATCTTTCAAAAGCTCTTTCAAGTCCCTGCAAGGATCTGGAAGATGCCGCATTGATTGCCTGCGCCGAGGACAACCTCTGTGAGGTCATCATAACTTCAAATGTACAGCATTTCAAGCCGCACACAGATCTGATTGTCAACACTCCTGGAGAATTCGTCAGGATGTGCGACTGAATCAGAGCATGATTATGGAGCCTGGACCTCGGGATAGCGCTCGGGGTCGCGGTTGTCGAAGAAATGGATACCCTTGTCTTCCAGATGCTTGTAAGCGGCATCCATCCTGGCCTCGAATGAAGCGAAATCCTTATTCTCAGGCATGGCCCAACCGCTCTCCGCGATTGCGCAGAGGCGTGGCCAGCTCATGTGGTCAGCCCGCTGCTCAGTCTTGACTGTCTCGGTCCACAAGTTGCCCTGGATGCCAAGGACATTGGCCAGGCGTTCGGGCGTGAATTCTACTTCCGCCACATTCACTTCCGGGAAATCATGGATGTCCTTCAGGGTGCAGCAGACATATTCACCGCGATAGCTTGAACGGCCTTGCGTGTGGCCGGGATACTGGACGAAATCCAGGTACAGGGGCCTGCGAGGGGTGAGGATGGCCTTCTGGCCATTGTCAAGAGCCTGCGTGATGTGGTCCGGACGCTCATGGCGCCACCACATGATGGCGGCGTCCCTTACTTCGGCTCCTCCGTCCAGAACATCGTCCCAGGCAATCAGCTTATGCCCCTTGTCAGCAATGACTCCTGCCATCTTCTTTAGGAACCAGCCTTCGACCTGCTTCAGGTCTTCGATGCCTTCACGCTTCATCAGGGACTGGATGTCGGGATTGTCGTTCCAGCAGGCGCTGCCGAAATTGACTTCATCACCGCCGATGTGAATATATTCACTGGGGAAAAGGGAGAATATCTCATCCAGCACGTCCGAGATGAACTCATACACCCTGTCGCTGCCGACATTGAAGGTGAACTGGGCGTTGGGGTCTTCCAGATCCATTCCTCCCATCAGCCAGGGGTAGGCCCTGCAGGCAGCGGAGGCGTGGCCGGGCATGTCGAACTCAGGGATAACCTCTATATGGCGCTCGGCTGCGTATGCCACGATCTTCTTTATCTGGTCCTGGGTGTAGAAACGGGCCGGGGCCTGTGGATCAGTGTAGCATCCGGTAGCTCCGACTGTCGTCAGTTCGGGATATTTCTTGATCTCGATCCTCCAGCCGGGGGCGTCAGTCAGGTGCCAGTGGAACTTGTTGAGCTTGTAGTAGGCCATCAGGTCCAGGGTCTTCAGGACGAATTCCTCTCCGAAGAAATGCCTGGATTCGTCAAGCATGTAGCCTCTCCATTCAAAGCGGGGCGAATCCTTGATGGTACCTCTAAGGAGCACGCCCTGGTTGTCCCTCTCCTGGGCAAGGGTCTGGCGGGCATAGAACTCGCCGGCAGGGCCTCCGGCCTTGATCTTCACTGACTTGCGCCTGACCGTGAGAATATACTCTTCCGGTTTCAGTTTTTTGCTGAACCGGACCCGGCAACGCTCCATCGCGGTGACCGGGGCTTCCTTCCCATTCAACCTGGTTTCCTTTGGAGCAGGGATGACATTGAGCGTAGCGCTTAGCAAGACCGTGGATATGATTGCTGACAACATGATGAAGGTTATTATAAGTCTGACAAAAATCTATAGCAAGTTATCGAATTATGGCTTAATCCGCAAAAAATACGGAAAAAACCCTTGTGGGTAATTAATTTATTACCTAAATTTGTTTCTAATGGAAGCTGAAAATGAAGATTGAAAAGATATGGTTGACTGACGATTCAGTCTGGATAAGGACTGAAGATGGTTCCGAAGCGTCGGAACTGTTTGCCGATTATCCGAGACTTCGAAATGCAACAGAGGCTCAGAGACAGAATTACGTGGCAGATGAATATGGTATCACCTGGCCGGAGCTTGACGAGGATCTCAGTTTCGAAGGATTCTTCAGCCAAAAGCCAACCAATAAATTATACCAGACTTTTATCAGCCATCCGGAACTGAATGCCTCAGCTGTTGCACGCAGGATAGGGCTTTCCCAAAGTCTTTTCGCACAATACATAAGCGGAATCAAGAAACCATCAGCCGAAAGATTGGAGCAGATTCTTGGCACTATCAGGGCTATCGGGCGTGAACTGGCAGAAATATGATTCAGGACTATTATCGCATGGTTTCTATTTTTTTTCTATTTTTATAGCTTGAACATTGAATTGAACCTCGTAAGAAATGTCGGGAAGCATTACAGACTCCGACCTTGTCAAGTCTCTCAAGAGAGGCAGCACATCTGCCCTTGAGAAGCTATTCTTTCGTTATTATTCAATAGTCCTTCAATTCATAAAGAGCATTGTCAAGAGAAATGACATAGCTGAAGATCTCTCAATGGAGGTCTTTATGAAATTATGGCTTTTCAGAGACAGGCTAGATGAGCAAAAATCCTTGCGGAATTATCTTTTCGTACTTTCAAAGAATTCTTCTATTAATTATCTAGAATCAGCTCTTGCAAAACACACCAAGACAGTTCCGGAACTCCCAGAAGAAAGTAAGTTATCCCTATCGGCCGACGATGATCTGATCTACAACGAGACGAACCGTCAGCTATTCGGTATCATAGCAAGGATGCCCGAGCAAAGACAACTGGTCTTTAGGATGAGCAGGTATGAAAATCTTTCAAATCAAGAAATCGCGGAAAAGCTAGGACTTTCTGTAAGAACCGTTGAGAAGCATCTCCAACTTGCACTGAGAGACATCCGTACCTCGTTAAACTGAAATTTTACTTTCCGCGATTACGTATTTTATGTTTTAATCCTGTTCTATTAATAGAAAGGAAGTATAAATGAAAAGGATCACCAGCTTTCTAAAAGATGATAAACTAAATGAGGAAGGGCTTGAAAACCAGCGCTTCCTGATTGATCATAAAGGTGATCTGGAATTGGAAAAAGAGCTGGAGAACTACTTTAACAGTCTGGAAGCGGATGACATTACGGACAAGAAAAAAATCGAGGACCACTACTACTTGCTAACGGAAAAACTAGGAATAAAGGGTAGATGGCTTCGAGGGAAAGCTATATCTTCTGTCCTCATATGGGGAACAAGGATAGCCGCCATAATCGCTATACCACTAATGATTGCCGTTGGACTTCTTGTTTCATCAAGACAGCAGCCCGTAGAATGGAATGAGATAATCGTTCCTTTCGGCCAAATAAGAACCCTTGAACTTGCTGATGGATCCACGATGACACTCAATTCTGGGAGTCGATTGATATATCCTTTGGAATTCCAAGGTAAGGAAAGAAAAGTGTTCCTGAACGGAGAAGTATCAGCAGATATCAGCAAGGATCCTAAGAAACCCTTCATTATTCAGTCTGGAGACCAGAGTGTTCTTGTTCATGGAACAAGCTTCGATTTCAAGAACTATGAATCATCAGACTGCACAGAGCTTCTTCTTAAAAACGGCTCCGTGAGTTTCGGATATTCATGTGAAGAGACTGAAAGACTTGTGCGGCTTTCTCCTGGTGAAATGCTCCAACTTGACAAAAGCAACGGTAAACTCGAGATCGATCGCTTCTCTACAGAAAACTTTAAATCGTTCGATGAAGACAGGGCCATCCGTTTCAACAACCTCAAAGTCAGCGACATAGCCGAAGATCTTGAACGAATTTTCGATGTCAAGATAATAATCAAAGACGAAAAACTAGCGAACACAAGATACCTAGCTTATTTTACAAACCACGAGTCTCTGGACCAGATTCTGAAAGCCATCTCTGACAACAACAAAAGCATGCAGGTTGAGCGAAAGGATGGCGTCATATATCTGTCCATCCGGAGATAGTACTCTGATTTTCAATCTTATACATTAATAACTAAATCCAAAACCACATGAACAAATCATTATGTGGGGTGCACGGTAAAATGCCGCGCCTAGCGATAGCTATGCTTTTCATGATCTTGAGCAGTTTTTGTCTGAGAGGCCAGAACATCAGTTTCAAGATTAATGGAACAGTACGGCAAGCTATAGAAGCCCTGAACCAGAAGGAGAATCTCTCCATTATCGTGAACTCGGACGAAGTCGACCTGAACAGAAAAGTGTCAATTGATGTCCGTAATTCAAGCATTACTGATGTTCTCAACCGGATATTCTCCGGACAAAATGTTGATTACGTGATCAGTGGCAATAGGATCACAATCAACAAGAGAATTATTGAAGCAAAGCAAGACCAGCAGATTATTCTCAAAGGAAAGATCGTTGACGCAGATGGCGAACCTTTGATTGGAGCCTCCGCTGCGGTTAGGGTTGGAGCAAAGCTTTATGGAGACATAGCTGACAGGAATGGTAATTTTCAAGTCACTTTACCTTCCAATGTCAAAGGAACAGAACATCTGGTCATCAGTTTCATGGGCTTCATAGATGAAGACATTGTGATCGGCAACAGGACTTGGTTTGAAATCACGATGAAAGATGACACTGAAATGCTAGAAGAAGCTGTTGCTGTTGGATACGGAACCCAGAAGAAAATCAACCTTACAGGAGCCGTTTCTGCAGTGACATCCGAAGATTTAAAAGAAAGGCATGCCACTGCACTTGGGAAGGCACTTCAAGGAATGATTCCTAATCTTAACATCACAGTCAAAGGAGATATCAGCCCCTTTAAAGACGGTTTTGTAGACTACAATATCCGTGGTAATGGATCACCTAATGGAGGAAGTCCACTTATTCTTGTCGATGGTGTTGAGACCAATCTCTCTAGAATAAACATGAATGATGTTGAGTCTATATCCGTACTCAAGGACGCAGCTTCTGCAGCCATTTATGGTGCACGTGCATCATTCGGAGTCATCCTAGTAACTACAAAGAGCGGAAAGAATGACACTGCTCCTAAGCTTACATTCGACGCATCATATTCCACTTCGAAAAGTACCGTCAGAACAGACTTCATCACGAATGGATATGAATCTGCATTGATTGCCGATACTTTCAGGAAAGGACAAAATGGAAGGCCGTTCACCAATTTCACCGAAGCAGACTACCAGATGCTCTATGAGAGGAGAAATGATGTTACTGAGAATCCCGAACGTCCGTGGGTGATTACAGACACAAGAAACGGAAGGCTTGAATATGTGTATCTCGGTAACTTCGATTGGTACAATTGGTACTTCGACGAGAGGCGCCCGACCCAGGAATATAATCTCAATGTGAGCGGTGGTGGAAAGACCGTCAATTATAATATTAGCGGCCGATATATAAATGAGAAAGGAATCTTCCGCCAGACTCCTGATATATTCGATGGGTATTATGCCAATGCAAAGATCGGTGTCAATATCAGGCCTTGGCTCAAAGTAACAAGCAATACGCGTTTTTATCGCGGTTCTTACCTGGTAGGAACTGAAAACACTGATGCTATCTGGACTAACACACATGCCTTCCTTGTCCCTGTCCATCCTGACGGAACAACCGTATCTCATACTTCAGCGACTAATTCTACCAGCCAGTATATAATGTCTGGATGGAACTCGATCATCCAGAAAAACAAAAGAAGAGACCTCAAGAACATGCATGAGATATCACAGCAGTATGTCTTGAAGGCTACCATTACGGATCATCTCTCTGCTAATGCAGACTTCTCATACAAATTCAACCATCAGCTGCAGACTACACGTACAACTGAAGCTCCTTATTACAAATATCCTGGTGTTATCGCATGGGAGCCAACTACAGTTACACGAGACAAATATGATGAGATCCGAAATGAAAGGGTAAATCTTGCAACCAATGGTTATTTGTTCTACGAGAATTCTTGGAACAAGGCTCACAACTTTACCGCAACGGCAGGTGTGAACTATGAATCATTGCGCTACAAAACGCTGAATGTCAGAAAGAAGGAATTACTTTCTGAAGACTTGTCAGATTTCAACTTGGCAACCGGCTCTGTGGAGACCTTGAAAGGTGGACTCAACGAAGCTGCAATAGCAGGTTACTTCTATAGGATGACTTACAACTACAAGTCACGCTATCTCTTTGAAGTTGACGGCCGTTATGACGGATCCTCACGATTCCTCCGTGGCAAGCGTTGGGGCTTCTTCCCCTCTGCTTCTGTAGCTTACCGTATCAGCGAAGAACCCTTCTGGAAATCGCTTTCAAACGTAGTCAACAATGCTAAGATCCGCGCATCTTATGGTTCTTTGGGAAATCAGGATATTTCCTATTATGAATACTATCAGACCATCAGCGCAAGCGGCACAATCCAGTATTCGTTTGATGGTGAGGAAAGACTTCCTCATGCATATGTATCGGACCCTGTGTCCACAGGAACCTGGGAGAAGGTTTACACCAAAGACATTGGTGTTGATTTCGCATTTCTCGACAATCGCTTGACATTCACTGGGGATATGTACATACGTGATGTTAAGGGTATCCTCTCTGAAGGGAAAAAGCTCCCTTCAATTTACGGTGCTGATGAGCCTACTGTAAATTCAAACGACTTGAGGACAAAAGGATGGGAGATCGAATTCGGATGGAAAGATTCCTTTATGCTAGGAGGAAAAAGATTTGGCTATAACATTACTGGAAGCTTGGCTGATTATACAGCAAAATACACTCGTTGTGACAATCCTTCCGGTCTTTACAGCGAGCCTTACGTAGGCAAGCAGCTAGGCGAAATCTGGGGATTCCAGACTGATGGAAAATTCAAGACCGATGCTGAAGCGGCAGAATGGATGGAGAAGTACGACATGAGGCAAATGTGCGCTGACTATTACTTAGCTAGCAGTAGCTACGGCTATGGAGCAAAAGCCGGAGACCTGAAGTATATAGACCTCAATGGAGATGGTAAAATTACAAACGGAGCGAGAACGATAGACGACCCCGGTGACCGTAAGGTCATTGGTAACAGCCAGCCCAGATATAGCTTTGGACTGCGTATGGCTGCAGACTATGGCGGATTCGACTTCTCTATCTTCTTCCAGGGAATCGGTAAACAACAAAAATACCCTGGCAGCGGCGACTACAGATTTTGGGGACCATACAACAGCCCAAGAGTATCTTTCATCCCAAAGAATTTCTTGGATGATGTTTGGTCAGAAGACAATCCAGACGGCTATTTCCCTCGCGCTCGCGGAAGTATCGCAGTAGAAGGATCTCTGTATGGCAACAATACAGATTACCTTCAGAATGCAGCATATATACGCTTGAAGAGCCTCACTTTTGGATATACACTGCCTAAAAGAATCATCAACAAGGTTGGCATAGCAAACCTACGTATCTATCTTTCTGGAGAGAATCTCTGGTATGCCAGCCCGCTTCACACGAAGTATATTGATCCTGAACTCTTTATGCTCGGCAATACCGGATATTTCTTCCCCAAGACGTTCACATTTGGCGCTACGATAGACTTATAATCGATTACGAATTATGAAAAAGATATTTATTCTGATATTGACAACCGTATCTGCCATGATTCTGGCGGGGTGCGATGACATGTTGGATCGGGTACCAAAGGACAAACTAAGTCCGGAGACCTATTTCAAGACCGCAAAGGAATGCGAACTCTTTACTAATGAATTCTACCTTATTTTCCCGGGAGCATCCAGTATTTTTTATGAAGAGGCAGATGTAATAGTTCCCAGCGTCCTGTCAGATGCAGTTCAAAACACCAGGACAGTACCCGCCACTGATGGGGACTGGGAATGGGAAGACCTCAGGAATATCAACTTCTTCCTTGAGCATGCCGACCAATGTGAAGATGTGAAAGCAAGAGCACAATATATCGGTCTTGCAAGATTCTTCAGGACTTATTTCTATTGGCTTAAAATTCGCCGCTATGGAGATGTACCATGGGTCGACAGGGCAATGGATGCTGATGACGAAGAGCTATACAAACCGCGTGACGACAGAAAGCTTGTTGTATCACATATGCTCGAAGATATCAATTACGCAATTGACAATCTTCCCGCAGAAAAAAGTGTATTCAAAGTAACAAAATGGACTGCTTTGGCTCTAAAATCGAGAGTGTTTCTCTTTGAAGGTACATATAGGAAATATCATGGACTTGGAGATTGGGAAGACTGCCTGAAAGAGAGTGAGTCGGCCAGTTCGATTCTCATCAATACGGGTGGCTATACTCTCTACAATAAAGGAGATATGCCTTACCGAGACTTATTCGTTGCCCAGGATGCAAGTGTTCTTTCGAGTGAAGTTATTCTGGCTAAGAGTTGTGCCAAAGCTACGACGATGCTTAACAACTCTACCGGATGTTATACGGCCACAGGTGGTGACATGCCTGGAATGCTCAAAGACATAGTTGACAGTTACTTAATGAAGGATGGCAGTCGATTTACGGATATGCCAGGTTATGACAAAAAACTCTTCTCAGAAGAAGTCTCCAACCGCGACCCTCGCTTGGCCCAGACAATACGCACGCCAGGTTATACCAGACTAGGAGAGACAGAACTTTGCCCTCCCAATCTTGATGCGACATTGACGGGGTACCAGATCTGCAAATGGGTGTGTGAACCGTCATACGACACCTACATGAATTCCACAAATGACATTATTCATTTCCGTCTTGCTGAAGTATTTCTCAATTTTGCTGAAGCCAAGGCAGAACTTGGAACTCTCACTCAAAGCGACCTGGATATTTCAATTAATAAATTGAGAGACCGTGTAGACATGCCTCATCTAAGCATGGCAGAAGCAAATGCGAATCCGGATCCATTCCTTTCCAGTGCTGAAACGGGCTATCCTAATGTTTCTGGAAACAACAAAGGTGTCATTCTTGAAATACGCCGTGAAAGAACCGTTGAGCTCATGTGTGAAGGTCACCGCTACTGGGACATTATGCGCTGGAAAGCAGGTAAGCGATTCGACAGGACATTCTATGGGATGTATGTTGATGGTGTTGGAAACTATGATCTCGATGCTGATGGAGTCACCGACTTTGTAATATACGAAGGTACAGCCCCTGCAGCAGAGACGGGGGTCTCATATATGAACATAAAGGACATGAACCTGACAGAAAAGGATAAGGGCAAGATTGTATTACATAGCAATATTCCCAGAAAATGGGATGAAAACAAAGACTACCTGTTCCCAATTCCTACTGAAGACAGGGCTATTACCGGTGGTGTCATAACTCAAAACCCCGGATGGAACGATGGTTTGGACATCTAAAGAATTTTATCATGAAGCATTTCATTAATATTGTATCAGCGGCTATCTTGTGTTTATTGTTGGCAGGATGCAGCAAAGAATGTCCCGAAGTAAATAGGATTCAATATTTAAAACTGGACAATACGTCGATTAATGCTGACAAGGCCGGAGGAGAGTACTCAATCAACGTGACTTCCAATACAGCATGCAAAGTCATGACTGGTAACATCGACTGGATCCTGGTGAATGATCAAGAATTTGTCGGAAACCGAAATCTTGTGATTACGGTACAAGACAATAAAGGATCTTCAAGAAGTGGAGTTATTATAATATCCACACAGGATGAGTCTATCACATGCGAATTGACTATTACTCAAAACGGATAATAGGTTTGAATGGTTTAATGAAAGTGGTTGTTCACAACCTGCTCCTGGTTATATCAGTAGCAGTGGCTGTTTCTTGTGGCGGGACTTATCCCGCCACAGAACACCAGCCAAAAGCCCTATTCATAGGAAATTCATTTATCTATTATGGAGGTTGTGTAGAATTCGGTAAGCAAGGTAAGGTTGACAAAGGTCTGTTTGATGCAATCTGTAAGGCTAATGGTTTTAAGATTAAGGTTTACGACTGCACTTATGGTGGACACGATTTAAGCGACTTTACCTCCAATGGTTGCCTAAATGAATCCAGGCATAAGAATGGCCCTTATGGAGGATGCATAGGAATAGGAAAAGACCTTCTGGATGGGCTGGACCTCAACTCTTTCGATTATGTTTTCATATCTGAAGCTGGCAAGAACAATAGCCATTTTCTGGAAGATTTCCGTGCAGTAAAAGAACGATTCCGGAACCCCAAGACTAAATTCTTCTATCTCTCTCACTCCTTCACTCACATGAATAATCACAGGAAAATAATCAACGTTTTTCCTGAGTTGGAAAAAGAAGGAGTAACGATTGTCGAGTGGGGAAAGCTTGTTAATGACCTCTCGAAAGGTAGGGTTGCCATCCTCGGCTCTGTATTGAAATACGACAAGAACACCTTCATCAAGAACAAAGGTGATGATTTCCATGAGAACCCTCTGAGCGGTTACATCACTGCCCAGATGGCATTCTGTGCCATGACAGGGAAATCTGCGATAGGCCAGGATTATTCTTTTTGTGACAGAATTATTAACTTTAGTAAATTTAAAACTGACCACTATAGGATTGCTTCCGACACAAACTTCGATGCCATCTTTGCATCAAGACATGACATGGAAGAGATTCAGAAGTTGATTGACCGGTATTTACAATGAAAAGGACATTATTGCTTATCATCATGGCTATTGCCACAATGAATTCCTGTAATGTGAAGGAAAATGATAGCTATGAATCCTTGAACGCCCAAGCGGCAGAGGAATATCTTCAACCTCTTAGGCCAGGCTATGAAGGCAAGAATCCCTATTGGAACGTGTTCGCAAAGCGCTTCCTTTATGCACCTGTATTTGACTTCAAGGAAGTAGATGGAGCTGAAGAATATAGATTCGACCTGAAGAATCCTGAAAGCGGAGAGACCTGGTCATTCACCGCCGACAAGCCATGGGCTCCTCTCAGCCCCGTTTGGAACGATGTATCCGTAGGCGACGTCGAACTTGCCGTTCTTGCGTTAGGAGGCAAAGGGCAGGTTCTGGACACTGCCGGCACCAGGAAATTCTTCAGGGATTTCCCCTTCCACGGCCCCTACAACGATGCCGTAGTCCCCTACCGTGAAGCAGCCCTTAAAGCCGCCCTCTACATCCACACTCTTCCTTTTGTCAAACGCTTCGCTACTGACATGGAACCGGACCTGGAGACTTATCCCCATTTTTCCTGCGCCTGCAAGGTAATCGGTGCCCTGATAAGCAATGAATGCCTGATAGCCAGGGAAATACCTTACAGGAGAGAGGAAGCCCTTGCCATTGCATTGGGAGCTGCCAATTTCCTTGTCTCGCAGAGCAGGCCGGAAGACGCTCCTTTGGCTTTCTTCCCACCGACATACTACAAGGGAGACCTCCAGAAAAGTGATGAGAATAACGGAAAAACCATGGCGATGGAGGCCGCCAAAGGACCTGGTCCGGCCTTCCTGGACCTTTACGACCTGACAGGAGACAAGGCTTGGTTCGATAGGGCGATTGCAATAGCTCGTACCTACAAGAAAATTCAAAGACCGGACGGTTCCTTCCCAATCAAGATGGATTTCATGACCGGAGAGGCCGTGAATGAAACCGGAGCGATGCTCCATCCTCTTCTAAATTTCCTGAGAAGGCTCCATAAACAGTACGGAATCGATGAATTCAAACAGATGCAGGAAGCCGGAGAGAATTGGATGAAGGCCGTACCACTCAAATCATTCGATATGACCGGACAGTTCGAGGATGTTTCTGTCCTGAAACTGAAGCCCTACGAAAACCTCACTAACTGCACAGCTTCCCCCTATGCCGATTATCTCTTGAACAAAGAGGACCCTACGGAAGAGGACATCGCCAATGCAGTGGACCTGATGAGGTTGAGTGAAGATCAGTTCATTCATTGGGACTACCAATATGGACCTGACGGTATCCGTCCTAGATGCGCACCAGCGGTGCACGAACAGTACAAATACGAAACCCCGATCGACAACAGTTCCTGCAATGTTGCCAATCCGCTGCTCTCCTATTTTGAACTGACTGGAGACAGGCTGGCCTTCGAGAAGGCCAAGGCCCTCGTTGATAACCTCACTATTGTTCAAAATCAGACAAGTGGAGTGATTCCGACAGCCCTTGTTTTCAGGGACGCCGAGAGAGATATGAAGAGACAGATTACTATTAACTGCTGTTTCGCAGACGTGAAGATGCTAATGAGAATGCATGAACTGACCCAAAGGATGAATGAAAATGAATAAAAAAATGGTCGCTGTAGCGGTCATCCTGCTGGCCGCGCTTTCCGGATGCAAGACAGAGACTCCGGAAAAAAACTGGAGCAAACTAAATTCCAAGGCTGCTGATGAATATCTTGAACCTATCCGTCCAGGCTACGAAGGGAGAAATCCGTACTGGAACATCTACGCGAAGAAATTCACCTATGCTCCGGCCTTCGATTTCAAGGAAGTGGAAGGAGCCGACAGCTACAGGTTTGTAGTAACGGATGCAAACGGCAAAGATTTCTCTTTCAATGCCAAGTCTCCGCATGATCCTCTCTCCCCTGTCTGGAACGATATTCCTGTAGGTGACACCAGACTGTGTGTCCTCGCCGTAAACAAAGACGGGCAGGTCCTTGACACTGCCGGCACCAGGAAATTCTTCAGGGATTTCCCTTTCCAGGGACCATACCATGAAGCGACTCTCCCCTACCGTGAGTCCGCCATAAAGGCCGCCTACTTCATCCACAAGATGCCTTCCGTGCAGTACTGGCTGGACCACACTGAACCGGACATGAGCTACAACCTCAACACCTACGCAACGAAGATCATCGGGGCCACGGTCATCAACGAGTGCATCGTAGCAAAGGAAATCCCCTCTCTGAGGGAAGAAGCCCTCACCATGGCACGCAACGCCGCCGAATTCCTCATTGCTCAGAGCCGTCCCGAAGAAGATCCCCTTGCATTCATCCCTCCGACATATTACCAGGAGCTCGTCTCTTCCGGAAGGGAGGAAAACAAGGACAAGACAATGACCATGGAAGCCTGCAGGGCCGTGGATGTGTTCCTGACCATTTACGACGAGACAAAGGATGAGAGGTATTTCAAACAGGCAATTGGGATAATGAATAGCCTTCAGAAGCTCCAGCGTCCGGACGGCTCCCTTCCGATAAAGGTGGATTTCATCACAGGGGAACCCGTCAATGACGTCGGAGCGATGCTCGGACCCTTTGTCTCAGTAATCCAGAGACTTGAAAAGGATTATGGAATAAATGACTATGACAAGATGAGGACTGCGGCAGAGGATTGGATGAGGAAAGTGGCGGTTTCAACCTTCAACATGACCGGTCAGTTTGAGGATGTCTCTGTCCTCGGACTCCACATGTACGAGAATCTAACCAACTGCACAGCGGCCCCCTATGCACGGTACCTCCTTGGCAAGGATGTCGTCTCGCCAGAAGACCTTGCCGATGCCATCGACCTGATCAGGCTCAGCGAGGACCAGTTCGTCTACTGGGATTTCCTGCCGAACAAAAACGGCATCAAGCCTTTCTGCGCCCCTTGCGTGTTCGAGCAGTACAAGTACGAAATGGCTGTCGACAACAGTTCCTGCAATGTGGCCAATGCTTATCTTTCCCTTTATGAAGAAACCGGTGACCGCCTGGCCTACGCAAAGGGAAAGGCCTTGATCGACAACCTGACCATCGTACAGGACCAGATAACCGGAAGGATTCCGACCCTGCTTGCGTTCCGCGGAAAGATGAAGGAGTACAACACTTTCTTCTGGATCAACTGCTGCGTGGCTTCGATCCAGACCTTGCTCAGAATGGATAAAATAGCCGAAAATGAATAAAAGAACTGTCTTAACCTGCCTCTCGGTTCTGCTTGCTTGTACGTCCACTTTCGCACAGGTTACCAAAAAGGAACTGTGGGCCGACATTGACAAACTCGGATCGAATTACTATTCCTACCCCGGGGCTAAATATTCACAGACCCCTCCTCCCGAAGGATATGAAGCCTTCTACATCAGCCACTTCGGAAGGCATGGCTCCCGCTACTTGACCAGCAATAGTTTCTACCACCGGGCAATAGGCCTGCTAGAAAAAGCAGATTCGGCCGATGCCCTTACCCACAAGGGCAAGGTTCTGCTCAGGGACCTCAGGAACGCTTATGCCGATGCAGAGAATAAAGCCGGCGAACTGTCGGCATTGGGAGGACGGGAGCATGAGGGAATTGCAGGAAGGGCTTTCGAACGCTACCCAGGAGTGTTTGACAACAAGGCAAAAGTCATCACGCGTTCCACTTCCTCTCATCGCTGCATCGAGAGCATGGAACATTTTGTCGGCGAATTGAAACGCAGGAATCCCTCCCTTGATGTGGAAGGCGGCTATCATCCGGAAGACAAGTGGTACATGAGTAATCTTTCAGATAGCGTTGCAATAGTCCCAGGATCAGATGCTATCAGGGATCGTGCACGATTTGTCAGGGATTCCTTGAGACAAACCATTGACATCAGCGGGAAATTCATAAAGGACAGGTCGCTGATCCTCGATTACAACGGGGGCAATCCTGCCAAATTCTCAGAAGATCTCTACGACATCGCCGAAGACATGCAATGCATTCCCGAACTGAAGATGAAGCGCACTTTCAGGAAACACTTTACGAAAGATCAGCTCTACACCATATTTCTTTCGAACTCAATTTCCTGGTTGATTACTCCTGGCTATTACTCGGGAATGACTCCAGGCTACAAAAGAGGATATCTGACGATCAAACACATGCTTGACAAAGCACAAGAAGCCATAGATGCCGAGGAGAACGGAGCGTTCCTAAGATTCAGTCATGACGGATATGTGATTCAGATAGCCCGAGCCTTTGAATTCGACGGGTGCCGCGAAGTTCCAGCTGACTTCCTCAATGTCTGCAACTATTTCTCCCTCTTCCAAGTCATTCCAATGGCCTCAAACATCCAGATGATATTTTTCAGGAAGCAAGGGAGCGATGATATTCTCGTCAAGTTCCTCCTTCAGGAAGAAGAAAAGCACATCCCGGTAGAGACGGACATATGGCCGTTCTACCATTTAAAAGACGTCGAAGATTACTACTATCCTAGGATAGAATCCTTCCTAATAACAAGAAACTAATAATCAGCAATATGCTTAAAAAACACTTTATGGCCATCACAACTCTGTTGCTAATAGTGATGGCAGCCCCGGTCATAGCTCAAAAGAAGCCGATTGACAATTCTGAATATATTCTTACCCCAAAGGCTCCAGACACTCCCAGAATAAACGGAGCCAGGATCTATGGAGCCAGGCCGGGTGCTGACTTCCTGTTCAGGATTCCTGCCACTGGTATCAGACCCATGGTTTTCACAGCACAAGGTCTTCCAAAAGGTTTGAAACTGGATAGGAACACTGGTATCATTTCTGGAAAAGCCAAAAAGAAGGGGACCTATCATGTTAAGCTTAAAGCCGAGAACTCCCTTGGTGCTTACGAAAGAGAACTCCGGATCGTTATAGGCGACAAAATTGCACTGACCCCTCCGATGGGATGGAATTCCTGGAACTGTTGGGGACCCAAAGTAAGCCAGGAAAAAGTTATGAGTTCCGCAAGGGCTATGGTTGAAAAAGGGCTTGCAGACTATGGCTGGTCCTACATTAACACAGATGATGGCTGGCAGGCACAGCGCGGAGGAAAATACAATGCCATACAACCGAACCGGAAGTTTCCGGATATTAAAGGAATGGTTGATGAACTGCACGCCATGGGTTTGAAGGCAGGGATTTATTCCGGCCCTTGGTTCGGAACTTTTGCCGGTTTTATAGGCAGTGCATGCGATAATCCTGAAGGAAAATACAAGTGGCAGGAAGACGGGTTTCATGACGACGATTTCCGCTTTTCAGATCCAGAAGGCAAGCTTAAGGGAAGCAGCCGCTATTTTCATGCAGAATACTCTTTCGCTGACAAAGACGCCAGGCAATGGGCGGACTGGGGATTCGACTACCTGAAATATGATTGGAACCCTATAGATTACTGGCACATCAGAGACATCCACAATGCTATCGAAGCAACAGGAAGGGATATAGTTCTCAGCCTGTCCAATTCAGCAAAGGTCTCTATGGGACCGGGCATCATGAAATATGCTCAATGCTGGAGAACTACGGCAGATATCGTAGACACTTGGAAAAGCATAAGTACTATCGGTTTCCAAGGTCAAGACATGTGGTCGGGATTCAAGCGTCCTGGAAACTGGCCAGATGCTGACATGCTGGTAGTCGGAAAAGTCGGATGGGGACATCCTAAGCCTTCCAGACTTACTCCCGACGAGCAGTACACTCATATTTCTCTCTGGGTACTTCTGTCTTCCCCTATGCTTATAGGTTGCGACATGGCAGACATGGACGATTTTACCATCAGTCTCCTGTGCAACAATGAAGTGATAGACGTAAATCAAGACCCGCTTGGTTTTCAGGCTGCGTGTGTGGAAGGTGATGAGAATTACAGAATCTATGTCAAACCTCTCGAAGATGGAACCTTAGCAGTAGGTCTGTTCAACCTTTCCGATGCCCCACGCAATATTGGTTTCGTTGGAAAGATGCTTGGAATCCTAGGTGAACAAACAATAAGAGACCTTTGGCGTCAGAAAGACATAGCAAAGGTCCCTTATAAGGAACGTTGGGAAACCGAAGTAGCTCCCCATGGCGTTGTCCTGCTAAAAGTTTCTCCAGGAGCCACTTACGAACGGCCGATGGGAAACAATCGCTAACTTCTTATTTCACCACCACGGGGTGGATGACGGTGCCGGGCATGCTGAGGGTGCCGTCCTTGGCGATCTTCAGCTCGGTGTCGATGTACATCGTCCTGGGATACATCGTGGAGTCGTTCTGATGGGCATGGAAGACGTACATCGATTTGCCGTCCTTGTCCTTGAAAGGAGCTCCGTGACCAGTTCCGACCAGGCCGTCCGCATTAGGAGAATCCCTGCGCAGGACCGGGTTGCCTGAATATTTTTCCCAAGGCCCGTAAGGGGACGATGCCGTCGCATAGCCTACGGCATAGTCATGGCTGCGAGTGTGATTGGCAGAGTAGATCATGTAGTATTTATCCTTGATCTTGAACACCGAAGGTCCTTCGGTCACCTTGCTGTCGACCATCTCCCAAGGCTCGACAGCGCTGATGCACTCGGTCAGGGTCTCATCCTTAATGCCTAGCAGGTCATCAGTCATCTCTGCCACCCAGATCACGTTGCCGCCGGTGAAGCGGACAAAGTAGAGATAGGGAGTACCGTCATCGTCGATGTAGAGCGAGGTGTCGATTCCTTTCTCTTCCCTGATGGGTTTCATCTCATCCTGGGTGAAAGGGCCCTCCGGACTGTCGGAAGTGGCCACGCAGATGTGTTCCTCAGATGAATAGAAAATGAAGAACTTGTCCTTCGACTTGATGTAGTACACTTCCGGAGCCCAGAACTGCTTGGTGCCCCAGCACTTGTCGATGTCAAGGGCTATCCCCTTCTTCTGCCAATGCTCGAGGTCGGTGGACGTGTAGATCCTGAAGCCGGGTTCACCGGTGCCGTAGGCATAGTAGACGCCGTCGTGCAGGAGGATGTAGGGATCCGCAAGCGGAACCTTCTCGTCTTCAATCTCCCATGTGGTCTCAGCCTGCTTCTTGGGAGCATTGGAACAACTGATAAAAGTCAGCGCTGCCAAAACGGACAGCGCTGAGAGAACAAAATGCTTCACCATACTAGAACATGAAGCTTAATCCGATGTAGAACACATCCCTGTGTGCCTGGACATCTTCGTAGCCGAGATCCTTGTTATCCCTGATGCCCTTCAACAGACCGGTGTCGTAGCCGGCACGGATGATCGCAGCATCCTGGATGGTGGCTGCAAGGCCGACTCCCCACTGAGCCTCGATAGGCCTCAGGCTGGGATAAGTCTTGCCGGTGCTGAACATGTTGCCTCCGATTCCGAGATTGAAACGGGGGCCCGTGAAGACTGCCAGACCGAATTCCGAACCGTTGGTGAAAGAGTACTTGAGGTTGATCGGAACGCTGAGATAGTTGGCATGGTAAGATTTCGCCTTCCGGTCTTCGCTGATGCCGAAAACGAAACTCTTGCCGTAGTGGTAGATGTAGGCACCGGGCTCAACGGTCAGGCCCTGGATGGTGGAGAAGGCATAATCGAGGCTGGCTCCGAAATAGAAGCCGGGGACCATGCCGGGGAAACCCATCTTCTCTACCCTTTCTGCTCCTGTTCCAGCGAGACTGAAGGCAGTGAAACCGCCTCCAGCGCTCCATTTACCGTCAATGTCCTTAATCTGGGCGAAGGCGCCGGTCCCGGCCAGGGCCAGGACTACGGCTGCCATAGTTGCAAAGAATCTTTTCATATATTCCTTTTCAAAAACTGTTTATTTAATCTGAGGGAGGCCGAGATCCTTGAAGGTACGAGGCTTGGGTTTTTCAGGCAGATCCTTATGAGACCTCTGGGTCTTGATCTGCTCGAGGGCGACCTCGACTGCCTTGAGGAGCTGCTCGTCAGTTCCTGCATATTCCTTGATAGGATCGTTGTCGAGAACGATGTCAGGATCGACACCATGGTTCTCTATGATCCACTCTCCTGTGTAAGGATCAAAGCTGGTGGAGCCAGGGACCCTGACGTCGGTGCCGTCCAAGTAAGGAAGCGATCCGCCGATACCGACGATTCCGCCCCATGTCCTGGTACCGATCACGGTTCCGAGCTTGTTGGCCTTGAAGCCCCAAGGGAAGAGGTCTCCGTCAGAAGCGGAGTACTTGTTGATCAGCAGGACCTTGGGTCCGACATGTGCGCCATCGGGAATGGTGCTGACGCGGTTGGAAGTGCGACCGGCATTCATCCTGTAGACAACCCTCTGGAGACGTTCGATGATCATCGGGGAGACGTTTCCACCGCCGTTCTCACGGTCATCGATGATGAGGGCCTCCTTGTCGAGCTGAGGATACCAGTAACGAGCAAACTCGTTAAGTCCTTCGGCACCCATGTCAGGGATGTAGATGTAACCTACCTTGCCTCCGGATTTCTCCTCGACGGTCTTGATGTTCTTGAGGATCCACTCGTAGTGCTCGAGAGGATATTCATTGTCGATGGGCCTTACCACGACCTTGCGGCCGCCTTCGGCTGCCTTCTTGTTGACAGTCAGCTCGATGAGCTTGTCAGCCTTTCCGATGAGGCACTTGTAGATGTTGTCAACATCCTTGAGTGACTGGCCGTTGATGGCGGTGATGTAGTCACCCTCGGCGATGTCCATTCCGGGCTCGGTAAGCGGGCTGCGAAGCTCGGGCCTGTAGGTCGCACCGGCGTAGATGTGGTCGATCCTGAAGTAGCCGTTGGCCTTGCTGACCTTGGCTCCGAGGAGACCCATAGGGATACGGTCGGGCTTCGGGTATGGACCGGGATTGACATAGGCGTGGCCGCTGGCCAGCTCGGAGATCATAGCACCAAGCAGGTAGTTGAGGTCGAGACGGGTCTTGACGTAAGGAAGGAGGGGCTCGTACTTTGCCTTGACACCCTTCCAGTCACGTCCGTGCATGTTCTCGACATAGTAGCCGTCACGGAAAGCGCGCCAGACTTCGTTGTAGACCTGAGGCCACTCCTGTGAATAGTCGACCATGGCGTACATGTTGTCGGCATCGATCTCTTCGCCGCCTGCAACCCTTGGTGAAGGGAAGTTGACGACGGTGCTCTTTCCACGGCTGCTCAGGACAGCCTTCTTGTCTCCAAGCCTGTAGCTGATCATGCCGTCGGTGCAGTCTTCGGTCTTTCCGGAAGCGAAGTCATAAGTCTTCACACCTGCTCCGCCACCGAAACCGCCACGGCCGCCGCCCATGGGGCCGCCTGCGCCACCGGTGAACCAAAGCTTCTTTCCGTCGCAGAAGAAGACCCTGCCGCTGACGGGCAGCTTGACGACACGGTCGATAAGGCCTTCGGGATCAATCTTGGTTTCGGCAACCTTCTTCTCACCGGGCTTCTCGCCAGGTTTTGCACCGGGGCCGGCAGGTGCGCCGGGACGCTCAGGTGCAGCCTTTTCTTCCTCGTTGGCAGGAGCCGACTCGCTGTCAGTAGGAAGCAGAGGTGAAGGAGTGTCCTTTGCAAGCATGGCCATGTAGGTGGCTGACATGCCTGAATAGGCGTAGTTCCATTCGATACTGCTGTAGATAGGGGTGAGGTCACGGTTTTCCGTGAAGATCAGGTATTTTCCGTCAGCGGAGAACATCGGAGAACCGGAGTTGTACCACTTTTCGGTGACAGGATATTCCTTGCCGGTAGCAAGATTCTGGACATAGACGATGCTCATGTCGTTGGAAGCACGCTTGGTGTAGGCAATCCACTTGCTGTCAGGAGAGAAGGAGACTCCGTAGAGTCCGCCTTCAGGGCTGGAGAAGACAACCTTCTTGGACTTGGAAGCAGGGTCCACCTCCACAAGACGGTTCTTGCGGTCAGTGTAGTACAGATGCTTGCTGTCCGGTGCCCACATGATGTTGCTGATGTAGGTGTCGTTGCCCTTGGTGGCCTGGATAGTGGTCTCGGTAGCGGCTTCATAGAGATAGATCTCGTTCTCACCGGTCTTGTCGCTGATGTAGGCGATGTACTTGCCGTCGGGGCTCCAGGATGCAGCCCTCTCGTTGGCACCGGGAGTCTGGGTGATGTTCCTTGTGATACCCTTGCCCACAGGCACGTCGAAGACTTCTCCACGGGCGGTGACAGCAGCCCTCTTGCCGTCAGGCGAGACGCTGAATCCCCTGCCGGTGACCTTCTTCAGCTCGGGACGGGAGTAAACCAGGTCGGAAGAGAGGGTGATGTGGATCTGCTCAGCCTTCTTGGTGGCAGGATCGAGCTTGTAGAGGAAGCCTCCCTTCTCGAAGACGACCAGCTTGCCGTTGGTGCTGGGGAACTTTACATCGAAGTCCTTGAAGTCGGTGACCTTGGTCGTGGCCTTCGTGGTTGTGTTGTACACGAATATGTTCATGTTCATGTCGCGGTCAGAAGCGAAATAGATCTCATCGCCGACCCACATGGGGAAGATGTCCTGGGCAGGATTGTCAGTGATCTTTTCGACGCTCTTGCCATCGTAGACCCAGACCTCGTCGGCCATACCGCCACGATAGTACTTCCAGGTACGGAACTCCCTCATCACGCGGTTGTAAGCCAGCTTCTTGCCGTCCGGGGAATAGCTGCAGAAACCACCCTCGGGAAGGGGAAGCTCCTCGGGCATACCGCCGTTGATGGAGATCCTCCAGAGCTTTCCGGGGAAGCCGTCGCCGGTCCTGTTGCGGAAGATGATGTACTTCCCGTCAGGAGTCCATGCCATGACGATGTTGTTGGGGCCCATACGGTCTCCGAGGTCGTCACGTGAATTGGTGGAGGTGTAGGTCAGACGCACAGGTTCGCCACCGGTAGCAGGCATGACGTAGACCTCGCGGTTGCCGTCATATTCTCCGGTGAAGGCGATAGTCTTTCCGTCCGGGGAATATTTTGCGAACATCTCATAGCCGATGTGGGAGGTAAGGCGCTTGGCCTCGCCGCCGGCAAGAGGTGCTGTGAACAGATCTCCCGCATAGGAGAACACGATGTCGGTCCCGTTAGTGGCTGGGAACCTGAGCAAGCGGGCCTCATCCGCCCTCGCTGTGGAAGCGAGTGCAAGGCCGCAAGCCAAAGCCATCAAAAAGATTTTTTTCATACCATTATGAGTTTTGGTTTAATTATTCAAGTCCTCTGGCCCTCAGGAGAGCACCCGGGTCAGGTTCCGAGCCTTTGAATCTCATGTACAGGACCATTGGCTCCTCGCTTCCTCCCCTTTCGAGGAAGGTGCGGCGGAACTTGTCCGCGACATGGGGATCGTAAAGACCCTGCTGCTGGAAATATTCAAAGGCATCCTTGTCCAGGACCTCTGCCCAAAGATAGCTGTAGTAGCCTGCGCAGTAGCCGCTGTTGAAGATGTGATTGAAATAGGTGGTGCGGTAGCGGGGGATGATCTCGTCGATGAGACCCATCTCCTTGCAGACCTTCTCCTCGAAGGCTGCCACGTTGGCTGCCTGGTCGCCCTCACTCATCTTTGAAAGCTCTTCAAGAGTAAGCTCGTGCCACTTCATGTCCAGGATCGAGGCCGCGCAAAGCTCGGAAGTCATGAAGCCCTGGTTGAACTTGCGGGCGTTGTTTATCTTGGCGACAAGTGAATCAGGGATCACCTCACCTGTCTTGTAATTGGTTGCATATTCAGCAAGGATCTCGGGCTGGAAGGCCCAGTTCTCGTTGAACTGCGAGAAGGTCTCAACGAAGTCGCGCTTGACGCTGGTGCCGCTCACCGAAGGATAGGCGCACTTGGTCAGCAGGCCGTGGAGGCCGTGTCCGAACTCATGGAAGACGGTCTCGACATTGTCGATGGAGAACAGGGCAGGTTCCGTCTCGGTAGGTGCCGCCATGTTTCCGACATTCACCACGATGGGACGAATCTCGTTACCGTCTTTATCGACATACTGGTCGCGGAAAACATTCATCCATGCCCCGCCCCTCTTGGAAGAACGAGGGAAATAGTCGGTCATGAATATTCCAAGAAGGCTGCCGTCAGCGTCCGTCACCTTGAAGGTCTCGACCGCGGGATTGTAGACGGGAACTCCGTCTAGAGGTTCCACGTTGATACCATAGAGCTTGTGGGCCGCGGCGAAGATACCCTTGCGGACATTCTCCATCCGGAAATATGGTTTCGTCTGCTCTTCATCCAATGCATACTTGCGCTGACGCACCTTTTCTGCATAGTAGAACCAGTCCCAAGGCTGGATCCTGGAGCCTTTTGCGAGCTTTCCGGCAGCGATGTCCTCGTCCATGATCTTCTGCATGTCGTAGACTTCCTCCTTTGCCTTGGCATTCGAAGCCTTCTGGATCTGGTCCAGGAATGCATCCACCGTTGCGGGATCATGAGCCATCTGGTCATCCAGTTCATAGGCTGCGAAGGTGTCGAATCCGAGCATGCGGGCCTTCTCGGCACGGAGTTTCAGGATCTCAAGGCTGAGAGCCTTGTTGTCATATTCATTACCGTTGTTGCCCCTGGAGGAATAGGCCTTGAACATTTCTTCGCGACGCGCCCTGTCCTCACAGGAAGTCATTTCATCGGTGTAGGAAGAAACCGGAATCCCGAACTTCTCCTTGAAAGCATTGTTCTCGGCAAGCAGGTTCGTGCCGAACTTCTGCTGCATCGAGGCTATCTTTACGTTGACCTCCTTGAGCCTTGCCTGAGAGGCCTCGTCAAGATCGACACCGTTTCGGGTGAAGCTCTTGTAGAGATTCTTGAGGACCATCTGCTGCTCCCTCGTGAGACCGCTCTGGTCTGCATCGTAGACAGCCTTGACCCTCTCGAAGAACTTCTTGTTCATCGAAATCTCGTTCTCATGGGCAGTCAAGAGTTCAGTAGCTTCCTCTGCCACCTTCTCCATCTCGTCGCTGCCTTCAGTCTCCTGCAGGTTGAACAGGACTCCGTTGACCTTCGAGAGAATTTCTCCCGAGAGATCGTAAGCCTCGACGGTGTTCTTGAAGGTTGGAGCTTCCTGGTTGTCCAGAATAGCCTGGAGCTCTTTCTCCTGCTGCTCTATGCCGGCCTTGACCGCCGGGATGTAATCAGCGAGCGTAATCTTGTCAAACGGCGGAATGCCGTAAGGGGTGTCCCATTCCTGAAGGAAGGGATTCTTTGTCTGGGTACATGCACTCATCATCACGATTGCTCCCAACGCTAAAACAGTTTTTTTCATGACGGTATGTTTAGTTGGTTATCTTCACACCGTCCAGATCTATAAGGGTGAACTGAGCGGCTCCGTTGTAGTTGGTCAGGATGCCCGTCAGGTTGATTTTCGACTCTCCGGACAGAATCCTGGAATCAATCTTCTGGTCTGCGAATTTTGCATAGCCGCTCGAACGCACCTGGATCTCGGTGCCGCCGGGCATCTTGAAATACTGGCTGACCGCATAGGCTGCCGCGTTCTCGTACAGGACCTTGAAAGCATCTGCCGCGGTACCGTAGTTATAGTCTCCGGAGTTGCCGATCTTGGCGGAATTCCAAACACCCGAAAGAAGATATTCCTTCATCTTGTTGGCGCTGAAGGCCCAGGTGTCAACTCCCCACTGCTGGTCCGAAAGGAAGAGGCGGTTGGACGACGCTTTCTTGTCCAGATTGCTGTTGAGATAGATAAGGACGAAAATCTCCTTGCCGTAGGTCAAATTATTCAAGGTCACCAGCTTACCGAAGTACGGGCTCTTGTAGCCGGACTTGAGGGCCGCCTTGACATCGTCCTCAGTCAGCACCTGAGGAGTGACGGGAGAGCCGGTCTCCCCCCTGAAGATGTGCGAACTGATCAGGCTCTTCACGTCGATGTAGGCCGTCTCGTATTCTCCCGTAGGGTCGTCGGCTCCGATCTGAAGCATGCCGCCGTAATTGCCGATCACGAGACCCTGGCACTTGACATAGAGCATCTGGCCGGGCTTGTAGTCATTGTAGAGGCCGGAATTGCCGATCTTGACCTCGATCGCACCGGTCTCGTCCTGGATGTAGAGCGAACGGTAGATGTTGCCGGAAGCGTCGGAGGAAATGATCTTTCCACCTATGATCAGGTCATTGTCGACATGGACGGGTTTTCCGTCGTAGAGGGCCTTGAGCTGGGCAATGGTAGTGTTGACCTGCAAAGTCTGCGGCACAGACACATCAGGCTCTCCCTGGTTGCCGAGGACTGGTTCCCACTCCTCGCAGGACACCGCGGTTAAGGAAAGGACTATCGCTATTGAATATAATATCTTTTTCATGATCGTTCCTCCGGGCGTTTAGAATCTGAAATAAAGGTTCAGCATGTAGTTGAAACCGGGCATGTAGAAATACTTCGGATCGAAGTTGTAGAAGCGCGTCTTGCTGACGGTGTTGTCCACCATCCTGGTCTGCTCGAAACCGCCGGTCTTCACATCCGTCTTGTTGAGGATGTTCTTGGCGTTGAGAGAGAAGCCGTACTGGTACTTCCTCTTGTAGTACCAAGACTTGCCGACACTGAAATTGACCATCCATGCCGGGTCGAACTTCTCCTGCCTTGTCATGGCCTCTACCTCTTCGGGAGTGATGACTCCGTCAGGGCCCGCAGTCGCATAGTCAGTCCTGCTCAGAGGGCTCATGTCAAGATAGGAATTGGCGAAATAATCCACATCGGCATCGATGAACCAGTAGTTGTAGAAATAGGAAAGACCGAGACTTGCAGCGAGCTGCGGAGTGCTGGGGACATAATGCTTCTGGGTGGTGCCGTCGGTCAGAGGAGTCCCCTTCCAATAGGAAACGGGGATGTCGTCATAGATAGGCTCCGCACTGTTGTCAACCGTAGCGGTCAGGAGAGGAGTCGAAGTGTAGACATATTCACCGGTCGTGAACACACCCACTACCGACAGGCCGCTCAGAGGGGTAGGGACCTCGAAACCGAGTTCCACTCCGACATGCCTTTCGTCGATGCCGCTGAGGGCGAAGTTTCCGAAGGAGTTGTTGAGGTCGTAGTAGACGCTCATCACATCGGTCTGGTCGGTGATGTTGGTGTAGAAGCCGGTCAGACGCAGGCTGTAGCCGTTGGTTGCGTACATGTAGTTGACATCGGCCGACAGCGACTTGACATTGTCAAGCTTGTGGATGTAGGTGTTCCTCGTCCTCGGGGCCACGAAAGATTTGTCGAAGTAAGGCGAGTCGCTGAAATAACCGGCATTGGCGAAGAACCTGTGGCCGCCCGTCAATGAATATGCTACATTGACCTTGCCGGCATAGGTCATGAAGAACTTCTCCTCCGAAGAGCCCTTGGAAGTTATGGGATCACCGTTCTGGTCATAGGTAGTGTAGATCTCATCTCCGATGTACATCGGCTGGCCGTTGTTATCAAGTCCCGGGAAAAGACCCTTTCTCACAAGGCCTTCCCTCCAGTAGGAACTGGTTCCCAGGCGTCCGCCGACAGTCACGTCAAGACCGCCGAAGGCAAACTTGCCGGAAGCCCAGAGCTCTCCCTTGAGAAGGTTGGCGAAATAGTCGTAACCGTACTTGTCTCCGACCTTGACCTTACGTGCCTCACCATGGGCAAGGTAATAGTCCAGGTCGTTCTGGACCCTGATCGCAGAAGAAGAATAGTCCCTCTCGGCGAACTGGTCCACGTCCAGGAAATACTGTCCTCCAAGGAGGTCGTTGATGGATTTGTAGTACTCAGTCTTGTTGTACTTGGCGTTGAAGCCGGCCGTCAGGATGGTGCTGGTGTTGGGACGCCACTTCAGGCTGGTTGCCAGGTTGAGGTCGTTCTGGTCGACATGCCTCTCCTCGAGGGCGTACTTGGAACGGCCGTCCTCGGAATTCCTGTTGACATAGTAGAACCTGTCCCAGTCCACATGGGCAGTAGATGCCTGATGGGTCTGCCAGGCCTCGCGGGCCCAGGCGGCCTTCTGTGGATTGAGGCGGTTGTAGTCCTCGTTGGGCATGTAGTAATAGCTGGGCAGGTTGCGGTAGTAGTCAGGCCTGGGATCCGGAGCATCGTACCAGTCGAGGGCAGTGTAACCGTTCTTGCCGGTCCTGAAAAGCAGGGTGGCCGAAGCCTCCAGTTCCTTCGAAGGGGTGAAGTCGTACTTCAGGAAGGTGATGGGCTCGAAGGTTATCCTGTTCCTGGCGTTGCGGACCTTTCCGTTCTGGTAGCCCCAGTTGGAGTTGTACATGTTGTCACCCATGAGGTCGTAGACTTCCTGGGTGGAAGCGTTCTGTGCACCGCGCTGCCCGGGAGCTGCGAAGGTGACGAGGGCAAGGCGATGGACGTCGCCCCAGTTCTTCTCAACTCCGAGATAGTAGGCGAACGAACGGTAGTAAACGCCTTGCACCCAATCGTTTCCGCCGAGACGGGCAGAAGCGCTGACGGCGTAGGACCATCCCTTGTCATTCTCAGGAACCGCATAGGTTCCCATCAGGCGGAGGCGGTAGAGCGCGCTGTTAGTAAGGACGCTGAACCTCTTGCCGGGACGTACCTGACCGGGAGTGCCGTAGATGTTCGTCAGACCGTTGTAACCTCCGATACCGTAAGGGGAAATCTCTGAACCTATAACGGAAGATTTGGCACGGGTCGCCTCGTTGAGGCCGCTCCAGAGGGAGTACGGTGAATATCCCGTCAGGGCGTCGTTCATCTTTACTCCGGCGACGTAGACATCCTGTGACTCGCTTGCATAACCACGGGCCTTGAAACGGATCGCGCTGAAATTGTAGCTGGCGGCGTTGTTGAACACGTCGTTCTGGTCATAGAGGATTGTGGGGGTGTCCTCGTAGCCGTTGCCGTCCAGGTCGAACTCTCCGAACGAAGAGTCGTCAACCTCGTTGTTGATGATCGAAGGGGACAGGCTCAGGTTGTACATATTCTTGACATAGCCGTCGTTGACCGTCACGTTCACCGTGGTGGGAAGGTAGCCGGGAGCCTCGATGATGAGATTGTACATGCCGTCCGCAAGAGCCTCCAGAAGGAAGTTGCCCTGGGCGTCGGTCTTGATCGTACCGATTTCGGAGGCACCGGCCTTGAGAACGAGGCTCGCACCCTCGACAGGCGTCCTGGATGCCCTGTTGATGACGGTACCCTTGACTCCTCCGGTAGGAACCTGGGCGTAAAGGGCCGCACCGATCAGGCCTGCTGCCAATGCGGCAGCCAGTTTCTTGAGAATATTCATTTTACTTCGTGGATATTACAATGTAAGTGGGATAGTGGTCGCTGTAGCCGTTGATGAAGGCTCCGTTGGACATGGTCCTCTTCGGAGTACCCTTGTACTGGCCTTCCTGCTGGGTCATGAAAGGCTGCTGGAAAACCCTTCCATAGTACTTCTTGTTGACGATGGGCTTGATCCTGAAGGTGCCCTTCTCGGGATTGACGAGGTTGCTGTTGACCATGATGATGTCGAAGATGCTCCAGACTCCCTGATAGGCGAGCGAACCGAAGCCAGCCTTGATCATCGAGAGGAAGGGATTGAAGAAATCCTCGGTCCCGACTTCATCGGTAGTTTCCTTTCCATGGAGGTAGGTGACCATGCTCTCGTTGAACGGGTCGTCATTCATGTCACCCATCACGACGATCTTGATCCCGGGATATTCATTCATCAGCTTCATTGCATTCTCGTAGATGATCTCGGCACCGCGGCTTCTGAGGTCGCCGCTCTTGCCGCCGATCCTGGAAGGGAGATGGGTCACATAAAATGCGAACATCTCGTCGTCGATGGTACCGCGGACTTCGAGGATGTCCCTGGTACGGAAATCAGCCTGCTCCTCCGGAGTCATGGAGAATTTGATAGTCTGCGAATCGAAGGTGAAAGGAATAGACCTGCTTCCAAGAAGGGTGAACTGGTCCGGGCGGTAAAGCAGGGCACAGTCTACACCGCGCCTGTCCGGTCCGTCATAATGGACTATCTGGAAATTGGCATCCGCGATCTCCGGCTGGATCACCAGCTCTTCGAGGACGTTGCGGTTCTCGATTTCGCTGACGCCCAGGATGGTATGGTAAACCTTGTTCTCCTCCTTCATGGCGCGGATGACTTCGGCCATGTTGTGGAGCTTCTTGCGGTACTTGACCTCGGTCCACTGATTGGCTCCGTCGGGGAGGTACTCGTAGTCGTTCTTGCCTTCGTCGTGATAGGTGTCAAACAGGTTTTCCAGGTTATAGAAACCGATAACATGGCTCTTCTGAACCTTCTGGGCTCCCGCAAACGGGACCAGGACGATCAGGGAAAGAAGTATGCTGAAAAATCTCTTCATAATTAGTGGTTTATTCCTAGTTCCACCACCATGAGACAGTGGATGGATCTTCGTCTTTTATCTTTTTGTAAGTTTCGCTCCCGACTTTCTTCTCAAGGTTGACAAACAACTTGTAGCCGAGTTTCTTCTCAAGGTCGGAGATGGACATCGACATCTCCTTGGTTATCTTGGTTCCGTACTTGTCCGCATTCTCGAACCAGAAAGCACAGGCCATGAAACCTTTATGGCCGACATCGTTGTTGTTCTTGTAGCGCAAGAGGGCCTTGAAATAGTATTCAGGGACAGCAACGGCTTTGCCTTTATTATCGTACGCTTTCTGGGAGGAAGAACCAACCACACAACCGGTCAATACATACAAGGTATCGGTACCTGCAGTCGCTCCTGTCTTCCTTGCCCAGTCACGGACCTTTCCTTCGAGATTTACCCATATTCCTCCATTAAGAGCATGATTCTGAGGAGTCATATTAACCCCATAAAATGTTTGGACATTTGCCGCCCTGTTGGAAACTGGTCTGTCCGCAGATGGAATCTGATGCCCCCTATCTAATACTCCTAATGATGATGAATAATTATATTTGTTAAATAATACGGGTTGCTTTGATTCAGGAAGAAGCGGGTCCAGCCCCCACTCTTCAGAACGGCCGCTTCCGCTGCCAATGTTCCATGTACAAAGCGGATACGCTACCCAAGAAGCAACAAGATTGCTATAGTCCCAGTAGTAGGAATAGTTCCTTGTTTTGACGGTACCGATAGTCATGTCATGGGAGAAGAACTCCAGTCCGTCACTCTCGAAGGTCTCCGGAAGTTCAAGCCAGGTTGCATTGGCGGTCTTGAAGCCATAGCCGTTCTCCTTGTCAGGTGTCGGAGGTTCGGGTACGATCAGTTTGTTCTGGGTCAGGCTGGCGGAAGAATTTCCACCGGCTCCGGAGACAGTGACGCTGGCGGACCGGACGGCATCGGTGTTCTCGGTGTAGCTCAAGACAACCATGTTGTTGTTCCCGGATCCGCTCGAAGGACTGACTGTAAGCCACGAAGCTGAAGTGGAAATGATCCAGTCTCCGGTCGCGGTGATGGTAATGAACTGGCTCCCGGCTTCCCCCTCCACAGTCTGGGTCTTGATCGTCAGCACCGGAGGCACCGCCGGCTCAACCTTGACCGGTTCCTTGCAGGAAAAAACCGCCACTGACAGCGCTAAAAGCACTGCCAGCGGACGAGTTAAGTGAATATGCCGGGAAAGCGACATTCCTATTCAGCGAAAGTAACTGCTATAGTCTTGATCCTTCTGTGGCCACTTGAGCCGCCAACTTTGAATGTGACTGATGTAGCTGATCCTGTCCAGCTGCCGTTGGAATAGGAACCGGGGGAAGCTGTAATCTCATTGGAACCTTCGCCGCTGCTAAAGGTGAGCTTGATTGCGGTTATGGTCTTGCTCGATGTGACCGTAAAGCTATTGTCACCATAAACCCTGACAGCAGTACCTGTGTTGTAGTATTTCGGACCGTTCTTATTCGATCCCTTGTCGAAGGTGACAGTAACATTTTTTCCTGCGAATGATGCCACGTCTTGGGCATTCTCATAACCTTGGGCAGAGAAATCAATGGTCTCCGTGTTGCCGACAACTTCGGATCCGCCTCCGCCTTGGGAGCCGCCGCCTTCACCGGTGATGGCTGTACCGTTGATGTCGGTTGCAATGACATAGAGATACTTACCGTTGCTGGTGTGGTAGAGGTAATATCCCTTGATCGTAACATCCTTTCCATTAAGGGCTTCGATGTCCTCAACAGGCTTCACGATGCTTCCCGTGACTGTGGTTGCACCACCGATCTCTACATTGAAGTAATTGCCGGAGATGCTGAGCTTACCCGTGACGGTGACGAATTCCCTGGTCGTGGAGCTGTAAGTGTCGGCTGTGGAGGTAATGTCCTTTGCATCAGGATAAGTAACCTTCGTACCCTTTGAATTGACAGCTACGGTCGGGCTGGCAAGCTGGGGAGCTCCACCATATTCAGCCTTGGTACCGGTCACAGTGACAATGTCACCGACGACGGCACTACCGCCATAGACATAGATCCTTGCCCCATCCTGTTCCATCAGGAATCCAGCGGAAGCGGAAGCGACAACGACTGCAGGGCCGACCTTCAGGACAGCATCCTTGTCAGCAGCGATGGCTTCAGCTACGGTTGCGGCCTTGGCATCAGGCGCCTCACCCGGAGTGAAGGAGAGAATCTCAGCCTCAATGACTTCATGCTGCTCCTTGGTAGCATAATAGTCGTACTTTCCGGCCAGGGTCACGGTGCCGCCGTTGGCAATCTTGCTGCTCCAGGCGTCCTTGTTCGAAACGCTGTAGACATAGATCTTGCCGGTTGCATCGGTCAGGTCGAAGCTGCAGTACTGTGAGTTGAATCCGCTGACTGTTCCGGTGAGCTTATAGAAATTGTCCTTGTCAGCCGCCTTGATAAACTCATCGACCGTCTTGGCAACTGCATCGCTGTGGTCGCCGCCGGAACCGGCCTCGAAGGAAATGATCTCTGCATCCACGACCTCATGCTGGTCCTTGGATTCGTAGTAGAGATATTTACCGGCCAGGGTCACAGTGCCGCCGTTGGAAATCTTGCTGCTCCAGTCGGCCTTGTTGGCCACGCTGTAGACGTAGATCTTGCCGGTTTCATCGGTCAGGTCGAAGCTGCAGTACTGCGAATTGAATCCGCTGACTGTTCCGGTGAGCTTGAAATAAGTGTTGTTGTCGGCAGTCGAGATGAAATCCTTGACTGTCTTGGCAACTGCATCGCTGTGGTCACCGCTGCCTGAACCAGCCTCGAAGGAAAGGATCTGGGCGCTGACGACCTCGTGCTGCTCGTTCTTCTCGTAATAAGTGTACAGACCGGCGAGTTCCACGGTACCTCCGTTGGAGATCTTTTCACTCCAGTCATCCTTGTTGTTCACGCTGTAGACGTAGATGGTACCGGTCTCATCTGTCAGGTCGAAGCTGCAGTACTGCTTGTTGAACCTGCTGACGGTTCCCTTGAGCCTGAAGAACTGAGCGTTGTCAGCCTTGTCGATGAAGGACTTGACGGTGATAAGTTCGAACTTGGTGAAATCAATCTCCGGTGCTTCAGTGTTTCCGTTGACGGAAATGATCTTGCTGCCGGTGGTATATTCAGGAGTGTTCCCCTTGAAATTCACGATGGTTCCGTACACAACGACCTCGTCACCAACCTTGAGCTGGTCCTTGGTTAGGAAGTTGGCGCCGCCGATGTACTTGCCCCTGTAGACCTCGAGCTGGGTCTCGGTCGTACCGTCGGCAGAAATGTAGTAAGTGGCATTGCCGTAGCTGGGATCTATTTCGACGCTGACGACCTTGCCCTTGGTGTACACATTGGCCGAATTCTCGGAATTGGCCTCGTCACCGGAATTGAAAGCTACCAGGGACTTCGCCTTCTGGATAGCCGCGAAGACATTGTAAGGATCGTTTGCAGTACCTGATCCAGTGGCTGTCTGGTTGGGATCCTCTCCCTTGGAACCCTTCTGGGAGACGCTGACGGTCTTGTAGTCGAAATCAGTCTTAACCCTGAATGAAGAAGTCCTGTCGGTTGATGAATTGGCCAGGGCCGTAACGGTCACGTTGACCGGAGCATCGGCGGCCGAGCCGCTGGACGGATTGAAAGCAATCCAGTCAGCATCCGAGGTAATTGTCCAAGGCCTGTTGGAAGTCACAGTGAGAGTGGCCGTACCGCCGCCCTGCTCGAAGGTGATCTCAGTCTGTCCGACATTGAGGACAGGAAGAGCAGGCTGCGGATCTTCTTTAGGACCGCAGCCGACCATCATGACGGCAGCGGCGAAAATCGTCAAAAATAGATTCTTAAGTTTCATTATCGTGTTATTTTATGTTTACAAATTGCCCCGTTTCAAATCATTCTACGCAGTTTGCTAATATACGACAAATATTCAAATATTAAAAGCCCAGCTCCAGCTCCACAGGGCAATGGTCGGAGCCGAAGATCTCGTTGTGGATGTCCGTTGCCACGATTTTGTCCTTAAGATCCTCTGAGACAAGGAAATAGTCTATGCGCCACCCGGCGTTGTTCTCCCGTGCCCTGAAGCGGTAAGACCACCAGGAATACTTCACTTCTTCGGGGTGGGCGGAGCGCCAGGTGTCTACGAAACCGGACTGAAGTAACTCTGTGAATTTCGCCCTTTCTTCATCTGTGAAACCGGCATTCCGACGGTTGGACTTCGGATTCTTGATGTCGATCTCCTCATGGGCGACGTTCATGTCGCCGCAGATGACAACACCCTTGCAGGCCTTCAGGGAGAGGACATATTCACGGAAAGCATCGTCCCAGGTCATGCGGTAGTCAAGCCTTCTGAGGCCGTCCTGGGAGTTGGGGGTGTAGACGCAGACAAGGAAGAACTCCGGCATCTCGAGGGTGATGACCCTTCCCTCGTTGTCATGCTCCTCGACACCGATCCCATAAGTGACATTAAGTGGCTGGTGCTTTGAATATATTGCCGTACCCGAATAGCCTTTCTTCTCGGCGGAGTTCCAGTACGAGGTGTAACCGAGGTACTCGAGATCGAGCTGCCCGGGCTGCATCTTTGTCTCCTGAAGGCAGAAAAAGTCTGCGTCCAGGGCCGTGAAAGCCTTGTCGAAATCGCCCTTTCCGGCGCAGGCCCTCAGGCCGTTTACATTCCAGCTGATGAATTTCATGATATCTTTTCTATAATGTTATTTCCTTTACAACCGGCTCACTTTCAGCGTCCCATGAATCAAAGGCCGTCAGGGTGACCGTGTACTTCCCAGCTTCGACCGGGCCGGGGAAAGACTCCGGACCGAAATCCACAGTCCATGACGGTTTCATCCCGGAAGGCAGCGGATGCTTGTAGAAATCCGCAAGGATCTTCTTTGTGGCCACGACCTCACCGTCGTGCGACACGCTCAGCAGATAGTGGTGTACGAATTCGTCGTCCGTTCCTGAGGCAAAACTGACGGAAAAGCCTGCCGGTTCGGACACCGGAGCCAGCCTCAACGACAGTTCCATCGTTGAGAGCGAAGGCGGAGTGTTCAGGGCCTTACGGCGGACGAATGAATATTCTTCCAGATGCTTCCCGCTCCTTGACGGCCTGGACATCACCAGTGGCTCCCCGATCACAGCCTCGTTGTAGAAGTCCATCCTCAGGATCCTCATGTTGCCTCTTCTGTCGAACTGAAGGAGGTTCCCCTGTGAAAAATCGTCCTTGTCTTTCATCACAGTTTGTCCGGCCATATATTCATACCCCCCGGCCTCGAGAGCCATGTAACGGACCGAAGCGCAGCCAAGGGCCGTGAAACCGCCTTGCCAGATGCTTCTGGGATCATTCAAAGGGAAGTGCAGATGTCCTCCGAAGGTCACCACCTGGGGGTAACGGGACAAAATTTCCGGTAACTCCCTGGTCGCCCAATATCCCGGAAGTGAAGACTTCCAGATTCCGTCGGCCTCGCCAAGAAGACTGCCGTAAACAGTGTCGTAAAGCATCGGATGGGTGATCACGATCACGTAACGGGAAGGATCCTTCGAAGTGATCTCCTTCAGCTTTCCGTCAATCCACTCCAGGGCTTCAGGACTGTAGACAACAGGGCTCGTCCCGTCCGGAGTTACCGAAAGGACGTGGTACTTTCCGACGACGCAGTGGCGGCATTCCAGTCCCTCCCCCGCTTCCTTGTCAAGATCCGTGCGGAAGTAACTGTCTCCCAAGGCTTCGCGAAGATACTCCGCGTCTTTCACCATGGTTTCGCTCCAGCGGTATTTGGGGACGTCATGGTTGCCTACGGTGTAGATCATAGGCACCTTCTCCGGATCTAAGACCGACTCGTAGACCCTCTTGAATTCAGCGATCAGGCGGTTGTCCGGAAAGTCGATCAGGTCGCCAGCCACAAGCACTCCGTCCAGGCCGTCGGCATCGGACTGTGAAGCCTTTGCCGAAAACTGCCTCAAGGCTCCCTCCCACTTCTGGGAAGTAGCTGGAACTCCGAGATTTATATGAACGTCACTGACTACTCCCAGTGAAAGTACAACATGTTTTTCATCAAACTTTGCCCCTTTGTGATCCGACCCGCAGGCTGCAATCAGACAAGCCGCGATCACGGCGATGAGACCGCTCTTTTTCATTTCCATCGAAAACATATTGACGAAAGTAGCAAAATAATTGTAATTTTGTATAACACGAAATCAATGACACTATCGAATATGAACAAATGCCTTTCTGTGCTTTCAGCACTCCTTCTGTGCGCCTCAATGGCCGCCCAGTCACCCGCCGACGGGAAATACGTCTACACCGAAGCTTCGGACCTCACCCTGACAGGCAAGCTTATGAACACCCCCAACCCTTATCACAGGGTGGACACGGTCCAGTTCAAAGGCTTCACCAAAGGTGAGAATTCACAGGTTCGCATGTCTTCAGGAATAGGTGTCGCCTTCAGGACCAACTCCCCTTCGATCTCCATCATCACAAAGTTCGGAGAGGTAGGCTTTCCGAGCAACACGGGCGGATTCTCAGCCAGAGGCTACGACCTCTACATCAAGAAAGACGGGAAGTGGCTCTGGGCAGGATCAAAAGCTCCTTCCGGGAAGACGGCTGACGACCCCGCCATAAACAATCCGATCACCATCGTCGACAACATGGACGGCACCATGAAGGAGTGCCTGATGTACCTGCCCCTCTTCAGTGAGGAATATTCCATCAAGATCGGTGTCGAGAAAGGCTCCGTCCTCGAAGCCCTTCCGAACCCCTTCCGTTACAGGATCGGAATCTTCGGCTCCAGCTTCACCCATGGCACCTCGACGAGCAGGGCCGGCATGACCTATCCCGCCAACTTCACCAGGGACACCGGACTCCAGCTGCTCAGCCTCGGATGCAGCGGCAACAGCAAGCTTCAGGACTACTTCGCCAACGTCCTCGCCGCCGCAGATGTCGACGCCTTCATCTTCGATTCATTCTCCAATCCTTCCCTCGAGCAGATCAGCGAAAGGCTGTTCCCGTTCATCGAGAAGGTCCAGGCCGCCCACCCCGGCAAGCCGCTGATCTTCCAGAGGACTATCTACAGGGAGAACCGCAATTTCAACAACGGCAGCAACGACTTCGAATCCAGCAGGATAGCACTTGCTGACAGCCTGATGAAGATCGCCTGCAAGAAGTACAAGGACGTCTACTACATCCATCCTTGCGCCACCGCTAAGGACCACGAGACCACCCAGGACGGCATCCATCCTTCCGACCAGGGCTACCAGCTCTGGGCAGAATCCATCGAGAGGCCCGTCCTTAAGATCCTCCGCAAATACGGAATTAAATAACCTTCTCTCATGAAACTCAACACATTACTGGCGGGAGCACTCCTGCTGGCTTGCACTGCTGCCTTCGGCCAGACTAAGACCGGCTACGTCGACCCGTTCATCGGAACCGACGGCATGGGGCACACCTTCCCCGGGGCCTGCGTCCCCTTCGGAGGAGTCCAGCTCAGCCCTGACACGGACACCATTCCGCACAACATAAACGGGAAATACCAGCCTCTGGTCTACGAGACCTGTGCCGGCTACCGTTACAATGATCCCACCATCGTCGGCTTCAGCCACACCCACTTCAGCGGCACCGGCCACTCCGACCTGGGCGACATATTAATAATGCCGACCACGGGCCCCCTGAAGCTGAATCCCGGAACAGCCGACAATCCTGACGGAGGCTTTCGCAGCCGCTTCAGCCACGAGACGGAGAGCGCCAGGCCCGGCTTCTACCAGGTCACCCTCGACGACTACGGCATCAAGGCCCGCCTTACCGCCACCACCCGCGTCGGTGTCCATGAATACACCTTCTGTCATCCTGAGCGCAGCGAAGGATCTCGAAGCGAAGGATCTGAAGGATCCGGCCAGGTCATCCTCGACCTCATCCACGGCATCTACGACTACGACGGCAAGACCCTCTGGGCCGAAGTGCAGGTACTGGACGACAGGACCGTCACCGGCTACCGCATCACCGACGGCTGGGCCCGCACCAATTTCACCTATTTCGCGATCGAATTCTCCCAGCCGATCACTGAATATGGTTACGTGGACCGTCAGAAGGTCGACTACAAGGGCGGCTGGAGCAAGTTCGATGTAAGCCGTAACTTCCCTGCCATGGCCGGACGCAAACTGGTTGCCTGGTTCAAGTTCGACACGGTCAAGAATCCTAAGCTCACCGTCAAGGTAGCCCTCTCTTCGACCGGCACCACAGGGGCTCTCAAGAACCTCCTCGCCGAGGCTGAGGGTAAATCCTTCGACCAGATCGCATCCGCTGCTGAAAAAGCCTGGGAAAAGGAACTGTCTCAGATCGACATAGAAGGCTCCGAGGCCGAGAAGAAGATGTTCTACACCTCCCTCTACCACACGATGATCAACCCTTCGGTCTACATGGACGTGGACGGCTCTTACCGTGGTCTTGACCATGAAATCCACCAGGCGGAAGGCTTCACCAACTACACCGTGTTCTCCCTCTGGGACACCTACAGGGCAGAGCATCCGTTCCTGGCACTGTTCAAGCCGGACCGCGACCGCGACATGGTCGAATCAATGCTGGCGCACTACGACCAGAACGTCCTGCACATGCTGCCTGTCTGGAGCCATATGGCTAACGAAAACTGGTGCATGAGCGGCTACCACGCCGTGCCTGTCCTGGCCGACGCCATAGCCAAAGGCTTGGACGTCGACAAGAAAAGGGCTCTCGAGGCGATGGTAACCACCTCAAAGCAGGGCTGGTACTGCGGCCTCGGTGACTACATGAAGCTCGGTTACGTCCCCTACGACCACATCGCTACGGCAGCCAGCAACACTCTTGAATATTCCTTCGACGACTGGACGATCTGGAACACGGCCAGCCTGACAGGGAACACCAAGGTTGCAGAAGAGTTTGCTCCCCGTGCCCGCTACTATGCCAACGTCTTCGACACTGACCTTGGATTCTGCCGTCCCAAGTACGCCGACGGTTCTTTCAAGAAGGACTTCGACATCATGCAGACTGTTGGCGAAGGCTTCATCGAGGGTAACTCATTGAATTTCACCTTCCACGTGCCCCAGGACGTCTACGGAGCGATGGCCCTTATGGGCGGCGAGAAAAGATTCATCTCGGCTCTCGACGAGCTCTTCTACAAGGATTTGCCTGAATATGCCTACGCGGACAACGAGGACATCACCAAGGACTGCCTGATCGGAGGATATGTCCACGGCAACGAGCCGAGCCATCATATTCCTTATCTCTACGCCTGGACTTCCCAGCCTTGGAAGACCCAGTACTGGATGAGGGAGATCATTAATCGGATGTACCGCCCGGAGATCCGCGGTCTCGGCGGCAATGACGACTGCGGCCAGATGAGCGCCTGGTACATATTCGGAACGCTCGGATTCTACCCCGTCTGCCCCGGAAGCGACCAGTACGTGATCGGAGCCCCGTTCTTCAAGGAAGCCACCATCAGCCTGCCCAACGGCAGGACATTGACAGTCAAGGCTCCCAAGGTGAGCGACACCAACCGCTACATCAAGAAGGTCCTTCTCAACGGGAAGGAGTACACCAAGCTCTTCCTGACCCACTCCGACATCCTTGAAGGTGGCACCCTCGAGTTCGAGATGGCCTCCAGGCCCAACAAGGCACGCGGCCAGAAACCCGCCGACAAACCCTACTCCATGACCACCAAGTAGGCCCTGCTTCTCAAGATTTGTTTCTCGTTATAATTCCTGCCGCCAAACAGCCGCACAGGAATATACCTAATAGCTCAATGCGATCTATATCGTTGTGCTCCAGTGCCTCAAATCAGCCATTGGAGCACAACTTATATAGTTTCATTGGCCCGGGTGATGGTCCTCCGTGCGCCAGTTTGGCGGTTTTCCTGATGGGTGTTGTTTCAGTGCCAGAAGGCTCGCGAAATAGTATCATTGGACGAAGGTCCTGACTTCTGTTTCCGGAAGCCGGACCAGAGTCGCTAACTGGCGGAATGTTAACCTGAATTGTCTGCGAAGTTGTTGTGCGAGTGAGATTCTGTCCCTCGGATCAAGTCTCCGGGGATCACTGGTTCCGAACATCATCTTACTACAATCCCCGCAAACCTTCCTGGCTTCCAAGTCTTCCAGCATCACACCCTTTTCTTCTGCCATCCTGGTAAGCATAGCCTCTTCACGGCTCCTGGGACTAGCCAAGAACACACGGAAACGGTTGAATGTAACGTATATAGACTCGAATTTCGCCACATCAACATAGTTTACAGGGAGGATGATACCATTACAAACCAGCCATTGATCAGGAATCGTGTAGCTTCTGGTATGTAATAAGACACGCTTCTCTCTTGCCCCATAAGAGGCGAAAGGAACAGGTTCATGTATGGATCCATTTTCATCGAACAACCAGACAGGAGTATAATAACCATTCCTGAAGTACATCGATCCTGTCCCCCATGGATAATCATAAGGCATCACGGACTTTCCATCCTTCGTTGCCTGGATTATAGTGTAGACGGCCACATTACGCAAATAGTCAAGGTCATCTCCAATGGGATACAATTCACAGCGAAGGACGAGGTCGGCTCCTCCTTTTCTCGTGGCAGCTGCATAGTGGATATAGAGAGTTTCAAAAAGTACCTTGAACCGGGAGCACTCCATCTTGGTCCCCCATAGAAGGAAATGAGGATGACTGTCTTCTATTGAAAAAGAAACGACAACGGCCTCACTGTTCGCTGCACATACACCTATCAGATTGAATGCCGCGAAATAATCAGCTTTACTGATAATGAAATTTCGGGAATCAGCGCCTTTGGCGCAAACATGGAAATACTCTTTATTCATCGCAAAATCCCACGCCTCATTCTCCCATCATCACAGCGATGACTTCGGATGATTAGCACGACATAAATATGGGGAATCCTCCTCATCTTTCCAAACAAAAAAAGCAATATCTTTCATTAGAAAGAACTACACCTATCCCCGCCGCCAAACTGGCGCACGGGAAAAGGGCATCAAAGGTACTGAGGAGAGGATCACCGTGCTCCACAGGCTGATCTCGGGCCTCGGAGCACCACGATAAGGCTGCAACATGGCCAGAATGCTATCTGCTGTGCGCCTATTTGGCGGGATTCATTATATTTGTGATATCATCAGCAATAAACACTAACAGTCATGAATATTCTCAAAGGATTGGCCGTTGCGGCACTTGTTTTCATAACATCTTCATTATCATTTGCTTCCAACGACGGAAGAAAACTGATCAACGATGTGAACGTGTTCGTGGGGACGGACGGGTTCGGGAACGTGTACCCGGGACCGCAGCTGCCTTACGGAGGTATCCAGATCAGCCCTGACTGCGACGACAAGGACTATGACTGCGCCGCCGGGTACAAATATTCAAAACCCTTTGTCCAGGGCTTCAGCCTTACACACCTCAGCGGAACCGGAATCCCCGACCTCGGAGACTTCCTCTTCCTCCCCGGAATAGGCGACAGGATTGAGCCTTCCAAACTGGACCACAGCAAGGAAAGCGCCCACCCCGGCTACTACGGAATCACCCTCGACAGCGGCGTGAAAGCCGAGATGACGGCCGCCATGCGCTCGGGAATATTCAAATTCACATACCCGCAAAAAGATGGCGCCTACGTCATGATCGACCTTGACCACACCCTCAAATGGGACTGCGAATGGTCCACCGTCAAGCTCCTTGACGACCACACAATCATCGGCAGCAAGGTCGTAGCCGGCTGGAATCCAGGCCGTTACGTCTACTTCGCCGCCCGCTTCTCCGAGCCCATCAAGGACTTCACCATCCTCCAGGACGGAGAACCCGTGATCTACAACACCAAGCGTTTCCGCAGTTCCCTTGAGGCCTGGGGAAAGAAGCTCAAGGTCATCGTCCGCTACCAGGATGTCAAGGACCTGCAGGTCAAGGTGGCGGTGTCGGGAGTCGGGACCGACGGAGCACTGCTGAACCTCAAGGAACTGGACGGCAAGGACTTCGACACCGCCCTGGCCGAAGCCGAACAGACCTGGGAAAAGGCCCTGGGAGCATATTCATTGGACTCCGATGACAAGGTCCTTCGCGAAACCTTCTACACCAGCGTCTACCGCACCATGCTCCATCCCTTCGTCTTCCAGGATGCCGACGGCCGCTTCCGCGAGCACGACGGCACCATCGGTAAGGCCGAAGGCTTCACCAACGTCACAACCTTCTCCTTCTGGGACACCTTCAGGGCCTTCGAACCCCTTATGAACCTCGTAAACAGGCCCCTCCAGGCCGACATAGCCAACTCCATGCTCGCCCACTACGACAAGAGCGCCGAGCACATGCTCCCCTACTGGTCCTTCTACGGAGGCGAGACTTGGTGCATGATCGGCTACCACTCCTGCTCCGTACTCGCCGACATGATCCTCAAGGATGTGCCCGGCTTCGACTACGAGCTCGCCTTCCAAGCGATGAAGACAACGGCTACCAACCCCCACTACGACTGTATCCCTGAATATACCTCCCTCGGCTACGTCCCCTTCGACCTCGAGAAGGAAAGCGTCTCCAAGACCCTTGAATATGCCTACGACGACTGGTGCATAGCCCAGGTCGCGAAGAAACTCGGCCATGAGGAGGAATATGAGTTCTTCCTGAACCGTTCGATGAACTACAAGAACCTCGTCGACCCGGAGACCGGCTACATGCGCGGCAAGGACTCCAAGGGCGCATGGCGCGATCCGTTCGCTCCGATAGCCTACCAGGGTCCTGGCTCCGTCAACGGCTGGGGTGACATCACCGAAGGTTTCACGATGCAGTACACCTGGAGCGTCTTCCACGACTTCGACGGTTACGTGCAGCTGGCCGGAAGGCAGAGGCTGAAGAAATATCTCGACGAACTCTTCACCATCGAGCTTCCCGAGGACATTCCCGGAGCTCATGACATCTGGGGCCGCATCGGAGGCTACTGGCACGGCAACGAGCCCTGCCATCACGTAGCTTACCTGTATAATTATTTCGGAGAACCATGGAACTGCCAGAAATGGATCCGCTACGTGGCCGAGAACTTCTACGGCAACGAGCCCGGATCACTGAGCGGCAACGACGACTGCGGCCAGATGAGCGCCTGGTACCTGTTCAATTGCCTGGGATTCTATCCCTTCTGTCCCGGAGCCGACTGGTACTACATTGGCTCGCCCTGCGTACCGGGAATGAGCGTAACTCTCTCCAACGGGAAGAAGATCGAGATGACCACCAAGGGTTGGAGCAAGGACGCGGTCTACATCAAGGCCGTCTGGCTTGATGGAAAAAAACTTGGCTCCCCCATTATCCGGTACGACCAGATCAAGGATGGAGCCAAGCTTCAATTCGAAATGTCACGCAAACCCGTAAAGGGTGCGTTCAAATAATATACAGAACTATTATTCTCCGTAACCGTAATTCTGAGGGATCTTCACATCCTTGTTGGACTGGATGATCTGGACAGGAATAGGGAGTACGTAGTTGTAAGGCTGGATGTTAGGGATGTGACGGGTGTTTCCGAGAGCATCAACATAAGTCTCGCGACGACCTGCAGTAAGATCGTTCTCATGTCCCCAACCATACTTGCGCGTACGCTCGTACAGTGTGTTCGAAGTCTGCGCATTCTGGGTAGGATACTTGTCAAGCACGTATGTTGCATTAGGGTTGCAGGACAGACGGCTGAGAGTAATCCAGCGCTGCTCCTCACCGAAGAGCTCACGGACACGCTCGTCAAGGATGTAGTCGATGTCGATGTCACCTGCAGAAGCGGGCTTGGCGCCTGCACGGTTGCGGAGGACGTTGATGTCTTCTGCAGCACCGCTCTTGTTACCCTGGGCCAGACGGGCCTCTGCACGGAGCAGATAGGTCTCGGCGATACGGATCATGTACCAGTCTGTGTCATAGTAGCAGTTACCGCTGTTAATGACGTGCTTGTCATCAGAGAACTTCCAGAAACGAGGAGTGATGTTCACGGTGTCTGCGGCGGTCACTTCATACAGACCAGCATCAACACGGGCCTTGATCTCTTTCTTGACTTCCGACCACTTCTTTCCAGAAGGAGTGTAGTAATCACGCTGGATCATGACCTCGCTTCCACGGAAGTCGTTGGGATCGTCCCAATAAGAACCAAGGATGTCACCAGCAGGACGCTGGACAAACTCGGAAGCAAGGAAACCAAGTGCTGTAGCAGCACCGTTACCCTGGGCACGGCAAGCAAGGGAGTCGATCTTAGTGCTTATGCTGTACATGGTCTTACGGCCCACAGCCTCTTCAACAGTAGCAACAGGATTTCCTGCTCCCTCAGGTGCAACACCTGTAGGATAGCAAGTAGCATCAGCTGTGAAAACATAATACACTTTTCCGTCGCTGCCGGTTCTGGTTCCGGTCTTTCCACCCATGGGGACCCAAGGAGCCCACACGGACTCAAGAATGGGAACATGCATACGCCACCAGGAGTCTCCGGAAGCACCGAGAGTCCAGTTCTCTGCCTGGCTGACCATGTCAATCTGGGCGACCCAGATAGCCTCTTTATTGCCGGGATCGTTAGGGTTGGAATCAGATGCCTGGGTTCCGTCAGTCCTCATTGAAGTACGGAAAAGATCCCAGTAAGCACCCTGAGGAGCTGCGAGGGAATTGCCGTAACGGTCGACAGCCTGGTCGGCACGGTTACCGAAACGGGTGGTCATGAGGTGATAGTCACCATCCTGGCCGTTGATGACGCGGGAGGCGGCAGCCTCAGCCTCAGCAAACTGGCCAAGAGAAAGGTAAGTCTCTGCGAGATAGTGGGCGGCAGCAGCCTTGGTGACGGTACCCATGAGACGGGCAGTGGTAGGAAGATTCTGCTCGGCATACTCGAAGTCAGCGGCAATAAGCTTCCATGCTTCCTCACGAGGGATCATCTCGTAGTCATAACGAGCTTCCTGGGTCATGTGATCGGAATAAACGAGGCTTCCGAACAGACCGGCAAGTACGCGGTAGGACCATGCACGGAGGAAAACCGCCTCAGCGCGAAGTTCCTGCTTCATGGTAGGAGTGGAATACTCAATCTCGGGATGCTCGTCAATCATGTCGACCACGATGTTGGCACGGTTCGAGAGTTTGTACATGTACTCACCATAGTGACGGACATAACCGCTGATAGAAGTCAGCTTGGGCCAATCGGAGAAAACACCCTGGTCATCACCGCTAGCTGTGACATTGGTGTTGGCAAAAGTATCCAAGCCCATACCATTCAGTATCCAGTTGTGGGAAGAGCCACCGCGCTGGTTACCGAACACCATGTACTGGATCTCTGTGTATGCAGATGCAAGAGCGATCTCAATGGACTTCTGGTTCTTGAAGAAGCTACTGGTGTCGTCGTTGTAAGTCTTCTCCTCAAGGAATGCATCGTCATTGCAGGAAACTGCGAGGACAAGAGCGAGAAGAATGAATATGTATTTTTTCATATCTATCTTATATTAAATAATTAGACGCGCCTTATTTCGAGAAGGTAAGATTGACACCGAAGGTGACCGTCTTGTAGGCTCCGTTGCTTCCGAAGCGGCTTGAGCTCGCTCCTGCTGCAATGGTACCGCCGGTCTCAGGATCAATACCTGACCAATTAGAAATAGTCAGCAGGTCGGTAGCTCCAACATAGCAACGGAGGTTGCTGATGCCGGAACCCTTAAGGACCTGTGCGGGGATGGTGTAAGAGAAGACTAGGTCTTTCAGCTTGAGGAAGGAACGGCTGTTCCAGTACTGATAACCAAGACTGTTGCTGTAGCCGTAACGAGGGAACACGTCTGAATGGTTCTGCTCGGTCCAAGGCTTTACTCTGGCAAGCTGAGCACCGCTACCCATGTTGGTTCCAAAGGCATAAGGATCAAGCCAGATGAAATGAGTCTTGTCACCCTGCATCCAACGGAAGTTGAAGTACAAGCTGAAATTCTTCCAAGCAAGAGTGTTGGCGAAGTTCACGGTGAAGAGAGGATCGGAGGATCCGAGGTACTGGTAGTCGTCAGCGTCGATATCGCCATCACCGTCATAATCCTCGAACTTGAGGTCTCCGGGCTTGGCATCCGGCTGGACCTTATGTGCGTCGATTTCGGCCTGATCCTTGAAGATACCGAGAAGCTTCAAGTCATAGGCGGCACCCAGAGGTCTGCCGACAAGCAGGGTATAGTTGGACTCACGACCGTAGGTAACAGCGTTGGCAACATCATCAGCCTCGTTACCATTATAGTCGGGACCGAAGAGGGAGACGAGCTTGTTGCGGTTGGCATCGAACACGAGATTGCTTTCCCAACGGAAAGAATCACGGCCGTCGCCATCGATGTTCACGGTGTTGAGAACGAACTCGACACCCTTGTTGGTCACCTTACCGACGTTGTCATCAACATCGTTGAAACCGGAGAGGTAAGGAGCAGAACGAGCAACCAGCATATTGGTGGTCTGGCCGGTGTAGACATCGAGGCTACCGTTGATACGGCTGCCCAGCAATGCGTAGTCGATACCAAGGTTGGCCTTCTCGACAGTTGCCCAAGTCAGGTTTCTGTTAGGCAGGTTGGTAAGGGTCATACCAAGGGTGCTCTCATCACCAAGCCAAGTCATGGTGATAGCTCCACTGTTGGAGGTGTCATTCTTGCCCATGGTTGCCTGAGTGGCACCTGCGCTGATGTTACGGGATCCGTTCTGACCCCATGAGAGACGGAGTTTCAGGAAATCGAAAGGACCGTCCTGCATGAAGTCTTCATTGGAGATAACCCAAGCTGCAGAAGCACCGTAGAAGTTGCCCCACTTGTGACCAAGTGCAAAAGCAGAGAAACCGTCACGACGGAAGTTTCCGGTGAGGTAGTACTTGTTGGCCCAGTTGTAGTTGACGCGGGCAAGATAACCCACGGACTGGGTCTGGGTGCGGTTGCGGTATGTTCCAGTGACAGAATTGGCAGTCTCGATGTTGTAGACACCCAATGTGGTCGGAGTGGGATAACCTGCGAAGTTGGTTCCAAGAGAGTTGTTGTTTGTAGCCTCACGGGTGTAACCCAATGTCACATCGAAATGATGCAGAGCAATATCCTTTGCATAAGTCAGGATCTGGTCGATGTTCCAAGCTGCATAGTTTGTAGCACCGATGCTGCCGGTCACGTTGCCGATGTAGCGGCTGGGATCCAGCATTTCGCTCTCGATCTCGGTGTTGACGTTCATCTCAGGATTGTTGTAGACATCCGAGTAGCCGGCGTTGCGCTGACCCTGGAAGGTCACCTTATAGCTGAGACCAGGGATGAAAGGAACATCGATCTGGGCATAAGCAACTCCATTGAGGTTCATGCTCTTGCTCTGACGATCTGTGTAAGCGTAAGAATCGTCGGAACCGGTACCGATGAACGGGCTGGTAGTGTTGTTGTCAGGAACGCTGTTGTACCAGTTCTCGAAACCAGGCTGGCGTGCATAGACATAGGAAAGAGGAGTGTACCACATTGCATAGCGGATGTTAGCACTCTGTCCCCAGCTGTTGGAAGCCAGGAAGTTAGCCTTTGCTCCAACTGTGAGCCAGTCGGTAATGTTGAAGTCAATCTTACCCATGGCACCGGCCTTCTCATAGTCGTCACCCTTGCGTATACCCTGCTGACGGGTGTAGTCGCCGGAAACATAGTAGTTGACACGCTCTGCACGGCCGCTCACGGACAGGTCGTACTTCTGGCCGACACCCTTGCGGGAGATCTCGTCGAGCCAGTTGACCCACTGGCCGTCATTCCAAGCCTCCAACTCACGGGTAGAGAGAAGGTTGTCGTTGGCAGCGGCATCAAGGCTTGAATAATTCCATTCCTTATTCTCAAAATTAGCGTCTCCAGCGCCTTTCTTGCTGTAGAAACGATTCTTAAGGAAGGTCTCCTTGTCGGAAACCATCTTAGGCATGCGGTTCCAGTCGGAGATGCTGACGCTACCGTTGAAGTTAACAACCGGAGCTGAGCTGGTACCCTTCTTGGTCGTAATGATGATAACACCGTTAGCAGCACGGGATCCGTAGATAGCAGCTGCGGAAGCGTCCTTCAGGACATCGATGCTCTCAATGTCAGCAGTGTTGATCGAGTTGATCGAACCATAGGAAAGAACACCGTCGATGACGAGGAGAGGCTGGTTGACGCTCTGAGCGCTTGCAGACATGCTTCCTCCAGTAGGGATGGCGTTCTTACCACGGATGGTCATGGTGGCAGTGTTGTCACCGGCGGCACTTGTGGTAGGAGCATAGCTCAAACCAGCGACCTTGCTGGACAGGGCTGCAAGTGCATTCGGGTTAGGAAGGCTGGCGACATTCTTGTCATTGCCATAATTGACACTTGCGATAGCACCGGAGACATCCTTTTTGCGTGCTGTACCGTAACCGACGACCACGACCTCATCAAGGAAAGCGGCGTCGTCTTTCATCTGGACATTGATTGTCCTCTGATTGCCGACAGCTACCTCCTGGGAGGCGAAGCCGATGCTGGAGAAGACCAAAACGGCATCCGACCTGAGGTTATTCAGGTTGTAGTTTCCGTTATAGTCCGTCATTGTGCCGTTAGTGGTGCCCTTTACGAGGACATTCACTCCGACAAGAGGTTCCCCAGACTGATCCGTGACCTTTCCGGACACGGCAGACTGAGCAAATGCCTGTACTCCCAAAGTAAGGAGCACCAGCATAGCCGTAATGAAACGTTTACTCATAAACAGAAGATTTAAAATGGTTTATAACTTTCTGATTGATTGTTAAATGTCTTGTTTAGTAAAAAATTATAATTTTTAATCGTGTTTCGTTAATGTTTTTTAATTATTTCGGTAAAAATCAACTTTGGTTATACAGTAACCTAATGACTGGCAAATATACTAACAAATGAAAAAATATACAAAACATCGCTAATTATTTGTGATTCAGGGTGTTATGACGAATATCGCTCTGTAATTGATTGATTCATAGTACTTAAGCATTTTTTAGGTGCCGTCTTGAGCGTTTCTCTTTAAATCGTTGAATGTCTGTGCGGGACTTCTTTCCGGAGCTCGGGAAACCTGGCTCGAAAAGGAGCGGATCCGGCCTTTGCTAAACAAGACATTTAGAAACTGTTTTGAAATCATACAAAAAATTTGTTAAGCATAATCTGGACACAGGCCAGCTGTACCATAGCTTCAGCTGTCTCCGCCAGGAATTCATAGTCGATAGTCAGTCGGCGGAAGTTCTCCAGCCAGGAGAAG
>JAFUFS010000009.1 GCA_017469745.1 Bacteroidales bacterium | reverse complement strand
CACAAACTCAAGATTACGAGGATCTACAATATGATTCCTTCCTTGATGGGCAACAAGAAGAAACGTGTGGTGTATCGTGACATCGAGGAAAAGAAGAGCAAGCGGAATGAGGATTATCAAGATGAATTTGACTATATCGCCGGGGCAGGAATTGCCATCGAGGTAAAAGCAGTTTCCTCTCCAGTTTTCCCGCTTAAGGAGTCCGAGAGCAAGAATCTGCTGAAGTTCTACATGAACGACGTCGGGCTTCTTACCAACGAGCTGTATAAGTACAGCATCGACGCAGTCATGAACGACCGCCTCAGTGTGAATCTGGGAAGCGTCTATGAAAGCGTTGTTGCTTCCGAGCTGAGGGCTCACTGTTCAGGGCCGCTCTACTACTACGACAACAAGGCTCATGGCGAAGTGGAGTTTCTTTTGGATGACTACGACCATGCCGCCATCCTGCCGGTTGAAGTGAAATCGGGGAAAGATTATACGATCCATCGAGCGCTCAATGCTTTCTTGGCGAATCCTGACTACCACGTTCACGACGCTTATGTGCTGTCCAATGATCGGATCATAAAAAAAGATAGGTTCATCACCTATCTTCCCATTTATTTTGTTCCCTTCATTCGGAGCAATCATCCAGAAGTTGTGACGCTCTAATATTTATAATTCCAGGCGGAGTACTCGGATGGGGCGGTCTTGGCCTTGGTATTGAGTTTCGTCTATAACGGTTTCTCAGGTGGGGATGAAGCCGCATTTTTCCATGACACGTCCGCTGGCAGGATTATCCACAAAGTGGCCGCTGATGAGGGATTTGATAGCTGTTGTTTTACGAATATGCTCAACCATCAGCCCGAGCGCTTCCCCTGTTTCCTTCAGTTCTATCGCCCAGGTATTGGTGGCATCGCAGAAGACCGTCCTGCTGGTCTCCATGATTTCAATGCTTTTCACCAAAAACACACCATCTGACAATTGGGATGCGGCGGATTATCTCGTATAGAAGCGGCGAGAAGGTGAACACGGCGACCGTCAAGATAGTGTAGATTGACCACGGCGGCAGCTGAGTGTAGGTTTTCATCATATAGCCCAGGCTGGCGATAACCAGGTAATGGACTATGTAGATGCCATAGCTGGAGCGGGTCATGTAGCCGGCAAATCTGCCCGTGCTATCGAATCTGGCTTTGAACCAGCCCATCATCGCCAGGCACATAAGCCAGCCATAGAGGCAGTTAAGAGGACTTCCAAGATATTCAGGCGCGGTGTTGTCCTGCCCGAAGGTGGTGCCAATCAAAACACCGCCTGCGACCACAGCGCACCCCATCAACGGAATCCACGCTCTTTCCACTTTCTCCTGGACCTCGTCGTGTGAAAACACGAAGTAACCCATCAGGAAGGGAATCAAGTAGAAAAGCGGCTTGTACAGATTCCACAGTCCGTCGGCAGTTTCCGGACGCGGGTTCCTAATGAGGGTTTGCTCGCCAGCCCAGAACAGCACTCCCAACAGGATGATCCAAACGATATTTGCCTTGCCGCACCAGTTCCAGAAACGGTCTTTCCGGTCCAAGGCCCTGACCACCAGCAGCAACAGGCAGAGCAGCCAAAGCACCTGTATAAACCATAGCGGACCTGTACCGCTTATGGCCATGATCGCGTACTTGGCAATTGCCGGGACTCCGTCGAAAACTCCTTGCCTGGCGGCAACGACGGTATTGAAATATCCCGTCATCCAATGGAATACGAACAACCCTATGGTGCCTGGTACCAGCAGCTTACGCGTCCTGGCCTTGAACCATTCCTTCCCGGAATGTTTTTCCAGGGCATATCTTGCACTGATTCCTGCGAGGATGAACAGCAGCGGCATGAACCAAGGATAGAGGATGTACATCACAATATCCTGGTACTGAGGGCCGTCACTGAAACCTCCAAGGCCTCCGAACACTCCTTTGTTGTTGTAGAAGTAAAACACGTGGTACAACAAAACCAGGAGTACTGTCACCCAGCGCAGGTTGTCTATCCAATGCTTTCTCATTACCATCTAAGCTGTTTACTATTACAAAGATAATCATTGGCCGTCATGATAGGACAACAAATGGAAGAAATGTCTGGCCGATGTTTTATTATTGCAGAAAGATTCCTATATTTGATACTGTTAAATCACTAATAATTAACACCATGAACATTATTCTCACGCTGCTCTTCGGAGCCATTGCTGGCTGGCTTGCCGGTTTCTTCGTGACCAAGGACAAAGGTGGTCTCATCTGGAACATCATCATCGGTCTCCTCGGCGGTTTCGTCGGCGGCTGGCTGCTTGGCCTTATCGGCGCCGGCGGATCCTTCTGGTCACAGTGGTATGGCCAGATTGTAAGTGCCGTTATCGGTGCAGTGGTCCTTCTGTGGATCTGGAATATGATCAAGAAGGTCCTGAAGTAGCAGGTTATTTTTGTTTCGGGTGCAGCTTCTTGTAGATCTTGAGCGCGCTCAGCAAGCCTCCGAAATCACTCTTGGTGATGTGGGTGGCACGGATTAATGACTCACTTCCAGCGTTGGGAATGCTGAATTCCAGGATGTTGGAAGTGAGTATCTGTCTTCTCGTGACCTTGACGGTGGTAAGCTTGTCGTTTGGATACAACGCAGCGAAGCATCCGTCGATCTCCATGGTCGCCTGTCTGGGCTCCTTGTAGAAAGCCTTTATCTCCTCCATCTTGGCGATGGCCTCTTCCAGAGTGCCCCCGAGAGGGATGAACAGTTCATAGACAGGATCGAAATCAATCTGCACCAAATCATTCCCTATTCCAAGGTTCCCCAGAGAAAGATAGTACATCCTGGGGTCCTCGTCGTTCATGTAGAACACTTCCAGTTCAGTGTCGAACATTTCTGCAATCTCCGTCTCTTTTTCTGCGATTTCGATTCTGGGACGGAGTATGGATGAATTCTGTGCAAAAGCGAATAAACTTATGCACACAAGTGCAAAGGTTATGATGATTTTTTTCATGTAGCAAATTATCCTTGACACAAAGATACTCCTTTTTGCAAATTAATTACCTATTTTTGCATCAGACTTAATAAATGTATATGAAACGAATTTTGTTTGCTGTTTCCCTGTTTTGGGGATTGTTTCTCCTGATGTCCTGCGAAAAGGAGACTCCTGTCGAGGAAAAGACTTATTATGACTTTATTATAGAGGACTACACGACTCTGGTCTCGAACTATCCTGATGCCAAGGATAATTTCATTGAAGCCAGGTTCGTTCTCAACAAGCCAGTGTCCGAAGCCACATCTTCCGAGTTGAAGGCTGAATCACTCATGACAATATGCTATTACTGGAAGGATGGAGAAAGCCATATATTCACCATGACCCGTGATTTCACTACGGGTGAAACACAAATGGATTATTACACCGCAGATTCACCCTGGCTTGGTGACATGCACATCCCCGAGTCGGAGATGGCCACTCTTTCAGTCTCGTTGGAGAAGGCTATCGAGAATGCCAAGAATGACCCCGAGGCATCAGGAAGTGACGGTTTGAATTCTGCCTACATAACTCTCCGCAAGCCCCTTTGGCCGGTTTGGGAGAATCCACAGTTCGTGTTTGGTGGTTCGGCCGGCCGCAGCAAGCATGTTTTCGTCGATTCCAAGACAGGAGCTGTCACATCGTTGGAAATGCCCGCCGAGTCCGGCAGCACTATCGGTTATCTGGTCGATGACTACAACACCCTGCTCGATCTTTATTGGGGCAATGAGATTCTCGGTTTCAAACTTGATCTCGGCCACCATATGATGCAGGTACAGTACACCCTCAATGCTCCAGTGAATTCCGTAAAGGCCGGTGAACTTTATCCCATGGATGTCACCTACGTCTTCTTTGTGCCGGCGTATGGAGATGTCACTTCTGACTATGTTGTCCGCGGAATGCGTGATTTCATCCATGGCTCCGTCGATGACCTGACCACGGAAGCCGAAGTGGTTACGAAACCATGGACCGGTGACAAAGTCATCGCTCCGGAATATATGGACGAGGTAATGAGCGTCGAGGATGCTGTCTACACTCTGAAACTGTCCAATGTCACAGCAACGGACACCCCTTATGTGATCCTTCATTTGCCTGAAACTCCGTCATTTGAGAATCCTCAGTACGAGTTCCTTGGCGAAAAGACAGGCTCAGTGTATGTGGACGCCGTCACCGGCGAAATCACTCAGAAGCAATAGATCCCATTCCTGAGGCGACCTTCCCGTTCTCGTCAAGTTTGAAAATCATGAACTCCGGGCTCTCCTCAGTGCAGGGAGTCCAAACTCCTGCTTTTTCTCCGTTGGGATTGCCGAAGGCTGCAAAGTTGGTCCAACAGGTGATCATCTGCTCTGCCAGGTCATAATCTCCTTCGATGAAAGGCCTCCAGCAGAAACGCAGCGACTTGAACATGTACCAGAGTTCTGAGGAGTGGAATGCTCCTTGGAGCACGTCAGGACGTCCGTCGGTGGGGAGCCTGCGGTCGAAACGGTAGGCATATGCCGTACCTCCGGCCTTCTGCCTTTCTGCGCAGAAACGGTCGATTCCGCTCGCAAGGGCGCCCATGTCGTCAAGGGTGCAGCCGATCATGTAAGGCACGTCGGCTATCCTTCCGCCCAGAGCGGCCTGTGAGAAGGTCTCCGAGAGGGCGTAGTTGTCGATGATCGGTGCAGTCAGTCCGACTGCAGGCTTGCCTGTCTCAGCCCTGAACTTCGAGGTCATCGTCAGCAGATCCTTGGCAGGGATGGTACGCATCTGTTCAAGTGTGCTGCAGCCGGCCCAGTCCATGAGTTCCTTGCCGGCTTCCTCGGCAACAGAGAGAGGGGATCCCCCGAGCAGCTGGCTCTCACGGATTCCTCCTCCGCTCTGGATTATTGCTCCTGCGATCAGGTCCTTGGAAAGAGGAGAAGTCGCAAGGGTCTGGACGCTCATGGCTCCGGCGCTCTGGCCCATTATCGTGATCTTGTCAGGGTCTCCACCGAAGGAACTGATGTTCTCTTTCACCCATTTGAGTGCAGCGACCTGGTCAAGCATGCCATAGTTTCCGCTGACACCTTCAGGGCTTTCGGCGCTGAGGGCAGGATGGGCGAGGAAGCCGAGCAGGCCGAGGCGGTAGTTGAAGGTCACCATGACCCCGCCGTGAGCAGCCCATTCCTCTCCGTCCATTTCGGGCTCGAAACCCCAGCCGGCTACGTAGCCGCCACCGTGGATCCATAAGGTCACAGGGAGTTTGGCATCTGCTTTTCCGGCGGCGGGTGTCCAGATGTTCAGGTACAGGCAGTCCTCGCTGAACTCAGGGTCGCCGTCGAAGAAGAATTCAGGTGTGTAGCCACCGGGAGTGTGGGACATCTGCCAGGCCGGATGGCCCCAGCTGTCGCAGACTCTGAGACCGCCCCATGGCTTCACGGGCTGAGGGGCTTTCCAGCGGAGATCGCCGACTGGAGGAGCGGCGTAAGGTATGCCTTTGAAGACCGTCACACCGGGAGTCTCGGTAGGGACGCCTTTGACAAGTCCCCCTTCGATCCTGAGAATAGGTTCACCAGGTTTGCAAGATGCAAGGGCGGCAAGGGTCAGGATGGCAACGAACAACTTTTTCATATTCATCTTTTTATTTCACGCTCAGAACGACTACGGAAGCAGGAGGAAGGGTGACCTTGATTGTACGACCAGAGGTCTTGTAATCCTTGAAGGGGACGGGCTCCACGTTGGTCTTGCCGCCGAAGTCATTGTAGGACTTGACAGCTTCGAGGCCCTTGCCCTTGCCGCGGAGGATCTCCCCGGAGACCTTGGACGGTTTCAGGGAATCGAACTCGAGTTCGACGGTCTTGGTCTCGGTGACGGAAGGATTTGAGAGCGAGACATGTACGGCGTCTGACTTGGATGCGCTGACGCTCAGTTGAGAGAATATCCTTCCAGCCTTGGACACCTTCTCCCCGGCGGAGAAAGCCACGGGAACCGAGGTTGCATCCTGATGGACGTTGTACATCCTGAAGACATGGTAGGTCGGGGTGAGTACGATCTCCGAGTCCTTGGTGAGGATCATTGCCTGGAGGACGTTGACCATTTGGGCGATGTTCGCCATCTTGAGGCGTGAAGTGTGCTTGTTGAATATGTCCAGAGACATTGCCGCGACCATGGCGTCCCGCATGGAATTCTGCTGGTAGAGGTGTCCTGGATTCGTGCCGGGTTCCACGTCGAACCAGGTACCCCATTCGTCCAGAAGAAGGTCAATCCTGTGGCGGGGATCGTACAGGTCCATAATGGCTTCGTGGTTCTTCAGGACCTCGTCGATTTCGACGGCCTTGGCAAGGATGTCGTAATACTCATCCTCGTCGAAGTCTGTAGCCGAGCCCTTGTGGCCCCAGTTCATCACCGTGTAGTAGTGCAGGGACAGGCCGGAGACGTTGCTCCTGACGTTGTTCATCAGGACCTTCGTCCAGTTGTAGTCGTAGTCGGAAGCTCCGCTGGCAACCTTGTAGAGGTTGTTGCCGTCGTAGTTGCGGCAGTAGGTTGCGTACCTCTTGTACTGGTCTGAATAGAACTCAGGAGTCATATTCCCTCCGCAGCCCCAGCTTTCGTTGCCGACTCCGAGGTACTTTACCTTCCAGGGTTCCTTCCTGCCGTTTGCAGCCCTCAGCTCAGCCATGGTGCCGCCCTTCGCTGTCATATATTCAACCCACTTGGCAAGTTCTTCAACCGTGCCGGAACCGACATTTCCGGAGATGTAAGGTTCGATGCCGAGCATCTCGCAGAAGTTCAGGAATTCATGGGTGCCGAAGGAGTTGTCCTCGACCGTGCCGCCCCAGTTGGAGTTGATCATCTTGGGCCTCTGGGAGACAGGGCCTATTCCGTCTCTCCAGTGATATTCATCGGCGAAGCATCCTCCAGGCCAGCGCAGCACCGGCACTTTCAGTTCGCGGATGGCTTCGACGAGATCCTTCCGGTAGCCGTCGACATTGGGGATGGGGGAATCCTTGCCGACCCAGATGCCGTCGTATATGCACCTTCCGAGGTGCTCGGCAAACTGTCCGTAGATCTCCTTTGGGATGACAGGCTGGTCGGCGGCGTCTTCGTGGACGACGACCTTGATCTGGGCGAAGGATGCGGCGCACACTATGGCCGCAAGCAGTGTGGTCAGAGTTCTTTTCATGGCGGTATTGGTTGTGTTCTAGTAGTATTTTTTCTCCTGCCTGTAAAGGGCTATGAAGATGAAAATCAGTACGGTAAATGCCCAGAGGGACGAGCCTCCGTAGCTCAGCAGCGGCAGCGGGATGCCGATCACAGGCATGAGCCCGATCGTCATTCCGATGTTGATGAAAAGGTGCATGAATATGCACGAGGCCACGCAGTAGCCGTAGATCCTGGTGAAGGCCTCCCGGCTCTTTTCCGCATCGACTATTATCCTCCAGATCAGGAACACGTACAGCAGGATCACTACCAGGCAGCCCACGAAGCCCCACTCCTCTCCGACGGTGCAGAAGATGAAGTCGGTACTCTGCTCCGGGACGAAGCCGAAGGTCGTCTGGGTGCCGTTCAGGAAACCTTTTCCGCTGAAACCGCCGGAACCGATAGCAATCATGCTCTGGTTGACGTTGTAACCAACTCCGGAGGGATCCTCCTTCATTCCGAGCAGGACCTCGATTCTTTTGCGCTGGTGGTCCTGGAGTATGTTGTTGAATATGAAATCGGTCGAGAAAATGAGGGCGATTCCGGCCACGAGGCCGAGGGTCGAAAGGGAGATGTAGCGCTTTCGTTCCCTGTACCCGCGGAACAGGAGGTAGGGGACGGCGCAGATGCAGATTCCGATGAGGATGTACACCGGCTTGATCTTTCCGATGAAGCTCTCGGGATCGACTGCCTTGCCGAGGATCCAGGGCAGCAGGCAGAACAGCAGCAATATTCCAAGATTGATCCAGAAGAGGGCTCCGATCTTGCCGGAACTGATGGCTGAAGCCACGATCAGGATTCCGATCAGGACCAGGAGGGAAACGTAAGGCGACGCCGTGAGGGTCAGGATGAACAGGAGGATGGCCATGCCTATGCTGAAAATCCACCAACCTGAAAATCCTTCACGGTACATTACGAATATGAAACCGACATAGACCAGGGCAGATCCCGTCTCGCTCTCGGCCAGGATGACAAGCATCGGAACTCCGATGATTATGGCCGCCATCAGGAAGTCCTTGAGCCTGGTTATCCTGAAGTTGGTCTGGCTCATCAGAGTGGCCAGCAGCAGGGACGTAGTTATCTTTGAAATCTCCGCAGGCTGGAATTTGACAGGGCCGAATTCGAACCATGAGTGCGATCCCTTCACGTCTTTCGACACGAAGATCACCACGACCAGCAACACCAGCACGAAGAGGTACATTGGCAGCGATGCACTTTCCCAGAACTGCGGATTTATGACAAACAGGATTACTGCTGCTATGACGAAGGCCGTAAGGATCCAGACGAACTGCTTACCGCAGCGGAAGTTGAAATCGAATATGCTGGCAGGGCCTTCAGAGTGGATGGAGGCATAGATGTTGACCCAGCCGATAAGGATCAGAAGCAGGTAAGAGATTACCAGCTTCCAGTCGATCGACTGCTTGACGCCTCTGTCTGAAAAATTGCCCATGTCTTAATTGTAAGCTTTGACTCTTGACATCAGGTTGCCTTCCATCACCCTTTTCTCAAGATCAGGCCTTGCACTCTCTCCGTTGAGGTATTTCTCGATAAGGAGCGAAGCGATAGGGGCCGCCCAGGTTGCGCCGAAGCCAGCATTCTCTACGTAGGCCGCGACGGCGATCTTGGGATCGTCCATCGGAGCGAAGCAGATGAACACCGAGTTGTCGGCTCCGCGGGGGTTCTGGGCAGTGCCGGTCTTTCCGCAGATGTCCAGTCCCTTGACTTCGGCTATCGCTGCAGTACATCCGGTCCCGGGACCGTTGTTGACAGCCCTCCACATTCCGCGGATCACCTTCTTGAAATTCGTGGTGTCGACCATCGTGTACTGCTTGTCGTAGTACTTCTGCTCGATTTCAACGCCTTCGGAAGCCTTTACGATGTGGGGGATCCTGTACCAGCCGCGGTTGGCGACCGTCGCTGCGAGGTTGGCAATCTGGAGAGGGGTGACACCGACTTCTCCCTGGCCGATGGAGATCGAGATGATGGTCGTGAACTTCCACCCGCCCTTTCCGTAACGTTTGTTGTAGAGGTTGGATGTGGGCAGCGTTCCGCCCAGTTCAGCGGGGAAGTCGCTGCCGAGCTTTCGTCCGAAGCCGAAACTCTGGACATAGTCATGCCACTTGTCGAGAGCCTCGTCGATGTTCTTGTATTTCTTGTTTTCGAGAATATTCTTAAGCACGTAGCAGAAATAGCCGTTGCAGGACATCATGATGGCTTCTTCGAGCTTGAGGGGTGAGCGGTGGGAGTGGCAGCCGAGCTTGTGGCTTCCGAAATGGTAGCCCTGGTAGCAAGGGTAGGCCATGTCCATGTTGAGGGTCCCCTCCTGGAGGCCGATCAGGCCGTTGACCAGCTTGAAGACCGATCCGGGAGGATAAGGAGCCTGGACAGCCCTGTTGAACATGGGCTTGTGCGGATCCTTGATGATCTCGTTGTAATGCTGGCTGATGTCCGCCAGCATGCTTACATCGACTCCTGGGCTCGAAACAAGGGACAGAATCTCTCCGGTCTTCGGTTCGATGGCCACGAGGCTTCCTACCTTGTTCTGCATCAGCTGCTGGCCGTATTGCTGCAGGTCTGCATCGATCGTCGTGACGATGTCGTGGCCGGGAACTGCCTCCTTGTCCATCTCCCCGTCCTTGTAACGCTGCTCGATCTGGTTGCGAGAATTGCGGAGGTAGATGTGGTATCCCTTCTCTCCACGGAGGTCTTTTTCCCTTGCCGCCTCTATTCCTGTCTTTCCGGCATAGTCTCCGGGGCGGTACTCACCGGGGTGGGCTTCGATGTATTTCTGGTCGACTTCCGAGACGTAGCCGAGGAGGTTTCCTCCTGCATTGACAGGATAGTCGCGGATGCTCCTGACCTGCCCCCTGAACCCGGGGAAGTTGTACTGGAGCTCTGCGAACTTCATGTAGGTCTCCGGCTTTATCTGCTTGAGCATCACCATGCTCTGGTAGCCGATCTTCTTCTTGTTCTTTTCGTATTCGGCCATCTTGTCCCGGATGAAGTCCGGGGCTACATCAAGAGTCGAGGCCAGGAGGAGGGTGTCGAACGGGGTCACCTCCCTAGGGGTGACCAGGATGTCATAGGTCACCTTGTTGCTGACGTTGATCTTTCCGTTGCGGTCGTAGATGATGCCCCTGGTAGGGTAGATGATGTCATAGACCATCGAGTTGTTCGAGGCGTTGATCTTGTACTTGTCATCTACGATCTGGATGTAGAACAGCTTGCAGAGGATGATGACGGCGACCGCCACCAGACCTATCAGCAGAATCCTGCTCCTGTTGTTACCTTCTGTCGTCATAGCTCAGCAGGTTCACCAGGATGATGGACACGAAGTAGCTGACAAGAAGCGACAGGCCGAGTTTCGTGCCGAGGAACCACAGAGGCCTGGTTCCTGCACAGTCGGCCAGGATGTAGATCGCCAGGAACAGCGCCGTGACGATGATGATGGCGAAGGACATCCTTGCGAAACCGTATTTCTTGATCGAAAGGTTCTCCTTCTGCTCGAATGGTTCGACTCCGAATATGGTTCCGATGAGGGTCTTCCTGAGGAAGGCCACGGGCACGAGCGACAGGGCATTTATTCCCAAGGTCCCTTCGGCGAACAGGTCGACCGCGAGCCCGGTGGCGAAGGCGATGACCATTGCCCAGAAGGTGTCAACCTTGGTAGGGATGCAGAGCACCAGGGCCGGCAGGATGGTCAGCATTGCCAGGGGGGTGAAGTGGAAGTAGTTGCTCAGGATCATCTGGGCGATCACCATCAGGATGTAGGTGAATGCGAAGGTCTTTCTCATTTCTTCACCTCCTTTTCACGGTTCTCGATCTCCGCGATTTCGGAGATCCTGGTGTTCTCGATGATCGTGACGTACTTGAGGGCGCTGTGATCCTGGAACAGCTTGACGCTGATCTCATTGGTGGCGCCGTTGATGACCTTGGCCTCACCCGCTATTCCCAGAGGGATGTCCGGAGGGAAGATGGCCGAATAGCCGCTGGTGTAGACAGTGTCGCCGGGGCTGTACTTGAACTGCAGGGGAATCTCCTTCAGAACCGCCCCGTTGGTGCTGATTCCGTCCCAGGCGAGGGGTCCGACCGCACCGGAGGTGTCCAGCCTTGCGCTGATGTTCAGCTCCTTGTTGAGGAATGAGATGGCGTAGGAATAGTGCTTGCTGACGGCGTCCACTATTCCGATAACGCCCTTGGAAGAGATTATTCCTGAATTCTCCACAACTCCGTCCTCGCTTCCCTTGTCCAGGATGAGGTAGTTGTGCTGCGAGCTTGTTCCGGATTTTATGATCGTGGCGGGGATGTACCTGAAACCGTCATTGCCGAGGACCGGTCTCATTGAGGAATCGGCCTTGATGGCCGCCAGCTCGTAACCCCGTACGATCTCCCTGAGCCTTTCATTGTCCAGGGCCAGGTCGTCGTTCTGCTTCTTGAGCGAAAAATAGTTGCTCACAGCCTGGGTCGTTCCCCATGTCTTTGCCATGAATCCGTGGCTTATGCGGGCGAACCAGAGTTTCTGGAGCTGGCTGTTGTTGGAGAGCATGAGCAGCGACGCGATCTCCAACAGGATGAAGATCGCGAGATTGATGATTTTGCTGACTACAGGTCTCTCCTTGGGCATTACCTCATGAGGAATGAGTAGTTCGAAGTCTTCTTCAGAGCGATGCACGTTCCTCTAGCAACAGCCCTGAGCGGGTCTTCAGCGACGTGGAACTGGATGTTGACCTTCTCGGTGAACCTCTTTGCAAGTCCACGGAGGAGGGCTCCGCCTCCCGAGAGGAAGATTCCGTTTTCCACGATGTCTGAATAGAGCTCCGGAGGAGTCATCTCCAGGACGTGCAGGATTGAGGATTCAAGCTTTGCAACAGACTTGTCAAGGCAGTGGGCTATCTCCTGGTAGGTGACTGTGGCCTCGACAGGGTGGGCGGTCATGAGGTTAGGACCGTTCACGACGAAAGGTTCGGGCTCTTCGTCCAGGTCGGGAATCACGGCTCCCACAGCGATCTTGATCTTCTCAGCGGTCGTCTCTCCGATCTTGATGTTGTGCTGCTGGCGCATGTAGTACTGGATGTCGGTGTTGAACACGTCACCTGCAGTCTGTATGCTTTCCTGCTCCACGATACCTCCCAGGGAGATGACGGCGATCTCGGCGGTTCCTCCACCTATGTCGACCACCATGTTGCCCTTAGGGGCTTCCACGTCCAGACCGATACCCAGCGCTGCTGCCATAGGCTCGTAGATCAGATAGACGTCCCTGCCTCCGGCATGCTCGCAGGAGTCACGCACGGCCCTGATCTCAACCTGGGTACTTCCGGAAGGGATGCCGACGACTATCTTGAGATTCGGGGAGAAGAGGGATTTCTTCTTGTTGTTGACTTGCTTGATGAACCCCTTGATCATCATCTCTGCGGCGTTGAAGTCTGCGATGACTCCGTTGCGAAGCGGGCGGATGGTCTTGATTCCGGGGTTGGTGTGCTCATGCATCAGCTTGGCCTGCTGGCCGATGGCTATGCACTTCTGGGTGTTGTTGTCTATTGCCACTATGCTCGGTTCGTCCAGCACTTTTTCGTCATTGCGGAAAATGACGGTGTTGGCGGTACCGAGGTCCATTGCTATTTCTTGTGTCAGAAAAGAAAACGCCATAATATTCTTATTCAAATTCAAAGTCTGTAAATATACAAAAAAAGTTATATTTGTAAGGAATATTATGGCACGGGAAATCAAAATATTGATAGCAATGGCGGCGGGGAGCGGCACGAGAATGGGAGCCGCCACGCCGAAGCAGTTCCTGGATCTCGGGGGGAAGCCGGTGCTTCGCAGGACCATTGAGACCTTCGTCTCCGCTGTCCCCGACATCAAGGTAATCACCGTCCTTCCGAAGGAGCATATTTCTTTCTGGAAGGAATATTGTCTCTCCAGTGAATTCACCTGTCCGCAACTCCTTGTCTCCGGTGGGATTACCCGCTTTCATTCTGTAAGGAATGCCTTGGAAAGGGTTCCTGACGGAGCGATAGTAGCTATCCATGACGGCGTAAGACCCCTTGTTTCAGCGGGCCTGATCAGGAATATGTTCTCGAAGATGGAGGGAGGCAGGATCCATGCCCTCATCCCCGTCGTTCCTTCTGTCGATACCCTGAAGGTCCTTGACACCGTAGACTCCGATCTTGGCGAGAAGGTCCTCAAGGACTCCGGCGAGGAGATCGACAGGAGCAGGGTCTTCGGAGCCCAGACTCCGCAGATGTTTCTGTCCGAGGACATTAAGGATGCATATTCCCAAGCCTTCGACACCTCTTTCACCGACGATGCTTCGGTCGCACACAGAAAAGGAATACCTCTCTCCTTCTGCGCCGGAGAGAGGTACAATTTCAAACTGACTTCACCTGAAGATCTGGCCCTTGCGAGGATGCTTACTTCTTCCTGGTCTCGCTAGGAGACTGGTAGCTTGTGTTCTTGTAGTCCTTGACCCAGACCTGGCGTTCGATGGCCTGGTCCAGGGAGATCATGGTTTCGGTCGACTGGATGTAGGGGATCTTCTGCATCGTGTTCAGAAGTACTTCCATTAGGTGATCGTTGTCAAAACAGTAGACCTTGACGAGCAGGGCTGCGTTGCCGGTCACGAAATGACATTCGACAATCTCGGCGATCTTCTTGAGGTTCGCAACCACTTCAGGATACTTGTTTGCCTCCGAAAGAGTTACGCTGATGAATGCGCAGACATTCAGTCCAAGAGCCTGGGGCTTCACGAGGAGGCGGGAACCGGTGATGACGCCGTTGGCTTCCAAACGCTTGACCCTCTGATGGATAGCCGCTCCGGAGACTCCGCATTCACGGGCGATCTCAAGGAAGGGCATCCTGGCGTTGTTCACAAGAAAAGACAAGATTTTCTGATCGATCTGGTCGATGTGATAAGTTGCCATTACTTTCAGTTTATAACTTTGTAACGGCAAATTTAGATAAATAATTCAAAAAATCAAGATTTCTTGAAGCGCCTGCGGCCTTTTTCTGTCGGTTTTGAATTATTAATGATTTCCAGACAGGCCTCTTCGGTCAGGGAGGAGGCATCCTTCCCCTTAGGAATTTTGTAGTTCGATCCGGCGTGCTTGATGTACGGACCGTAGCGTCCGTCTATGACCTGGATGTCGGATTCCTTGAACTCTGCGATGACCGGAGTGGCCGTGGTTTTGTCCATTCCCTTGTCGATTATCTCGGCACATTCCTCAAGGTTTATCTTGAGAGGATCCTTGCCGCGCGGGAGGGAGAAATTCTTGTCACCGTACTTGAGATAAGGTCCGAAACGCCCCTTCATTGCGACCACTTCCACATCCTTGTAAGAACCGACCGTTCTGGGCAGCTGGAAGAGCTTGAGGGCCTCTGCAAGGGTGATGCTCTCGATGAGCTGTCCCCTGCCGAGGGAAGCGAACTGTGCATTCTCGCCTTCGCCCTTCTGGATGAAAGGTCCGAATTTGCCGAACTTGGCGATCAGTTTGTTGCCATCCTCGTCAGTTCCGATCTCACGTGAGACATGGCTGTAGTTCCCGTCGTGGAGAACCTCATCCACCTTCTTGTGGAAAGGAGTGTAGAAACGGCTGATCACCTCGTTCCAGACCATCTTGCCGCTTGCGATCTCATCGAAATCTTCCTCTACGTTGGCTGTGAAGTCATAGTCCATGATCTCGGTGAAATTCTTCTCGAGGTAGTCGGTCACGATCATTCCGATCTCCTGGGGGAGAAGCTTGCCTCTCTCGGCTCCGATGGTCTCAGTCTTGGAAGTCTCGGTGATAGTGTCGTCCTTGAGGGCGAGGTCCCTCACGGAAACCTTGCGTCCCTCCTTGTCGCCCTTCACGATGTAGCCGCGGCCCGAAGTGAGGGTGCTGATGGTGGTGGCGTAGGTGGAAGGACGTCCGATCTCGAGCTCTTCGAGCTTCTTGACCAGGGTCGCTTCTGAATATCTCGGGGGAGGGGTGGTGAACTTGCACTCAGCCTTCATTCCCTTGCGCTCCATCACTGTACCTTCCAGGATGTCAGGCAGGATCATCTCGCCGTCCTGGGCATCGTCCTGGTCGTCAGTGCTCTCCATGTAAAGCTTGAGAAAGCCGTCGAACAGGACCTGGGTGGCCTGGACAGTGAATTTCTCGTCTCTCTTGTCTGAAGAGACTTTCATGGTGGTCAGAAGCACCTTTGCGTCAGACATCTGGGAAGCGACGGTGCGTTTCCAGATAAGGTTGTAAAGCTTCTTTTCCTGGGCGGTACCTTCGATGTCGGTGTTCTCGATGTAGGTGGGGCGTATGGCTTCATGGGCTTCCTGCGCTCCCCTGGCCTTGGTCTTGAACTGACGGGTCTTCTGGTACTCGGCTCCGAAGGCTTCGGTAATAAATTTCTTTGCAGTTCCGAGTGCGAGGGTCGAGAGGTTGGTCGAGTCGGTTCTCATGTAAGTGATGAGACCCCTTTCGTATAGGGACTGGGCCACTCTCATGGTCACCCCGACGGGGAAATGCAGTTTCCTGGCTGCCTCCTGCTGGAGGGTTGAGGTAGTGAAAGGAGGCGCCGGGTACCTTACCGACTCCTTCTTCTCTATTCCTGACACATAGAAGCGGGCTCCCACGCAGTCCTGCAGGAAGGTTCTTGCGTCTTCAAGGTTGCCGAACCTGGTGTCCAGGCCGGCCTTGACCTTCACTGATGCAGGATGTCCTTCCGGATGGAAGAGAGCCTCCACCTTGTAATAGGGGTCACTCTGGAAGGCCATGATCTCTTTTTCCCTCTCCACGACCAGCCTGAGGGCGACGGACTGAACGCGTCCTGCGCTGAGCTTCGGCTGGATCTTCCTCCAGAGAATAGGTGAAAGTTCGAATCCTACGAGCCTGTCAAGGACCCTTCTTGCCTGCTGGGCATTGACCAGGTCCATGTCGATGTCCCTGGGGTTCTTGACGGCCTCGGTTATTGCATTCTTGGTGATTTCTGGGAATACGATCCTGCGGGTGTTCTCTTTCTTGAGTCCGAGGGTCTCGAAAAGATGCCAGGAGATGGCTTCTCCTTCACGGTCGGCATCGGAAGCCAGCCACACGGTGGTTGCGCTCTCGGCTGCCTTCTTGAGCTCCGAGACCACCTTCTTCTTGTCCGCGGGGATGACATATTCAGGAGTGAAATTTTCTTCGACATTGACGCTCAGCTTTTTCTCCTGAAGGTCCCTGATGTGTCCGAAGCTGGACCTCACCATGTAGTCGTTGCCGAGGAATTTCTGTATAGTCTTGGCCTTGGCCGGAGACTCTACGATAACTAGATTGTCTGCCATGATCTTTCGTTTAGCAAGTTGTTCATAGATAGTTTGAAGATTCAGACTGCAAAGTAAACCACAAACCAGGCAATTTTCCAAATTTTGTTATAAATTTGTCTTTATTATGACCCAAGAGACAAGAAAGAAAATTACGAAGTGGTTCTGGATCCTTGTAACGTTTCCGGTCCTGCTCCTGTTGTTCATGGTCCTGCTCGTCTGGGTGTTTGCTGACATTCCTTCCTTCAAGGAACTGGAAAACCCTGACAGCAAGCTCGCTACGCAAGTTATCGCAGAAGGAGGGGAGGTTCTCACTACCTTCCATATAGAAAACAGGACGTTCGTCACTTACGAGGAGCTTTCCCCGAACATCGTCCATGCGGCAGTGGCCACCGAGGACGCCCGTTTCTACAAGCATTCCGGAATAGATTTCAAGGGCCTCGGCCGAGTGCTCTTCAAGACCATCCTGATGCGCAATTCCAGCCAGGGTGGCGGTAGTACCATCACCCAGCAGCTGGCCAAGACGCTCTATCCCCGTAAGGACATAGGACGCAAGATTCCAGGAATCTACCACGTCCACATGGTCTGGACGAAACTAAAGGAATGGATCACCGCCGTCAAGCTGGAAAGGGACTACACCAAGGATGAGATCATGACCATGTATCTCAATTCCATCTTCTTCGGAAGCAGCGCCTACGGAGTCCGTTCGGCTGCCGAAACCTTCTTCGGCAAGCTGCCTTCGGAACTGACGGTCGAGGAGAGCGCCATGCTGGTCGGAATGGTCAACAAGCCGACCCGTTACAATCCGGCGATCAATCCTGAGAAGGCTCTGTCCAGGAGAAACTTCGTCATCGGCCAGATGGAGAAAGCCGGTTACATCGATACCCATCAGAGGGATTCCATCCGTGAGATCCCTATCACCCTCAACTACGAGGTGCAGGACCATAATGCCGGCCGCGCCCCTTATTTCAGGGACATGATCCGTCGTGTCATGACCGCCAAGAAGCCCCATCGTTCCGACTACAAGATCCGCGAGGACTTTTCTGCCGATTCGCTGGCCTGGGAAACCGACCAGCTTTACGGCTGGCTTGAAAAGAACCGTAAGACTGACGGATCTCAGTACGACCTGGACAAGGACGGCCTCAGGATCTACACGACCATCAACTACAAGATGCAGAAATACGCCGAGGAGGCCGTTGCCGAAAGGATCAAGTCCCTCCAGGCGGATTTCATGAAGGACCTTAAGTACAAGACCAACGCCCCCTTCTCCAACGACATCGACGAGGCCACTAGGAACAGGGTCATGAACCAGGCCAGAAGGTGGAGCGACCGCTGGCGCATCCTCAAGAATGCAGGAAAGACAGATGCCCAGATCCTGAAGACCTTCTCCGAGCCGGCCAAGATGCGTATCTTCGCCTACAACAAGAAGGGCTACATCGACACCACCATGACTCCGGACGATTCGATCCGTTACTACAAGTCGATGCTCAGGACTTCGTTCGTGGCGATGGAACCTGGTACGGGCCATGTCAAGGCCTATGTAGGAGGTCCCAATTACAGGTATTTCAAGTACGACAACGTACGTCAGGGCAAGCGTCAGGTCGGATCGACGATCAAGCCCTTCCTCTACACGCTAGCCATGCAGGAGGGTATGACCCCCTGCGACAAGGTGGTCGACCTGCCCCAGACCTTCGAGGTCCCCGGAGGCGACACCTGGACTCCCCGCAGTACCGATGCCGAGAAGTGGATCGGCAAGACTGTCACCCTCAAGTGGGGACTTACCAACAGTTCGAACAACATCTCCGCCTACCTGATGAAGCAGTTCGGGCCGACTGCCATGGCCGACATGATGCGCAGGATGGGCATCCAGAGCCATATCGACGAGGTCCCCGCCCTCTGCGTGGGCCCTGCCGACATAACCCTCTGGGAGATGGTTGCCGCCTACAACACCTTCCCTTCAAAGGGCGTGTACATCACTCCTTTGTTCGTGACGCGGATCGAGGACAGCCAGGGCAATGTCATCAGCGAGTTCACCACCCGCAGGCGTGAAGCCATCGGCGAGAACACGGCCTATCTCATGGTCAACCTCATGGAAGGCGTTGTCCAGGGCGGTACCGCCAGCAGGCTCCGTTACCGCTACAACCTGATGGGCGAGATCGCCGGAAAGACCGGCACCACGAATGACAACTCCGACGGTTGGTTCATCGGCTACACCCCGACCCTGGTGGCCGGAGTCTGGACGGGCGCTGAGGACCGTCAGGTCCATTTCCAGTCAGGAACCCTCGGCCAGGGTGCCAACATGTCGTTGCCGACCTGGGGAATATTCATGCAGAAAGTGCTCGCTGACGGGACTCTCGGAGTCCATGCCACCGACAAGTTCGCCGCCCCTGCCGGAGTCGTGGACGGTCTTGGCTGCACCGGAAGTGACGACGAAGTCTCCGAGGCGCAGTCGCAGATTGAAGACTATTATTTTGAATGATAATTGATTACTGAATATGGGAAAGTACAGTAAGATTGCAGTCATCTACGGAAGCGATTCCTCCGAATGGGAGATTTCCTGCCGCAGCGGAGAATTCACGGCGTCCAGGATCGACGGGACAAAGTACGATGTCTATGAGATTTTCGCCCGCTTCGGGAAGTGGCAGCTCGTGGCCATGAGGAAGAAGGATGCGATCAGGGTTCCTTTCCCCGAAGGCTCGAGGCCTGAGATCGACAAGACAGACTTCTCGGTCAAGGTGTATGGAGAAAAGGTCAAGTTCGACTTTGTCTACATAATGCAGCACGGCACCCCGGGCGAGAACGGCCTCCTTCAGGGCTATCTCGAGATGCTCGGCGTTCCGTTCAGCAGCTGCAGCGCCTTCGTCTCAGCAGTTGCCTTCGACAAGTTCGCTTGCAAGAGTTATCTCCGTGACGTAGATTTCGTCAAATGTGCTCCTGACGTGTTTGTCCGCAGCGGGATAGATGTCGAGAAAGCAGCTGAGAAGGCAGCCTCCAGGTTCACTTTCCCTGTGTTCGTCAAGCCTACGGACGGAGGTTCCAGTTTCGGGATAACCAAGGTCAAGGAGGCTTCCATGCTTGCCGAGGCCATCCGTTTCGCCTTCTCGGAGAGCCAGACCGTGATCATCGAGCAGGGTGTCAAGGGACGTGAGCTGACCTGTGCGGCCTATTCAGACGAAGAAGGTGTTAAGGCTCTTCCCGTCATCGAGATAGTTACCGACAACGACTATTTCGACTACGATGCCAAGTACAACGGCAACAGCCAGGAGATCTGTCCTGCACCCATCGATGCCGAGCTCACTGCCCATGTCCAGGAAGTGACGAAGAAGATCTATTCACTCCTGGGTTGCAAGGGTGTCGTCAGGGTCGATTACATCAGCGCTGAAGACGGACTCTACTTCCTTGAAGTCAACAATATTCCCGGAATGACCAGCGCTTCGCTCGTGCCGAAGATGATCAGGACCGCCGGGATTGACATCACCGACTTCCTCACCGGCATTATCGAGAATTCCTGATGCTCCTGAGAGACTTCCTCAAGGAAGGTTCGGCCAGGCTTGAATCCCTTTACCCGGCCCCTGAGGCCATGAATATCATGCTGATGCTTTGTGAAGAACGCATCGGCACAAGCCGCTACACCCACGTCGTCGAGCCGGACTTTTCCATTGAAGACGACGCTCTTTCCGGGCTGAAGGATGACCTGGACAGGCTTTCTTCAGGTGAGCCAATCCAGTACGTGCTGGGTTGTACTGAATTCTGCGGGTTGAGGTTCAAGGTCGGCCCGGGAGTACTTATTCCTAGGCCTGAGACAGAAATCCTTTGCATGGAAGCAATCAAGGCCTGTTCGTCCAAACGGAACGTCAGGATCCTGGACCTTTGCACAGGTTCCGGATGCATTGCCTGGACCATGGCGCTGAAGGTGCCTGGAGCAAGCGTAGTCGGTGTCGACATCTCCGACGAGGCTCTGTCAGTCGCAGTTTCGCAGGACTTTTCCAAGGAATTGGATGAGTCCGGGGCACAGGCTCCCAAGTTCATCAAAGCCGATGTGCTCGGTGATCCTTCTGCGATAGGGGAAGGTGGATTCGACCTGATCCTCAGCAACCCTCCTTACATCAAGGAATCCGAGAAGACCCTGATGAGGCCGAACGTACTGGATCATGAGCCCGCCCTGGCCCTTTTCGTGCCTGACGACGATCCACTTCTCTTCTACCGAGCGATAGCCCGATGGTCCCGCAGCCTGCTTGCACCGGGAGGCATGGGCATCACAGAGATCAACGAACTTCTGGGGACAGCTACCTCTGAGCTGTTTTCCGATCATGGCCTCACCGAGGTGAGCATCATAAAGGATTTTTACGGTAAAGACAGGTTCGCGAGGTACTCTTCGCAGGCCTCCTGAGCCAGCCGGTAGCCTTTTCCGACAATTAGCCGTAGAATTTTTTGTTCTACGGCTGTTTTTTTGTCACTTTGCTTCCGTAGACAATAAAACTTATTCATCATGAAAAACTTCATTATCTCAAAACTGCCGCACTGGCTTCTCGCTCTCTCTTTCGCGGCCTGTGCTTTCCTCTTCCCTTCCTGTGACGACGTCACCAGGGAAGAAATCCTTTCTCCTACAGGGACTTCCGACACTGAAACTGTCCTCCAGGTTACTCCTGAATCCGTAGCAAGGATGCTCTCATCCCTCCCGCTCACCTTGGACCAGGTCCGGGAGGTCAAGACTGCCGTGGATGCCTCCTCTGCCAACGGATACGACGAGGAATATCCTTTCTCCCAGGTCTTCTCTTCTCCCGGATGCGGAGTCGGAGATGAGTCATTCCAGACCAAGGCTTCCTCTGACGCTCCTCTCTCCCTCGGAAGTCTTGTCCGTGAATATGCTTCTACGGCCCAGACCCGTTCCGGAGACTTTGTTTCCGAGCTTTCAGCATCCGGCCTTCAGATCTACTGGCCATATTCAGATTCCTGGGATGAAGAGTCTCTACCAGTCATCACTTTCGTTCCTTCCGACGGCAGGGACAGCAATGTCGGTTTCAGTTCCGAAACATTGCCCGACGGTTCGAGGATCATCAAGGAAATGATTGTGGATGAGGCCTATGCCATGTCCCACCCGGTCTGGGTGGTCAATTTCAATCAGGATGCCGGGGCAATGACTCCGCAGATGCTGGATAAGAAACTTGCCCAGGTTCTGCCTACGAAGGCAACCGGCAGTTTCAGGACTCTTAAGCTGAAAGAGTTCAAGGCCCACAGGCAGTATGATCCCTGGCTGTCCGGAGGAAGTGAATTCTTCATCAAAATTGGTTCCCTGGAGGCTTTTACTGCTGATGTCATTGCTGATCTGAAGCTTTACAACCCAGAGATTACCGACCTCATGATCAAAGTGAAGAGGGGACAGGTCGGAAGGGTTCTTCGCTACAACACCATCCTGGTTTCCGACTGGTCCGACCAGCTCGACGAGTGCGCCTTCATGCTTACTGAAGATGACGGAGGCAAGCTGACATCCTGGAAGGCGAGCGGTACCGTGAAGATAAAGTCCAAGTCCTATGGCTTTGAAGTGGAGATTCCCTACCACCGCAATGACGACATTGTCTGGCGCGGCAAGCTCTCTTCCGGCTATTTCCAGCGCTACAACGGCGTTCCCAACCGCCTCGGCGACGTCTCCGTCAACTTCACCTTTGACTGAATACCTATTTGTAAGTGTTATTTTTAATACCTAAATTTGTATGCCTGAATTATTCAGATTGTTTGGATTCACCTACTATTTTTTCAGCAGGGAGCATCTGCCTATCCATGTTCATATAGAAGGAAAAGATGGATATGCTATCTATGATTTGGAAGGAAACAGATTCTTGCAGAGGTATGCCAAGGGGATAAAAGCCGGTGATCTTCACAGGATAGAGGCTGTTTTGGAAGAAAACAAGGAATCAATAGTGAACACATGGAAGTCTTATTTTAATAATAAACGATATGGAGATCAAGGAAATATGGTTTGAAGGAGAATTCCTGTTCGGACGCGGCGACGATAATATAGTTTATAAACAGTCGTTGCTGTGGTATCCTGAACTGCTCGAAGCTTCTGAAGAACAAAGAGTTGACTACCGATTCGGGTTTGAAGGTATTCACTGGCCAATGCTCGGAGTTGATGTCAGTTTTGAAAGCTTTGAGTATGATGATGCGATACCCACTCCTCTACAGGCGTTTTTTATGAACCATAAAGAGATTAACATATCCGGCTTCGGAAAAGTTTCCGGCATCAATCCTACCTTGATCAGGGATTATGTCAATGGGTTCAAAAAGCCTTCAGCAAAAAGAGTCCTTGAGATTCAGGAAGCTGTCCAGAATCTTGGCAAGGTGTATTCCGAAGTGGATTTCCGGACATCTGACCCGGATTGAATTCAGGCTTTGGAGACGGTCATTTCACAGGCGGCGCAGTCGAAGCCGAGACGGTAGCGCTTGCCGTTGTTCACAAGGTAAAGTGGTCCGGTCGAAGAATCTTTCAGGCAGAGGCCGAGCTCGTGACGGATGCAGTATTTGCTCCGCATGAGTTCGGCTTCTTTTTGATGTGACAGTTCGAATGCCTTTTCTATGCTTTCTGCTCCGAACTTGCGGAATATGTTTTCCGAGATCCTGTTGGCTACATTTGATTTGTAGCTGATCTTTTCAGGTAGAGTGACTGATTTCTCAGAAGAAGGTCCGCCTAAAGGGATGGCCTTGCAGGGCATCGAATCGAGCCTTGAAGCGATGTCCCTTCGGATTGCGTTGATTGCGGCGGCAGGGAGGAAAGGCAGTTTACCTTCGGGCATCTCAAGGTCTGCGAGGGTGAATGAATATCTTCCCGTGGCTTTTTCGACCTGTGCCTTGAACATGGATTTCATCCTGTCCAAATTCGTTGCCTCCTGTTCACCGGCTTCCACCTCGAACTCCACAATCCTACCATCCTGGCTTTCAGCATTTACGACAATACTGAAACCAGCCGGTGTGCCTTCCGAACTTAGGCGATACTCAGCCGCAGCTGAGCGAGGATGGACTTCGCCGGGTTCGGAGAGGCACCCGGCTGTAGGACTTATGATTCTGAATGAAACGCTGACAGGGATCAGGCGTTTCGGAAGGTTCGCTTCCATGTCCTTCTCGAAGGCAGTGTCGAGGTTGCGGAAGATCCTGGCACCTACATAGAGTTCCGGAACAGCCCTCGTGCTGATCACGGCACCACGGCAGGTGTCCCCCCGGAAGCCCAATATCGAATTGTGATCCTTGGAAACAAAAGAGAATCCGTCTCCATTGTGAAGCAGAGTGGATGGATCGTCCAACTTCAGGCGGACTTCAAAGGACTTGCCTGTGCGGATGCTTTCCACGGTTCCGACAGGTTCTCCGACTGACTTGGGAGTGTCCATCGAAGACCACTGTCCCCTTTTGCCGTCCATGAACAGCTGGGTGTAGCCCCTGTTGAAGGTCTTGCCAAGATCGGGTTTGAATCCGCCCTCGACCTTCCCGAAAGAAGCCCTGCGATAAGTCTCAGGATGCCTGGCAACCAGCTCATCCAGGGCCTCTGAATAGGCTTTGACGACATTCCGTACGTAAGAGATACCTTTCAGGCGTCCTTCGATCTTGAACGAGCAGATTCCCGCTCCGGCCAGGTCCTCGAGCCTTCCGAAGAGGTTGTAGTCCTTGAGGGAGAGCAGCGCTTTGTCTTTTACAAGCGTTTTCCCATTTCCGTCCACAAGGTCGTAGAGAGAGCGGCAGGCCTGGATGCAGGCTCCTCGGTTTGCGCTTCTGCCCTCGATTGCCTCCGACATGTAGCACTGCCCGCTGTAGCAGACGCACAGGGCCCCATGGACGAAGAATTCCAGCTCGCAACTGACTGCGTCGCGGATGGCCTTGATCTGTTCGAGAGAGAGCTGCCTTTCCAGCACCAGTCTGGAGGCTCCCAGGCTTTCATAGAACTTTGCCTGTTCCGGAGTCTTGATGGCGCACTGGGTCGATGCGTGGACCTGAAGATTCTTCATCGGCCTTTCGGCCTCTTCAGAATGACAACCGCTGTCATTCTGAGCGAAGCGAAGAATCTGGTCATTCGAGCGAAGAATCTTGTCACCCGAGCGAAGAATCTGAAACACCGCCAGATCCTGGGCGATGATGGCATCGACACCCGCCTTGGCCGCTTCGGCCAGGAGCTTTTCCGCGGCCGGGAGCTCGTCATCATAAAGGATTGTGTTGAGTGTCAGGAATATCCTGGCTCCATAGAGGTGGGCATATTCACAAAGCCTCCTGACATCCTCCATGGAATTGCCCGCGTTCTGGCGGGCACCGAACGACGGCCCGGCGATATACACGGCATCGGCACCGCAGTCGATTGCCGCGATGCCGATGTCAGCGTTTCTTGCCGGAGCAAGAAGTTCGAGATCCGTCATTACTTGCTCAGGGCAGCGATCATCTGCTTTGCCTGTGCGCCGAACTTGGCGTCGTTCTGGATCTTCTTGTAGTACTCGAGAGCCTTGGCGTTGTTCTTGGCACCCTGATAGAGGGCTGCGACGGTGTAGGTGATAGCACCGGCGTTGGATGCGGTAGGCTTGAGCTCGAGGTACTTCTCGAAGTTCTTGATGGCGTCAGCGTTCTTGCTGAGCTTCTGGGAAGCCTGGCCTGCGATCAGGTAAGCAGTGGCGTTCTCAGCAAAGTTGTTGGCCTTGCCAGCTGCCTTCACAGCGTCTGCCCACTTCTGGGCCTTGAAAGCTGTGTTGGCTTCCTTGACATAGAGGTTAGAGATCTGTCCGAGGGCGGCATCTTTCTCACCGTTCCATGCAGCGTGCTGGAAAGCTTCCACGGCCTCCTCGGTCTTGCCGAGCTGTCCGAGAGCCTGTCCGAGATAGAGGGCGGTCTTGCCGGCGGTGGTGTCGATTGCATAGGACTTTGAGAATCCGTCAACTGCTCCTGCGAAATCCTTCAGCTTGAGAGCGTCAGCACCCTTCTGCATCCACATCTTGGGTACAAGGTCCTTGGCTTCTGCAGCTACCTCTGCGTTCTCAAATTCCTCAGCTATCTTGGCGGCAGCGTCAAGCTTAGTTGCAGCCTCGTCGTATTTTTCAGCCTTGATGAGATCCTTTGCGATCTGGAGGGAAACACCGGGGATTGCTTTCTTGCAGTTTGCAACGAGCTCCTGTGCTTCTTCACCGATAGAATTGCCCATCTCAAGAGCCTTCTGGAAGTAATCCAGAGCCTCTGTCCAGTTTTCCATAGAAATGGCAGTGGCTCCATTGTTGTAGAGTTCGGTGGCTTGGGCCATATCCTGAGCCGAAACAAAGCCAGCGGTCATGACCATTGCCGCAATTGCGATGATAATCTTTTTCATCTTTTATGGTTTTAAGTTAAACTGTTTTTCTTATGGTGCAACGGAGACAAAAGTAATAAAAAATTGTGTCAAATGCACATTATTCGTTAATTTTGCCTAAGAGGAGGTTGCTGCCCATGCGTCGTAGTTTATTTATAATGTTTTTATGTTCTGTACTGCTTGGCTTTTCAATAAGCATGCCAGCACAGAATCTTCCCGCCTTGCAGAAGGATGCTTCGGTCACCCAGGGCGAGCTTTCGAACGGCATTTCGTACTACCTCGTTACCAATCCTTCGATGAAAGGAGTCGCTGATTTCGCCCTTGTCCGCAAAGGCATGGCCGACACTCTGGCGGCCCGCGAAGAACTCTCCTCCCTGCCTCACTTCAACAAGACAGTTCCTTACAAGTTCCTTTCCCGCAAGGGAATAGGCTGCCGTCCTGAAGGTTATGTCTCCTACCGAGACGACGTAACCATATTCAGGTTCGACGACGTGCCGATGTTCGACGCTGCCGCTGCCGACACCACCCTTCTGATGCTCTTCGACATCATTGCAGCCCAGCCGTGCAAGCACGCGGTGATAGTCTCCGGAGACATCAAAGCCTCGGACATCATGGAGAAGATGAACGTCTTTTCCCTGATGGTCCCCGCCCGCAATCCTTCCTACACAGCTCCTGAATATTCATGGACCCCTTCGGAGAACACCTCATGGTCCTTCGAATCCTCCGGCAATCCTTCCGTGGAAGTGGACTTCCGCTCCCAGAGGACTCCTGCCGCCCAGATGAACACCATCCAGCCCTTCATCTCCGAACTATTCTCAAAGGAACTCGGAGAAGTGGTGAAGAACCGCCTGCGCGAGTCCCTGCTTTCCAGGAAGATCAGCGTCCACGGCATGGCCGTGAACTACGAGGGCAGCGCAGATGTCCCGGGCGACGAGCATTTCAGGGTTAGCCTTCAGATGCCCGAATCGCAGATAATTCCTGCTTCGATGGCGCTGGCATCCACCTTGGCCGGCATAGGAACCGGCGGAGTAGGAATAGATGAGTACAAGACTGTGCGCGAGTCCGTCCTTGAGACCCTTTCCAGGGCCCAGACCAATGACGAGATTGTCAAGCGTTGCATCTCAGCCTATCTTCTCGGGGCCGACCTCGCCACTCCGGCCACCAAGGCCAAGTTCTTCTCTTCCAGGAATATGACCCTGGATTCCGAGCTGAAGCTCTTCAACGGTTACATCTCCGCCCTTCTTGCCGACACTCAAAATGCGTCGGTCAGGTGGACCGGAAGCCTCGAAGAGTACGACGAATGGATCTACCAGATGATGTTCAAATCCACCTGGAACGGCATTTCCATGCTGGAGAAGCCATCATATTCATGGAAAGTCACGGCCAAGGACACCTCGGGTTTCTGGGGAGACAGGAACAAGTCGAAACTGAAGACCGCAGCTGCAGAGCCGGTCTCCGGAGGTGAGATGTGGACTTTCTCGAACGGCATGAGGGTCATCTACAAGAAGATGTCCACGGGAGACCGCTTCAGCTATTCGATGATGATAAAGGGAGGCTTCTCCACCATCAGGGACCTAAAGAAGGGTGAAGGAGCTTTCTTCTCCGACATGCTCAGGCTTCACAACATAGCCGGGATGTCCGGGGATGATTTCCTCAAGGTGCTGAAAGCCAATGGGGTCGACATGAATTTCAACATCGGTGCAACGGACATCAGGATCAGCGGGACAGCCCCCAAAGGAAATTACCCGCTGGTGATGAAGGCTCTGCTTTCAATAGCCAACGACCGCAAGGGCGATGCTTCGGCATTCGAAGCCTACCGCAACCTGGAACTCTCCATGCTTCGGCCTGCCGTCCTGGACAGCCTGATGTACCAGGAGTACAATTATTCCGAAATCAAGACTCCCTCCGGGCTTGTTCCTTCAACTCTTTCCGATGCCGAGGCGTTTTTCTCAAAGGAATTCCTGAGATGCAGCGATGGAGTCATCGTGATAGTCGGCGACCTTTCGTCCGAAAATCTTCAAAAGTATTTTGCCAAGTCGATCGGCGGATTCCGTGTAAGCCGTACCGTGGCCGTCCGCCAGCCGGTTTCTTACAGGATGAGGAAGGGCGTGTCGACCTACACAGTGGAAGGTCCCGAGGCAGGAATCAGCATAGGCATGGCTGCCGCCTATCCTTTCACGACTGAGAGTTACATGGCCTTCAGGATAGCATCCCTGGCTCTCAAGCGCAGGCTCAGCGGCACGATGGCGGAGCAAGGCTTCAGCGTCTCGATGTCCCAGAAGTTCAGCACTATCCCTCAGGAGGCGGTCGAAATCGTGTTCAATTTCACGCCCGTCCCCGACGAAGGTCTGCCGAAAGGGCTTGAAGGAGGGTCGGACAGGACCTCCGAGGCACTCATGGCGGCCAGGAAGGCGATCGATGACGTCTTCTCCAACCCGGTAAATCCCGCAGAACTCGCATCCTGCAAGTCGCTTCTTGCCAATGAATATTCCACCGCCATGGCGGATCCCGGCAACTATGCTGACGCCATCCTGATGCGCTATTCGGCTGGAAAGGATGTCCTGACCGGCTACGCGGACAAGATCAATGCTGTCACGGCCGACAAGGTGAAGGAGATCTTCGGCTCCCTGTCCGAAGGAATGAGGATCGAATATGTCGTCAAACCACAGGAATAATTTCGGAACGATCATTCAAATCGGTGACATCCTGGTCTCGGAAGATGTTGTCACTGAATATTTTGCCTGCGACTACCCTGTCTGCAAGGGCTGCTGCTGTATCATTGGAGACAGCGGTGCCCCTCTGGAGGAGGCCGAGCTGGACGACCTGGAGAAGCACTATCCGGTCTACTCGGAGCTCATGCGTCCGCAGGGTCGTGCCCAGGTGGACAAGGATGGTTTCTTCATCATTGACCGCGAGGGTGACATCGTGACCCCTATTGTGGACGGGACCGGAGAATGTGCTTTCACTACATTCGACGAATCCGGCAACTGCTTCTGTTCCATTGAGAAGTGCTTCTTCGCCGGGACTTGTTCCTTCCGCAAGCCCCAGTCCTGCTGGCTGTATCCTATCCGTGTTACAAAGCTTTCTGACGGTGGCCAGGCCTTGAATGTCCATCGCTGGCACCTTTGCAAGGATGCCTATGAGAAAGGAAAACGCGAAGGAATCCGTGTCTACGAATTCCTCCGCGAGCCATTGACAGCTGTCTACGGCAAAGAGTTTTACGAAGCCCTCTGCGCAGCAGCTTCACACATTCTGGGTTAATCCTCCTCTTCCTCGGTTCCTGCCTCAGCCTCTTCGATGTCCTCTCCGGGGGCATTGATGAGTTCCATGGCGGCATCATAGTCTGCCGCGTTGACCTTGACTTCGATCTTCCCCACCACATTCAGCAGGGCGGTCGAATCTGCGCCGAACACAGCGGCGGGGATGCCGTTCTCGTTCAGCATGCCGGCAACCATCTGCGCGCTGATCGCGTCATTGACCGTAAGAACGGTCTTGAATTCTTCTTCTTTCATGATATTCAAGATTTGGAATACTCGTCTTCACTGTTGTCCTTGAACTTGAATTCCAGGAAACTGATGATTCGGACCAGGTCCTTCCGTAGCCCTTCCATCTGGAATCCTCCGGGTTCGTGCACCATCGTGATCCTGTCCTCGTACAGTTTCATGGCCCTCCTGAAACCGGTTCTGAGACGGAAGGTCATGTTCTCGCCTTCCTCAGACTCAAGCTCATAATCCCTCTGCTTCATCAGGCTTATGATCTTGTCGCGAATCTCGGGGAATTCTCCCGGGATGACAGCATCTCTCTTGGCAAAACCGGACAGGGGATAGACCCCCGCCAGTACTGCGAACAGCGCCGCAATCTGCCAGAGAGACTTCGTGCCTTCCCTGAACATTACCTTAGGGTCGGCCTCGACCAGGTCGAAGGCAACCATTATCGCCAAAGTAATGCAAAGAACAATGGCAAACCAGATAAAATACTTTATCGCTCTTCTGAGATAAGTCATGATTAGTGCGATTTTTGCTGTATTCACAAATATACGAAAAAGAAATAGTTTTGCTATTTTTGTAAGTTGATTAAATAAATCTGATATTATGGCAGAAATTGACCCTATCATGGAGCGCCGCGAGCGCGAAGCTCAGGAGCAGAAGAACAAGAGCCTGAAGAACGTCATGTGGGCCCTCGTGGCCGTGGCCGCCCTCATGGCCGCCGGTCTTGCATACGTCTGGGCCACAAAGTCTTCGCTCGTCAAGGACTTGAACGCTGAGAAGGAAGACCTCACCCAGCAGATGATCGCCCTTCGTGGAGACTATGAGAGTCTTTCTTCGGACTACGAGTCCGTGAACAGCCAGCTGGATTCCTCCAGGGAGGAGGTCAACCAGCTCATCGAAAGGATCCAGAAGACCGAAGCTACCAACCGTGCAAAGATGCGTCAGTACGAGAAGGAACTCGGTACCCTTAGAAGCATAATGAGGAACTACATCGTCCAGATCGATTCCCTTAACACCCTGAACCACAAGCTCACGGCCGATGCCGCTGCAGCCCGCAAGGAGGCAGCATCGAGCAGGGCCGAGAATGCAGAGCTCAAGGGCCAGGTCGAGAACCTCTCCGGCCAGGTGGCCGCCGGTTCAGTGATCAAGTCAAGGGGTCTGAGCGTGGCCGCTTACAACAGTTCCGACAAGGTGACCGACAGGAGCAGCAGGGTCGTAAGGCTTCTCGCTTCCCTGAGTCTCGTCGAGAATGAACTTGCTCCCAAGGGCCCCGTCAGGGTCTACCTCAGGGTAAAGGATCCGGAGGGAATCCTCCTCACCAACAGCAACCAGACTTCCTTCAGCTACAACGGACAGACCATGGTTGCTTCCGCTTCCCGTGAAGTCGACTACCAGGGCAAGGAGGTCGACCTCAGCATCTATCTCAACGACATCCCGTCCTACCAGGCTGGAATCTACACCGTTGAGGCTTACACCGCGCAGGCCTTCCTCGGCAAGACCGAGCTCCTGCTCCGTTAAGCCGTGCCGCTTCATTGACGGCTTGAACCTGTGATCTATCTCCACGTTCCGTTCTGTGAGAGTTTCTGCACCTACTGCGGATTCTACTCCGTTCTGGTCCCCGGCACCCAACGGCAGAATAGTAGTGTCATTCTGAGCGAAGCGAAGAATCTTGCAGCGAAGAATCTCTGTTTCGACTCTTATGCCGATGCCGTCTGTGACGAGATAGCCTCTCGGCGGGACGAGATAGCTTCAACCTCTTCGGTAAATACCCTCTACATAGGCGGAGGCACCCCATCGGTGCTTCCGCTTGATGTTATTTCCAAGGTCGTAAGTGTCATTCTGAGCGAAGCCCAAAGAAATAATAATAATGTCATTCTGAGCGCAGCGAAGAATCTCCCTCCCTTCACCGAGTTCACCATCGAAGTCAACCCGGAAGACATCGTCCGGAAGGGTGATGAATATGTGAAAGGCCTGCTGGAACTTGGTGTGAACCGCATCAGCATGGGCATCCAGTCCTTTGACGACCGGATCCTGAAATGGATGAACCGTCGTCATGACTCGGCGGCCGCCGTCGAGGCTTTCAGGATCCTGCGCCGGTGTGGAGTCGGCAACATTAGCATCGACCTGATCTTCGGCCTGCCGCAGCTCTCCGAATCACTTTGGATGGAGACGATAGACAAAGCCCTGGCACTGAAACCGGAACACATCTCAGCCTACCAGCTCTCGATTGAAGAGGACAGCGCCCTTGAAAAACTGATCGAAAAAGGGAAGTTCACAGAAGCTTCGGACGAGCAGTGCCGAAGGCAGTACGACATTCTCTGTGAGCATCTTGGACAGGCCGGCTATCACCATTACGAGGTCTCCAACTTCGCCCTTCCCGGCCGGGAAGCAGTCCACAACAGTGCTTACTGGAAAAGGGTTCCCTATGTCGGCCTCGGTCCCGGAGCGCACTCGCTTTCAAAGGATGGTGTCAGGTCATGGAACAGCTGCTCTGTGTTAAAATATTCACAGGAAAAAGAAATCCTCTCGCCGGAGGACATCCGGATCGAGAGGATTATGTTGCCGCTGCGTACTGATTCAGGCCTTCCGGAGGCGGAACTCCGTTCCCTTGCCGGCGACGCCCCCGTCGACCGCCTTCTCTCCGAAGGAGCCCTGGTCCCCTGTCATTCTGAGCGAAGCGAAGAATCTAGAAGCGAAGAATCTCTCCGCATCCCCGAAGACCATTTCTTCACTTCGGACGAAATCATCCGCGAACTGATCTAGTCTACGATAGCTCCCGCGACGATGTTCGCAACCTGTGCGCGCAGGCGTGCAAGGCTGCCCTTGTCCTCAGGGTGTACCCTGTTGGCGAGGATGATGAGTGCAGTCTTGTTCTCCATGTCGATCAACACCGAGGGGCCGGTGTAACCGGTGTGCCAGATACAGTCTTCTGCATTGAATATATCCCCGCGGGTGCCGGGATTCATTCCGTCTTTGTCCCATCCCAGGGCGCGGCCGACCTTAGGATCGTTCTGCCGGGGAGCCGTGCACATAAGATCTACGGTCATCGGTCCGAGAATGCGTTTCTCCGGCTTGCCTTCGTCTGAAGGAAGGATTCCGTGATTCATTATGGCGGCGCAGATGACGCTCAGGTCCCTTGCATCCGAGAAGACACCGGCATTGCCGGAATTGCCTCCCATAATCCTTCTTGCTAGGGGATCATGGACAGTTCCTACAAGCGGAAGGCCGTCAGCCTGGACCTCGGTCGGAGCACAGCGTTTCTTCAGGCCTTTATCAAATGCTTTTCCTACTGGGAAATAGCAAGTGTGGGACAGCCCGAGAGGCTTGAAGACATGCTCGCTGGCGTAGTCGCAGAGTCTCTGGCCGGTGACCCTTTCCAGGATTCTCTGGAGAGTTACGAAATTGAGGCAGCTGTAGAGACAGTCGGTCCCTGGACGGAAATGCCTGCCCGCACGGGTAGCGATGAACTGTTCGAACTGCTCGGGGGTCTTCTCTCCGAATTCGGCGACATAGGCGTCTACGGCAGCGTAGGCATCAAGTCCGGATGAATGCGTCATGAGATCCCTTATGATAATATCCACCTTTTCGCCGGTCTCAGGGTCTTCCCAAGGCTTGAACCCAGGGATGTACATGTCCACCCTGTCAGTCAGCCGTACCCTTCCGCTCTCGATCAACTGCATGAATGAAAGGGTGGTACTGACACATTTGCTGACCGAAGCCAGGTCAAACATGGTTTCGGTGGTCATGGGCTCCACGGAAGGTACGAGGGCTTTGTTGCCGTAAGCCTTCAGGTAGACGATCTTGTCCTCTCGTACAACAGAGACAACCGCTCCCGGGACAGCCTTCTCAGCAACAGCATCTTCGAAGACCCTGTCCATCAGCGACAGCCTGGTCCCGTCCATGCCATTGTCCTCAGGCCTGGCAGTCCTCAAGGCAGTCTGCCCATCGGCCGCTACTCCAACGAAAAGAATGAATACTATTAGAAGGAATCGTCTCATGTTCTAGAAGACCAGCGTAGCCCTGATGGGATGGTGGTCGGAAACGTACTGACGTCCCAGATAAGACTTGGTGATGGTCTCGTACTCGGGGCATGAAGTGAAGCCCTTGTACCAGATGAAGTCGATTATGGAGTCAGGATTGGCCTTGCCCCAGCCGTTGTAGGTCTGATGGTGGTCGGTCTTCGCTGCTTCCTCACGGGCATTCTTCATCATCTTCTTCATGTCGTCGAACTCAGGACGGTCGATCCTCATGTTGAAGTCGCCGGTGACGATCATCGGCAGTCCCTTGGGATTGATGCTGTCGATCCTGTCGACGATCAGCTTCATGCCGTTCTTCCTGGCCACCCAGCCGACATGGTCGAGGTGGGTGTTGACGTAGTAGTACTTCTTGCCGCTGGCCTTGTCCTTCAGGAGAGCCCAGGTAGCAGTGCGGAAACACTGTGCGTCCCAGCCCTTTGAAGGCACTTCGGGAGTCTCTGAGAGCCAGAAAGTTCCCCACTTGAGAAGCTTGGTGGTCTTCTTGTTGTAGAAGATGGACATGTGCTCGCCCTCGTGCTTGCCGTCCTCACGGCCGACACCTACGCTCTTGTAGTCAGGGCAGGCTTCTTCGAGATAGGTGATCTGGAAATCCAGGGCTTCCTGTACACCGAAGATGTCCGGCTTCTGGTCGTTGATCATAGCAGAAGCTGCAGGATAGCGGAATTCCCAGGAGTTGTCTCCGTCCTTGGCCGTGCCGTAACGGATGTTGTAGGAAATGACTTTGACGTCCGCAGTCTTTTTCTTTGCGGAAACGCTCACGGGCAGCACCATGAGGGCTGCCATGAGCAGAAGGAGTGTCCTTTTCATGACTGGGTTCTTTGAATGTTCTGAACTAGAAGATCAGCGTGGCCCTGATAGGATAGTGGTCGGAGATGTACTTACGCTCCATGTAGGGCTTGGTGATGGTCTCGTACTCGGTGCAGGAAGAGAAGCCCTTGTACCAGATGAAGTCGATTATGCTGTTAGGACTGGCCTTGCCCCAGCCATTGAAGGTCTGGTGGTGGTCGGTCTTGACGGCCTCCTCACGGGCGTTCTTCATCATCTTCTTCATGTCGTCGAACTCGGGACGGTCAAGAGTCATGTTGAAGTCACCGGTGACGATCATGGGGAGTCCCTTTGGATTGATGCTGTCGATCCTGTCCACGATGAGCTTCATGCCGTTCTTGCGGGCTTCCCAGCCGACGTGGTCGAGGTGGGTGTTGACATAGTAGTACTTCTTGCCACTGGCCTTGTCCTTCAGGAGAGCCCAGGTAGCAGTGCGGTAGCATGCGGCATCCCAACCCATTGAAGGGACTTCCGGAGTCTCTGAGAGCCAGAATGTTCCCCATTTGATAAGCTTGGTGGTCTTCTTGTTGTAGAAGATGGACATGTGCTCGCCCTCGTGCTTGCCGTCCTCACGGCCGACACCGATGCTCTTGTAGTCCTGGCAAGCTTCCTCAAGGTATTTAACCTGGAAGTCAAAGGCTTCCTGTACTCCGAAGATGTCCGGCTTCTGGTCGTCGATCATCATTGCGGATGCCGGGTAGCGGAACTCCCAGGAATTGGTGCCGTCCTTTGCTACGCCCATGCGGATGTTGTAGGAGATGACTTTGATGTCCGCAGTCTTTTTCTTTGCGGAAACGCTCATGGGCAGGATCATGAGGGCTGCCATGAGGAAGAGGATAGTTCTTTTCATGATGTGATTCATTATTCAGTAACTACAAATTTAACAAATTGTGCTAATTTTGTCATATCGTAGTCAAAAAAAGTAATCCCATGGCAGAAGAAACGTTCTATGAATATGGCAAGGAGGAGGCTGTAGCCCTTCTTTTCGAAGGTACGGGCTTCGATCGCGAGGAAAAACCGGCTTTCGAGGCGGCTCCGGGCAGCACTGTTGTCCAGTCTAGTCGTTTCTTCGTGGAAGGGATAGATTTCGACCTGACCTATTTCCCCCTGAAGCATCTTGGCTATAAGTGTGTCTCTGCCCTTGCGGGAGAGATCTACGCCTCCATGGCCCATCCCAGGAGCCTGTCCGTTAAGCTCGGTCTTTCGGCCAAACTGGATTTCAGGCATGTCAGGGAGCTATGGTCAGGAGTCGTTACCGCTGCCAAAGAACATGGGTTCAAGTCTTTGGATCTGGACCTGGTTCCTTCTCCCAACGGACTGGCAGTGAGCGTGTCTGCTGTTGGAGAGGAGTTCAAGCTTACCCGTGGCCGTACTGTGAAGGCCAGGAGCAAGGACCTGGTCTGCATCTCGGGCAGCCTCGGTGCCGCCTACCTGGGTCAGCAGATCCTCGAGAGGGAAAAGCGTTCATTTGAAAAGACCAAGGATGACTCCGCCCAGCCGGATCTGGAGAAGTACAAGATGCTGATCGGAAGCTATCTCAAGCCCGAGGTGCCTTCCTCTGCGGTTGCCCGTCTTGAAGAGGCAGGAATATATCCCTCACATGGTTATCTTGTGTCACACGGTCTGTCGGACACCCTCAAGCGTTTGGTCCGGGATTCCGGACTCGGCGTGAAGGTCTACGCTGACAAGATTCCCTTCGAAGGCAACAGCTTTGCTTCCGGAAAGGAGATGGACATAGACCCGATCTCGGCTGCCATGAACGGCGGTGACGATTTCCGGCTCCTGTTCACCATCCCCATCCTCTCGGCTGAGAAGTTCCGCCGGGAGTTCCAGACCTTTGACATAATCGGCCACATGGCTCAGAGAGAAGTGGGTGCTGTGCTTGTCACCCCCGAAGGAGTCGAGCTTCCGGTCAAGGCCCAAGGCTGGAGGAACGAAGAATGAGATCCTGCCGCACCATACTCTTCACCCTCGTCTGCCTTCTTGCCCTTTCCTGCACTACCGGGCTGGACACCCAGATGAATGCAGTCCTGGACAGGATGGAAGAGGAGCTGGGATACGTCAACACGGTCAGTTCCGCCGATGTCGCCAAGGTTGCAGACTGGTTTGAAAGGCGTGGGGATGATTCCCGGAAGGCCAGGGCATTGTACTGCCTTGGCAGGGCCCAGTTCAACGACGGCAGCAGTTCCGCTGCCATTATTTCCTACACAAGGGCTCTTGAATATGCCCGGAAGGCCGGTGACCGCCATCATGAAGGCCTTATCTGCCGGGACATGGCGAGGATAAGCGGGGCGACCGGCAATTCCCCTGATGAAATCCTTTATCTCGGAAGGGCTTCCGAAGCCTTCAAGGCGGCAGGTCTGGAATCGGACCGTCAGCAAGCCGTGCTGGAAATCGGCCAGGCCCAGTCGGCAGCCGGGAAGTACGAAACGGCAGAAGAGATATTCAAGAGCGTGCTTTATGACGCTCATGAGATGGGGGACACCCTCCTCGAGGCGAGATGCCTCGAATCCTATGCCTTGCTGGCTGTGAGCAAGGATGAGCCTGATCCTGCCCTGGCGATAGATCTCCTCTCTAGGGCTACCGACCAGCTCGGCTATCCGCTCAGTTGCTCCGACAAGGGGATCCTCGCATATTCCTATTCATTGGCAGGCAAGAATTCCGAAGCTTCGAGGTGGCTTTCGGAGGCGAAGGCCTCTGCCGAGACGGACGAAGACGCTGCCGACGCTGCTTTCAGGGAGTATCAGATTGCTTCCCGTTCCGGCGATACCGCCAAGGCTCTCAAGGCCCTCGAGAGAGTCACTGAATATGGTAACAAGGCCCAGTCGGATGCTCTCGGAGAGGCTGTAGCAGCAAGCCAGAGGGAATATTTCCAAGGTCAGAACGAGATCCAGGCGGAGAAGCTGCGCTCAGCCAGGCTCAAGCTATGGCTGCTTGCCCTCGCTGCCCTTCTGGTGGTCGGGGTTTTGATCGCCGCCTATCTCTACTATCGTTCCGGGCAGCAGCGGCGACTCGAGGAAGAGATTGCCGAGAGGGACAGGTACATGACGATTGCGGAGGATCTGCAGCAGGCCCTTAGACAGGCCCAGGACCCGGCCGAGATGCCGAAAGGACCTGGCTTCGACGCCCTGGAGAGGCTCTGCGAGCAATATTACATCTATGAAGGGACTAACAACCTTCAGCCCAGAATCTTGAAAGAGGTCAAGTCGATCGTCGAAGGCCTCCGCAACGATAAAAAGGTCCAGAGAAGTCTTGAAGACATCCTGGACGCTTCCAAAAATGGAGTCATGACTAAGTTGCGCGAGGACTTTCCGGCCTGGAAGGAAGACGATTTCCTGCTCTACAGCTTCGTCTCATCCGGTTTTTCGACCACTACCATCTCGGCCCTCATGGGCAAGGAGAAGAGCGTCATCTACAACCGCGTCTGGCGCCTGAAGGGCAGGATCTCCAACTCCGATTCCCCCCGCAAAGGCTTCTTCCTTAGTTGCCTTTAATCGGCGACTCTTCCTGGGCGATGTCTTCGCCTTCCTCAGGGCCACCTGTAGCCCTGGTGAATCTTCTCGCCAGACCAACCAAGTCTCCTGTCAGGGTTTTGGAGATATGTTCAAACTCCTGTTTTGTCATTATCCTGTCTCTACCGGTAAGTCGCAAAAACCAGTTAAAAGTTAATAAACTATCCCTGAATATGAAAAAGTTGTATATTTGCATTACGAAAAATTTCGTAACGAAAAAATACGTAGTATGGAAAACCCTTTCAAGTTTGGCACTATCGTAGAGGAAGAGTATTTCACTGACAGAGTGAAGGAAGTCGCCTATATCAAGGAGTTTGTGAACAGTGCGAACCACCTGGTGATTATCAGTCCTCGCCGTTTCGGCAAAAGCAGTGTAGTGGCAAAAGCAGTGAAGCAGACAGGCAGAAAGTACATTACCATTAATTTGCAACAAGTAACATCTGTTTCAGATTTGTCAGCAAAACTCTTGCGGGAGTTCCTTAAAGTTCACCCTCTGGAGCGTGTCCGTCATTTGATTACTCACTTCCGCATAATACCTACAGTATCTTCCAATCCCATTACCGGATCAATAGATGTGTCTTTCCAGCCGGGCGTTGATGGGAATGTTCTCATCGAAGATGTCATGACTCTGATTGAACAAGCGCATTCTGAACAAGATCGTATCATCATCGTGTTGGATGAGTTCCAGGAGATCTGCGATCTGGCTCCAAATCTGGATAAAAAGCTTCGTTCAATTATGCAAGAGCAACAGCATATCAACTATATTCTGCTGGGCAGTCAAGAAAGTATGATGACGGATATTTTTGAGAACATAAAGTCGCCCTTTTACCATTTCGGTGAGATGATGCGGCTCGCAAAAATACCGCGTGAGGACTTCCACCAATATCTTTCAGAACGTCTCGCACCGTGCTATCCAGACACATGCGACACATTGGCTTACAGTATTCTGGACTATACCGGATGTCACCCTTATTATTCGCAGCAGCTGGCGGCAAATATTTGGCAGATCGGCGTTTTGCAACCAGGCACGCTCAGTCCGCTAAAGGTGGCTATCGACCATATCGTCACCACTCATGATTTAGATTATGAGAGGCTTTGGATGAATTTCAAAAGGACAAACAAGTGGATTCTGCAGCAGTTGTCGTCGGGGAAGCCCTTGCAAACCGGAGAGTATCGTACGAGTACGGTTTACAGTGCACTGAAGCGGATGCAGAAGGAGGGCTATGTGATCTACTCTGACCACTACGAGATAGAGGATCCTTTCTTCAGGGAATGGATAGTCAGGGAAAACGTTGGATCTTAAAGATAACGGATTTTTCGTTATATTTGATTATATTTGAGGGTCAAGGATTTACGTTATGAAAAAAGACATCAGATGGGTGGTGACGCGCATCGACGGGAAGATCGCTTCCGTGTGCGCGGATTTCAGGCATCTTCCCCGGATCGCCGACCAGGTGAACCGTCTTCCTGAAGGGGCGGTGAACGAGATTGTCGTCAGTAAAGTCGGAATGGACGAACTTGTTGCACTGTCTGCCCGGACCGGTTGGGATGACATGAAGCTCTTCGGAACCCCCTTCCAGCTTGATGTCTGGCACCGTCTCTACCTCTTTACCCACCATGAGGACGGGACTCCAATCCTTCCCGATGAAGGAATAAAACTACTGAGCTACAGCCAGTTGGCGGACCTTTGCGGCAATCCCCGGGGAGTGCGTGCGGTTGCCCATGCTGTGGCCTGCAATCCCGTAGCCTACATCATTCCCTGCCATCTTATCGTCCCCAAGGAGGCGATCGACAAGATCCTCGCCATCCGCACCGTAGCGGAAGGTACCATATTCAAAGGAACCGACCTCTACCTTCTTGACTCGATAGAGGTCGGTGAATATGAATATGGCTCTGCTCTGAAGCGGCGCGTCATCGAGCGCCAGCTCTACGGACGGTAGATCCTTCGCTGCCGCTCAGGATGACAAGGGTCAATCGTTATTCAGCTGGACGATGTCCACGCGGGAGCGTTGGGAGTCGCCGATGAGCCACTCGGAGTAGTAGTCGGCCATCCTCCAGAAGAAATATTCATTCATGTCGCCGAAACCGTGCCTCTGGCCCGGGAGAAGCAGCATGTCGAAACGCTTGTTGGCCTTGATGAGGGCGTTGACGACCCTGATGGTGTTGGCCGGGTGGACGTTGTTGTCCACGTCGCCATGGACCAGCATCAGGTGGCCCTTGAGGTTCTTGGCCAGCTCCTGGTTGGTGTCGATGTGGTAGACGAAGGTTGTGTCGCCCTTGTCGATCTTCTCCAGGATTCCGTGGTGCTGCTCGCTCCACCAGCGGTTGTAGATGCTGTTGTCGTGATTGCCGGCGCAGGAGACCGCCACCTTGAAGAAGTCAGGATACTTGAGGATGGCCGCGGTGCTCATGAAACCTCCGCCTGAGTGGCCGTGGATGCCGACCCTCTCAAGATCCACGAACGGATGTCGGGCGCCGATCTGCTGGATGGCATATTTCTGATCCTCTAGGCCATAGTCACGAAGGTTGCCGTAGCCGTAGTTGTGGTACCACTTCGAGCGGTTGGGGTGGCCGCCGCGGTTACCCACGGTTATGACTATGATTCCGAGCTGTGCCAGGCGGTCGACCCTGGTGAAGTTCTTGCTCCAGGAGATGTTGTTGGCCTCGACCTGGGGACCCGGGTAGACATAGTCGCAGATCGGATAGACCTTCGTCGAGTCGAAGTCGTAAGGTTTGTACATGGCTCCGTAGAGGTCGGTCACGCCGTCGGCGGCCTTGACCTTGAAGCGCTCCGGGAATTTGTAGCCTGCCTCCAGGAGGAGACTCAGGTCGGCTTCCTCAAGGTCGAGGATCTTCCTTCCGCCGGCACCGAAGATGGCCACGTTGGGAGTGTAATCGACCCTTGAATAGTTGGCCACGAAGTACTTGGCGTCATCACTTGCTGTCGAGAGCACGTCCATGTCGTCCATGTCGAGCTGCTGGAGGGCTCCGCCTGTGAGAGGCACCCTGAAGGTGTGCATCTGGTAAGGGTTCTCGTCCTTGTTGACTCCGCAGGCGCTCAGCAGGACATAACCTTCTTTCTCGTTCACTCCCAGGACATTGTCCACGTGGAATGCTCCGTCGGTGATCTTCCTGACAAGGGTTCCGTCCTTGTCATAGAGGTAGAGGTTGGCCCAGCCGTTGCGCTCTGACCACCAGATGATCTGCTTGCCGTCCTTGACGAGGAAGGGCCTCTTGGTCTCGATGTAGGTGTTGGACCTTTCGGGGATGATGACCTTTGCGGAATCTGCGTTGAGGCCTATCCAGCAGAGGTCTACCCTCTTGATGTCGCGGCTCTGGCGGATGAGATAGAAGCCGCTCTCGTCTCCCATCCACTTGTTGGAGAAGTAGTCGCCGTAGCTGTCCTTGGCAAGCCTGCGGGCGCTCTGGATGTTGAAGTCCTGATCCTTGAAGGCGTCGACCTTGATCTGCTTGCAGGTGGCATCTGTGCCGTTGAGGGTGTAGACATAGAGGTAACCCTTCGGGCCAGGTTCTCCAGGCATCTGGTACTTGTAGGTCTCGAGCTTAGGACGCTTCGAACTCACTGAATTGATGACCCAGAGGTCTTCCAGCTTCCTGGTATCCCACTTGGTCACTGCGAAATGCTTCGAGTCGGGTGACCATGCGAGTTCGCCGGGATTTGAGCGGCGGGTGGTGTCGGTCTCGGTGTCTCCCGAATAGTTGCCGTAGCCGAAGCCGAACTGTTTGATTCCGTCGGAGGTCAGGCGATGCTCCACGATGGTGCTGTCCTTGGGATCCTTCGCGGCCTTCCTGAGGTTGGTCGAGTCCATGATCCAGAGGTTGGAATTCTTGGCGTAGACACCGACAGTACCGTCAGGGGAGATCGAGGCGAAGGTGGGGTACTTCTTAACCTCGTTCTCCTTCTCTTCCGTCACGTCCTTCAGGGTGCGGGTAGCGAAATCATATTCAAAATGGAAGACTTTCTTCTCAGGGGCTCCTGGCCTGGCCGCAGAGCCACCGGGTCTACCGCCTTTCTTAGCCTTGGTGGTGTCGGGTTTCTCAACCTTGTCCTGGGTGCTGCGGATGTCGAAAGTGAAGACCTTGTCGTCTTTCAGCCTCAGTCCCGTTATGGGAATATGCTGGGCGTCAAAGGGATCCTTGGTGATTTCGGTCAGTTCCATCGCGAGTCTCTCAAGGTCGAAGACCTCGGTCTTTGTGCCCTTGACGGGATCCACGATGTAGTAGTTTGTCCCCTTGGGAGACTGCCAGTCGTACCAGAACCTGTCTCCGTCCTTGAACCACCGGGGCTGGACCCTGGTTGAAAAGACCATCTGGTTCACCTTCTTGGCAGAGAACCTTTCGGCAAGTCCGTAGTTGGCCTTGGTGATCCTCTCCTGTCCTGCTGCAGCAACGCACAACAGTGCAGCAGCCGCAATCAAAAGTGTTCGTTTCATGTTCATCATAGGCGTGATTTGTAATTTATTGTTTATTAATATTTTACAAGAATCGCATAGATAATTAAGCTAGGCGTTTTCCATAAGTGTTTAATGAATAGGCTGTTGCGAAAAACGCTATCTCTGAGGCCACTTAAAGGCCGTCTTAGAGCCGGATTTTAGTCCGTCCTTTTTTCATTCCTTCGGACGTGGCGATCACGACGATCTTGCCTTTAGCCCCGGGCTTGGCCTTGATGATGACCGAAGCCAGGCCGTTGAAAGCATTGATGCTGTCGCTGCGGAACGGAGTCAGGCAGGTCGGGTCACCGGCATCTACGGCCAGTATCTCACCCGGACCCTTAACGCTGAATTTCAAGTTGTTACTTGCTGTAGGGGCGAAGTTGCCCTTCTTGTCGGTAATCTTCACGTCGACATAGAACAGGTCTCCTTCTCCGAAACCTTTTTCAAGGTCGAGCTTGATCCTACGGGCCTGGCCGGCAGTTTTAATGGTCTCAGAGGCAACCTTGCGGCCGTCCTTCCAGCCCACGGCCTCGACCTTCCCGGGCTGGTAGACCACGTCGTCCCAGCGGAGACGGTACTGCTTGTCGGCGCGCTCGAGGGTACCCTTTGACTCTCCGTTTACGATCAGTTCAACTTTGTCGCAGTTGGTGTAGACATGGACAGGAATCATCTGTCCTTCCTTGCCTTCCCAGTTCCAATGAGGGAGGACGTGGAGGACCGTCTTGTCCGACCAGCGGGCCTGGTAGAGCCAGAACCTGTCTTTCGGGAAACCGGCCAGGTCTATTATTCCGAAATAGGAACTCCTTGAAGGAGTGGAAACGGAACCCTTTTCTGCCAGTTCCTTTTCTGCCTTGGCTCGGGTGGCTGGGTCCTGGAAATTGTCCAGTATGGTCAGGTCTTGGTTATATGGTGTCGGCTCTCCGAGATAGTCGTAGCCGGTCCAGACGAACTCTCCGAGGCAGCTGGGATTCTCATCCTCGTACTTCCACTCCTCTTCGGGGATCTGGCCCCAGGGGACTGTGTGAAGGTCGTAGGAACTGATCTGGAAGTCTTTCTCGCAGAATTCCCTGCCTCTTGGATCTTCCTCGATGGGGAAGAAATAGACGCCCCTGGTGCTGATGGTCGAGGCCGTCTCGCTGCCGAGGTAGAGCTTGCCGGGGTTGGCTTCGTGGAACTTGGCGTAGAGGTGCGGCTTGTAATTGTAGCCAAAGATGTCCATCGTGTTCCGGAAATCCTGTTCCGAAGCCCAGGCTATGTTGGAACCGAAGGTGGTAGGCCTGGTAGGGTCTTCAGCATGGCAGACATCCGTCAGGTGCTGTGAGATGTAGTAGAGGTTGGGGTAGCCCTGCTCGTTCGTTTCGTTGCCGATGCTCCAGAGGATGACCGAAGGGTGGTTGCGGTCGCGGTGGATCATGGCCTTGATGTCTTTGTCGGCCCAGTCATTGAATATAAGGGCGTAACCGTTGGGTTTCTTGGGCAAGGTCCAGGTGTCGGAGAATTCGTCCATCACTACGAAGCCCATGCGGTCGCAGAGGTCGAGGAATTCGGGGGCGGGGGGATTGTGGGAGGTGCGGATGGCGTTGCAGCCCATCTCCTTGAGCATCTTGAACCGTCTTTCCCAGGCGGTGTTGTTCCAGGCTGCTCCGAGGGCGCCGGCGTCGTGGTGGAGGCAGACGCCCTTGAGGAAGGTCTTCACTCCGTCAATGAATATTCCGTCTTCCCTGTATTCGACGTCCCTCATGCCGAATGTAGTAATGTACTCGTTTTCTGCCGGACGGTTGTCCGAGCCCGGCCTAGGCTCGGCATCCGCTCCGGCGACGACAGTTGTAACTGCTACATACAACGAGGGGTGGTCGGGACTCCAGCGGGCGGCACCGGTCATGTCGAACTCCTGGGTCACGACAGTGCTGTCTTGGATCGAAGAGACCTTGGTCTCGGCAGAAGCTACGACGGAGCTCCCTGAATATTCATAGATCTCGGTCCTGACGACACCTTCGACAGGGGCGCCGGAGTTGCTGAGGGTCACCTGCAGGGTGGCCTTGTCGCCCTTGGTCGTCATGTACGTGCCCCAATGCGCAACGCCGACAGGTTCGGCCTCGGTCAGCCAGACATTGCGGTAGATGCCTCCGCCGGGGTACCAGCGGCTCGATTCCTCGAGATTGTCCAGGGTGATCTTTATCTCGTTGTCACCTTCTTTAATAAAAGGTGTCAGGTCTGCCCAGAAGGATGCGTAACCGTAAGGCCACTCCGTCACGAACTGCCCGTTGCAGTACACCTTGGCCCAGGACATGGCCCCATCAATGTCCAGGAATAACTTGCCTCCTGTCATCCTGAGCGAAGCGAAGGATCTCTCATCCACCCTGAACGTCTTCCTGTACTCCGCCTTTCCAAACCAGGGGAGTTTTCCCGTCTCACCGGGGAAACTTATGTCGAATTGTCCCTCGACCCCCCAGTCATGAGGCAGGTCGACGGTCCTGGATTGTCCGTCCTTTGTGAAGGTCCATCCTTCGTTGAAAGATTGTCTGGAAGCGGGTTGTGCTGTTGAGATGAATGAAACAGCAGCCGCAGCGGCGCAGAGGATGAGGGTAAGAAGACTTTTTTTCATATTCAAAGATAGTGAAAATCCGTCAATTGCAAAGGCTCTGCATGCAATCAAAACGGCGTAAAACTTTGGTGAATTGAAGAATATTCTGTAAATTTGCAGCCCCAATTTATTTGGGGAGAAACATAAATAATAGATTTACAATCATTTATGCCAACAATTCAACAGTTAGTTCGCAAAGGGCGCGAGAGCATTGTCTCCCAAAGCAAGTCTCGTGCACTGGACGCTTGCCCTCAGAAGAGGGGCGTATGTCTTCGTGTTTACACGACGACTCCCAAGAAGCCTAACTCAGCAATGAGGAAGGTCGCCAGGGTACGCCTTACCAACTCCAAAGAGGTCAATGCCTACATCCCGGGCGAAGGTCACAACCTCCAGGAACACAGCATCGTGCTGGTTCGCGGCGGCCGTGTAAAGGACCTCCCTGGTGTGCGTTACCACATCCTTCGCGGAGCACTGGACACCGCTGGAGTAGAAGGCAGGACTCAGTCCCGTTCCCTCTATGGCGCCAAGAGGCCCAAAGCTTCCAAGAAGAAGTAGTCGTTTTATTTATCACCTTTAATTTTTACTCAAAATGAGAAAATCGAAGCCTAAGAAGAGAATTCTACTTCCTGATCCTAAGTATCATGATGTCGAGGTGACTCGCTTCGTGAACAATCTTATGCTGCAGGGGAAGAAGAGTATCGCGTATTCTATTTTTTACGATGCCATTGACATGGTAGGCGAGAAGATGAAAGATTCTGACAAGGCTCCTCTGGATATTTGGAGGAAGGCTCTCGAAAACGTGACCCCTCAGATCGAGGTCAAGTCCCGTCGTGTAGGAGGTGCCAACTTCCAGGTGCCTACAGAGTTGCGTCCGGAGAGGAAAGTCTCGCTTTCCATGAAGAACATGATCGGCTATGCCCGTAAGCGCTCCGGCCACTCCATGGCTGAAAAACTTTGTGCAGAGATCGTGGCCGCCTACAACAACGAAGGTGGTGCATTCAAGAGAAAAGAGGATATGCACAAGATGGCGGAGGCCAACAAGGCATTCGCTCACTTCCGTTTCTAATCTTTATCGCGGATGGCTGCTAGCAGGGATCTGACTTTCACCAGGAACATCGGCATCATGGCTCACATCGATGCCGGCAAGACCACTACGTCCGAGCGCATCCTGTACTACACCGGTAAGACTCACAAGATCGGTGAAGTGCATGATGGTGCTGCGACCATGGACTGGATGGTACAGGAGCAGGAGAGAGGTATAACCATCACTTCTGCTGCTACCACTGCTTTCTGGCATTATGAAGGCAAGGTGTATCAGATCAACCTGATCGACACTCCCGGTCACGTCGATTTCACAGTCGAGGTGGAGCGTTCGCTCCGCGTCCTTGACGGAACGATCGCGACCTTCTGTGCCGTAGGACGCGTTCAGCCTCAGTCCGAGACCGTTTGGCGCCAGGCCGACAAGTACGGGGTCCCCAAGATCGCTTATGTGAACAAGATGGACCGCGTGGGTGCTGATTTCCTCGCTTGTGTCGATGAGATCTACACCAAGCTGGGTGCCAAGGCTGTTCCCGTTTGTCTTCCTATCGGTTCCGAGGACAAGTTTCTGGGCATAGTCGACCTTATCTCCCGCAAGGCAATCGTTTATGATTCCAGCGAGGAACTGGTCAACTACAAGGTCCAGGAGGTTCCCGCCGACATGGTGGAAGACGTCGAAAAATGGAGGAACAAGCTTATCGAAGCCGCCGCCGAGTGCGACGAATCCCTCATGGAGAAGTTCTTCGAGGATCCTGATTCCCTGACTGAAGAAGAGATCATAGCAGCTCTTCGCAAGGGTACGATCTCAATGCAGATCGTCCCTGCATGCTGCGGCTCATCTTTCAAGAACAAGGGTGTTCAGTTCCTCCTCGATGCTGTCATGCGCTACCTTCCGTCCCCGCTGGACAAGGGTGTCGTCAAAGGCACCAGCCCGAGGACAGGGAAGGAAGAAGACCTTCTCCCTTCCGCAGACCAGCCTTTCTGCGCTCTCGTGTTCAAGATCGCCACGGATCCTTTCGTGGGCCGTCTTGCCTTCATGAGGGTATATTCAGGAAGGATTGACTCCGGCTCCTATGCGTACAACGTGCGCACAGCGAGGAAAGAGAGGATCGCCCGCCTGTACCAGATGCACTCCAACCACCAGAATCCCATCGATTTCGTGGAAGCGGGTGACATCTGTGCGGCTGTCGGTTTCAAGGATCTCCGCACTGGAGACACTATCTGCGATGAGAACCATCCTGTAATTCTCGAGTCAATGGTGTTCCCCGACCCTGTGATCGGAATCGCTGTCGAGCCCAAGACCCAGACTGACCTGGACAAGCTCGGCGTCGCACTTGGCAAGCTCGCTGAAGAGGACCCGACGTTCACCGTCAGGGCCGACCACGAGACTGGCCAGACTATCATCAGCGGTATGGGTGAGCTCCATCTTGATATCATCGTCGACCGCCTCCGCCGTGAGTTCGGTGTCGAAATCAACCAGGGTGCACCTCAGGTCAACTACAGGGAGGCCATCACCGGTACCGTACAGCACCGTGAGGTCTTCAAGAAGCAGACCGGCGGCCGTGGTAAGTTCGCTGACATCATCGTCGAAATCGGCCCTGCCGATGAAGGCGAGAGCGGACTCCAGTTCGTCAACGAGGTCAAGGGTGGAAATATTCCCAAGGAATTCATCCCCAGCATCGAGAAGGGCTTCAAGTCTGCAATGGCCAATGGCGTACTTGCCGGCTATGAGGTCCAGTCGATGAAGGTTACCGTCATTGACGGATCCTACCACCCGGTCGATTCCGACCAGCTCTCCTTCGAGATGGCAGCCCGCATGGCTTTCCGCCATGCCTGCCCCAAGGCGAAGCCGGTTCTTCTCGAGCCCATCATGTCATTGGAGGTCGTTACCCCCGAAGACTACATGGGTGACATCGTAGGTGACCTTAACCGTCGCCGCGGCCAGATCCAGGCTATGGATTCCACCGCCAACGGCGCCAGGATAGTCAAGGCCTTCGTTCCGCTCGCAGAGCAGTTCGGTTATGTCACTGTCCTAAGGACCCTGTCCTCCGGGCGTGCAACCAGCACGATGTCCTTCGACCACTATTCCGAGGTTCCTGCGAACCTTGCAAAGGAGATCGTCGAGAAGAGTGGCTACAGCTTTAGGCACTTCGACGATGAGGATTAACACAAAGTTTTTTGAAGAAAGTTAAAAATCAATTATTGATATGAGTCAAAAGATCAGAATCAAACTCAAATCATTCGATCACATGCTGGTTGACAAGTCAGCCGCCAAGATCGTGGACACCGTGAAGGCTACCGGTGCGAAGGTAAACGGTCCCATTCCGCTTCCCACCAACAAGAAGATCTTCACTGTCAACCGTTCCACTTTCGTCAACAAGAAGTCCCGCGAGCAGTTCGAGCTTGACGCTTACTGCAGGCTCCTTGACATCGATGACAGCAACGCCAAGACAGTGGATGCTCTCATGAAGCTCGAGCTTCCCTCCGGTGTTGAGGTCGAGATCAAAGTGTGAGTTCCGAAGTAATTTGGAGTTTTAAGAATAAATCCCGACATTAGTACTCGGGATATCGGTCCCTTAGCTCAGTTGGTTAGAGCATCTGACTCATAATCAGGGGGTCGCAGGATCATGCCCTGCAGGGACCACGTTGATAATCAGCCACTTACGCGAGTGGTTGATTTTCTTTTTATAAAGCTGGTTGCAAAAAAGGTTTATTAGCGCTTGTTTTTGATACGAATTTTTGCGTTTTTTGTATCAAAAACGAAGTAAGATGGGCCGTCATCATGATAGTAGTTACACCAAGTTGCTCCACTCAATAGAGAATATGGGGCGAGGCAGCATATTATTCAGCACCGACTTCTCGGATTTATCTTCGCAAGAAGCGAGACTGAATTTGTCTCGTTTGGAAAAAGATGGTGTGATTGTCCGTATAGCTCGTGGAATATACCTTTATCCTAGCGTCAATCCTTTCGGGATAGAGTATCCGACAACTGATGAACTGGTCAAAGCGATATCAAGGAGGGACTCATCTCATATCATTCCTTCAGGCATGACTGCAGCCAATCAGTTGGGCTTATCTGAACAGGTCCCAAGCAGCTCGGTTTATCTAACTGATGGCGCTTCAAGAATAATACGCATAAGAGGAAGGGATATCGTTCTTAAGCGTTCTGTACCTTCAAACTTCACATATAACAATAAGCTTCTCCCTATGTTAGTCCAATCATTAAAAGCGATTGGGGAGAGTAATCTGACTCAAGAGCATATAAACCGGATCCGTGACCTTATTGAAAATGATGCTGATCAGGAGACTCTTAGACTAGAGATCAACAAGACACCTGAATGGGTCCAGAGAATCATACGACCAATGTTGGCCTGCGAAAAATGAATTGGATTGAATTACCGGATAATCAAAGACGAACAATAGTAGATGCCGTCTTGATGGATAATCCCAGAATGAATGAGAATGTGATAGAGAAGGATTGGTGGGTTACCCTAATCCTTAAAGCCCTATTCTCTAGCTCTTGCAAGGAATTCCTGTCTTTCAAGGGTGGCACTTCTCTGGCCAAGTGGGGGATTATCGACAGATTCAGCGAGGATGTTGACGTGGCTTTAGACAAGTCAATGTGGGGCCTCGCCGGGGACACGAAGACTCAAAGGGATAATATTCGCAAACGAACAAGAAAGTTTATTGGAGGGGCTTTGGTGAGCGAACTGAAGAATAAACTAAAAGAAATGGGGACAAGGATATCGATATTGAGTTCGTTGAATCCAAAGATTCTGATAAAGATCCGACAGTTGTAGTGGTTCCTTATAGGAGCTTGTATTCTTCTGTTGGATATGTTCCAGCTGCTATAAAGGTTGAGTTCAGCAGCCGTTCTCTCTTGGAACCCCGTGTACCGTTGCGGATTGTTCCTTTATTTGCAAAAACTTATCCGGATGTTTTCTCTGACTATTGTTTTGATGTGATGTCAGTGCATCCATCGCGGACGTTCATGGAGAAGATATTCCTCCTTCACGAAGAACTTCAAAAGGATCATCCAAGGACCCTTCGCATGACCAGGCATCTTTACGATATTTCCCAACTGATGGAAACAGAATATGCCAAGTCTGCTTTAGAAGACACACGGATGTACCTGGATATTGTCAAGCATCGATCAGTGTTCAACTCAGTTCGGGGAATCGATTACAGCAAGCATCATCCATCCTTGGTTGACATCATTCCAAAAGGAGATCTTGCAGAGTCATGGAGAAATGATTATGCCCTGATGAGGGAGCATTTCATTTATGGAGAGAGTCTGGATTATGATGCCTTAATTGAAAAGTTGAAAGGGTTGCAGAATCGCATAAGAGCCATCAAAATAGATAAGGAACTCTTTAACTTTACATCATCATAATCCTCTCTATTATAGCATGAAAAGAATCGTCCTCTACATAGCCGCTGTCTTACTGATCTTTTCATGCGGTAGTGGCAAAGAACGCATGGAACTTGAAGCCGGTTTCATGAACCCGCCTCACGAGAGCCGTCCGATGGCTTTATGGCATTGGATGAACGGCAATGTGACGAAGGGCGGCATAAAGAAGGACCTTGGGTGGATGCATGACATCGGCCTTTCAGGCTTTTATCTGAAAAATAATATAACTTGAAGTAACTGCAGGCAAGAGTGTGGTTATTAACGAGGTATTAAGGGCCGGTCAAGGATCGGCCCTAAAATGTGCTGTGCAGTGGCACGGTTTGTGACTATTATACCAGCCGTGCACCGGCCGGCACATGAGAAATGTTGTTTTTATTAACTTGAATTTTATGAATCATCTTAACAAAGTCCTGCTTGCAGGAGTTTTGATTGTCGCATCATGCATTGGTGCATCGGCCCAGAATGACTACAGATCGCAAGGTTACAAAGGAAGTGTCTCGATCACAGACCACTTTGGTGTCTGGGTGGGCGCTGAAACATCCCACGGCTACATGTTCAACCGCAACGTTTACCTTGGTGCCGGAATAGGTGGCTACATATTCCCTAACGGCGATGAGAATCCTTACTTTGGCGAAGCCTTCCTGGACTTCCATTCTTACCTCAGGAATAAGAAAGGCACTCCCGTCGTCGGTCTCAAGACCGGATTCATGCACGGGTTTGACTTTGAGAAGAAGGGTGGAATGACCCTCGAAAACGGCCTGTTCATAGAGCCTAATGTCGGTTGGAGCTGGGGTCTTCGTTCCGGACACGGATTCACAATCGGACTGGGCGCCAAGACCATAGCCCCTCTTGGCGATAAGAGGACCGACAAAAAAGCCTTGTTCATGCCAAAGATCTCCTTCGGCTTCGAGTTCTAGCGGCCGGCCCGGAAATAAAAGATTACCAATCACAAAAAATAGCTACTTTTGTGGTTGGTAATCTTTTTATATGAATATTCGTAAACATAGTTTGGTGGCCAGGATCAGGGCTTTCCGGATCTGGCAGAAACTGGGAGTGTTCCCGTGGGCCAAGCCTAAGAAGAAGGCTGCATCCAAAGGCGGTTTTTCTAAGGGCGCCTTCGACAGCATCCCCTTTCTCAATGATGACGCGAAGCGCACTTTCGTGCATCTGCTTCTCCGCCCTGGTTACATGATCAAGGACTACATCCACGGTGAGCATGAGCGTTTTCTGGCACCGTTGACTTCATTGATCATTTTCTACGCCTTTTTCGCCATGCTGGTTTCAATAGTGAAACCCGAGTACCGGACCGAGACCACTCCAAAGCGCGAGAGGGTCGAGCAGCTGGACAGTGTCGGCGTTGTGGTTGGAGAGACTGCCCGGAGGGAGAATGTGCCCCAGATCATCCAGATTATCGATGATAACAGGTGCATATTCAGTCTGGACAAGCATCCGGAAGCAGTGGACTCGCCGGCAAAGGCTTCCTTGGCGGCATTTGAAGGGACTTTGAGGAGTCAGGGCGTCTACATGTTCCTTGGTAATTTCCTGATGCTGTGGCTGGCCATGTATTTGTCCCTGAAGAAACGCGGCATGAGCCTGTCGGCATCTGCTGCTGCGGCAGCCTATGTCCTCTGCCAATTCTGTTTTTTCATGCTGTTTGCCCTTATCCTTTCATTCGGGCGGAACAGTGAGATCGGCTTCTGGCTGATGGCCGCCCTACTGGTCTACGACTATTGCCAGCTTTTCAATCTTACATGGAAGGGCAGCCTTCGCCTCGCCATCAAGACAGGACTTGCCTACGTCCTCCTGTACGTGATCCTCTTTGTCCTCCTTGTGGCTGCCATCCTTATCGTGGCCTTCAAGACAGGCACCTACACTGTCTAGGACGTTAAAGAATTTGAAATATCGGAATCTAATTTTATATTTGCAGTTGCGAAATGGTCGTTTCGGAAATGGCTGTTTCGGATTAAATACTTTGATATGAAATTTTACGACCGGGAACAAGAAGTCGAATTCCTCAGGGAAACGAGGGAGACGGCGAAGACGGCAGCCCATGTTTGAGAAGAGTTCAACCAAAAACGTCCGTTATGAGCTGGAAGACGTGTTCTACTCATTCTGGTTCCGGTTTATCTTCAAGTACAACTATATCCTGGAGATTGAGAATTATTCCAAGTTGCAGGAAATCATCGAGCGCGACTACGAAACATTCAGCGGCTTGATGCTTGAACGATATTTCCACCGCGTGGCCAAGGAGGCCGGGGAATATACCAGAATCGGCCGCTGGTGGGACCGCAAGGGAGAAAACGAGATTGACATGATTGCGGCCGACGAACTTTCGGACTCCGTGACATTCTTCGAGATAAAGCGTCGGCAGGATGAAATCAGCCTGGGAGTCTTGAAACAAAAGGCCGAAGCCTTTTTACGTGCCACAAATCAATTCAATGGCTTCAAGATTTCATACGACGGATTATCCTTGACGCAGATGTAAATCTTATTGTTAAGACTTTTTTCTCTTCAGTTTTTCTTTCTCTCTTTGCAAAGAATAAAGAAGAATAAAGGTTATCACCTTGCCATATGTCAATTAAGGTAATTCCAATCACAAATTGCGGATAACCATAATAAATAAACCCCGGGAGCGGGATGCTTCCGGGGTTAGTGTTTTATGATGTAGCGTAACTACTCTGCGATGATAGTAGTTATATTTGCACCTTCCTCGATAACAGGATCAGTACCCATGCTTCCACCATTACCTTTCCCGATAGCTGCTTCAGCATTCTTGTTCTTAGTTACAGTTACGGTTGCGCCACTCTTGATAGTGATGCTCTCGCATCTACTTCTACCGCTGCTAGAACCCTCACTAGTACCAATTGAAGCTGCCTCAGGTCTGCCGCTTTTGGCCGTTACAACGGCATCTTTCTCGATTGTAATGTTACCACAATCAGAATTGGCTGATGAATAACCACTTCCAATTCCCGCAGCTGTTTCGCTCGTTGCAGTGACTGTACCGCTCTTAATAACGATATTACCACAATTATTTTCTTCATCTTGGGTATATGAAGCACAGCCGATGCCTGCACCATAATTGCCAGTAGCTTCAAGTGAGCCATTACCTTCGATCGTGAGTGTAAAACCTTCTTTAATCCAGATGCCAGGATAATTCTCGCCTAATCCTTTAACCTTATTCTTGCCTTTAAGAACGATGTTTGTGTTGCCTGTACAGCTGATACCAGATTTACCGACAGTGATTGCACCGTCGCTATTGATATCTACATTAGCCAGCGTGTACTTACCGTTGCCTAATACGATGGAACCACCAGCAGCAAGCTTGCCTACCAGGGTCATACCATCTTCAACTGTAGTTTCTTTAGTTACAGTTGAAAGATCGAGCACTTTCACCATCTTGACTTTGATCTCATAGTATTTAACGTGAATTCGATGAAATTTAACTAGCTGATTATTAGGAAAATAGCGAAAGTTTTTGTAAATTTGGAATAGCTACAAACCAAAAACAAACCCTTTCGCTATGACGATCGCCAAGGACAAAATTACGGAAATTTACTGT